>CAMFHP010000022.1 GCA_945952225.1 uncultured Myxococcaceae bacterium
GTGGGCTACCTCCGGGTGTTGGCGCGCCCCTGGGCCGAGGTGTCCGTCGACGGCGGGGCGGTCGACACGACGCCCACCGCGCGGCCCACGCCCCCGGTGGCGCCGCTGCCTCCGCCGCCCCGCATGGTGCGCGTGCAGGTGTCGCCCGACGGGGCCCTCGCCCACGCGTCGGTGACCTTCGCGTACGCCGACAACGTCGCGGGACGCGCCGCCATCGAGCCCTGCGCCGAGGCCGACGATTGTGTGCGCTCCGTGGTGGCCGACGCGCCCCTGCGGGTGACCGCACAGGGCCGCCGCGGAACGTTCACCGTGACCGCCACGGCCACGCGCGACGACGAGGTGATCCGTCTGTCGTCGCGCGCGCCCTCGCCGCTGGCGCAGCCCGCGCGCCCCACGTCGCCCACGCCGCGCCCCGCGACGCAGACCAGCGGACACGGCGAGGTGCCCTGCGGCGAGCTCGACCCGCGCACCGGGCTCATGCGCGTGTGCTTCCCCCACTGAGCGCGGCGCCCCGCAGCGCGCCGCGACAATTGACAGTGGACGTGCATCCCGTACACGATGCGCGCGCCCGTCTGTACCGCCGTTTCGCCCTATTTTTCCCGCGAGATCTTCAGTGACCGACGCCGCCGCGCGCAACGCCTCGCCCCGCGCCGAGGGCTCCATCCCGAGCGAGCCGCTGCCGCGTCGCTTCGGAAAGTACACGCTCATCCGTCGCATGGCGGCGGGCGGCATGGCGGTGCTCTACCTCGCGCTGCATCGGTCGTTCGCGGGCATCGAGCGGCTGCTGGTGATCAAGCGCATCCTGCCCGAGTACGGCCGCGATCAGGGCTACATCGAGATGCTGCTGAAGGAAGCGCGCATCGCGATGACCTTCGCGCACCCGAACATCGTGACGGTGTTCGACGTGGGCCAGGTCGACGGCGAGTACTTCATCGCGATGGAGCACATCCACGGCGAAGACCTCCGTGCGGTGGTGCGCGCGATGAAGCCCAAGGGGGTGACCGAGTTCCCGCTGGAGCACGCGCTGGCCATCGGCGCGGGCGTGGCCGCGGGGCTCGCGTACGCCCACGAGAAGAAAGACCTCCAGGGCCACGCGCTCGGCGTCGTGCACCGCGACATCTCCCCGCAGAACATCGTGGTGACCTTCACGGGCGACGTGAAGGTGGTGGACTTCGGCATCGCCAAGGCCCGCCTCTCGACCCCCGACCCCGAGGCCGAGCACCGCACGGGCTCCGTGCGCCCCGCGCGCGTCGAGGGCGACACCACGAGCGGCTCCGTGCGACGGCCCAGCGATGCGGGTGACGGCAGCGACCAGGGGAAGGTCAAGGGCAAGATCCCGTACATGTCGCCCGAGCAGGCCCGCGGCGACGACCTCGACCACCGCAGCGACATCTTCTCGCTGGGCATCATGCTCTTCGAGCTCTGCACCGGGCGCAGGCTCTTTCGCGGCACGAGCGACGCCGACACCCTCGCGATGATCACCGCCGGGCAGTACCCGCGCGCCGCCGAGGTGAACCCGCGCATCGGACCCGAGCTCGACGCGGTGATCACCCGCGCCCTCGCGCCCGACCGCGAGGAGCGCTACCAGAGCGCCCGCGAACTTCACGCCGACCTCGAAGCCGTGGCGCGCAACGAGCGCATCCCGATGTCGACGGTGGCCCTCGGCGAATGGATGAAGATGCTCTTCGCCGAGCAACTCGTGGAGCACGAGGCCGAGCTCGCCGACGTGCAGCGCGCCATCGGCGAGCTGCCGCCCGAAGACCCGTCGCCGCCGACGGCCTCGGTGGTGCCCGTCGCGCCGCCTCCGCCCCCCACGCAGCGCGCGCCCTGGGTGGCGCTCTCGGGCGTGCTCGCGGCGCTCCTCGCGGGAGGCGCGTGGGCCGTGTGGCGCTCGGGACGCGACAACGCCGACGCCCGCGCGAGCGCCGAGTCGCGCACGGGCACCCTCACGGTGCGCTCGACGCCCGAGGGGGCGCACATCTTCCTCGACGACGCGCCCACTTCGTTCCGCACGCCGCACGTGTTCGAGGGGCTCGGCACGGGACCGTCGGCGCGCTACCGCGTGCGCATCACGGCCGAGGGCTACGAGCCCTTCACCGACGAGGCCCTGCTCGCCTCGGCCCACACGTCGCGCACCATCGAGGCCACGCTCGTCCGCGCCCGCGCTGCGGGCTTCGCCGTGCTCGAAGTGACCACCACGCCGCCCGGCGCGCGCGTGCTCGTCGACGGCCGCGAGGCCCAGGGAACCACGCCCCTCACCGTGCCCGAGCTCGCCCCCTCGGTGGAGCACACCGTGGTGGTTCGCTCCCCCGATCACCGCGACGAGACCTTCACCTTCACGGGCACCGCGGGCCGCGTCGAGACCCGCGCGATCACGCTTCAAGAGCGCCCCCTCGCGCCCGGCGAAGCGTGGCTTGAGCTCACCACCGAGCCCACCACCGCGCGCGTTCACGTGGGCGATCGCGACTACAGCACCGGCAGCCCGTACCGCATCCGCGTGATGGCCCAGGCCCACTCGATCCCCGTGACCGTGATGGCCCCGGGCTTCGACGGCGTGACCCGCGCCGTGCGCCTCACCGCGGGCGGCACCGTGAACCTCCGCGCCGTGCGCCTCGCCCCCGCAGGACGCGCCGAGCCCGCGCCCCACACGCCCACGCCGCGGCCTCCGACGCCCGCGCCCGATGGACCGCCGGGGCACCTCCGCGTGGGCGCGAACCCGTGGTGCAACGTCACCGTCGACGGCCACCCCTACGGCCAGACCCCCGTGGCCTCGATCACGCTCAACCCCGGCTCGCACCGGGTCGTGTGCGCGAGCCCCGACGCGCCCACACGCACGCGCTCGGTGACCCTCTCCGCGGGCCAGTCGCTCACCGTGGTGTTCGGCGCGCAGTAGCCCCCTCCTCTCCCTTCGTCACCGCACTCCTCACCGCGCCCCTCTCCAGTGCCCCCTACGACCGCCGCCGACACGCCCGTGACCGACGCCTCCTCGATGCCTCCGCCGCCGCCCACGGGGCTCCGCGCGGCCTGGCAGGGGTGGCCCGGACGCATCGCCCGCCTCGCCCTCGCGCTGCTCCCGCTCGTGTGGCTCGCGAAGAAGGTCGACGTGGCCGACGTGGCCGCGCGCGCGCACGACGTGGGGGCCCGCGGGCTCGCGACGTCGTTCGCCACGCTGCTGCTCTCGGTGGTGGTGGCCTCGGTGCGCTGGCGCACGCTCATGCGCGCCTACGGAGCCACGGAGACGCCGCCCGTCCCCACGCTCCTGCGCCACAACCTCGTGGGGATGTACTTCAACATGCTCCCGAGCGGCGTCGCGGGAGACGCCGTGCGCGCCCACCGCCTGCGCGGCACGCTCGACATGGTCACCTCGCTCACGGTGATCTTTCTGGAGCGCGTCTCGGGGCTCCTCGGGCTGTGCATCGTGGCCGCCATCGCGGTGGCCACCGGCGACACGCTCCGCGACGACATGGTCGCGAAGGTGTTGGAGCTCGGCCTCCTCGGCGCGCTGGGCTTCTCGGTGGTGGTGCTCGCGACGCCGTGGGCCCTCACGCGCTGGCCCTCGCTGCGCGCGCTCGTCGCGAAGGTGCCCGTGGCCGGCGCGATCGTGCTGCGCGTTCCCCCGGCGCGCTCGTGGCTCGGGCTGCTCCTGTGCGTGGCGCAGTCGGTGGTGGTGCAGGGCCTCGTGGTGCTCTCCGTCGCGATGCTGGTGCAGCCCCTCGCGCCCGCGGTGACGCTGCTGGTGTGCGCGCGCGTGGTGCCCGCGATCATCCTCACGACGTACATCCCGCTCACGCCCGGCGGCCTCGGACAGCGCGAGCTGGTGTTCCGCTACATGTTCGGGCTCGTGGGCGTGGCGGCCGACGCGGCGGTGGCGACCTCGCTGCTGGTCTTCGCGATGATGATGGGGCTCGCGGCCCTCGGCGGCGCGTGCCTCCTCGCCGAGCGCGCCCTCAAGCTCGACGCCCCCGAGCGCTGAGAACCCGACGCGGTGTGACGGCCCTGCGCGACGCGTGCGGGCCCGTGCGCTTGCGCTTGCGACGCGGCGAAGAACGGTGGCACAACCGCCTCTCGCCCTCATCGCCTCGTCACGCCAACACTCGCTCAGGAGTAGTGCCTCCGTGGGACTCGGATCGACTCGCAAGACGGTGCTCGTCACCGGCGCCGCAGGCTTCCTCGGATCGCACCTGGTCGACCGGCTGCTGGCCGAAGGCTTCGAGGTCGTGGGCCTCGACAACCTGATGACCGGCGACCTCGGCAACCTCGCCGACGCCGGGCGCTCGCCGCACTTTCACTTCGAGATCGGCGACGTGCGCGAGCCGCTGCGCGTCTACGCCGAGGTGATCTTCAACTTCGCGTGCCCCGCGTCGCCCGTGCACTACCAGAGCGACCCCTACGCGACGCTCACCACCAGCGTGCTCGGCGCCGTGCGCCTCGTCGAACACGCGCGCCTCCGCGGCTGCCGCATCGTGCACGCGAGCACCTCCGAGGTGTACGGCGATCCCCACGAGCACCCGCAGCAGGAGACCTACTGGGGACACGTCAACCCCATCGGCGACCGGAGCTGCTACGACGAAGGCAAGCGCGCCGCCGAGACGGTGCTTCGTGACGCCGCGCGCGTGCACAACGCCGACACCCGCATCGTGCGCATCTTCAACACCTACGGTCCGCGCATGTCGTTCAACGACGGACGGGTGGTGTCGAACTTCCTCGTGCAGGCGATCCGCGGCGACGCGATCACCCTCTACGGCTCCGGCGAGCAGTCGCGCTCGTTCTGCTACGTGAACGACCTCATCGAGGGCATCTTCCGCGTCGCGATGGCGCCGCAGATCGAGACGCCGCTGAACCTCGGCAACCCCGTCGAGGTCACCATGATCGAGCTCGCCCGCGCGGTGATGCAGGTCGCGAAGCGCGACGTCACGCTCGTGCACCGCCCGCTCCCCAACGACGACCCGCGGCGCCGCTGCCCCGACATCACCCGCGCCAAGGCCCAGATCGGCTTCGAGCCCTCGGTGCCGCTCCTCGAAGGCCTCCAGCGCACCTACGACAACTTCGTCGAGCGCATGCGCGTGGCCTCGCCCGTCGCGCGCTGAGCGCACTCCCTCCACCGCACACACACACCACACCGTGAACCCCGCACGCACCGAGTCCCGGGTGATCGTGGGCGTCGGCGTCGCGCTCACGGCCGTCACCGCCATCGTGCTCCTCGCCCACGCGGGCGCGCGGGGCCTCGACGAGTTTCCCCTCGACGACGGATGGATCCACCAGGTCTACGCGCGCTCCCTCGCGACCACGGGCACGCTGGCCTACAACCCCGGACGCCCCGAGGCGGGCTTTTCGAGCCTCCTGTGGCTCGTCACCGCGCTCCCTGGTCGCGCCCTCGCGTCGCTCCTGCACCTCCCCGACGCGCTCGGCGCCAAGCTCGTCTCCATCGCGTGGAGCGCCGTCGCCGCCGCGCAGCTCGCCCGCATCGCGCGCCTCCTCGGGGCCTCGGTCCCGGGCGCCCTCGCCGCCGCCGCCTTCGCGACGCTCTCGTGGTCCGCAGCCATCGCCGCCGTGTCGGGCATGGAGGCCTCCCTCGCCCTCGCCTGCGCCGCGAGCGCCCTCCACGCCGCGCTCTCGCAGCGCGCGCCCCTCGCGGGCCTCTGGTTCGCCGCCGCGTGCCTCGCCCGTCCCGAGTGCGCCGCCCTCGCGCCCTGCCTCGCGTGGCCCCTCGCGCGCGCTCCGGGAAGCACCACCGAGCGCGCGACGTCGCTCGCCGCCCTGTGCGTGCCGCCCGCGCTCGCCGCCGCGCTGTGGGCGACGATCAACCTCCGCATCACGGGACACCCGCTGCCCAACACCTTCTACGTGAAGGCCACCGGGGTCTCGCTCGCGGCCAACGCGCCGGTGTTTCTGCGCGATGTGCTGTGGGGAGAGGGCGTTCCGCAGGTCGTGCTCGCAGGCCCGCTCGCGCTCCTCGGCGCGTGGAGGGCGCGCGATCGCGGCGGTCTCACGGTGCTCACTGCGGCGGTGCTCGGCGTGGCCGCGGTGGCCCTGAGCCGTCCGCTCTTCGAGGGCGTGACCTTCTTTCAGCTCCGCTATTTTCTCCCCTTCTCGCTGCTCGCGTCGGCCTGCGCGGGTGTTGGCGTCGACGCGCTCTTCGAACGCCTCCCCTCGCGCGCTTCGAAGACGCTCGTGGGCGGCGCGTGCGCGCTCTTTCTCGCGGCGTGTGTGGCCTCGTCGCTCCACGCGCATCGCACGCACTGCGAAGAGATTCGCGCGCTGCACACCGACCCCGCGCGCGACGTGGCGCGCTTCACCACGCCCGACACCGTGGTGGCCGTCGAGGGCGCCGGCGCCATGCGCTACTTCGGCGAGCGCACCGTGGTGGACCTCTACGGGCTCAACGACGCCGACGTGGCCTTCGCGCGCACGACCCGCGAGCGCACCTGCGCCATCGCGCGACGCCGCCCGACGCTCATCGTGACGCCGCCGTGGTGGGCCGAGAAGCTCGCGCCCGCGTTCGAGCTCGCGCCCGTGCGGATGTACTCCGTCCGCGAGAGCGCCATCATGCGCAGCTTCGCGAACGGACGCGCCGTGGCCGTGTTCGCCGCGCGGCTCCGTCCGTCGATCGCGGCCCGCTGCGGAGTGACGCCGTAGCGGGCATCGTCGCAGCGGACCGTCGGTCACGTCGTGGGAGTGTTCGTCAGGGCGTGAAGCGCAGGTGGCGCTCGGAGGCGGCGACCACGTCGGTCACGCGCAGGGGCACGGGGTGGTACTGGTTCTGGCGCCAGAGCTCGGCGCCGTCGCGGAAGTGCGAGTTGTTCCGCACCATCGACTGACCACCGGGAATGGCGTTGAACGCGCGCGGTCCCGCGGGGTCGAGCTCGACGACGAAGCGCTGCGACGCGCCCGAACCGAACGAGAAGTTCGTGCCCCCGAGGCCCGGCTGCGAGGCGTCGACCACGTCGAGTCCGCCGTGCCGCGGAAAGCCGTTGGGGAACATCGTGTCACCCGACGGCGGGATCGAGAGCGCCTCGCCGGGGCCCGGAATGATGCTCCCGAAGCGCACGGTGTGGAGCCTGCCCCAGAGCCACGTGCTCGCGTCCGCCGACATGGTGGCCGTCTGCAACGCGGTGAGCGCCTGATCGAGCGCGCGCAGGAGGATGTAGTCCTTCGACTCGTTCACGTCGGCGGTGGCCATGTCGTCCCAGAGGGCGCTCTGCATGGTCGTCGCGTTGCGCGCGCGCAGGTCGTTGGGGTGTTCGAGAAGATGGAGCACCACGCGCACGCGGTCGACGCCCACCGAGTTCGCCTGGCCCGCGTTGAGGGCCGTGAGCTCGTCGGCGAGCGTGCCCGTGAGCACACGACCGAGCCAGGTGTGAAAGATCGTCGTCGCGATGGCGTCGCGGCGCTGCGCGTCCGTGGCGCCCGCGTCGGTGCCCGTGGGCGAGTCGAGGGACCACATCGCGATGCGGCTCGCGGCGTCGCGGATCGCGGCCTGGCGCGGACGAAGCGCGGTCGCGAGCGCGGCGAGGTCGGCGTGCGTGTTGGGCGTCGTCCACTCGGCTTCGAGGCGCGTCATCGCCGCGGCGAGGAAGGGACGGAACCGCGCGCCCGCTTCGACCTGCGCGTCGGCCTGGATGGCCTTCATGTCGTCGAGCGTGACGCGGGTGCCGAGGGCGCGGAGGCGCGTGACGATGCGCTCCTGACGCCAGCCCGAGGGGTAGTAGCAGCCGAGGTACGAGGGCGCGTCGAAGGGGTTGCCGTCGAAGGTCACGCCCGCCTGGTCGTTGTTCGCCGTCGCGAGGAACGGAAGCCTCGCCGAGAGCGTGGCCTGCGGGATGTTCCGGCTCGCGACATTCCCCGTCCACTCGGCTTCGCCCGTGCCGGGGAGCACCGCGCAGGGGTGCGTGCCCGTGAGGTTCGTGGGCGTCCACGTGAGCGCGCCCGCCGCGCGAATGGGAATCACCGCGTGGCTCGAGTACTCCACGTTGCCTTCGATGTCGGCGATCACGAAGTTCTGCGCGCCCACGCCGAAGGCCTCCACGGCGGTCCTTCCCTCCGCCGCGTTGCGCGCATAGGCGAGCGCGAGAAACGCCGCGAGCTCCGTCGTGGGCTGATGCCCCGTCCACTTGATGGTGAGCGCGCGCGTGCCCGTGCGCGGCACGATGCGCCCGTTGCGAATCTCGGGGATCACCGGGCCGTGATGGGGCACGAACTCCAGCGGGGCCATGTACGTGCCCGCGCCCGTGTCGACGGCCTCGGGGTGCACCTCGATGGGCACCTGCATGCCGTTGAAGCGCACGGTGTCGGGCGCGCCGCCGGTGCCCGGGGTGACCGTCTCGGCGTACACGTCGGTGACGTCGTAGCCCGCCGTGGTCACGCCCCACGCGAGGCGCGGCGTGAACCCGATGACCACACCGGGAATGCCCGGGAACGTCGTGCCCGTCACATCGACCGCGTCGGGCCCGGTGGTGACCGTGATGTGATTGCCCCACCAGATCGCGGGCGACGTGAGCGAGAGGTGCGGATCGTTGGCGAGCAGCGCGCGGCCCGACATCGACGCCGAGGGGTGCACCACCCAGTTGTTGCTCCCGCGGCTCTCGTCGCCCCAGTACTCCGCGATCTCGCGCGCGAGGCGTCGAAAGTTCGCCGTCGCATCGGCCACGCGCCGCGGAATCGCCGGGTGCGCCACCTCGGGTCGGTACTGCAACGCCATGCCGCCGGGCTGCGCGAAGAAGCCCTCGACCACGGGCACCGGCGACTGCGGCGCCCAGCGCAGCACGTCGGCGAGAAAGCCCCGTCGTGCGAAGCGCGCGGCCTCGGTCATGGGCGCGGTCTCGAACACCGACTGCGCGCGATCCTGGAGCAGCGAGGTGCTCACGTCGTCGTCGGCGTCGTACGAGAGCGAGTACGACTGGTAGCGACCGATGACCAGCGAGTCGACGGGCGTCCACTCGGGGGTGCTCTGATCGATGACCAGCGCGGTCTCGCTCGGCAGGGTCACGTTGCCGTCGCGCACGTCGCCGAGGTAGCGGTTCACGCCGCGCGCGAAGTACTCCAGCAGCGTGCGGTCGCGGCCCGGCTGCATGGCCGTCCACATGGCGTTGGCCGCGCGACGGAGGCCCAGCACGCGCGCCGCGAGGTCGCGGTCGACGAGCGACGTGTCCGACACGAGCGCGCCGAAGCGCTCGGCCAGCGTGCCCGAGGCCACACGACGGAGCATCTCCATCTGCGGCATGCGATCGCGCGCCATGATGTAGCCCTGCACCTGCGCGGCGTCGCGGAGGCTCGACGCGTAGATGTGCGGCCAGCCCATGCGGTCGTAGACCACGTCGACGGGCCCATCGAGGCCGGTGATCCGCTCGGGCGCCGCGCTCGTCGGATGCGCCGCCACCTCCGGGGGAATCCCCGGCACGTTCGCATCGACGGCCACGTCGCCCTGCGCGTCGCGCGCGGCGTCTTGAACGTCACTGCCGCCATCGGTCGGAGCCGGCGTCGACGAGTTGTCGGAGCACCCGAGCGCCCCCACCAGGCCCACGGTCGCGAGAAGCCATTTGCGCATAGGGCGCGGATTGAAACGCAAGCCCCGATGCCCTACAAGCGCGCGCGATGACACACGCCGTTGACGCGGTGCGCGCGCTCCTCGAACGCGCGGCCGTCGCGAGCCTCGCGACCCTCGACGGGGGCGATCCGGCCCTCTCGCTCGTGCCCTTCGTGAGCGCGCGCGACCCCGTGCGACTGCACCTCTTCGTGAGCGAGCTCTCGCCGCACACCGCGGCCCTGCGCGCCGATCCGCGCTGCGCCGTGATGCTCCACGATCCGCCCATCGACGGAGACCCGCGGAGCAACCACGCCCTCACGCGCCTGATGCTCCAATGCACCGCGCGCTTTCTCACCCGTGACGAGGCGAAGCGCGAGGGCATCGAAGACGCCTACCGCGCGAAGTACCCCATCGCCGACACGCTGCTGGGCCTCGGCGATTTTCACTTCGTCACGCTCACCCCCGTCGCCGATCGCGGATCGTTCGTGCAGGGCTTCGGACGCGCGTTTCACGTGCGCGGCGCGAACCTCGACGAGCTCCACCACGTGAAGGGTCGCTGAGCGCGTTCAGGGCGCGGCGACGGGCGCGTCGGTGAGCGCATCGGGCGCGGGCTCCGAGGCTGTGACGGCGGCGCCGAGCCATCCGGGCAGCGCGAGTCCCTCGCCGATGGAGCGCGGGTGTTCGAGCCCGTGGTGCACGATGGCGTGGGCGCGCGCGACGGCGGCGCGGAGGGTGAAATCTCGCGCGAGGAGCGCTGCGACGAGGGCCGAGAGCGTGCACCCGAGTCCGTGCATCGGCGGCACGTTGAGACGCGGGGAGCGCAGCTCGCTGAACTCGTTGTTCTCGTAGAGCAGGTCGACGGTCTCGGCGCCGGTGAAGTGCCCGCCCTTGAGCAGCACGGCGCGCGCGCCGAGGGCCGCGATGGCCTTGCACGCGCTCTTCGCCTGCGTGAGCGTCTTCACCTGACGGCCCGCGAGGCGCGAGGCCTCGTCGCGGTTGGGCACCACGAGCGAGGCCATGGGAATGAGCTCTCGCACGAAGGCCGTGAAGCCCGAGTCGTCGAGGAGCGCGCGGCCCAGCGTGGGGTTGATCACCGGGTCGATGACCAGGTGCGGAACGTTCTGCGTGCGGAGCGCGTCGGCCACGATCTCGACGACGGCGGCGTTGCCGAGGGCGCCGGTCTTCACCGCGCGCGGCGGGAGGTCTTCGAACACGGCGTCGAGCTGCGCGCGCACCATCTCGGCGCGGAGCGGTTCGACCTTGCGCACGCCGCGGGTGCCCTGCGCGGTGATGAGCGTGAGCACGCTGGCGCCGTGCACGCCGAGGGATTCAAACGCGCGGAGGTCGGCCTGGATGCCGGCCCCGCCAGACGAGTCGCTCCCGGCGATCGTGAGGGCGGTCACGACGGGCGTGGCGGTGATGGCGCTCATGGGGGCGGCGGAGACTATCAGAGTCGACGCGACGGGCCGACGGTCGGCGCGCAACCGACGGGAATCACTTCTTTTTCAGCGCGAGGAGCGACTCGCGAAACTTGCGCGCCTGCGCGGCGATCTCCTGCGGCGGCAGCGGCGCCTGCGAGTCGTACGACATGCGCTCCAGCGTGCCCGGCGGGAACTTCGGAAAGGCCAGGAAGCGCGACGGCGTCGTGGCCCGCGGCGGCCCCTTGCCCGAGCGGGTCTTCGCGCGCACGAGGTAGAGGTGCTCCTTCGCGCGGGTGACGCCCACGTAGAAGAGCCGCCGCTCCTCGGTGCCGTCGATGGTCGCGAGCACGTCGGTGGCCTTCGGGTTCTCGGTGCGCGAGTGCGGAATGATCCCCTCGTCGCAGCCGATGAAATACACCGTGCCGAACTCCAGCCCCTTCGAGCCGTGGAGCGTGCTGAGCGTCACGCGATCGCCCTGGTCTTCTTCCTCTTCGGCGAAGCGCAGCGTGAGCCGCGTGAGCACCTGGCTCACCTCGCCGGGCGTCTTCGCGTCGCTCTTCTCGAGCGTGCGGTAGAGCATCTCGACGTTGGTCCATCGCTTCGCGGCGGCGACCGCGGTGGGCCCGGCGGCGACGATGTCCTCCTTGAGCTTGATGGCACCGCACACCGACTTCGCCACGTCGACGAGGGCCGTGTGCGCGTGGATCTTCTCGCGCGTGGCCTTCACGATGCCCACGAAGTTGCGCAGCGACTCCTTGGTCGACGCGTTGATGTCGTCGATCTCGCCCGCGCGCTCGATGGCCGAGAAGAGCGTGATGCCGCGCACGAGGGCGAAGCGTTCGAGCCGCGCGAGGGTCACGTCGCCCACGCCGCGCGTCGGGTAGTTCACCACGCGGCGCACGGCGATCTCGTCCTGCGGGTGCAGCGAGATGCGAAGGTACGCGATGAGGTCCTTCACCTCGCGGCGTTCGAAGACCGAGTTGCCGCCGATGATGCGGTACGGAATGCCCGTGAGCCGCAGCGCCTCTTCGACGGCGCGCGCGAGCTGGTTCGAGCGGTAGAGCACCCCGATCTCGCGCTTCTTGTAGCCCTCCTGCACGAGCTTCTGGATGCCGTCGACGACGAACTTCACCTCGCCCTCGCTCGAATCCGTGTCGACGATCTTCACGGGCGGACCGCCGGGCTTGTCGGTGAAGAGCTTCTTCGGAAAGGCCCTCACCTGCCCTTCCATCACCGAGTTCGACACGTCGAGCACGGGCTTGCGCGAGCGGTAGTTCTGTTCGAGCGCGAGGGTCTTCGCGCCGGGAAAGTGCTTCCCGAAATCGATGACGTTCCCGATGTCGGCGCCGCGCCAGCCGTAGATCGACTGGTCGTCGTCGCCCACGCAGAACACGTTGCCGCGCTCGCCCACGAGGGCCTTCACCATCATGAGCTGCGCGCGGTTCGTGTCCTGAAACTCATCGACGAGCATGTACCGGATCTTCGCGCGCCATCGGTCGCGCACCTCGCGGTCCTCGGTGAGCTTCTTGAGCGGCCAGAGGATGAGGTCGTCGAAGTCGAACGCGCGCAGTCGCTTGAGCGCGGCCTCGTACCGGGGAAACACCCACTGCGCGAGCTCGTCGTACTCCGAGTCCGGCGCCTGCGCGGCGAGCTCCTCGGGCGAGCACATGGCGTTCTTCGCGTGCGAGATGCGCGCGATGATGGCCCCCACGTCGTAGCGCCGATCGGGGGTCTTGAAGTCGCGCATGATCTCGCGCACGAGGCCCGCGGTGTCGGCCCCGTCGTACACGACGAAGGGCTCGTTCTTCGGCATCGTCTGCCGCATGATCTCGCCGCCGAGCGCGTGAAAGGTCGAGATCCACACCTCGCGGCCCGCCTCGCCGCAGAGCGCGACGAGGCGCTCGTGCATCTCCTCCGCGGCCTTGTTGGTGAACGTGAGCGCGGTGATGAGACGCGGGAGCGTGCCCTGATCGATGAGCCGCCCGATGCGCTGGGTGATCACGCGGGTCTTGCCGCTGCCTGCGCCCGCGAGCACGAGGGCGGGTCCCGTGTCGTGCTCGACGGCGGCCTTCTGGGCGGGGTTCAGCGGGAAGCTCATGGCGGTGCCGAGCGCATAGCAGCAGGGGGCGCCGCGCGACCAGTTTCGCGACCGCCCGCGGAGCGCTGGTGTAGTCTCCCGCCATGACAGCACTCAGCATCGAAGCCATCCGCAGGCTTCCGAAGACCGACCTGCACGTGCACCTCGACGGGTCGCTCCGCCTCGACACGATTCTCGACCTCGCGCGCCAGGACAACATCGAGCTCCCTTCGACCACGAAGGAGGGGCTCACCGACGCGATGAACCTCGGGCGCAACACGGGCTCGCTGGTCGAGTACCTCAAGGCCTTCGACGTCACGCTCCGCGTGCTCCAGACCGCCTCGTCGCTGCGCCGCGCGGCCTACGAGCTCGGCATCGACGCCGCCTCCGAGGGCGTGCGCT
Organism: uncultured Myxococcaceae bacterium; assembly: GCA_945952225.1. GTDB lineage: Bacteria > Myxococcota_A > Polyangia > Polyangiales > CAISKJ01. The sequence goes on from CAMFHP010000022.1 coordinate 13,424, forward strand.
ACATGGAAGTGCGCTACTCCCCGATGCTCCACACGCGCCGCGGGCTCTCGATCACCACGGTGGTCGAGGCCGTGCTCGAAGGCCTCCGCGCCGCGCAGGATGAAGTGGGCATCCACGCCAACGTGATCATCTGCGGCATCCGCAACATCTCGCCCGAGAGCTCGCTCGACATGGCCGAACTGGCCGTGGCGTACAAGAACCGCGGCGTCGTGGGCTTCGACCTCGCGGGCGCCGAGTACGACCACCCTGCGAAGCACCACCGCGACGCGTTTCAGCTCATTCGCAACAACAACATCAACAGCACGATCCACGCGGGCGAAGCGTACGGACCCGACTCGATCCGTCAGGCGATCCACACGTGCGGCGCGCACCGCATCGGCCACGGCGTGCGGCTCCGCGAAGACGGCGACCTGCTCCACTACGTGATCGACCACCGCATCCCGCTGGAGTGCTGCCCGTCGAGCAACGTGCAGACCGGCGCCGTGCGCGACATCTCGAACCACCCGCTGAAGTTCTATTACGACCTCGGCGTGCGCGTGACGGTGAACACCGACAACCGGCTCATCACCGACACCACCGTGAGCAAGGAGCTGTACCTCGTGCACACGCGCCTCGGCGTGCCGTGGCCCGCGGTGAAGCAGATCATCCTCAACGGGTTCAAGAGCGCGTTCCTGCCCTTCCACGAGCGCCGCGCGATGCTGCGCACGGTCTCGCAGGAGCTCGACCAGTTCGAGCGCGACTACGCCCCCTCGCACGACGCGCCGCTGCTGCTCCAGACGCAGGCGCTCTCGGTGCCGCCCAGCGTCTCGATCGTGCCCGACGCGCAGGTCTGACCGATGCTCCGCCGCGCGCGCGCCGCACGGGCCCTCACGCTCGCCGTCGCGCTCGCGGCCCTCCCCGCGGGGGCCCAGCGCGCGCCCTGCGAATCCCACGACGACGACGCCATCGCGCGGCTCACGCGCGACGTGAACTTCCTCGCGAGCGACGACCTCGCGGGCCGCGAGCCTGGCACCGACGGCATCGCACGCGCCGCGCGGTACATCACCGACCGCCTCGCCTCACTCGGCGTCGAGCCCGCGGGCGCACAGGGCTGGGAGGCTCCCTTCGCAATCGACTACGGCGTCGAGAGCACCGACGCGACGCTCCTCCGCGCGCGCGTCGGCGAGGTGACCCGCGAGATCCGCACGGGCGCCGACCTACGCGTGGCCCACGTGAACCCCGGCGCCTGCGATGGAACCGCCGTCGGCGCCCTCGTCTACGCGGGCCACGGCCTCGACGCCCCCGCCGCGCACTGGAGCGATTTTCAACGCGGCTCCGTACGCGGACGCATCGTCGTCGTGCTCGCGGGCCCGCCCATGCCCACCGACTCCGCGCGACGCGACGCGCTCGCCCGCGCCCGCATCGTCGGGAGCCTCGACGGCAAGGTGCGCGCGGCCGTGGCCCGCGGCGCTGTGGGCGTCATCGAGGTGTCGCTCGACGCGCGCGAGCCCATGGAGACCTTCACGCCCGCCAACGCGCCGACGGGCATCCCCGTGGTGCGCGTCTCGCGTGCGGTGGGCGCGTGGCTGCTGCAACGCCCGGTCACGTCGCTCACCCCCGAGACCGAACCCGCGCGGCCCACGCGCATCCCCGGCGCCACCGCGCGCCTCGTGACGGCCACGCGACCGCGCAGGATCACCGCGCACAACCTCCTCGGCGTGGTGCGCGCAAGAGAGTCTGACGACGCGGGCGTGCGCGCGCCGCCGCTCGTGGTGGGCGCGCACTACGACCACGTGGGACACGGCAACGCGGGCTCGCTCACGCCCGGTGTGTACGCGATCTACAACGGCGCCGACGACAACGCCTCGGGCACGGCCGCGGTGCTCGACCTCGCGCGCCGACTCGCACAACGGCCCGCATCGCGCGACGTGGTGTTCGCGTGGTTCTCGGCGGAAGAAGAGGGACTCCTCGGGTCGCACGCGCTGCTCGAACATCGACCGCCCGCACTGCGCGAGGTGACCGCGATGGTGAACCTCGACATGGTGGGACGCCTCCGCGGATGCAGGCTCTACGTCGAGTCGCGCGAGACGGCGCCCGCGTTCGCGTCGCTCGTCGGTGCGGTCAACGAGCCCTTTCACTTCGACGCGCGCCCGTGGCCCATCGAGCAGGGGTCGTGGGGCGCGAGCGATCACATGTCGTTCACGGCGGCGCGCATCCCCGCGCTGTTCCTCTTCACGGGACTCCACGACGACTACCACCGCCCGCACGACGACCCGCCCACGCTCAACGTGCCCGGCCTCGCAGGGGTGACCGCCTGGGCCGAAGCCCTCGTGCGCGCCCTCGCCGACACGGCCCGCCGCGCCCCCGCATCGCTGCGTTTCGCCCCCTGAGCGGGCCCACGCGCCGCACACACGTCCGTTGGCCTTTCTTCCAGGGGCCCGCGCATGCGACAGGTCCCCCACAGAGGGACTCCCCTTCGGCCTCGCACACCCGATACGATGCGCCCGTGCGCACCCCACTCCTTCTCACCGCAGTGCTCGCGGCGGGCTGCTCGTTTCCCACCAACGAGTTCCGCGTCGGGGCTCCGGCCGACGCCGCCGACGTGGCCACCGACCACGCCGACGCTCCGCCCGCTGACGTTCCGCCCGCCGACGTTCCGCCCGCCGACGTGCCCGTCGACACCACGCCGGACGCGCCTGCCGACGTCGCCGACGTGACCGACGCCGACGACGCCTCCGACGCGAGCGACGCCGCCGACGTGACCGACGCGGCCGACGCGAGCGACGTTCCCGACGACGAGCCGTGTCCGCCCGGCCAGACCCGCTGCGGCGCCGAATGCGTCGACCTCGCCACCACGACCACGAGCTGCGGACGTTGCGACAACCGCTGCGTGGCACCCAACGCGACGTCGGCGTGCTCTGCGGGCGCGTGCACCTTCACCTGCAACGCGGGCTTCGCCGACTGCGACATGAACCCGTCGAACGGCTGCGAGACCGACCTCTCGTCGCCCTCGTCGTGCGGGTCGTGTGCAACGCGCTGCGCGTCGATGAACGGCACCGCGACCTGCACCGGCGGCGCGTGCGGCATCACGTGCAGCGCGGGCTTCGGCGACTGCGACGGCAACCCCGCGAACGGGTGCGAGACCAACACCACGACCGACAGCGCGAACTGCGGCGGGTGCGGACGCGCGTGCAGCAACACCAACGGCACGCCCTCGTGCGCGGCGGGCACGTGCGCCATCACGTGCAGCGCGGGCTTCGGCAACTGCGACGCGAACGTCACCAACGGCTGCGAGACCAACACCACGAACAACGTCTCGAACTGCGGCGCCTGCGGAACGCGCTGCGCCACGGGTCAGACCTGCGCGCGCGGCGTCTGCACCACCCTCTGCGCCGACACGATGTGCAGCGGCGCGTGCGTCGACCTGATGACGAGCGTCACGAACTGCGGCGCCTGCGGCACCACCTGCACCACGGCCAACGGAACGCCGCGCTGCGCGGGCGCGACGTGCGGCATCGCCTCGTGCAACACGGGCTTCGCCAACTGCGACTCGACGGTGGGCAACGGGTGCGAGGCCAACATCCGCACCGACACGAACAACTGCGGCGCGTGCGGCAACCGCTGCAACTTTCCCAACGCGACGGCGACGTGTGCGGGCGGCGTGTGCGCGCTCGGCACCTGCAACACGGGCTTCGGCAACTGCGACGGCAACGCGGCGAACGGGTGCGAGACCGACCTTCGCACCGACGTGGGCAACTGCGGCACGTGCAGCAACCGCTGCGCGCCCGCGAACGGCGTCGGAACGTGCTCCGCCGGCGTGTGCGGCATCGCGCGCTGCAACGTGGGCTTCGCCAACTGCGACGCGAACGTGGCGAACGGATGTGAGGTCAACCTCCAGACCGACGCGAACAACTGCGGCGCGTGCGGCACCGTCTGCCGCAACCACATCGGCGGCGGCAACACGTGCTCGTCGGGCGCGTGCATGCCCACGTGCAACACGGGCTACGCCAACTGCGACGGCAACGCGGCCAACGGCTGCGAGGTGCAGCTCGCCACGAACACGAACTGCGGCGCGTGCGGACGCACCTGCGCCCTCGCGTGCGGCAACACCTCGGGCGCCTGCGCGGGCACGAACCCCGGGTCGTCGAGCCGTACGTTCTTCACGATCCCGGTGCCCGCGTTCATCGACGCGTGCAGCGCGCCGGGGCACGTGAACCTCATGCCGAGCACCGACGACGGGTCGATGATCGTCACGCTGCCCTTCGCGTTCGGGTTCTTCAACGCGACGTACTCGCAGGCGAACGTGACCACCAACGGGTGGGTGGGCTTCGATGCGATCTCGCAGGCCCAGTACTACACGATGATTCCCGACGCGAACCCGCCCAACAACTACGCGGCGCCGTACCTGACGGACCTCATCACGGGCACCGACGGCGTGTGCGTCGCGACGATCGGAACGGCCCCGTCGCGGCGCTGGGTGGTCGAGTGGCGCAACGCGGCGTTCCTCTCCGACCGCACGCGCACGATGACCTTCGAACTGGTGCTCTCCGAGGGCTCGCGCGGCGTGCAGTTCTACTACGACACGATGGCCACGCCCCCGCCGCAGCAGGCCGTCAACGTCGGCATCGAGAGCCCTGGCGGCGTGAACGCCAACGTCGTGTGCAGCGCCCCCAACGCGTGCGCCATCGCCACCGGCGCCCGCCTCGGGTTCAGCACCTGAGCCTCCGCCGCGCCGCGGCCTCCACGTCTCGAAAGCCCCTTCATTCCCGGTGATTTCTGCGCGCCGCCGCGGCGCTGGCGCGACCGCGCGGTTGTGTTAGCGTCGCGCCCGCAGGCGTGGACCGGCGCTCTCGCAGGCCGCGACCTCGGAAAGACAATCGGTAGTTCATGGGCGGCAAGATCACCGTTCCCGAGCTGCGTGCGCGCAAGGCCTCCGCGGGGCGGGGCGAGCGCATCGCGATGGTGACGGCCTACGACGCGACCTTCGCCCGCATGCTCGACGCCGCCGGCGTCGACGCGATGCTCATCGGCGACTCGCTCGGCATGGTCATTCAGGGCGGCACGAGCACCCTCCCGGTCACCCTCGACGAGATCATCTACCACGGCCGCGCGGTGGCCCGTGGAACGCAGCGCGCGCACCTCATCGGCGACATGCCCTTCATGAGCTACCAGACGGGCCTGCGCGACGCGCTCGCCAACGGCGGGCGCATGATGAAAGAGGGCGGCTTCGAATCGCTCAAGCTCGAAGGCGGACGCGAGATCGCCGACGTCGTCGCGGCCCTCGTGCGCATGGGAATCCCCGTGCTCGGGCACATCGGGCTCATGCCCCAGCGGGTACACGCCATGGGCGGATTCAAGGTGCAGGGACGCACGGGCGAGATGGCCGAGTCGATCCTCGAAGACGCCATCGCGATCGCCGACGCGGGCGCCTACGGCATCGTGATCGAGGGCGTGCCCGCGCCCCTTGCCGAGCGCATCACGCACGCCGTCGAGGTGCCCACCATCGGCATCGGCGCGGGCGTCGGGTGCGACGGACAGATCCTCGTCTGCTACGACCTCCTCGGGCTCAACGACTCGCTCAAGCCCCGCTTCGTCAAGCGCTTCGAGGAGTTCTACAAGCGCGGCGTCGAGGCCACGAAGGCCTACGTCGACGAGGTGCGCGGCGGGGTGTTCCCGGGCCCGGAGCACTCCTTCGGGCTCCACGCGCCGACGGCGCCCGCGGCCTCGCCCGCGACGGTGCGCCTCCACGACGCCACGCCCGCCTACGGGCCCACGCAGTAGTCGCTCCACGGCGCTCCACACACCCCGGCACACGCACCGATGCAGCCCACCGTTCTGCACGATCCCGCGGCCTTTCGCGCGCGCTGCGAGCAGCACCGCCGCGCGGGTCACCGCGTGGGATTTGTTCCCACCATGGGCGCCCTCCACGAGGGCCACCTCACGCTCGCCCGCGAGGCCCGACGACGCGTGGGCCCCCACGGCCTCGTGGCCGTGTCGATCTTCGTGAACCCCACGCAGTTCGGCCCGAACGAAGACTTCTCGCGCTACCCCCGCGAGCTCGACGCCGACGTCGCCCGCTGCGCCACCGCGGGCGTCGACGTGGTGTTCGCCCCCGCGGCCGACGCGATGTATCCGCCCGGCGACCAGACGCGCGTGCGCGTGCCCGGCGTGGCCGAGCCCTTCTGCGGACCGTTTCGTCCAGGGCACTTCGAAGGCGTGGCCACCGTGGTCACGCGCCTCTTCGCGCTCGCGGGCGAGTGCGTCGCGGTCTTCGGTCGCAAGGACTACCAGCAGTGGCGCCTCCTCGACCGCATGGCGCGCGACCTGTTGCTGCCCGTCGAGGTGGTGGGCCACGCGACCGTGCGCGAGCCCGACGGACTCGCGATGAGCTCCCGCAACCGCTACCTCTCACCCGACGACCGCGCGCGGGCCCGCGTGGTGCCCGAGGCGCTCACCCTCGCAGTGAACGCATGGGCGCGCGGCGAGCGCTCCGTCGAGGCCCTCCGCGCGATGACCGAGGCGCACCTCCGCACGCGCGTCGACAGCCTCGACTACGCCGACCTGCGCGAGCCCACCGACCTCGGACCGCTCCCCGCGGTGCTCGCCCACGACGACCGCGCGGTGCTCGCGGTGGCCGCGCGCATCGGCGCCACGCGGCTCATCGACAACGTGGTGCTCGGCGAAGAGCCCGCGCCGATCAGCTCCTGAAGACCAGCAGCGCGACGGCGCCGAGCAGCCCCACCAGCACACCCACCGCGGCCGCGATCACGAGCGGCGTCTGCCCCGAAGGCTTCGCGACACGCACCCTCGGAACGGGCGCCGTCACGTCGGGCGAGAGCGGTCCCGGTGGAGGCGCAAGGGGCGCACGCGCGCGGGGTCGCAACGAGTCCGCGGCGGGCGCGTCGAAGCCCACACGCGGCGCCGTTGCGGCTGGGGGCGGTGCCGGTGCGGGCGCGGCCACGGCGGGCACCAGAGGGGCCGCAGGAGGCGCAGGCGGGGCAGCGGGAACGGGCGCGGCCACGGGGGGCGGCGGCGGGCGCGGAGACGGCGGCGGCGCCATCGCAGCGGCCGTGGCGAGGAGCTCCGCGTCGGGCCCTGCGGCGTCCATCACCTCGGTGGGGTGATCGTCGGCCGCGGGAGGCTTCGCAGGGCGCGCAGGGCCGGGCAACGAAGGCGCGCGAAGCACACCGGGCGTCGGGTCGCTCATGCGCGCGGGATCGGCGCGGCGGGCAATGTCCTGCACGGCGGGCATGGGCGGTGGCGTCTGCGTGGGCTTGAGCGCAGGCGGCGGCGGCGCGTGGCGCACGCGAGCGACGTTGGGCGCGGCAGGCGGCGCGGGCGGCGCGGAGCGGTTCTGCGGCGGCCCCTGCGGGCGCGAGCGGGGCGCGACCGCGGGCGTGAGCGTGGTCGCAACCGGCTTCGCGCGCTGCGCTTCGAGCGAGGTCACCTCGTCGGAGTCGTCGTCGACGAGGGGCGCACCGAGAGGCGCGAGGTGGCTCCGCGCGGAGTTCGAAACGCGCTCCAACAGTTGCGCGAGCTCACCCTCGGGCTGCGGGTCTTGCGTGTAGAGAAACGCCGTGAGGTCGTCGGCGAGGGCGCGCGCCGAGGGGTAGCGCTGCGAGGCGTCGGCCGCGAGCGCGCGTCGCACCACGTCGGCGAGCGACGGAGGGAGGTCGGGCCGCACGCGCTCGGCGGGTTCGAAGATCGCGCGGGTGATGCGTTCGAGCATGAGGGGCAGCGGCGCGTCGGGGTACGCCTGGCGCCCCGTGAGCAGCTCGTAGAGCACCAGCCCCGCGGCGAACACGTCGGAGCGCGCGTCGACCGCGTGCCCCTTCGCCTGCTCGGGGGCCATGTACGAGTACTTGCCCTTGATCTGTCCGGCCTGCGTCGACGACACGCGCAGCGAGGCCTTCGCGAGCCCGAAGTCCGTGAGCTTCACCTCCCCCGCGAACGACACGAGGATGTTCGGCGGAGACACATCGCGGTGCACGATGCGAAGCGGCCTGCCCGACGGATCGGTCATGCGATGCGCGTGGTCGAGCCCCTCGCACACCTCGCGCATCACATACGCCGCCACGCGCGGAGAGCACGCGCCGCGCTTCGGCCCGAGGCGCCCCATGAGACGCCCGAGGTCCACGCCGTCGACGTACTCCATGGCGATGTAGTGCTGGCCCTCGATCTCGCCGAGGTCGATCACCTGCACGACGTTCTTGTGCGAGAGCCGCGAGGCGATGTTGGCCTCCTCGACGAGCTGCTGCACGAAGTCGGGGTCCTCGTCGCTCTGCGCGCCGCGGATCATCTTGATCGCCACGGCCTTCTGAAAGCCCGCCACCGAGCGAGCCTGCGCGAGGTACACGTCGACCATCGAGCCCGACGCGAGGCGGCGCACGAGCTCGTAGGGCCCGAAGGTGCGGGGAAGGTCCACGGCGGCGGTCGACATGCGGGCGGCAGTCTACCCGAGGGATCCCGCGAGACCGGAGAGGATTTTCCCGTGGTGAAGCGACGGTTGTGTGCCGCGCCCGCGGGGCTCTAGACTCGCGCCGCCGTGACCGAACCGCACGTCTCCCCTCCGAAAGCGCAGCGCGCCCAGCTCCGTGAGATCGGCCTCTTCGGCGGCCTCAACGACGACGCCCTCGACACGCTCGCGTCGGAGCTTCACACGTCGCTCGTGACCGCGGGCACCGACGTCGCGCGCGAGGGCGAACACGCGCGAGAGATGTTCGTGGTGCTCTCGGGCGAGCTCGAAGTGCTGCGACGTTCGAAGGGCGGCATCGAGGGCCGCGTCGCGATGCTCGGCGCGGGAAGCTGGTTCGGCGAGATGTCGATCGTCGATGTGCAGCCGCGCTCGGCGACGGTGCGCACGGTCGCCCCCACGGTGCTCGTGCGCATCACCGCCGAGGACCTCGACCGGCTCTACCGCCGCGACATGAAGTCGTATCTGTTGCTGGTGCTGAACATCACCCGCGAGCTCTCGCGGCGACTGCGCGTGGCCGACGGCATGATCGCGAGCTTTCTCGCGGCGGCCTGGGACGCGCACCTCGCGATGCCGCGCCACCTCGACGAGCGCTGACTAGAAGAGTGCGCGGCCGCGCTGCTTCATGGTCTCGACGATGATGCCCGCGGTCTCTTCGATCGCGCGTCCCGTCACATCGACCACGGGCCACGAGGGGTGCTGGCGAAACACCGAGTGGGCGTACTCGAGCTCCTCGCGCACGTGCTCGCGGAGGCCGTAGTTCGTGTCCGGCGGCATCCCGAGCTGGCGCAGTCGCGCGCGGCGGATCTCGCACAGTGGCTCGATGCCGATGGTGAGCGCGACGATGCGATCGGGCGGCGCTTCGTGGAGTTCTTCGGGCAGCGGCACCCCCAGCACGAGGGGAATGTTCGCGACCTTGATCCCGCGGTTGGCGAGGTAGGTCGAGAGCGGGGTCTTCGAGGTGCGCGAGACGCCGACGAGAATGAGGTCGGCCTTCTTGAGGTTGCGCGGTTCCTTTCCGTCGTCGTTCTTGACCGCGAACTCCACGGCCTCGATGCGACGGAAATACTCCTCGGAGAGCGGGAGCGTGACGCTCGGCGTGCCCAGCGGCTCGGCGTCGAGAAAGCCCGAGAGCTTGCCGAGGAGCGAGCCGATCACGTCGACGGCTTCGACCTTCTTCTCGTAGCAGAGCTGGTGGATGAACTCGCGCAGCTCGGGCGACACGATGGTGAACACCACGAGCCCGCCGTCGCGCGCGGCGGACTCCACCACCTCGCGGGCGCCCTGCGCGTCGCGCACGCGGGAGTGCGTGCGTACGCGGGTCTTGCGCGCGGGAAACTGCAGCAGCGCGGCGCGCACCACGCGCTCGGCGGTCTCGCCGGTGGAATCACTGATGACGTCGATGGGGCGTGAAGCGTCCATGGCAGCGGGCGACGCTATCACGCGCGCGCGACGCAGGGCGCGGGGGATTCTCCCCGCCACGAAGCACCGACCGCGGACCTATCCCCCAGAAACACGAACGCGCCGCAGCGAGCGATCACTGCGACGCGATACGGGTGCACACGCGAGGGAGCGCGCGCTCGCGAGGCCACCCGTCGGGGTGTCACCCGCGAGGCGTGACGCTCACTTCTTGAGCATGCGGGCGACGCGCTTGGCGTTCTTGTGACGGAGGGCAGCGCGGAGGCGCGCCGTCTTGTTGCGGACCTTGTTCTGCTTGATCTTGCGGCTGGCGATGTACATGGCGGCTCCGTAGGTCTGCCCGCAGGTCGTGCGAGGGGCGCGGACCCTAAACCCGCCCGGGGATTCTTGTCAACGTGCTGAATCGCCGTACGCGCAGGGCATTTCTTGACCGCAGCGCACGCGGATCATTACGATCGCACCCTCCCCTTATGGCGTCTCCGCAGGAAGCTCCGAAGAAGCAGTTCGCGCTGCGGTTCATCTCGGGCAAGTACCAGGGTGGCGAGTTTCCGATCGCGGCCGACCGGGAGATCTACATCGGTCGCTCGAACGAGCTCGACGTGGTGCTCGTCGAAGACATGGTCTCTCGCAAGCACGCGCGCATCTCGTGGAACAACGACGCGCTGATCATCGAAGACCTGGGGAGCACGAACGGCACCTTCGTCAACGGCGAGAAGATCAAGCGCGCGCGTCTGAAAGAGGGCGACCGCGTGCTGGTGGGCACCAGCATCGTGCGCGTGGCGATGATCGACACGCCCGCGGGCATGAGCACCGCGAACGAGGCCGAGGCGCGCGCGAAGCTCCAGACGGCGGCCACGCGGTCGACGTCGGTGAAGACCATGACGGGCTCCATCGACGAGCTCCCGCTGGTCGACCTGCTGCAGCTCTTTGCGACGAGCAAGAAGAGCGGCGTGCTGGTGGTGACCCACGACGACGACGTGGGTCGACTCTTTCTGCGCAAGGGTCAGATCGCCTTCGCGAGCATCAACGAGAACACCGAGCTCGGCCCGCTCAAGAGCATCTACCGACTGCTCACGTGGGACACGGGAACCTTCGAGATGCAGGGCCCCGACGACCGCGAGTTCGCCGAGGAACTCTCGCTCTCGACCGAGGCGATTCTCATGGAGGGCATGCGTCACCTCGACGAGGTGCGACGGCTCCAACCGCAGCTCCCTGCGCTGACCGCGCGCCTGGTGGTGCCGCAGCCCCTCACGCCCGCGCTCAAAGACCTCACCGAGAAGGAGCTCGTGCTCTTTCAGCTCGCATGGAACGCCGGCCGCGTGGGCACGATCCTCGATCGCTCGCGCTTCAGCGACCTCGAGACGTGGGAGATCGTGCTGAAGCTCACGCAGAAGCAGTACCTCCGCGTCGAGGCCTGACGCGCGCGGCCCCGCGCAACACCCTTCTGCATAGGGGTTCTGGCGTGACGGTCAGCGGCGGTCGAAGTGCGCGAGGATCGCGAGGTACGCGTCGGTGAGGCTGGTCACCAGCGCAACGGCCGAGGCGTGCTGCTCGGGGTCGCCGAGAAAGCGATCGGGGTGGTACTGCCGGAGCTGCGCGCGAAAGGCCCGCTGCACCTCGATGCGCGGCGCCCCCACGGGTGCTTCGAGCAGCGCGTAGCACTTCGCGAGGGTGCGCTCGCGGTTGCGCTCGCGGCGCGCGGAGCCGAGCGCCGTGAGCTCTTCGTCGGCGGCGTTGCGTCCGTGGGCGTGGCGACCGCGCGCGCGGCGTCGGCGTTCGAGCTCGCGGCGCAGGTCTTCGTCGGTCCATGCGTGGAGGCCGACGCGCTCGGAGAGCGCCGCGTTGGCACCCGCAGGACCGGGGGGCTGGAGGGCCGTGCGCATGCCTTCGGTGAGTCGGTCGAAGAGTCCCATCGGTGCCTCGTGGCGGGTCTTCGCGGGTGCGGAGGGTGTGTGTTGGGGAGAAGCGCGATCAGCTCGCGCTGCGCCGTGCGAGCAGCCGTTCGATGACGGCCGTCGACTCGGGGGTGAGCTCGGTGAACACCACGCCGACGCCAGGCGGATCGCTCTGCGAGCGCACCACCTCGCCGATGCCCTCGACGGTCTCCATGTCCTCGTGGAGCACGGTGAAATGCAGGTTCACGCGCGTGCCCACCGGGAGCGGCGACTTCGTCTTGATGAAGGCCCCCGAGCGCGAGAGGTTCGTGACGTACTCCTCGATGAAGGCGTCGAACGACTCGAACTCCTGATTGATGGTGACGCGCTCCTCGACGCGCCGCTTGTCGTCGCTCATTCGCCCTCGCAACTCCTCTCAGGCGCCCGACAGATCGAACTGCTCGATGTGGTACTCGGGCCTCGACTGCACGCGGATCTCTCGCATGTACCGCCGCTGGGCCTCTTCGAGGTCCTGACGGATGTCGTTCTTGAGCGTGTCGACCACGGCGGGGTGCGCGTTCACGATGATGCTGTAGCCCCGGAGGTCGTCCTTCTCGCGGCGAATCTGCCGGAGGATCTCATACGCCACGGTGATGCGTGACGAGGTCTGCCCCGTGCCGTCGCAGTAGAAGCACGGTTCGAAGAGCGTTCGCCCGAGGCTCTCGCGCGTGCGCTTGCGGGTCATCTCGACGAGCCCGAGCTCCGAGATGCGCACGGCGGTGGTCTTGGCCTTGTCGTTCTTGAGCGCCTCGGCGAGGGCGCGCTCGACGCGGTCGCGGTTCTGCGGCCGGTCCATGTCGATGAGGTCGAGCACGATGAGCCCGCCGAGGTTGCGCAGCCGGAGCTGGTACGCGATCTCGGCGATGGCCTCCATGTTCGTGGCGGTGACGGTCTCTTCGACGTCGCGCTTGCCCACAAAGCGGCCGGTGTTCACATCGATGGCCGTGAGGGCCTCGGCCTGGTCGATGATGAGGTACCCACCGGACTTCAGCGGCACCTTGCGCGAAAGGGCACGACCGATCTCGTCTTCGATCCCGTACGCGTCGAAGACGGGCTCGGAGCCCGAGTACAGCTCTACGTCGTCTTTGCGGTCGGGCATGAACTGCTCGACGAAGCGCACGAGACGCCCGTGGGCGTCCTTGTCGTCGATGATGATCTTGTCGACCTCGGGGCCGAACACGTCACGCACGGTGCGGAGCACCACGTCGAGTTCGGAGTACAGCAGCGCCGGCGCACGCGCGCCTTCGCGTCGCTTGCAGATGTCTGCCCACACGTGAATCAGGTAGGCGACGTCGGTCTTGAGCTGCTTCTTCGTGAGCCCTTCGGAGAGCGTGCGCACGATGAGTCCGCCCTTCTCGGGCTTCATGGACTCGATCACCTCACGGAGGCGACGGCGCTCCTTCTCGTTGCCGATGCGCTTCGAGACGCCCATGTGATCGACCGTGGGCATGTAGACCACGTAGCGACCGGGCAGCGAGACGTGCGAGGTGACCCGCGCGCCCTTGGTGCTGATGGGTCCCTTCGAGACCTGCACCACGATCTCCTGCCCCTCGCGGAGCAGCTCGCGGATGGCCTTCTGCGGACGCGCATCGCGCGGGGGACGCTGCGGGTTCTTGTGCGGCGCCTTGGGCCGGTGCGTGTGCGCGTTGGGGCGTGACGAGGGGGCCTTCGCGCCCTCGGGCTTCGCGTCGAGGAGGTCTTCGTCGCCGAGCATCTCGGAGTCGGCCGCCGCGGGTGCTTCGCTCTCGGCGAGGTCGGCCTCCGAGGGCTCGTCGTCGTCGCCGAGCATCGCGGCGCGGAACTCCTCGTCGGGGAGCGCGTCGTCGACGTGAAGGAAGGCCGCGCGGTCGAGGCCGAGGTCGACGAAGGCCGCGTTCATGCCGGGGAGCACGCGGGTGACGCGGCCGAGGTACACGTCGCCGACCACGCTGCGATCACCGCGGCGCTCGATGTGGAGCTCGGCGACGATGCCGTTTTCGATGATGGCGACGCGTGTCTCGCCGATGTCGACGTTGATGACGATCTGGTTTCCCGCCATTGGGACTCTGTGAGGTGTGCGATGGGAGGTCGTGGGACTGTTCGGAGGATCTTGCGCGCACGCACCGGCACCGCAGCGCGATGTCGGCGGGTCGGCGCAGTCCGCCCGCGCGGCGACACTATCACGGTCGCCCCGCGAACCCGACACAGGAACGCGCGGGTCGTGCGCAGGATTTCACGTCGGTAGAAGGGGGTCGTCGCGCGCGGATCCGCCGCGGCGTCGCCCCGCAAGGGAGGTCGCGACCGCGGGATGACAGAGGCGCTCGACGTCGCGAGATGCGCGGAGAGGGCGGGGGCGCGGTTGCGCGATCAGTTCGTGGTGAAGATCGCTTCGATCTCGTCGCGCACGGAGTCTTCGGTGCGGTCGAGGGCGATGGCGAGCTCCTTCACGACGAGCGTGCGGGCGTTGTCGAGCATGCGGCGCTCGCCGAACGAGAGCGACTTCTCGGCCTTGAGGCGGTAGAGGTCGCGGAGCACTTCGGCGACGTCGTAGATGCTGCCGGTCTTGATCTTGTCCATGAAGCCGCGGTAGCGACGGTTCCAGGTCTGATTGTCGAAGGCCACGGTGCGCTCACGGAGGATCTCGAAGATCTCCCGGATCTCTTCTTCACAGATCACACCGCGGAGGCCGACGCTCTCGGCATTCTTCACGGGCACCATGATCCTGCGATCCGAGTCGAGGATGCGAAGGACGTAGAAGCGCTGCCTCGCGCCCGCGATGTCCCTCTCTTCGATGCTGACAACTTCAGCCACGCCCTGTGCGGGGTACACGGCCTTGTCGCCCACCTTGAACTCGGAGACGCTTCGTGCCTGTTGCATCGTAACTCCAGCTCCCTGATCGGGTGTGATCGGCATCGTTCCAGTGCGTCGTGCGGCGTAGGCTGCGACGCCAGTCATCAGCAGTGATCTGATGCCGGGCAGACGGGGGCAGCCACGCGCTCGCCGTGATGAACAACTCCGTCCACGGCGGTCTGCGCAACGCAGCGAGAACAGCTCTCATTCCCGTGAGATCGTTCCCCCGGAATGATCGGGGGATCTGGTGAGCGTGGGTGGCGCCCGTCTAGCGCGGCCTTCGGCTCCTCACGGCCCCGAGCGCTCGGCGCCGTGTCCATGAAGGGCGCGCGGCTCCGAATCCTCGGGCGTCGGTATGCAGACGCCCCAATGGGAGCGTCAGGATCGCCTCGTCCTCCAACAGGGCACAAGCCCCGGGAGCGGCCGGACTCTAGTCAGGTCGGCGACGAAAATCAATTGCGAAGTGGGCAGCGTTCGACGACACGACGCGACGGCGCAACCCCGCGCAGAACAAGGGCTTTCGTACGCGCCAGGCGGCGCCCCGCGCGAGGCGCAGCGGAGGCGCAACCCGACGACCGGGCGTTGAGGCGTGTTGCGAGGTTCAGTGGGCCGCGGCAGGCGCGGCGGGCGTCGACGAGTCGAGGGACGAGAGGTCGGGGAGTTCCTCGATGTTGGGCATGAGGATGATCTCCACGCGGCGGTTCTGCGCGCGGTTCTCGTCGGTGTCGTTGGCGCGGGCGGGCTGGAACTCGGCGTATCCCGCGGCGCCGAGGTGCTCCGCGGCGACCTGGTTCTGCGCGAGGAAGCGCACCACCGTGGTGGCACGGGCGGCGGAGAGGTCCCAGTTGTCTTCGTAGCGTCCGCCGCGACCGATGCGCTGGTTGTCAGTGTGGCCCGCCACGAGGAAGTCGCGGTTGCTGATCTGCCGAAGCACCGACGCGACCTGCGTGAGCACCTGCTGCCCCTCGGGCTTGAGCTCCGCGCGGCCCGAATCGAAGAGGATGCCCGCGGGCAGCTCGATCACCATGCGACCGCGGACCACGCGCACGCGAAGCTGACCCGCCGAGATCATCGAGCGGAACTGCTCCAGCATGTTGCGGAACACCGAGAGCCGCGCCTCCTGCTGCTGCTGACGGCGACGGAGTTCGGCCTCGCGGGCGCGGGCAGCTTCGAGCTCGGTCTGCGTCTGTGCCCCCTCGCGCTGGAGCCGCTCGCGATCGCCCGACACGTCACCGAGACGGTGCTCGAGGTCGTTGGCCCGCGCGGTGAGCGTGTCGAGCTCGCCGCGGAGGCGCGTGCGCTCGGCGTCGGCCTCATCGAAGCGGTGCTGGAGCTCCGCCTGCTCACGCAGCTTCGCCTGCCACTCGGTCTCGCTGTGCCCGCACGCGGCGAGCAGCAGGGAACCCATCAAAAACAGCGCTTTCGCGCGGAGATTGCCGTGGCCGGAGCCCTGGTGAGTCATGGGCGGGGGACCGTAAGGAACTGATTCCCAGACTGTCAAGAAAATAAAAACCGCATGGGAACGTACTTCGCCATAACATGAGGTGCTTGACACCAAACCAAACGACGATACATTACGTGCCAGACAACCTCATTACCGAGGTGGAGGAACACACCATGGCGACTGCGAAGAAGACCGCGAAGAAGGCGGCCCCCAAGGCCAAGAAGGCGACTGCGAAGAAGCCCGCCGCCAAGAAGCCCGCCGCCAAGAAGGCGACTGCGAAGAAGCCCGCCGCCAAGAAGGCGACCGCGAAGAAGCCCGCCGCCAAGAAGGCGACTGCGAAGAAGGCGACCGCGAAGAAGCCCGCCGCCAAGAAGGCGACTGCGAAGAAGCCCGCCGCCAAGAAGCCCGCCGCCAAGAAGACGGCCGCGAAGAAGCCCGCCAAGAAGGCGGAAGCTGCTGCGGCTGCGCCCGCGGCGGCCGGTGGCGGCGAAGAGGAATGACCGTCAGGTCGCTCCGCGCCCCCTGATCGCTTGAAGGCCGACGAAGGATCCTGACGATCCCGTCGGCCTTCGGCGTTTCGAAGACCGCGACGCCCTCCCCGCGCCGCGGCACCCGGGCTCCCCTACTGCCCCGCGGGCAATGCCCCCTTGCGCGGATCGCTCGCAGCGAGTATGCGCCGCGCGCTCCCCTCGCCTCGCACCACCAGCGCCTGCGCGACCGCGAGGGACTCCACCTCGACCACCGTGTGCCCGCGCGCACGAAGCCCCTCGCGCACATCGTCGGGCACCTCGCGCTCCACGCGAAGCTCCGCGGGCGCGCCCTGGTGATGCACGCGCGGCGCGCCCAACGCGGCCTCGGGATCCATCCGGTGCAGCAGCAGGTTGAGCAGCACCTGCGTCGTCGCGGTGGTGATCCTCGGCCCTCCCGCGGCGCCCACACACGCCACGGGGCGACCGTTCGCGAGCACCACCGTGGGCGTCATCGACGACACGGGACGACGGCCCACGGTGAGCGCGTTGGGCCTGCTCGCAGCGAGTCCGTACGAGCTCCCCGCTCCGAGGCTGAAGTCGTCGATTTCGTCGTTGAGAATCACGTCGAGTTCGGGCGCCACCACGCGCGCGCCGAAGGGCTCGTTCACCGTGGTCGTGAGCGACACGATCGTGCCGTCGGCATCGACCGCGCAGAGGTGCGTGGTGCCGTGGTCGCGCGGCGGCTCATCGGGCGCGACCGTCGACGTGCGCTGCGGATCGATGCGCGCGCGACGTCGCTGCATGCGCGCGTCGTCGAGCAGCGCGGCGGGCGCCACCACCCCCGCGTTGTCGGGGTCGCCCACGTAGCGCGCGCGGTCGTCGAAGCCGTAGCGCCACGACTCCGCGAGCAGATGCGCGTAGGCGCTCGATCCGTGGCGAAGACGCTCGGGCGCGGCGCCGTCGAGCATCGCGAGGGTCTCCATCATCACGAGCCCGCCGGCGCTCGGGTACGAGGCCGTCACCACGGTGTGCCCTGCGAACTCGCGCGTGAGCACCGGGCGCTCGACGGGGCGGTACGCGGCGATGTCATCGGCGGTGATCACGCCGCCGCGCGCGCGGGCCGCGTTGGCGTAGAGCCGCGCGAAGTCTCCCTGCACGTAGCGGTCGCCCTCGCGGCCGTAGCGCGCGAGCGTGTTGGCGAGGCGGGGGCGCGTGAGCCGCGTGCCCGCGGCGATGGGGTTTCCGCCGGGCAGCCACATCGCGGCGAGGGCGGGGTCGAGGGCGAGCTCGCGGGCCATGTCGCGCACGCGATCGCCGAGCCACGGCGTGATGGAAAAGCCGCTGCGCGCGAGGTTCACCGCAGGCGCCGTGACGCGCGCGAGGGGAAGGCGCCCGTAGCGTCGCACGAGGTACGCGAGGCCCGCGGGCTCACCGGGCACCGCGACCGCGAGGCCGCCCACATGGCTCGCCCGCTGCGGATCGGGCGCGTGGGTGAGGAGTTCGTTCGTGATGGCCGCGGGCGCCGTCTCGCGAAAATCGACGAACACACACGGTTGATTGGGACGGCAGATCACGGCGAAGCCTCCGCCGCCGAATCCGCTCGAGGCGGGCGAGGCCACGCCGAGCGCGAGGGCCGTGGCCACCGCAGCGTCGACCGCGTTGCCGCCTGCGCGCAGCACGTCGTCGCCTGCGCGCGAGGCGTCGGTGTTGTCGGCGGCGACTGCGTGCCGACGGAACTCCATCGTCGGACGAAAGAACGCCCACGAGGGCGACGCGCAGAGCGCCGCGAGCGAGAGCGTGGCCGCGGTGAAGCAGCGGGCGCGGGTGCGAGGTTCCATCGTGGCGCGAGGGTACGCTAGAGTGCGCGCCCCCTACCAACACGGAGCCTCCGATGCGCATCGCCTTTCTCATGGACCCGATCGAGCGCGTGCTCATCGACAAGGACACCACCTTCGCGCTCGCCCTCGAAGCGCAGGCCCGCGGCCACGAGGTGTTCACCCTCGGCCCCCACGATCTGCGCGCCGCCGACGGCACCGTCTACGCGCGACTCTCTCCCACGAAGGTGCAGCGCGTCGCACCGCCCGCGCACGCCACCGTGGGCCCCGCCGTCGACACCGACCTCCGCACGATCGACGCCCTCTTCGTGCGCACCGATCCGCCCTTCGACAGCACGTACCTCTACGTCACGCAGCTCCTCGAGATCGTGCGCGATCGCGTGCTCGTGTTGAACGATCCGCGCGGGCTGCGCGACGCGAACGAGAAGCTCTACGCGCTGCACTTTCCCGAGGTGATGCCCCGCACGATCGTGACGACGCGCGAGGACGACATCCGCGCGTTTCTCGAAGCGCTCGGCGGCCCCGGGGTGATCAAGCCCCTCGACGGCGCGGGCGGGCGCGGAATCATGGTGCTCGATCTGCGAGACCAGAACTTCCGCTCGATCATCGAAACCACCACCGACGCGGGACGGCGCTACTGCATGGTGCAGGAGTACCTCCCCGCGGTGCGCAAGGGCGACAAGCGCATCCTGCTGCTCGAAGGCGAGCCGCTCGGCGCGATCCTTCGTGTGCCGCGCGCCGATGAGGCCCGCAGCAACATCCACGTGGGCGGGCGCGTCGAGCCCGTGGAGCTCGACGACGACGACCGTCGCATCGTCGCGGCCGTGGCGCCGAAGCTCCGCGCCGATGGGCTCGTGTTCGTGGGCCTCGACGTGATCGGCGGGCGGCTCACCGAGGTGAACGTCACGTCGCCCACAGGGATCCAGGAACTCTCGCGCTTCACGGGCACGCAGCCCGAAGCGAAGGTCATCGCCTGGATCGAGCAGCGCGTGCGTGCGCGCCGCGCCGACTGAATCGCCATTCAGTGCGGCTTGACACACCGCACCGGACACCTCTACACCCACGGCTCCGAACTGGCGCCCCGCAGCGGACACCCTCTATCCGCGGACGTCATTCGGGTCGCCTGTCCCTTCTGCAAGCAGGAGCGCAGTTCCGTGAAGATCCTCGTCTCCCTCAAGCGCACGGCGGACCCTGACAACGCCAACAAGGTCAAGGTCGCCCCGGGCGGCGCCAAGGTCGTCACCGACGGCCTGGAGCCCAAGGTCAACCCCTTCGACGAGTACGCGGTCGAGACCGCGCTGCGCCTCGTCGAAAACGGCAAGACCCGCATCGCCGGTGACAGCGTCGTGGTGGCCTCGTTCGGCCCGAAGGAGGCCGCGACGAACATCCGCCAGGCGCTCGCGATGGGCGCGGACTCGGGCCTGCTCTACACCACGGACGACGACTCGCTCGACGGCGACCTCGTGGCGCGCGCGCTCGCCAAGGTGGTCGAGGCACAGAAGCCCGACCTCGTGATCCTCGGCAAGCAGGCCGTCGACGGCGACAGCAACCAGGTCGCGCAGGAGCTCGCGGAGCTCCTCGGCTGGCCCAGCGCCACCTTCGCGATGAGCGTGGACCTCGCCGCGGACAAGAAGACCGTGACCGTGGGCCGTGAGGTCGACGGCGGCGTGATCAAGCTGAAGCTCACGCTCCCGGCGGTGATCTCCGTCGACCTGCGCATCGTGGGCGGCAAGGCCGTGACGAACAACGTCACCCCCGCCACGCACAACTACAACGACGGCCCGCGCTTCGCGCCGCTGCCCATGATCATCAAGGCCAAGACCAAGCCCATCGCCGAGGCGCCCATCGCCTCGCTCGGTGTCGAGACGGCCCTGAAGGTGAAGTACACGGGCTTCGAGCTCCCGCCCGCCCGCAAGGCCGGCATCAAGGTGAAGGACGTCGGCGAGCTCGTCGACCGTCTGCGCAACGAAGCCAAGGCCCTCTGAAGGAGACACCGATCATGAGCAAGACCCTCGTCATCGCCGAGATCTCCGGCGGCCGTCTCAAGAAGACCACGCACAGCGCGATCACCTTCGCGCGCGAGGCCGGGTTTCCGTTCGACATCCTCGCGCTCGGCAAGGGCGTCGGGGCTGCGGCCGAGGAGCTCCGTGGCTTCGGCGCGGGCGCGGTGCTCGTCGCCGACGACGCGCTCTTCGCGAACTTCGTGGCCGAGGCCTTCGCGCCCACCGTCGCCGACGTGGCGAAGGCGGGCGGCTACACCGTGGTGGCCGTGACCGCGAGCTCCTTCGGCAAGGACCTCTCGCCGCGCGTCGCCGTGCGCCTCGGCGCGGGCCTCGCCCCCGACGTGTCGCGCGTCGCGAACCAGGGCGGCACGCTCGTGTACAAGCGCCCCATCTACGCGGGCAACGCCATCGCCACGATGCAGGTCAGCACGCCGGTGCAGGTGGTGAGCGTGCGTCAGTCGGAGTTCGCGGCGGCGGCTCCCTCGGGCGGCGCGTCGGCGGTCAGCGCGGTGGCGGCCTCGGCGGCACCCAACGCGGCCCGCGTGCAGTTCGTGAGCTTCGAAGAGGTGAAGTCCGAGCGCCCCGAGCTCACCGAGGCGCGCGTCGTCGTGGCGGGCGGTCGCTCGCTCAAGTCGGCGGAGAACTTCAAGACCGTGCTCGAACCCCTCGTCGACGCGTTCGGCGCCGCCCTCGGCGCGAGCCGCGCGGCGGTCGATGCGGGCTATGTGCCCAACGACCTCCAGGTCGGTCAGACCGGCAAGGTCGTGGCCCCCGGACTCTACGTGGCCGTGGGCATCTCGGGCGCGATCCAGCACCTCGCGGGCATGAAGAACAGCAAGGTCATCGTCGCCGTGAACAAGGACGCCGAGGCGCCCATCTTCCAGGTGGCGGACTACGGCCTCGTGGCGGATCTCTTCAAGGCCGTTCCCGAGCTCACCGACGCGGTGAAGCGCGCGCGCGCCGACCGCTGAACGCACCGACGCGCCCGACCCACACGTCGGGCCTCGTTCCTCCCCCACGAATCATGGCCCGCCGGGCGCGAGACCGACTTATGGTACGCGCCCCGATGGACCGCGCCGCGCGCCATCTCCGACGCCTCGCCCCCGCGCTCTCGCTCGCGACGGTGGCCCTCACGCGCGAGGCCTTCGCGCAAGATCTCGCAGGCACCTGGCGCGTCGTGCGCGACCAGGTCGACGTGACCGTCACCGAGTGGGGCACGGCGTGTGGACCGCGTCCCGAGTCGCACCGC
Organism: uncultured Myxococcaceae bacterium; assembly: GCA_945952225.1. GTDB lineage: Bacteria > Myxococcota_A > Polyangia > Polyangiales > CAISKJ01. The sequence goes on from CAMFHP010000022.1 coordinate 35,059, forward strand.
AACGCGACGGGCCGCGAGGTCACCGTGCGCGTCGAGGGCGAGCAGCTCGTGATCTCGGGGGGACGCACCTACCGCACGAACCGCTGCTGGAGCGACAACCGCGACGTTGCCCTCGTGAGCGCCTCGCATCCATCCCCCACGCAGTGGATGGTCACGTGCAGCACGCCGCCGAACTTCTCGCTCGCCGAGCAGGGCTCCTATCGGCTCACCGCGCGCGACGCGACCTCGCTGAGCTTTCGCGACGAGACCCGCTACGAGTGGACCATCCAGGGCGCCACGTGCCGCGCCTCGTCGGTGCTCGTGCGCGAGTACACCCGCGTCTCGCCCGTCGACGCAGGACCGCCCGCACCGCCGCCTCCGCCTCCACCACCGCCGCCTCCACCACCGCGGCCACCTCCACCGCCACCACCGCCGCGTCGTTGCGCATCGCCGGGCCCCGCCTCGGAGCTCCGTGTGACGCCCTCGCGGCGCAACACCACGGCGGGCTCGCGCGTGTGCTTCCGTGCTCGTTTCGTCGACGCGAACCGCTGCGAGACCCGCGGCGGCGAGGTGTCGTGGAGCGTCGCGCGCAGCGAAGGTGACCCCACGGGAACGCTCGATGGAGCGTGTGTGGAGGTTCCCTCGCAGAGCGCGACGGGCGCGCTGACGATCACGGCCACGTCGGGTGCGATGAGCGACCGCGCGGTGCTCACCGTGGTGCCCGCGGAGCGCTATCAAGACCTCGTCGCCACGCAGGTCGACATCGAAGACGCCGGGGTCGCCGAGATCGAGCCTCCGAGGCCCGCGGTGGGCGCGGTCTCGCTCGCGCCGCAGCCTCCGTCGTCGTCGCGCAACGGACGGATCGTGTGGGCCCTCGGTGCCCTCGCCGTCGCCCTCGCAGCCGCGGGCGCGTGGGTGCTCCGTCGCTCGCGTGCGCAGCGCCGTGACGTGCGCGAAGAGGCTCCCTCTCTGCCCACGCCGTCGGTGCCCGAATCGTCGTCGGTGTTGACGCCCGCGCCCTCGCACGACGAGACGGCACCCACGGAAACGACCGGAACGAAGGCACCTTCCGAAGCACCGCCGGCCACACATTCGCGTGCGCCCGACGCGCCGTCGATGCCCGTCGTCGCGATGCTCCCGTCGGTGCCCGTGAGCGCGCCCCCCGCCGCGGTGGAAGCCACGCGCGTGTGTCCATCGTGCGGGACGCACCACCCTGCGAGCCTCGCGTTCTGTCCCCACGACGGCACCGCGCTGCGAGACACCCACACGTCACCCGCGCCGGTCGCGTCTGTGGTGCAGTCGTCGGGTCGCGAGGGAACGTGTCCGCGATGCGGTCGCAGGTATCCGCCGCACATGATGTTCTGCGGCGAAGACGGCGCGACGCTCACGCACGAATAAGCGCCACGCCCGCGCGATGGGACCCCAAGGGTCACGAGGGTCACCGATCGAAGTTCTCGGGCGCGCTGATTCCGACGCTTGACCCTCGAAACTGCAAATCTCTAGAATGGCTGCGACTCACGGAGATCGCGCGCCCCCTGCGGCGAGGCGACACGTGAAGGAATCACTCGCCACCTCAGTGCTCGCTATCCGCCATCAGGGAATGGCGCCACCGCATCCTCGCCACGGGTGACACGACATGAAGATCGTTTGTCAGAGCTGCTCTGCGACCTACAAGATCGCGGACGACAAGATCCAGGGGAAGAAGGTCTTCAAGATCAAGTGCAAGAAATGCGGTGAAGACATTCTCGTGCGAGGCACCGATGCGCCCGCGGAGCAGCACGATTCCCAGGTGGAGCGTCCCGCCGAAGACGAGCAGACGCGCGTTGTTTCCACGGAGGGTGGCGCGGGCGACGCGGTCTGGCACGCCGTGCTCAACGGTGAGCAGCAGGGCCCGTACTCGATCGATCAGCTCCGTGACCTCATGGGCCAGGGCGCGATCGACGCCGAGACCTACGTGTGGCGCGACGGCTTCGAGAACTGGCTTCCCATGCGCGACGTGCCCGACCTCGCGATGCTCACGGTCGCGATGCCCGAGTCGGCCACGGTGATGTCGTCTCCCCCGGCCTCGACGGGCGGTGACCTCTTCGGCGCTGCGGTCGCTGCGCAGCCCGCGGTGGATCCTCGCGCCTCGCGCGCCGCCGAGCCCGCCAAGGCCCGCACGGCGCCCAAGGGCGGCGACCTCTTCGCCCCCGAGGCCCGCGAGCAGGAGGCCGAGAAGCCCCTCTTCGCCGCCGAGCAGCAGAAGGCCGCGGCCCCCGCGGGCGAGCACCTCACGGGACAGCGCAACGAGAACTCGGTGCTCTTCTCGCTCGCGACGCTCCAGCAGCTCTCGGGCAAGGAGACGCCGACCCCCGCGGCGAACCCCGACGCGAGCGGACTCATCGACATCAACAAGCTCGCGGGCGCGCTCAACACGCCCGGCGCGAAGAAGTCGAACGTCGACGACATTCTCAGCGTGGGCGCCTCGTCGGGTCTCGCGTCTCCGCTCTCGGCGCCGGTGCTCGCGCCGGTCTCCGTGCCCGTGGCCCCGGTGGCCGCCGCGCCGGAGCCCGCAAAGCCCCAGGGCGTCAACAAGACCGTGGTGGTGACCGGCGTCGCCGTGGCGGCGATCCTCGTGGGCGGCCTCGCGACGAGCATGTACTTCATGAACCGCAACCGCGGGGACGAAGCGGCTGCGACCGTCGCGGCGAACACGCCTCCTCCCGCGGCCGCGCCCAACAACGCAGCGCCTCCCACCACGCCCGAAGCGCCCACGGCGCCTGCGGCGGCGGCTCCGGCGGCGGCTCCGGCTCCGGCAGCAGCGCCCGCGGCAGCGCCCGCAGCGGCTCCGGCAGAGGCTCCGCGTGAGCGTGATCGGGAGCACAGCAGCGAGCGTCGTGAGCGCGGCTCGTCGGGTTCGTCGGGCAGCAACAGCGCGGCGGCCCCGGCGGCGGCTCCGGCCCCTGCCGCGGCGGCGCGTACGGCGCCTGCGCCTGCGCGTCCTGCAGGCGGCGGCGGTGGTGCAGCGAGCATCGACGACCTCATGGCCCGCGTGGGTCAGCGTCCGGCCGCGGCGGCCCCCGCAGCCGGCGGTGGCGGTGGTGGTGGTGGCGGAGGCGGTGGTGACCTGCCGGAGACGCCCGATCGCGGCACCGTGCGCACGGCGCTGCAGAGCGTGTCGAGCGCGGTCCGCGCGTGCGGCACCGGCAGCGGCGGCACCGCGATGGTGACCATCGTGTTCGCGAACTCGGGACGCGTGACCACGGCCAACGTCGGCGGCATTCCGCCGGGGCCGGCGGTGGGCTGCATCGTGTCGGCCGTGCGCCGCGCGTCGCTCCCGCCCTTCTCGCGTCCGACCTTCTCGGTCACGTACCCCTACCCGATCAACTGATCGCACGATGCGCCTCGTCGATGTCGCACGACAGGCGCTCCTCCTCACGCTGACGCTCTCGCTCCCGACGCTCGCGGCCTCGCTCGCTGCGGGCGTCGTTGCGGGCCTCGGTGCGAGCGCCGCGCGCCTCTACGACCCCCTCGTGACCGCCGTTCCGCGCCAGCTCGCGGTGGCCGCGGTGCTCGCGCTCTCGGGCGCTACGGGTGCCGCCCTGCTCGTGCGCTTCACCTCGGAACTCTGGGCCGCGATTCCCACGCTCGTGCGCTGAACGCCGATGTTCGACGCGCTCCCGGCCCTCGCCCTCGGCGCGCTCCGCGTGCTGCCGTCGGTGCTGCTCCTGCCGCTCGCGCGGGGCGCGTGGAGCCTGCCCATGCGCGTCGCGCTCTCCCTCGTGCTGGCCCTGGGACTCGGCGTGGCGTCGGCCCCCGTGACGCCCGCGTGGTGGCCCCTCGCCGCGGCGCGTGAGCTCGCGGTGGGCGTCTCACTCGCGGTGGTGCTCGCGGCGCCCTTCATGGCCCTCGAACAGTCGGTGCCCCTCGTGTCGGAGGGCGCGTCGACCGATGCGCTCGGACGCACCGTGCAGGCTGCGTCGGCGGCGGTGTTCGTGGCCGCGCGCGGTCACCACGGCGCGCTGCGTGTGCTCGCGGCCTCGTGGCGTGCGGTGCCCGTGGGCGCGCCGTGGCGTGGTGGGCTCGCGGTCTCGTCGGCGATCGAAGCCACGGGGAGCGCGCTCGCAGGCGCCGTGGTGATCGCGGCGTCGGCCCTCTTCGCGCGCACGCTCACGCAGCTCCTGGCGGCGCTCGCGGGGCGGCTCGCGCAGGGGCGCGCGGTCGACGATGGCGCGATGCGCCCGCTCGCGGTGATCGCGGCCACGGCGCTCGGACTTCGGGTGGCGGTGGAGGTGACGCTCGATCTCGCGCGGCGCACGTGGGCGCTCGCGGGAGGCGGGTGACGGTCAGCGGCGACGCGCTTCCTGCTTGCGGCGGATCTCGTCGCGCACGGCGCGGGCGCCCATCATGTAGCCGACGAAGACGCCGATGAGGAGCACGCCGGGGATGAACACCACGTGCTCGACGGTGGGCATCACGGCTGCTCTCCGGGCGCGCGGCGCGCGAGGTCGTCTTCGAGGCGGCGCACGTCGTCTTCGAGGCGCGAGGCCTTGCGGGCGATGAAGGCCACGTAGCCTCCGAGCAGCAGCAGCACGGCGGCGTACGCGGTCACCACGAGGCGTCCGCCGGGCACGCGCTCCTGCGCGCCCGTCACCGGACGAAAGGCCATGGAGCGGTCGCCCGCGCCGGGGTCGTTCTGCGCCGACGAGACGGCGGGCGTGAGGCACAGCGCGAGGGCGAGCGCCGCGGCGCGAAGGGGTCGGGTGGGGCTCATGCGTCGTCTCCCTCGTCGAGGAGGCCGAGCGAGACGGCCTCGGTGCGCAGCTCGGCCACGCGGGCCTCGCCCAGCGCGATGCGCGCGCGGATGTACAGCAGCGTCGCGGCCATCAGCGTGAAGGCCAGGAAGCTCACGCCCAGGGTCTTGCCCATCTCGGGCGCGAGGCCGCCGCCGCGCGAGGTGATCACCGTCGGGTGCTGTCCGCGCCAGAGCTGCACGCTGAAATGGATCACGGGCATCACGCACGCGCCCATCACCGCAAGCGCGGCCGCGAACTTCTTCTCGGCCTCTCCCTGGCTCGTGGAGTGGAGCACCAGGTAGGCGACGAAGATCAGCGTGCCGAGGAGCGTGGTGGTGAGGCGCGGATCCCACGCCCAGTACACGCCCCAGGCCTTGCGCGCCCACAGCGGGCCGCTGATGAGCACGATCGATGCGAACACCACGGCCATCTCGGCGCCCGCCTGCGCGAGCGCGTCCCAGCCCGAGGTGCGCTGTGCGAGGTATCCGATGGATCCCAGCACGCACGCGCCCACGCCGATGTACATCACGTAGGCGCTCGGCACGTGGAAGTAGAAGATCTTCTGCGTGAGGCCTCCTGCGGCCTCCTGCGCAACGGGCGCCCAGTCGAGCGCCATGAACAACGCGGAGGCCATCAGTGCGAAGGCCACGCCCGCAAGCACGGTCATCCAGCGCATGGTCGCGCGGACGGTATCACCCAGTCGGAAGAACATCCATGCCCCTCGTTCGCTCCGTTCCCCTCGAAGATGCGTGGCAAAAACTGCTGTCCGACAGCCTCGGACGACGCATCGACGCGAAGCCCCTCGCGCTCATGGTGGCCCGTCAATCCGCGCGCTACCGCGGCGAAGACGTGGCCCTCGCACACGCCGATGCGCTCGCGGCGCGCGCGCTGTTCTGGTTTCCCCGCGACGTGCACAAGTTCGCGCTGCCTTCGCACGAGCTCCTCGCGGCGGGTGCGCTGCCCGACCGTCCGCTACGCATCCTCGACGTGGGCGCGGGCCTCGGCGCGAGCTCACTCGGCGTGGTGCGCGCGCTCACACCGCAACGCAGCGTCGATCACATCACCGCCGTCGACAACGACCCGCAGGCCCTCGCGCTCCTCAAGCGCATCGCGTCGGCCGCTGCGCGGGAGGGGCTTCTGCCCGCGGTTCCCTCGCTCGACACCGAGACGCGCGACGTGTCTGCGCAGGGCTGGGATCGGCACCTCGGACGCTACGACCTCGTGCTCGCGGGGCTCTCGTTCGTCGAGATGACCCGCGGCCTCGGCGACGAGCACGCGCGCGCCCTGGCCCTCGCCTCACACTTCGAAACGCTCCTCACGCACGTCGTCGACGACGGCGCCGTGGTGATCGTCGAGCCCGCCACGCGCGACGAGGCGCGCGCCCTTCAACGCGCCCGCGAGGTGCTGCTCGCTCGGGGTGTGACGGTCTTCGCGCCGTGCACCCACGCAGGCCCGTGCCCCATGCTCGTGAGCGAGCGCGACTGGTGCCACGAGGATCTCGCCGAGGCCTCGCTCCCCGCGTGGCTCGTGCCCGTCGCGCGCGAGGCGGGGCTCCGCTGGGAGGGGCTCACGTTCTCGTACCTTACGCTCCGTCGCGACGGGCGCACGCTCGCGTCGTCGCTGCACCGCGAGGCGCAGCCCGCGCTCGTGCGACTGCTCTCGCCCGCCCTCGAAACCAAGGGAAAGACCGAGGCCATCGTGTGCGGCGCGCTCGGCCACGGACGCACCACCGCGCGGGTGATGGAGCTCGCCCGCGATGCGAAGCGCCACGCGGGGATCACCCTCGGAGACACCGCGCGCGGTGACCTGCTCTCCGTGCCCGCGGAGTCCCTCGCCGAGGAGGGTAAGACCGTGCGGCTCGCACCGGGCGCGTGGGTGCGCCACACGCCGACGGGGTGAGCTACGCGCCGAGCCCGAGGGCCTTCGACCAGCGCAAGAGAAAGTCGCGCATCGAGGGCCGCAGGCGGGGATCGAGGCGCGTGGTCTCCGCGAGGAGCTGCACGAGCTCGGGCCGCGTCTGCGCCTCGGGCGGGAGCTTCTGCCACGGGAGCGCCATGGAGCCGTGGCGCACGAGCACCGCGTTGAGCTCGGGGCTGCCCTGCAGAAACGGGTTCTCGCCCGTGAGCAGCTCGAAGATCACCACGCCGAGCGCGTACACGTCGACGGGCGGGCCGAAGAGGTTGAGCCCGCGCGCGATCTCGGGCGCGATGTAGCCCGGCGTGCCCGTGACGCCTTCGTTCGAACCGATGCGCGTGAGCTCCGTCGCCACGCCGAAGTCGATGAGCACGGCGCGCACGATCTCGGCGCTCCCCCAGGTGGCCGCGTCGAGCACCGCGTCGGGGGGCATGTCGAGCTGAACGATCACGTTCCCGGGCTTGATGTCGCGGTGGATGATCTTGCGCGCGTGGAGCCACGCGAGGGCCCGCGCCATGTCGCGCACGATGGGGCCGAGGGCGCGGAGGTCGAGGCGTCCCACCTTGCGCAGCAGCGTTTCGAGCGAGGCGCCGGGGATGTACTCCAGCGCGATGTACGCCCCCTCGTCGACCACGCCCGCGTCGACGATGCTCACGATGTTCGGGTGCACCACGGCCGAGAGGCGCTCCATCTCGCCCTCGAACATCGCCCGCGCGAGCTCGGCCGACGTGCCGCGGAACTTCTCCCACCGCAGGAGCTTCACCACGAGCTTCTTGCCCGGCGCGCCTCCCTCCGCGAGAAAGGTGCTCGTCATGCCGCCCTCGTGCGCGCTCGACAGCTCGCCGAGCACCTTGAGCCGCGCGATGTACCGCACGCCCTCGCGCTGCGTCTGAAGCGCGCCGCTCGCCTGCGCGCGCACCGCCACGAGCGCCTTCGCCAGCACCGCGCGGAGGCCGGGTTCGAGCATCGGTCCGCACGCCGACGCGATGGCCTCGGTCATCGCCGAGAGCTCCGAGAGGTAGTGCTCGACCACCTCGGCGCGCCGCGCGGCGTCGATGAACTTCAGCGACGTCGAGGTCAGCAGACGGTTGATGCGCCCCGCGCGCTCGGTGAGCGACTCGCCCGCGCGTGCCGTGGTACCCGCCGACGGCGTGCGCTCGCCCTCCAGCGTGAGCGCGAAGGCCGCCTCGTCGCGCGCCCGACGGATCGAGTCCGCAAGACCCGCGAGGTCGGTGAGGTCGAAGCGCGGGAGCCCCGACCAGTGGGCCTCGGGCCTGCGCTGCGCCACGTCGATGCACTCCGCCGCGAGGGCCGAGAGCAGCACGCCCATGCGACACGACTCGCCGCCCGCCACCGCGCCGAGGGCCGCCGCGTCGTGGGCCACGTCGTGGTGCGCGCGCTCCGTGGCCTCCATCAGCGCGAAGAGGCGGTCGACGGGCTCGGCGGGCACGTCGTCGCCCATCCACCGACGGAGCCGCACGTGCGACGACTGGAGCGTGCCCCGCAGCGCGAGCCACGTGAGCACCACCGCGGGCGCGCTCGCGCCGAGCGAAAAGAGCAGCGGCTGCGAGAGCTCGACGAGCGTCGCGCCGAGGTAGCGCATGAGCACGGGCTGGCCGAACATCGCGTCGTCGGCGAGGCGTTCGAGGGTTTCGAACACCTGCTCGCGCTCGACGTCGCCCTGACGCTTCCCCGGAGGCAGCGAGCGGGGCAGCGCGCCGGCCGCGCGGATGAGCCAACGGCGCCACGCGTAGGCCGCCGGCGTCGGTCGGCGAAGGCCCGTCCACACCATCTTCAACAGCCGCGTGCGAAGGGACTCCGCGGCGTCGAGCGCGGCCGTGTGCGAGCCCGCTTCGGCCACGCGTCCCGCGATCACCGGGAGGTCTCCCTCGACGACGAGGTCCACCAGCTCTTCGAGGACCACGCTGCCCTGCGAGGCCACGCGCGACGTGTCGCTCCCCACGGCCCGCGCGGAGTTCGCGATGAGCACCTCCATGTCGGCCACGAAGGTGTCGACGTGGGCCCGCACGCTCACCTCCGCGGGCGCGCCCGACACCGCGTGTGCGAGCTCGGCGACGAGCCCCGCAGGCGAGCGATCCTCGGGGCTCGCGAGGCGCGTCGCGAGGGCCAGTGCACGCTCCACCCGCTCGGCGTCTGCACCGCTGCCGCCGCGCCACGACTCGGCCCGCGTGCGCACGTCGAGGGCCAGGGGCTCGACCATCGGGAGCGCCGACGGGTCACGCAGACGGATCTCCTGCAACGCGCGCAACACCGCGAGCCACGCCTCGGGACCGCCCCGCGCCGCGATGCGCGCCGCGAGCGAGCGCCACTGGTCGTTCTCGTCGAGGCACAGGTCGGGGAGCGCCACCGCGAGCGCGGCCATCTGCGCGGCCTCGTGCGCGGGGGTCTCTCCCGCCGACACCGCGTCGAGGAGGCGCAACGTCGCGCTGCGACACGCGAGGAGGTCGGAGCCCGCGTGGGGAGCGAGACCGCCGAGGGCCGCGGTCGCGCGGAGTCGCACGGCCGTCGAAGGCCCCTGTTGCAACAGCCCGAGGAGGCGCTGACCGAGGCCCGGGAGCGAGCCCGCGAGGCGTCCCATGGCGCGGGCCGCGCGCGACCACACGCCCACGCGCGGGTGCGAGAGCAGCATCGCGAGGGCCTCCTGCGCGGCGTCGGCGGCCGAGGGAGACAGCTCACGCGCCACGTCGGGATGCGACGCCAGCGCCGACAACATCCGCGCGGCGCGGAGCGCGTCACGGGGCAGCGACGCGATGGACACGAGCGACGACCACACCGACGGCGCGCGCTCGGCCAGCTCGGCGAGCGGACGAAAATGCACGCCCTGGAGCTCGCCCACGAGGAGCGCGAAATCCACCGCGGCCGCGCCCCACGCGGGGAGCTCGTCGACCGCGCCGGCCTGGAGCCACGTGACGAGGAGCTCCGCGGACTCTTCGACGGGACCGCGCTCCACCCGACGGCGCACCGACGATGCGATGAGCGCCGCGGTGGGGCCGAGCGGGTCTTCGGCGGGCGCGTCGGAGAGCGCCATGAGCACCTCGGCCGACGAGATGCGTTCGAGCTCGGGCGCGTCGGGTTCGACTTCGAATCCCGCGAGCGAGGGCGGCGCGCTCGGGGCGTGCGAACGACGGCGGTGGCCGTGACCACGGAGGGCCTTGCGCGCGAGCATGAGGGCCTGGAGGGCGCCGAGCACCACGCCGGGCTGCGACTCGCGGGCGCGCATCCAGCCCTGGAGCGCGCGGCTCATGGGCACGAGGTCTTCGACGGGATACACGTACACGCGCTCGGGCTGGCGCGTGACGAGGAGGAGCTCCTGCATCAGCGTCGCGACGCCGCCCACGAGGTCGCGGAGCTTCACGCCGAGGGGAACCGCCACGCCGGCCCAGTCGATCCAGCGGAGGAGCGCGGCCTCGCGGGCGCGGGGATCTTCGACGGCGCCGAGGCCCGCCCAGAGGGTCACCGCGCGCTCGTCGTCGAGCTCCTCGGTCCATCGCAGCAAGACGAGAAAGGCCTCGTCGCGGGGCACGCCGTCGCCCGCGGGAGGCACGGACCAACGCACGGCGCTCCGGCGTGTGGGTTCGGGCGGTGTGGAGGCTTCGCGCTGGGTTGCCATCGTGGGAGGTGCCGTGCGGCAGGGCATTCTATGGGACCCACCCCGACGAACACGAGGATTTGACCAGTCGTAACGGCCGCGGCGCCCGCGCGATCGGTGCTACCGTCGCCCCCGCTGTGCGACGTTCGGGCGTTGTCATTCCCCTCGCGCTCCTGCTCGCCTCCTGCGGCGAAACCGCGGCGCCCGTGGGGCCCGACGCGACCGTTCCCGCGGATCGTCCTCCGGTCGTCGACGCGCCTTCGCCCACGGCCGACACCGACGGCGACGGCCTCTGCGACCTCACCGAACGCGACCGCCGCACGGACCCCACGAACCCCGACACCGACGGCGACGGGCTCCTCGATTCGTTCGAAGTGCGCGCGGGCGACGACCCCCTCTCGGGCCGCAGCCCCGCGGCCACCAACCGCATCGCGTTCACCGAAGGCGACACCACGCGGCTCGCGATCGTCACGTCGCTCGACTACCAGGGCGCGGGCGAGTCGCTCCTCGCGGCGATGCAGAACCGCACGCGCGGCGTCGACGACCTCGACGCCTCGGACCTCGTGGACTTCACCCTCACCGCCGTGTCGGCCAACCCCGCGGCCTTCGTGGGCGCGCTCATGGGACCGCGCTTCGTGGGCGTGGCGGGGCGCGCGGTGCTCACCTGGCAGCTCGACGCGCAGCTCCGCGCGGCGGGTGACGGCGGGGTGATGGCGCTCGGATGTCGCCGCGCGTACGAAGCCACGCTCACGGTGAAGCGCGTGGGCGACGACGTGGTGGCGGCGCGTCCCGTGGTGGTCGACGTGGCGCCCGCGGCGGGGGCGACGGCGTCGTGGCCGCGGGTGAGCCGCGAGGGGTTCTGCCTGCCCGCGCGGTGTTTCTGAGAGGGTGTTGACGGGGCTCAGCCCGCGAGGCGCTCGTGGCGTTCGAGGCGCTCGTCGATGAGGGCGCGCACCTCGGCGAGCTTGAAGGGCTTCTCGACGCAGGTGTTGTCGCAGCGGTCGAGAAAGTCTCGCGCGTTGGGCGTGAACGCGCCGCCGGTCAGAAAGATCATCGCGCGCGCCGCCTCGGGGTCGAGGGGCGAGAGCGCGTCGTAGAACTCCATGCCCGTCATGTCGGGCATCATCAGGTCGCAGAGCACGAGGTCGAAGCGCTCGCCGTCGAGAATGCGTCGGAGCGCATCGCGCGCCTTGCCCGCGGCCACCACGTCGTAGCGCGATCCGAGGTAGCGCGTGAGGATGCGCAGCACCTGCTCGTCGTCGTCGATGACGAGGAGCCTCGCGCGGCGTGGTGCTTCCGATGGCGCCGGGGTCTGCGCGGGCGCCGCGGAGGGCACCGACAGGTCGACGGGCGCCGCGGGGAAGGTCACGCGGAAGCAGCTCCCCATGCCGGGCGCGCTCTCGACGACGATGGTGCCGCCGAGGGAGGTGACGATGCGGTGCGAGATCGACAGCCCGAGGCCCGTGCCCTGCCCCGGCTCGCGCGTGGTGAAGAAGGGCGTGAACAGACGCGCGATCACGTCGTCGGTCATTCCCTGTCCCGAGTCGCGGACCTCGACGACGACGTGGCCGCGCTCGTCGGCGCGCGTGACGACCTGCACCTCGTGGGCGTCGCGGTTGCCCTCGGGAATCGACTGCGCCGCGTTCACCAGAAGGTTGAGGAACACCTGACCGAGCCGCGGGGCGTTGGCCATGAGCATGGGCACCGGCGCGTAGCGCTTCACGAGCACGGCGCGGTGACGGAGCTGGTTGTCGGCGAGGCGCAGCGAGGCGTCGAGCACCTCGCGCACGTCGACGGGCACCACCTTGTCGTCGGGCGCGCGGGAGAAGAGCGTGAGGTCTCGCACGATCTTCACGATGCGCTGCGAAGCCTCGCGCGCGTCGCGGAGCTCCTCGTCGATGCTGCCCATCGCGGCGCGGTCGTCGGCGGTGACGGCGAGGCGCCGGAGGTCGTGCACCTCGCGCTGCGCCAGCTCGACGTTCGCGAGCACGGCGGCCAGGGGGTTGTTGATCTCGTGGGCCACGCCCGCCGCGAGGATGCCCACGGACGCCATGCGATCCGCCGTGGCGAGCTGGAGTTGCAGGGCCTTCTGCGCGGTGATGTCTCGCCCGACGCCCACCACGCCGATCACGCGCCCGTCGAACGACCGCCGCGGCGCCATGCTGATGTGCAGGGTGCGTGTGCCGTCGGGGGTGTCCCAGGTCCACTCGTAGAGGGTGCGCTCTCCGCCGAGGGCCCGCGCCACCGCCGACTGGTGCGACTCGATGTGGCCCGCGCCGCCCATGATCTCTTCCGCCGTGCGCCCGAGGAACATCCGCGGGTCGACGTGCGACACGCTGATCCACCGGCCGTAGAAGCCGTCGTAGCGCCCCTCGGTGTCGAGCGTGAACACCACGTCGTCCATGGAATCCACGAGCGAACGGAAGCGCGCCTCGCTCTCGCGTAGGGCGTTCTCCGCGCGTCGCAGGGCGTCGAGCTCGGCCACCTCGCGCAGCGCGCGGTCGACCGCGGGGCACAGCCGCGTGAGCCGCTCCTTGCGCATGTAGTCGTCGGCGCCGGCCTTGAGCGACTCGACGGCGGGCTCCTCGCCCGCGGCGCTCGACACCACGAGCACGGGCACGCGCGCCGACTGCCCGCGCACGGCCCGCAGCACGCGGTCCATGTCGAGCTGACGGAGGGCAAAATCCGTGAGCACAACGTCCCATCGCTGCGCGCGCAGCGCCTCGTGGAGCGCGGCGTCGGCCTCAACCCGACGCCACACGGGCGCGTAGCCTCCGCGGGCTAACTCCTGCGCCAGACGATCCGCGTCCTCGTCGGAGTCGTCGACCATCAGCACCGCAAGCTCTCGCATCATCCGCCCTCGCCCCTCCCCGTCCGCGCCGGGCTCGCCGCCTCGACGGCGACCCGCGGCGTCTCCCCCGATGCGCGCTGCACCACCGGACTGCGACCGGGAGTGTCTCCGTTCGTCGGCGCCCACGCCAGCTTCGCGCCGCCCAGCGCGCGGGCGATGGCGGCCACGAGAAGCTCGCGCCGCACGGGCTTGCCGAGAAACCCATCCATTCCCGCCTCGGCGCAGCGGGCCTGATCGCCGTCGTGCACGTTGGCCGTGAGCGCGACGATGGGCACGTGCCGGTCGCCCTCGGTCGCACGGATGCGCCGCGTGGCCTCGATGCCGTCGAGTTCGGGCATCTGCACGTCCATCAGCACCACGTCGTAGGGGGCGCGCGCGAGGGCCTCGACGGCCTCCGCGCCGTTGCCCACCGCGTCGACCCGCAGGCCCATGCGCTGGAGCATCAGCGACACCACGCGCTGGTTCACCACGTTGTCTTCGGCCACGAGCACGCGGAGGCCCGGCGCGAGCTCGACGGCCGGGGGGAGCGACGACGCGGGATGCTCGCCCGTGTCGACGAGCTGCACGGGCACGACGACGGTGAAGCACGACCCGCGGCCCACGGCGCTCTCGACGCTCAGCGTGCCGCCGAGGAGGGACACGAGGCGCTGCGAGATCGCGAGCCCGAGGCCCGTGCCGCCGAAGCGTCGCGTGGTGCTCGCGTCGGCCTGCGTGAAGGGGAGGAACACCCGCGCCAGCGCCTCCGACGAGATGCCCACGCCCGTGTCGCGCACGGCCACGCGGAGGCTCGGCGGGTCGGAGCGCGCGTCGAGCGCGAGGCTCACGACGACCTGGCCGCGCGAGGTGAACTTCACCGCGTTCGAGACGAGGTTGAGCAGCACCTGACGGAGCCGTCCGGGGTCACTGCGCACGAGGCCCGAGACCGACGGGTCGGCGTCGAGGGAGAGGGTGTTTCCACGCGCCGCCGCGGCGCCGCGGAGCAGGTCGACCACCTGCTGCACCTCGTGGAGGGGGTTGAACGTGAGCGATTCGAGCATCACGCGCCCCGCGTCGATCTTCGAGTAGTCGAGCGCGTCGTTGAGCAGGGTCATGAGCCCGTCGCTCGACGCGCGGATGGTCTCCAGGTAGCCGCGCTGCTCGGCGTCGAGCGCGGTGTCGAGCAGCAGGGTGGTCATGCCGATCACGGCGTTCATCGGCGTGCGCACCTCGTGGGACATCACCGCGAGAAACTCGCTGCGCGCGCGGATGCCCTGCTCCGCCGCGTCGCGGGCCACGGCGAGCTCGTGGTTGAGCGCCTCCAACCGCGCCTGGGCTTCGAGGAGCGAGCGGTTGCGGGCCTCGAGGTCGGCGCGCGCGGCTTCGAGCGCGTCGGCGCGGGCGCGCGCGTCTTCGACCGCGAGGCGCATGTCTTCGTCGAGGGAGCCCGCGAGGCGCGAGGTCACGAGGATCATCGCGAGGCTCGACGAGAAGGCCAGCGTGAGCGAGAAGGGCTGCGGGTGCGACGGGCCGTATCCGCACGCGAGGAGCGCCACGAGCCCCGCGAGCACCGCGAGGGCGACGAGGGTCCAGCGGAAGGCGTAGCGGGGACCGCCCACCGCGAGCGCGGCGATCATCGAGACCGGCGCCCAGGCCCACACGAGGGAGAAGTGCTCGCCCATCGTCCACGCGCGAAAGGCCACGCAGGCGAGCGTGCCCGCGATGAGCAGCGAGCGCGCGACGCCCACCGCGCCGGCCCGCGAGAGCTGCAACACGGCGGCGACGAGCGCGCTGAACACCGCGCCGAACACCAGGTGCGTCCACTCGCCGCGAAGGGCCTCCACGGCGCAGAACACCACGAGCAGCGCGAGGCCGAGCAGCAGGCTCCGGAGCACCACCCGCAGGCGCCGCGCTTCGATCCCCTCGTCGCCCGCATCGACGGCGGCATCCAGCGCTCGGCGAACGGTCGAATGTCCGTTGCACGGGGGAAGAACGAACGCTGAAACGCATCGAACAGCATGGGAGTGGTCGGCCCTCAGTGCGCGCGACGCTCCAACACGCCGCGCCGTGGAGCGCCGGTGGGGTCGCTCGCAGCCTCCGCCTACGGGGATCTACCTCGCGCCGAACGGTCGCTGAGTCAATCGCGCATCACCCTATGTTCGCGGGGTTTTCTGCGCGTCACGGTCGAGGTGTGGGAAATTCCCACGGGTCGTGGCGAGGTCGCATCGGGTGACGCACGGCGCGCGGCGCTGCGTGGTAGCGTCGCGACGCGTTGGCGATGGAGTCCGCGACCGCATCCGTCTGGCCGCCGGGCGCGCTCGTGGGAGGGCGCTACGCCGTCGTGCGCCGCATCACCGCGGGTGGCATGGGCGAGGTGTACGAAGGCCGCGACGTGAAGCGCGACCTGCCCGTGGCCCTCAAGCGCATGGTGCTCGACGGCGGCGGGAGCGCGCTCGAACGGGCCCGCCGCGTGCGCGAGGCCACCGTGCGCATGGAGCGCGAGGCGATCCACACGTCGCGCCTCGGGCACCCGGGCATCGTGAACGTGCTCGACCTCACCTACGACGCCGACGAGACCCCCGTCGTGGTGATGGAGCTCCTCGAAGGCCAGACCCTCGACGCGCTGCTCGCGTACACGCCCCTCCCGCCGCGCGTGGCCGTCGACTGGATCGCGCAGGTGCTCGACGCGCTCGCCGTCGCGCACGCCCACGGCGTGGTGCACCGCGACCTCAAGCCCGCCAACCTCTTTCTCGTGCGCGACCCCGCGATGGCTACGGGCGTGCGGGTGAAGATCCTCGATTTTGGTGTGGCCCGCGTGGTGCGCAGCGACGCGCCCGAGGGAAGCGACGGCGACGACGCGAGCACCTCGGTCACCATGGCCAACGTGTTTCTCGGGTCGTTCGAGTACGCCTCGCCCGAGCAGTTCGACGGCGCGCAACGGGTCACCGCGCGGAGCGACCTCTACGCCGTGGGTGTGATCCTCTACCGCGCGCTCACGGGGCTCCACCCGGCCCGCACGCGCGCCCTCAACGACCTCATGCTCCGCACCCTCTTCGGCAACATCGAGCGCAGCCCCCGCGCCGTGGTGCCCGAGGTCTCCGAGGCCCTCGACGCCGTGGTGCAGCGCGCCCTCGCCCACGGGCCCGCGCAGCGCTTCGAACGCGCCGAGCTCTTTCGCGACGCCCTCGTCGCCACCCTCGCCCCGCCCGCGATGACGGCCCCCACCACGCCGCCGCCATCGCCCGCGCCGCAAGGCCCTCGACGCGCGACGTCCTTCGCGCTCGCCGCGGTCGCCGCCCTCGGATGGATCGCCGCCGCCGCGCTCTGGGCCCTCACGCGCTGACGGCGAGGGTGTTGCTCGCGGGGCGCGGGCTGTGATTGAAGACCCGCTGATGTCGCTCGAATGTGCCCACTGTGGAACGCGCTGCGACGACGGCACGACGCGCTGCCCGAAGTGCCTGCGCACGACGCACCTGGTCTCCGTCGCCGACGCGCCCGCGAAGTCCGCGCCCGCCAGGGCCCGCTGGATCGCCGCCGCGTCGGTGCTCGCCCTCACCCTCGGCGGCGCGGCGATGTACCGCCAACGTCACGCGCCCCCCGAAGCGCCTCCCGTGCCCTCGAACGTCGCGCCCGCCGCGCACGACGCCCTCGCGCTCGACGGTGACGCCCTCGCGCCCCTCGTCGAACGCGCCCGCGCCGAACGCGATGAAGCCGCCCGCGCGCGTCTCGTGGCCGACGAGGTGCACCGACGGAGGGCCGCCGCGCTCGTGACCGAAGGCGACGCCGTGCCCGCGCCGAGGCCCCTCTCGCAGCTCTGGCACGTGCTTCCCGCCGCGCAGGAGCGGGTGACCTCGCTCGACCTCGCGCGCCTCGTGGCCGCGGTGCTTCGGGCCGCGGGGAGCGAGGTGTCGGTGGCCGCGCGCACGGCGCCCGCGCGACGCGACGAGCCCCTCGACGAGACGGGGCTCCTCGGCGCCTACGTGGTGACCGTGGGCGCCCACGTGGTCGAGGTGACCGAAGGGACGCTCACTGCGGCGACGGCCGTTCCCCACACGCCCCTCGACGCGCGGAGGCTCGCGGGCGCGGTGTCGGCGCAGGCGGCCCTCGACGCGGCCTCGCAGCGCAACACCCGCGACCGCGCGGTGGAGTACGCCAACGCCGCCGTGGACGCGTGGCCCGACGGCGCGGCTCCCCTCGCGGCGCGCGCGGCCGTGTGGATGCGCGCGGGCTCGGCGGGTGGACTTCCCCTCGCGGTGCGCGACCTTCGCGCGGCCCTCGCGATGCGCGACGACGCGGCGCTGGAGCTTCGCCTCGCGCGCGCGCTGCTGCTCGCTGGATCGGTCGCCGAAGCCGCGTACGCCGTCGAGCGCGCCACGCGCCTCGCGCCCGCGTGGGGATCGGGCGCCCTCGCCGCGTGGTCGATGCGTCGGGTGATGCAGTCGCTCGATGCGGGCGTCGCCGACCCCTGCGCGCTCCTCCGCGCGGCCCGCGCCCCGTGGACCGACAACGCCTACGCCCTCTGCGCGCCGGGCGTCGACGCCACGACCCGCAACGCCGCCGCGCGACGGATGCTCGAAGCGTCGCGCGACCCGCTGCGCGTGGCCTTCGCCGCGGCCGCCCTCGGCGACGAGGTCTCGGCGACGCTGCGCGCGAAGGTCTCCGCCGACGACGTGCGCGAGACCTCGATGTGGCTCGTGCTCCTCGACCGCGGCGACCTCGTGCCCGCGCTCCAGGGACGCGCCGACGGTGGCGCCCCGTGAACCGTCTCTACGTCACGCTCACAGCCCTCGCGCTCACCGCCTGCGACCGCAACACACCGGCCCCGGTGACCACGCCGCGCGCGGCCCTCGACCAGCTCCTGCGATGCACCTTCGACGGCCTCCGCGGAGACCCCACGCCCTCACGACTGGAGGGCGCGATGCGCCACGCGCTCCACGCCACACGCGGACGCTTCGCGACGCGGGCGGGCATCTGCGAGAGCGCCCTCGACACGCCGGGCGGACGGCACCCGTGCCTCGCGGGGCTCCGCACGCGCTGGTCGTCGATGCTGGTGGTGGTGCAGCGGCCGACGCCCGACGCCATCGACGACGACGTGGCCGTGCGCCGCGTGGGCGAGGCGTACACCGACGCGCAGCGCAACTGCCCGTAGCGGTGTGACAGGCAACGTCACCACGTCACGGTGACAGGCAACGTCACCGCGTCACGATGACAGACAACGTCACAGCTTGACGATGCGGTCGGCGTGGCGTCCGCCCTCGAAGGGCGTCGTGAGAAAGGCGTCGAGCACGGCCTCGGCCACGCCGAGACCCACCACGCGGGCGCCGAGGGCGAGCACGTTGGCGTCGTTGTGGGCCCGCGCCATGCGCGCGGTGTAGAGGTCGTTGCAGAGGGCCGCGCGCACGCCGCGGTGGCGGTTCGCGGCGATCGAGATGCCCACGCCGCTGCCGCACACGAGCACGCCGCGGTCGTAGGTTCCCGCCGCGATGGCCTCGCCGAGGGCGTGTCCCCAGTCGGGGTAGTCGGTGCGCGCGGTGTCGTGCGTGCCGAGGTCGGTCACGTCGAGGCCCTTCGCGCGGAGGATGGCTTCGAGGTGTTCCTTGAGTTCGAACCCGGCGTGGTCGGCGGCGAGTACCCAGCGCATCGGCGTCTCCGTGAGGTGCGTTCGTGAGCGGCGGACGGTCACCCGTGACGCGCGAGCGCGAGGGTCACGTTGGTGCCGCCGAAGCCGAAGGAGTTGGTGAGCGCCACGTCGACCGCCGCGCGCCGCGCCCGATGGGGCACGTAGTCGAGGTCGCACGCGGGGTCGGGATCATCGAGGTTGATCGTCGGCGGCAGCGTCTCGTGGTGCAGCGCCAGCGCCGTGAACGCCGCTTCGACGCCGCCCGCGGCCCCGAGCAGATGGCCCGTCATGCTCTTCGTCGAGCTCACGGCGAGGCGGTGCGCGTGGGCGCCGAACACCGCGCGAATGGCCCGCGTCTCCTGCACGTCTCCCTGCGGGGTGCTCGTGCCGTGGGCGTTGATGTACCCCACGCGCGCCGGATCGATCGCGCCGTCGCGCAGGGCCTCGGCCATCGCGCGCTGCGCCCCTTCGCCCTCGGGCGCGGGCTGCGTGACGTGGTGCGCGTCGTCGGTGGCGCCGTAGCCCACGACCTCGGCCCAGATGCGCGCGCCGCGGGCCAGCGCGTGGTCGCGCGCTTCGAGCACGAGAATGCCCGCGCCCTCGCCCATCACGAAGCCGTCACGGCCGCGGTCCCACGGGCGGCTCGCGCGCAGGGGCTCGTCGTTGCGGGTCGAGAGGGCGAGCATGGCGTTGAAGCCCGCGACCCCGAGGGGTGTGATGGCCGCCTCGGCGCCGCCCGCGAGCATCACGTCGGACGCGCCGCGCTGCACGAGCCGAAAGGCCTCGCCCACGGCGTGCGCGCCCGACGCGCACGCGCTGGTGGTGCAGTAGTTGATGCCGCGGAGCCCGAGGCGCATCGCGACCTGCCCCGCGGCCATGTTCGAGATCGCCGCGGGCACGAAGTACGGCGACACGCGGTTGGGACCTTTTTCGAGCAGCGTGCGGTGGTGACGCTCGATGGTGTCGAGGCCGCCGATGCCCACGCCCACGATGGCGCCGATGTGATTGCGCACGGACTCGGGGAGGTCGTCGGCGAGGCCCGCGTCGCGCCAGGCCATCACCGCGGCGGCCACGGCGAACTGGCTGTAGCGATCGAGCTCCTTGAGCTTGCGGTGGGCGACGAAGGGCTCCGCGGAGAAGCCCTTCACCTCGGCGGCGAAGCGCGTGCGGTACGCCGTGGCGTCGAAGAGGGTGATGGGGCCGACGCCGCTCTGCGCGTCGACGAGCGCGGTCCACGAGGCATCGAGGGAGGGCCCGAGGGGCGTGACGAGCCCGAGGCCGGTGACGACGACGCGGCGCATGCGTGCGGCCCCTGCGCTCAGCCGTTGCCCCGCGGAAGGTGCGACGAGATGAAGTCCACCGCGTCCTGCACCGTGCGGATGCGCTCGGTCTCGCTGTCGGGGATGTCGAGGTCGAACTCCTCTTCGAACGCGAGCACGAGTTCGACGATGGCGAGCGAGTCGGCGCCGAGGTCTTCGATGAACGCGGCCTCCGACTTCACCTTGTCGAGGTCGATTTCGAGGTGCTTCGCGATGATGGCCCGCACTCTCTGCTCGGTGTCACTCATGGTCACTTCACCGTCACGGCTGTGAAGCCGCGCCCCTGCGCGGCGATGGGTACGAAACGGCGGCGGGTCTTACAACCGTCGCGGGTCACACGTAAAGCCCGCCGTTCACGTTGAGCACCTGGCCCGTGACGTACCCCGCCTCGTTTGACGCGAGGTAGAGCGCCGCCGCGGCCACGTCTTCCGCGGATCCGAGGCGACCGAGCGGAACCCCTTCGAGGATCTTGGAACGCATCGCGTCAGGGAGCGCCGCGGTCATGTCGGTGTCGATGAAGCCCGGCGCGATCACGTTCGCCGTGATGTTCCGCGAGGCGTACTCACGCGCGATGGAGCGCGCCGCGCCTTCGAGTGCCGCCTTGCTCGCCGCGTACGCCGTCTGCCCCACGTTGCCGGTCTGTCCCACGACGCTCGACACCGCGAGGAAGCGCCCCCACTTCGCCTTCATCATCAAGCGCACCGAGGCGCGCGCGAGGTAGAGCGCGCCGTTCACGTTCGTCGCGAAGGTGCGCGCGAGGTCGTCGTCCTTCATGCGCAGCAGGAGCCCGTCGACCGCGATGCCCGCGTTGGCCACCGCGATGTGCAGCCCGCCGCGCCGCGCCGCGAGCCCGTCGACGGCCTCGGTCACCGCCGCGCTGTCGCTCACGTCGAAGGGCAGCAGCTCTCCGTCGCCACCCGCGGCGCGCATCGCCGCGAGGGTCTCTTCTGCGGCCTGCGCGTTGCGCGCGTAGTTCACCCCGACCCACGCGCCCTGCCGCGCGAGCGTCACGGCGATCGCGCGCCCGATGCCCCGCGAGGCCCCCGTCACGATCGCCACGCGTCCCTGGAGGTCGAACATCACACGGCTCCCTTCTCGCGCATCGAGGCCACCGCGGCGTCGAGGCTCGCGGGGTCGCTCACGTTCCACAGATGCGCGCCCTTGTGGATGCGCTTGATGAGCCCGGTGAGCACACGCCCCGGACCGATCTCGACGAAGCCCTCGACCCCGTCGGCCACCATCGCGCGCACGCACTCGGCCCAGCGAACCGCGCCGGCCACCTGGGCCACGAGGAGTTCCTTCGCGCGCGCCGCGTCGGTGTTGGGACGCGCGTCGACGTTGGCCACCACGGGCGCTTCGAACGCTCCGAAGTGCACCGCGTCGAGGGCCTCGCGGAGCCTTCCCGCCGCGGGCTCCATCAGCGCGCAGTGGAAGGGCGCGCTCACCTTGAGCGCCATCGCCTTGCCGCGCCGCGCGTCGGCCAGCGCGCTCACGTGCGCCACGGCGTCGGCGTGACCGGCCACCACCACCTGGCCCGGCGCGTTGAAGTTCGCGGGCTGCACCACGCGCCCCGGCAGCGCGGCCATGGTCTCGTCGCAGAGCGAGGCCACCACCGCGTCGTCGAGCATGAGGATCGCGGCCATGCTCCCCTCGCCGGGCCGCACGGCGTCTTGCATCGCGGCGCCGCGCAGTCGCAGCAGACGCACCGCGGTGCTCACGTCGAGGGCGCCCGCGGCCACGAGGGCGGAGTACTCGCCGAGCGAGTGTCCCGCGTACATGGCAGGGCGCAGCGAGGGCAGCGCGTCGCGCAGCGCGGCGAGGCACGCGAGGCTCACCGAGAGGATCGCGGGCTGCGTGTTGGCGGTGAGGGTGAGGGCCTCGGCGGGGCCTTCGAAACAGAGCTGCGAGAGGGCGACGGGATCGCCCGGGAGCGACGCGTCGGCGGCGTCGAAGACCGCGCGCGACGACGGGAACGTGGCGGCCATCGCGCGCCCCATGCCCACCTCCTGCGCGCCCTGACCGGGAAAGACGAACGCGACCTTCATGGCGATCTCTACCGCTGCGGTGTGTGGATGAACCGTCGTGGGGTCTCGCAGCGCAGCGCAGACGGAGGCGGCAGATACGCGACGGCGCCAGTCGCCCGCACCGTCAGAGCCCGTCGAGCCTCTCGCAGCGGGGTGCGAGCGTCGTGGGAACGGTGCGTGCGGCTGACGCCGTACGGTGCGGCCGCGCGTGCGGCTGCGGCTGCGAGCGGATCAGGCCTGCGACTCGGCGGCAGGCTTCTCGATGACCTGCACCTCGCCGTAGAACCCGCAGGCCTCGCACACGCGGTGCGGCTGCTTGTTCTCGCCGCACTGCGCGCAGCGCGAGATCGCGGGCACGTTGATGCGGTCGTGGTTGGCGCGACGCATGTCGCGCTTGGAACGAGAGGTACGCCTCTTCGGTACGGCCATTGGGGTGCTACTCCTTCTTTGCGAGCTTCATGAGGGGCGCGAGGCGAGGGTCGATCTCGCGTACGGTGCCCCCATTGACGGGGACGGTCGGAGACAACGGCCTCGGGCAGTCGCCCTCATGCCGGGGGTGCACGGGCGCAGCCAGCAGGATCTGCTCGCGGAGCCAGTGAGAAAGGTCGATCGTGTCGTCGGTGTACACGTCGGCGTCGAGCTCATCGGCCGTGAGCTCGACCTCCTCGTGCGGGCGATGCGCGCGCTGCGAGGCCGCAGGCGAGAGCACCAGGGTGAACTCGTCGTCGGCCGTGAGCGCCACCTCGTCGAGGCACGCCACACACTCGGCCGTCAGCGCGATGTGCACCGAGCCCGAGAGGATCACGTCCTTGTCGCTGAGATCGAGGCGCACGCGGGCCTTCGAAGCGGCCCCCGGCGTCGCGCGCATCGTCGCGTCGGCGAGCACCGCGCCCAGCCACGCGGCGTCGAGCGGGAGCTCCAGGGAGAGGCCCTCTTCGGGGATCGTCTCGATACGGATGGACGGAGGCACAGTCATGCGGGGTACTGCAAACGGCAACGAAACGGTTGGGCGTAAACGGGCGGCGGAGACTAGGTAGGGCGATCTTTTCTGTCAAGACGCCCGTCGAGCTTTCGCCGGGGGCGCGCGATTGTTCTTCCGTTGCGGGTCTCGCAGGGCGCGGTCTATGAGTGTTCGCACCATGCGCTCACTCGTCGCTCCGGCCCTCGGCCTGACGTGCTTCGCCCTGGGTCTCACGGCCTTCGCCGATCCGCCGACGACCCCCGCCCTAGACCCGCTGCCCGTGCACACCGCGACGACGCGCATCGTCGCCAACTCGCTCCCCCCCGCCGACCGCCTGCGCCTCGCCGACGCCGTGGCCCAGGTGCTCATCGAGCTCCACGTGCCCGAGGTGCGCACCGCCACCGCGACCCGCAACAACCTGCAGGAGCTCGGCGGCCCCGGGAACTCGTGTGACACCGCGAACTGCGCGAACCAGGTCTTCGGCCCGCTTCACGGTCGCGCCGTGGTGATGGTGCACCAGGCCCGCACGCGCGGACGGGCCACCCTCGACATCGAGCTCATCAACCTCCGCGGCGAATCCGTGGCCCACGAGCACAGCGAAGAGGCCATCAACTCCTGGGACGACGCCGTCGAGTTCGCGCGCCTCGCCACGCGCCACCTCGTCGAACACGTGCGCGCCGACGAGCGCAACCGCAGCCTCCTGAGCGCGCCGACGCCCGCCGTCGTCACGCCCCCGCCGAACAACGGCAACAACGGCAACAACAACAACGGCAACAACAACGGCGGCAACAACAACAACGGCAGCGGCGCACAGCAGGTGGTGGTGACGCCGCCGATGGTGCTCGTGCCCGAGATGCGCTCGTCGCCGCGCTGGTGGGAGGTGGGCCTCGGCGGCGCGCTGATCGCGGGCGGCGTGACGCTCGCGACGATCGGCGTGGCCAACCTGGTGCTCCACGACACGATCGAGAGCACGTCGGGCAACACCGAGACCGTGCGCTGCGCGGTGGGCGCCGACTTCGATGGACGCAACTGCACGGGCCTCGGGGTCATCACGCCCACGCTGCTCGTGACCGGCGCGCTGGCCCTCGGCGCGGGGGTGTACTTCACCGTGCACGGCGCCCGCGCGCGCAGCGAGACCATGGTGCTCCGCCCTGCGCCCACGACAACGGGTCCGCGGGTGCTCAACGTGAGCGCGTCGCCGCTCGCACAGGGCGCGGCGCTCTCGCTCTCGGGCACGTTCTGAGCGGCGCGCCGTGAGCCTCCCCACACGATCCGTCGAGGCCGTGGTCGCCTCGCTCGACGCGCTCCCCGCGGGCTTTCACCGCGCGGTGGCCACCGACGCCGACGGCACGCTCTGGTCGACCGACGTGGGCGACGAGCTCTTCACCGACCTCGCGGAACGCCATGATTTCAGGGGTTCCGCGAGAGACGGGCTCCGCGAGCGGGCCCGCGCGTGGCTCGACCCCGACGCGCTCGACGACCTCGCGCTCGCCCACGCCCTCATGGCCTTCTACCGCGCGGGAACCATCTCCATCGGCGACATCTGCGCGCTCCAGGCCGAGGCCGTCGGAGAGCGCTCGGAAGACGACCTCGCACAGCTCTACGCCCGCGTCGCGGCGCGCGTCGCGGCGACGGTGCGACCCGAGGTGCGCGCGCTGCTCCAGACGCTCACGGCGCGGGGCTTCACCGTGCACGTGGTGTCGGGCTCGCTCGGCGACGCGGTGGCGGCGTGCATGCGGGCCGCGGAGCTTCCGCACACGACCGTCGCGGGCGCCACGCTCGCACGCGACGGAGCGTGGGTGCAGGGGCGCTGCGTGGGCGAGATCCCGCTCTTCGAAGGCAAGGTGCGCGCGCTCTCCGCGGCGGGCGCGTGGCCCGCGGCGCTGGGGCTCGGCGACGGAGGCTGGGATGTGACCTTCCTCCGTGACGTCTTCGCGCCGGTGCTGGTGCACCCGAAGCCCGCGCTCCTCGACGCGATGGCGGGCCACACCCGCGCGGTGGTCATCGGCTGACCGACTGCGGTAGCGTCGCGCCGTGCGTTCCTTCGCCCTCGCCCTCACCCTCGCGCTCGCCCCCACCGTCGCCGCCGCGCAGGAGACCCAGCTCCCGTCGCTCCGCAGCGCGGGACGCGACCCCGCCAACCTCCTGCGCCTCGGACGCGCCCTCCGTCGCGCGGGCCACTTCGACGAGGCCGTGCGCACGCTCCAGGGCGCCGCGGGCTTCGGCCCACTCCGCAACGACGCCCTCTGGGAGATCGCCCGCGTGCGCTTCGACCAGGGCGTGTTTCAGCCCGCGCGGGCGGCGTGCGAGTCGTTCCCGATGCCCCGCAACAACCCCGCGGCGTCGTTCAACCGCCGCGTGTGCATGGCCCGCGCGTACCTCGTGTGGAACCGCGTGGCCCTCGCCGAGCGCGAGATCACCGCGGCCCGCGCGATCAACCCCAACGACCCCGAACTCCAGCTCGTGATCGGCGAGACCCGTCGCCTCGCGAGCGACCTCCAGGGCGCCGAGACCGCCTACCACGCCGCCGCGCAGGGCCTCACGGGCCGCAACGACGCGCTCCTCGGCCTCGCGCAGCTCTACGAGATGTTCCAGCAGCTCGACCGCGCGCAGGATCACTACCAGCAGGCCCTCACGGCCGTGCCCGACGACCCCGCCACGCTGCTCTCCCTCGGGCGCTTCATGCTCCGTCGCCGCGAGCGCCCCGCCGACGCGATCCCGCTGCTGCAACGCGCGAACGCGAACCGCCCGCTGCACCCCGAGACCCTCGCCCTCCTCGGCGACGCGCTCCTCGCCACGGGCGCCCACGCCGACGCGCTCACGGCCCTTCAAGAAGCCGCGCGCCTCTCGCCCACGCAGCCCGGCGTGCAGTCGGCCCTCGGGCGCACCCTCGTGGCCCTCGGACGCTACCAGGAGGCCGAGGTCCCCACGCGCCGCGCGATCCAGCTCGTGACCACCGACGCGAGCGCGCACATGGCCCTCGCCGACATTCTCGAACACACGCAGCGCGAGAGCGAGGCCATGCCCATGTGGGACGCCGCCATCGACCGCGCGCCCGGCGACATGACCCCGCGCCTGCGCGCCGCCGAGCTGGCCCACCGCACGCACCAGAACGCCCTCGCGCGGGCCTACCTCGACCGCGTGCTCACCGACGATCCCCACGCGGCGCGGGCGCTCTACCTCCGCGGGCTCATCGCGTACGAAGACGGCGACCGGGCCGCCGCGCGGCAGTTCGTCGAGCAGGCCCTCCAGGGCGCGGGCGAGTTCGACCGGGCCGCGGCGCAGCAGCTCCTCACCGACATCAACACCCCGCCGCGTACGCGACGCCGCTGAGACTTCGCGGCGCCCTCGCGGTGACGGCGCCGTTGCGCGGGCGCTTCTCGCACCGAGGGCATTGACGAACCTACGGGGTGCCGTGTGAAGGTCCGCGCCCGAACGGAGGACCGCATGCGCGCGGCAAGACCCCTCGGCGCGCTGCTCACCGCAGCAGCGCTCGCGTGGACGACGACAGGATCCGCCGAAGAACCCCTGACCCGCGTGGTGCTCAACGGAGTGCCCACGCCGGTGTACTTCAACGACGGCGACAGCTTCCGCGTGATGGGCGGACCGCTGCAGGGCACCACCGCGCGCCTCGCGGGGTTCAACACCCTCGAGAGCTTCGGGCCGGTGCACTCGTGGGGGTCGTGGCACCCGTACGAGCTGTACGTGATGGCCAAGATGGCCACGCTCAACGCCCGCCGGGGATCGTGGCACTGCAACTCCGACCTGCGACGTGACGGCTACGGACGCATCCTCTGGGACTGCCCCGACCTCGGCGTCGACCACATTCGCAAGGGCCTCGCCCACGCGATGAACGTCGACGACGAGCCCGCGCGCCAGGAGTACATCGCCGCGCAGCGCCTCGCGATCGCCGAGCACCGCGGAATGTGGGCCCACGGCGTTCCCGAGTTCGTGCTCACGTCGGCGCACTCGGCCGACGAAGACCCGAGCCGCGAGTGGCACTACGACCGCCGCGTGAGCGTGCGCTACGGCCACTCCGAGAGCGTGCGGCACCACAACAACTACCTGGAGTGCCAGATGGTCTGCCACGACGAGTCGTACGTCGACCCGGCGCGCGCCGACACCGCCGCGCAGCGACTGCTGGAGACCCCCGCGCTCAACAGCGCGCTCGCGGCCTTCAGCACGCTGCACCTCGGTCAGCTCACGTCGCGCTGGGCGCGCACCCACGAGCTCCCGACCTGGCTCCCCGAGGCGCTCCACGCGTCGGTGACCGCGCGGCTCACGGAGCTCGAACGCGAGGGCGTGTTCGGGCCGGTGACCACGCAACGGGGAGCGTGCTTCCGCTACGTGGCCTTCAACCGTCGGTACGGCAACGCCCGCGCGTCGTGCCTCGACCAGCACTGAGCCCCGCGATGAAGTCCCTGCGATTCTATCCCCTGATCGCGCTGGTGCTCTCGGCCCAGTGCTGGACGCAGCCCCCGACGCCGCCCCTCGGCTACGAGACCGGCGAGCTCTGCATCGACAACCGCGACAACGACCGCGACGGCCTCATCGACTGCGAAGACTCCGACTGCCTGATGACGTCGACGCACTGCGCGGAGTCGTTCCCGCTCATTCCGCGCGTGGGGCCCGAGAAGGGCTTTCTCGCGTGCACCGACGGCGTCGACAACGACGAAGACGGCCAGTTCGACTGCGGCGACCGCGACTGCCAGAACATCGCCGAGGTGTGCTGCTCGCGCGAGTTCACCGACGCGCTCTGCTCCAACGGCATCGACGACGACGGCAACGGCTACACCGACTGCGAAGACTTCTCGTGCCGCAACGGCACCTACGTGGGGGTCTGCGCGCGCGAGACCAACTGCACCGACGGCAACGACAACGACGGCGACGGCCGCGTCGACTGCCTCGACCGCGACTGCGTCTCGATGGCCATGTGCTGCACGCGCTCGGGCGCCGAGGCGGGCAACTGCAACGACGGCCGCGACAACGACTGCAACGGCTACCTCGACTGCGACGACAACGCCTGCAACCGCGACCCCGTGTGCTGCCCCAACGCGGCGCCCGAGAACACCGTCGAGGCCTGCACCGACGGCCGCGACAACGACTGCAACGGCTACGTCGACTGCGCGGATTTCTCCTGCACGCGGAGCATGAACCCCGCGGTGGTGGCCGCGTGCGCGGCGCGCGGTGAGAACACCTACGAGCGCTGCCGCGACGGCATCGACAACGATGGCAACGGGTACACCGACTGCGCCGATCGGTCGTGCTCGCAGGCGACGGACGTGAACGTGCAGCGCGCGTGTCGCGAGAGCGCGGGCAACGCGTCGATCACGTGCGTCGACGGGCTCGACAACGACGACGACGGGTTCGCCGACTGCGACGACTGGGACTGCTCGTGGAACCCCGAAGTGGTGAACCGGAACCTGTGCCCGAACGCGCCGCGCGTCTGCTACGGCCGCGGCATCGGCACCGGCTACAGAGGAACGCGATGATGAGCATGCGAAGGCTGTGGGGCGCGCTCGCCGCGCTCGTGGTGGTGACGTCGAGCGCGGTGGCCTCGGCGCAGGAGGCGCCCGCGGGCGCGCAACCCGCGGCGGGTCAGCGGCCGGAGCACGAGACCGTGTGCACGGGCCGCGTCGATGAAGACGGCGACGGCATGGTCGACTGCGCCGACGCCGACTGCTTCCACGACCGCGCGTGCGAGGCCGGCGGCGCGGGCGAGAACACCGACGGGCGCTGTAGCGACTGGATCGACAACGACGGCGACGGGATGATCGACTGCGACGACCAGGACTGCATGGGTCCCGGCGTCAACCGCTGCCGCGGGTCGTGGACGAACCCCAACGCGAGCGCCTCGTCGGGCACGGCCCCGCAGGGCACCGACGCGCCGCTCCCCGAGCTCGACGCGAACCAGACCGCCGAGGATCTCATCGGCCGCAACGGCGACTCCGACGGCGAACGCTCGGACGAGACCTGCGCCGACGGCCTCGACAACGACGGCGACGGACGGACCGACTGCGCCGACTTCGGCTGCCGCTTCGACCCCACGGTGACCGTGTGCCAGGGCTCGCCCTCGCTGCGCTTCTCCGCGGTGGTGGGAGCGGGCTTCTCGAGCATCACCACGCAGACCGGCGGCGACGTCATCGACAACGCCCTCGACACGCGCTTCACGCGCATCCAGCTCCGCGGGCTCGGGCCCATCCCCGGCGTGCAGAACAGCTTCTTTCTGCTCAACCTCCGGGCCGAGCGCGGGGTGCGACTCACCTTCGCGATGTTCCAGATCCCGATCTCGCGGCGCTGGTACTTCAACCTCAACTCGGGCAGCGGATCGCTCTCGTCGGCGCTCATCACGTCGACGTCGCGCCAGCTCCTCCTCGACCCGGCGTTCTACGTCTACTCGGCCTTCGAGCAGGGCAGCGGCGCCGCGATGGAGGTGGGCGGATCGCTCGACGACCGCCGTCGGCTCCTGCTCCGCGTGTTCGCCTCGGCGGGCTCCGGTGAGTTCAACGGCAACGTGGGCGGACGCTTCTTCCGCAGCGACGACCGGAACTTCTCCTACAACGTCGGCGCGCAGCTCGGGATCAACCTCATCGGCAGCTACTCGCGCTTCGACTCGCCCTTCCTCTACGTGCCCGCGCCGCTCACCCTCGCGATGGTCGTGGGCGCCAAGTGGGACCAGCGCCCCGACGAGCGCTACCTCGCGTGGAACGCCTTCGCCGTGCTGCGCTGGAACCGCCTCTTCCTCTCGGCCGAGCACTACGGCAAGCGCGAGTTCGCGTTCGACTCCATCCAGGCCTCCGCGGTGGCCCAGCTCGGCGTGCTCGTGATCCCGCGCCGCCTGCTCCTCGCGGCCGACGTGGGCGGGTACTTCCCCGGCGAGATGGGCAACCGCCCGGCGTCGTTCTCCTCGGCGATCCCGCGGCCGCTCCAGGAGTTCCAGTACCGCGCCGCCGCGCACTTCTATTTCTACCGCCACATCGGGCTCGTCTCGCTGCTCTGGAGCGACCACTTCATCGAGCGCAACCCCGACAACCCCCGCGACACGATCCGCGAGCAGCAGCTCCGCCTCGAAGCGCAGTTCCGCTTCTGATCGCGCGCCTCGAACCTCTCTCCCCCGCCTGAACGACAACGCCCGCGACGGTCCCCGAAGGGATCGCGCGGGCGCTGTGTTTTCAGGGGTTTCCTACGAGCGCGCGGGGCTCACTCGTCGTCGTCGCCGCCCTCGTCGTCGTCGCCGTGCCGCGGCGTCGCGAGGAGCTCTCCGTTGGGTCCGTCGCGACGGATCACGTAGACCCTCCGCGCCACCACGTCGTCGTCTTCGCGAGCCACGACGGCCACGATGTTCGCCCCCGGACGCAGCGGCAGCGCGGCCTCGTAGGCGAGGCGCTGACGGTCCGCGGCGTCGCGGTTCGACTGGTAGAACACCTTGTCGTTGCCGACGTAGATGTACATGTCGAGCACGCGGGTCTCGTCGGTGACACGACCCCGCAGCGTGAGCGACGCGCCGCGCACCGAGAGGGCCACCGCGCCGTCGCTCTCGATCATGGGCGGAGAGTTGTGCAGCACGTACGTGAGCGGCCGCTGCGGCGCGGGCATGCGGGCCGACGCGCCGGCGCTGCGGAGCACCCACGCGGGACGCCCCGCGCCCACGTCGAGGCGCACGTACTCACCCACCTGCGCGGTCATCGGGAACGTCGCCCCCGCGGCCGCGCGGAGCACCACGCGCGCCGTGCCCTGCGGGCTCTCGCGGAGCTCGGTCTCGGCCGACACGGTGAAGGGCCCCGTGACCGCGGCCACCGTCGACGCATCGCGGGCGATGGGCACGGTGATCTTCTGCGTCTCGACCTCGCGGAGGTCTTCGTCGGCGAGGGCCAGCTCGATGCGCGCCTCGCGCTCGCGGAACGTGGGCGCCACGTCGAAGGTGAAGGCC
Organism: uncultured Myxococcaceae bacterium; assembly: GCA_945952225.1. GTDB lineage: Bacteria > Myxococcota_A > Polyangia > Polyangiales > CAISKJ01. Next base: position 66,018 of record CAMFHP010000022.1, read on the forward strand.
ACGCGGCGCTCTTCGCCGGGCGCCATGTTGTCGATCGCGAAGCGCGCGTCGTGGAGGAGCACACCCGCGCCCGAGAGGTTCTTGATCGTCGCCTGCGTCGAGAACGACTGCCCGCGCCCCACGTTGCGCACCGTGAGGTACATGGTCACGGGCTCGCCGACCTGGATGCGCCCGTCGCCGTTGCCCCCGCGCGGCGACTCCGCGAACTGCCACCCGTACGCGAACACGGGCCGTTCGAGCCCGGTCACCGACACGCGCAGCGGCGCCACGTCGGCGGGCACGCGGTTGTGGGCCTCGGACCATTCGAGCCGCACGCCGTCGGTGCGCGAGAGCGACGCGCGGGGCATGAGGCAGACCTTGCGGGTGCCCGGCGCGGGCTGCGAGGTGGTGCCCGGGCGATAGCCCTCGTACTCGCAGATGCCGAGCGAGGTGGTCCACGTGCGGGTCTCGCCGGGGTTCACGCGGCCGAAGATGAGCTCGCGGTTTTCGAAGAGGGGGTTGTCGCTCTTGGTCGTGGCGCGCAGGCGGTACACCGGGGTCGTGCCGCGGTTGGTGACCGTGACCGTGAGGTCGAAGGCCTCGCCGGGCGCCGCGGTGTTCTCCGCGCGGTTGGTGGTCATGCGCACGTCGAGGTTGGCCGGGCCGCCGTCGGCGCCCGCGTCCCAGTCGACGCCGAGGGGACGCAGCGCCTGGGTCACGGCGGCGAGCTGCTCGGCGCGGGTGCGGTCGATGAGCGGACGCGCGTCGGAGAGCATCTCGCGACGGCCCGCGCGCGGCGACGCGGCGAGCAGATCGCGCGTGAAGCGGATGGAGAAGTCCTCGCGGAACCCGTCGTCGGCGAGGTCGTCGGCGCCGCGCAACCGAAGCTGCTCGCGCTCCTCGGTGGGGAAGTTGAACTGCACGGTCTCCGACGCGCGCTGATCGCCGCGGGCGCGGGTGTTCGTGAGGTGCGCCGAGAGGTCGGCCTCGCGGGGGTAGATCCGGTCGGCGTCGAGGTCCATGTCGAGCCGGTCGGCGGTCATGGGCGCGAGCTCGATGTCGGGGGTGATGCCCACGCCCTGGATCGAGATGTCACCGGGCGTGAGGTACTGCGCGATGGTGATCTTCAGCGCGCCCCCGTCGGGCAGGTTGCGGATCGTCTGCACCGAGCCCTTGCCGAACGACGTTCCGCCCACGATGAGCGCGCGGTTGTGGTTCTTGAGCGCGCCCGCGACGATCTCGCTCGCGCTCGCCGACCCGCCGTCGATGAGCACCGCGATGGGGTAGTTGGGTTCGGTTCCCTCGGCCTGCGCGTCGCGCTCGTCGCGGCCCTCGCGGCGGTTGCCCGCGGTCACCACGATGGGCCCGTCTTGCAGAAAGAGATCGCCCACGTTCACGGCCTCTTCGAGCAGGCCGCCGGGGTTGCCCCGCAGGTCGAGGAGCAGCGAGCGCATGCCCTGCTGCCGCATCGACTGCACCGCGCGGGTGAGCTCGTCGCTCGTGGTCTCGCTGAAGCTCTTGATCTTCGCGTAGCCCACGCCGTTCGAGAGCAGGCGGCTCTCGACGGAGCGCACGGTGATCTGCGCGCGGGTGAGTTCGAAGCGCCGCGGCTGCGCCCAGCCGTTGCGTCCGGGGCGCACGATCCAGACGTGCACGGGCGTGCCCTCGGGGCCGCGCAGGCGATTCACGGCCTCGGAGAGCGACATGTTGTCGGTGCTCTCGTCGCCGATCTTCACGATGCGGTCGTAGCGCTGGAGGCCCGCGCGCGACGCCGGCGTGTCGGGCATGGGGTTCATCACCGTGAGCTGCCGATCGCGGATGGAGATCACGATGCCGAGGCCGCCGAAGTGGCCGCCCGTCTGGATCTGCATCTCGTGGTACTGCTCGGGGGTCAGCACGATCGAGTGGGGGTCGAGCGTGTGGAGCATCCCGTTGGCCGCGGCGTACTCGATGTCGCGAAGGTCGACGTCGGAGCCGCGCAGGTGCGTCTGGAGGAAGGCGAAGATCTCGCGCCAGCGCGGTTCGAGGTCCCACGGTGCGCGCACGTCGGCGATGGAGAACGTCTGCTCGTGGGTGTCGACGCGCACGGTCACCGTCGAGGCGCCGTCGTCGTGGCGCACGAGCACCTGGGCCACGCTCTTCTGGATCGCGTCGAGGCCCTTGAGGAGCATCTCGCGGGGATGCACCCGCGTCGGGTCGACGTAGTTGTTGTTGATCTCCAACATCACGTAGCGGAGCACCTGCATCCGCGTGAGGTCGAAGTTGGGGTCGGGCGTGCGCGGGGCCGCGCGGCGGGGCTGCGCCATGAGCGAACGCGAGCCCTCGACGCCGAAGAGGCCGCCGCGGCGCGACACGGTCACGTACGACGCGAAGCCGCAGGTCACGAAGATCAGGGCCGCCTTCGACGCGGCGCTCCACCGGGTGTTCATCGGCGCGGAGTATAGTGACTTCGACTCACAAATCCCCGCATTTGAAGCGTGGAATCACGGTCGCGCCGCGCGCGTTGAGCCGTGTTCGAACCCGCGCCGCGGCGCCTCGCTCCACACCCCCGGGCTTTTCGTGTAGGACCGTCGCCGCCATGCACGACACGACCTACGCCACCTCGCGCTTCGCGCCCCCCGAGATCGAGCACCGCTACGGCCCCAACGTGCACCTGCTCGACGATCCCGTCGCCCTCGCGTGGCTCGCGCGCCTCGCCGCCCGCGAGACCGCGCAGCCCGAGCTCGGTCGCCTCGTGCGGCGCCTCTACGAACACCTCGCGCTCCTCGTGCTCGGCGCCGAGCTCCCGCGCCGTCGCATCGACATTCCCTCGCGCATGATCTCGTCGAGCCCCGAGGCCGTGTACCGCGGCGTGGCCGTCGACCGCACGACGCCCGTCGTCGCCGTGGGCATCGCGCGCGCGGGCACCGTGCCCTCGCAGATCTGTTACGAGACCCTCAACGAGCTCCTCGACCCCGAGGTCGTGCGCCAGGATCACCTCTTCATGTCCCGCGTCACCAACGACAAGGGCGAGGTCACGGGCACCGCGTGGCACGATGCCAAGATCGGCCACCAGGTCGAGGGGCGCATCGTGCTCATTCCCGACCCCATGGGCGCCACGGGAGGATCGATGTCCGCCGCGATGACCCACTACAAAACCAAGCTCGACGGACGCCCGCGCGCCCTCATCGCGATGAACCTCATCGTGACGCCCGAGTACATCCGTCGGCTCACGGCCGATCACCCCGACGCGAAGATCTACGCCTTCCGTCTCGACCGCGCGCTCTCCCCCTCGGAGGTGCTCGCCACCGTGCCCGGCACGCACCCCGACCGCGAGCGCGGACTCGACCACCACCAGTACATCGTTCCCGGCGCGGGCGGCATCGGCGAGCTGCTCAACAACGCCTGGATCTGACCCTCACTCCGACGCGCGCGACGGGAGCTGCGAGGCCGCGAAGGCCAGCGCCGTCGCGAGCACCGTCGCCACCGCCGGCGACCACCGCCCGAGCAGCGCGAACACCAGTCCACCCGCCGCGAGCGCGCACCCCATCCGCGCGAGCGCGGCCACCACGATGCGCCAGCGCTCCATGCGTCCGTCGGTGTCTTCGAGGGCGCACGCACACGCGCCGAAGAGGGCCGAGGCCAGCGCGCCCGTGAGCACGCCGCGGGCGGGGGTCTCGTGCAGAAGGCCCAGCGCCGCGGCCAGCAGGGCGTAGCCCGTGGCGACGGCGAGGCAGCGCAGGGTGAGGCGGTGCAGGTCGTTCCACATCGGGCGCGTGAGGGGTTCGATGCCCCGTGCGCCGCGTGTGGTTCAGCGCGCGAGCGAGCCGCCGACGCGCACGGTCCGGGCGCCGGGCGTCACGAGGAGCCCGTCGATCCAGAGGCGGTCGTGGTCGAGGGCGCGGAGCGTCGACTCGCCCGAGGCCTGCGCGGTGTGTCCACGCACCGTCGCGATCGTGCGGAGCTGCGCGGCCGTGAGGGCAGGCGCGAAGTCACCCTCGACGATGGGGTGCAACCGACCGTTCTGCGCGTCGAAGAGCAGCAGGTCGCGCACGATCACGTCGCCCTCGGAGACGTTGGCCGAGAACACCTGCCAGCGCCCCGACGACGACACCTCGTCGAGGCTCACGTCGCTGCCCTGCACCGTGCCCACCATCACGCTGCGTCCACGGGGTGCGCGGCGCACGATGCGGTTGCCCTCGATGGCGTAGGGCTGGTCGCTCGTGCTGCGTCGCGCGGCGGGCGTGGCGGGCGCGCAGAGGCGATCGCCCGCGCGGGTGGAGGCGTCGGCGCACGAGGCGGGCACCACCACGCGGTGCGCGAGCGCGCCGTCGTCGAGCGAGACGCGCATCGCCACCTCGACGGACATCATGTTCACGTTGCGATCCATCACGTGGACGCAGAGCGCGCGGCCCTCGTCGACGAGCTCCACCGCGTCGTCGGTCTGCACGTACGCCGTGGGGTCGTAGTCGGCGCTGAAGCCCGCGCCCTCGCAGCGCGCGCCGAGCCCGCGGGGCAGCGTCGCCACCACGGTCTCGCGGCAGTCTTCGAGCGAGAGCCTCCGCAGCTCGGAGCGCCCCTTCGCGAGGAACACCACCGCCCCGCCGCCGCCCACGTAGCGCGCGTGCGAGGCAGGCGTCGCGGTGAGCGTGCGCAGCACCACGCCGTCGACGCGCACCTCGCGGATGCCCTCGTCGGTGGCCACGAGCAGCACCTCGGGGTTCTCCGTCGAGACCTCGCCGCGGGGAGGACAGTGCGGCGCCTCGACGACCGCGGTCACAGCATCTGACACCGCGCTCGCATCGGCCACGGTGGCGGTCACGGACGTGGGCGAAGGGTCGACCGCCGCGGGCGTCTGGGGTGCGGGCGTGCGCGAGGCGCAGGCCGCGAGGGTCGTGAGCGAGAAGGCCAGCGCAGCGCGGAAATTCATGGTCCGGCGCGAGTACCTCAAGGGGAGCGTTCCACGCAAGACGCTCCGCGGTTGACACGCGAGGGCGACGCGGCGCACGGGTGCACGGCCGCTCCCGATGCGATCTCCACGGATGTTCCCGCGCCTCGCACTGTTCATCGTCATCACGGTGCTCGCGGGCTGCCGTGATCCGCATCGCGCCGACAGCGACGACCCGCGCATCCGCTACGAGGGACGCATCGCGCCCGACGCACAGGGCCGCGTGCGACTCGTGTGGCCCGGCGCCGCCCTGCACCTCCGCACCACGGGCGGAACGCTCTCCGCGCGGCTCACCGACACGCCCTACGAAGACTCCTTCCGCGACTGCGACCGCCTCGGTGTGTCCGTCAACAACGGCCCGCTGCGCATCGTTCCGCTGCGCGAGGGAACGCACCGCTACGCGCTCACCGATGCGCTGCCCGCGGGGCTCCACACGGTGCGCGTGGTGAAGCTCACCGAGTCCGAGGTGGGCGCCGTGCGCATCGACGGCGTCTCCGTCGAGGGAGGCGCACTCACGCAGGCCACGCCGCGCCCGACGCGCACGCTGCTGGCCATCGGCGACTCGATCACCGCGGGCTACGGCGTCGACGCGCCCGACCCGCGCTGCGAGTACGACGTCACGGCCAACAACGCCGACCGCGCGTGGGTCTCGCTCGCGGCGCGCGCCCTCGGCGACGAGCTGCACCTCGTGGCCTGGTCGGGGCGCGGCGTGTGGCGCAACTACGATCCCGCCATCGACGAGACGCTCCCGACGCTCTTCGAACGCGCGGTGGCCACCGATGCCACGTCGCGCGAAGACCTCTCGCGCATCACCCCCGACGCCGTGGTGCTCAACGTGGGCACCAACGACGCGGCCCGTCCGGGCTTCGACCGCGCGCGCTTCGAAGCTTCCCTCGACGCGTTCGTGCGGCGCCTCGAAGGGCGCTATCCCCGCGCGCGCTACGTGCTCGCCGTGGGCCCGATGCTCAACGACAACGCGCCGGTGACGGGCAGCATGCTCCGCACGCAGGTGCGCGACGCGACCGTCGCCGTGGCCCGACGGAGCGCCGCTCGCGGCGTGCGCGCGCAGGTGCTCGAACTGCCCATGGCGACGCCCGACGAGGGATGGGGCTGCGGCTATCACCCGAGCGCGATCACCCAGGCCCGCATGGCCGCGCGGCTCGTCGCGATGCTCCGCGCGCGGTGGTGACTCAGCCGCGTCCGTTGGGCTGCGAGGCCGTGGGCGGAAGGCACGCGCTGGGGCCTCCCGTGGCGGGGCGTCCGAGGTCGTCTTCGTAGTAGCGACACACGAGGGGCGCGGTGCAGTTCGCGTTGCGCACGCACGACCGCTCGATGCAGAGCCCGAGGTTGTCGGGCGTGTCGGCGGTGCCGGGGGTGATGGTGCTCGGGCTGTCGGGACACGAGGGCGAGAGCGCGAGGTTCACGAAGCTCCCGCACACGCCCTCGGTGGGCCGCGCGCCGATGATGTTGAAGCAGATGCCGCGGCACTGATAGTTGCGCCGCACGGTGTAGCCCGGCGGCGTCTCGACCATCGTGGGGTCGCAGGGCATGCCGTCGGCGAGCTTCGTGAGGTCGATGCCGCGCACGGAGCACACGCCGTCGCGGGGGTTGCATCGCAGGCCCGAGGGGCACTGGCTGTCGTTGGCGCAGAAGGCCACGCAGCCCGGCGCGTCGGGCGTCGAGGTGGCGTGCGTGAACCACCAGCCCGTGCAGAGGAACCCGCTGCGGCACGCGAGCGTCGCACCGGGGCGCGCGCCGGGCGAGCACGACTGCGTGCATTGCGAGCGGGCGGTGCTTCCGTCGCCGTAGGAGAGGCACGTCGCGTTGCCGCCGCCGCACGCGTTCCGCTCCGTGGTGAGCGAGCTGTTGTTCGTGCACGCGAGGGAGCACATCGGCGTGGTCTCGGTGGAGATGCACCGCAGTCGGTTGCCACACGCGGCCGGGTCGAGTCCGCCGCCCGTCGCGGGCATGGTGCACGCGGCGCCCGCGCGGGTGATCGACACACAACGCCCCATCACGCAGCCGGTGCCGAGGGAGCAGACCGTTCCGCACGCGCCGCAGTGGTCGTCGTTGATGCCCGGGTCGACGCACGCGCCGTTGCAACGGAGCTCACCGGGCGCGCAGGCCCCGGTGCTGTCGGGCGCGTCGGGCGCGTCGAGGGTGGGTGCGTCGGGCGAGGGCACGTCGGGCTCGACGACGTCGGGGCCTCCCGTGTCGAGGGCGGGCGCGTCGGGGCCTCCACCATCGAGGGCGGGCGCGTCGGGCGCGGGCACGTCGGGTGACGGTGCATCGGGTGACGACCCATCGGCGGGCGGCGCGTCGGGGCCTTCTTCGAGGGCGTCGGGGGCGGGCGCGTCCGCGGATGCATCGGGCAGCGATGCGTCGCCGTCGACCACGATGGTGCGCAGTTCGAACGCGCAGTGCGCCGCGGAGGCGGCGAGCGCGAGGAGGGCGGCGCGGGCGACGCGGAGGCCGGAGGCCATGGGCGTTGCTTCTATCACGTCGGCGGTGAAAACCGGGCTCGCGCGCGGGGGCCTCTCTTGCCGCGCGGAATCGCCCTGACGTAGGCTGCGCGGGCGCCCTGCGACGCCCATGACCCCAGCCGACGATCCGTTTCACCCCGGCGGCACCTTCGCTCGCTACCAGATCCTCGAGCGCATCGGTGAGGGCGGCATGGCGTCGGTGTGGAAGGCCATGCACCTCGGGCTGCGCAAGCCCGTGGCGATCAAGACGCTCCGCGCGGACATGAGCCAGAGCGTGAAGGCCCGCGAGCGCTTCGAACGTGAGGGCGAGGCCATCGCGCGCATCCGGCACGCGCACGTGGTCGAGGTGCACGACGTGGGCATCGTCGGCGACACGCCCTACCTCGTGATGGAGTACCTCGACGGCGAGGATCTCCGCGCGGTGTTCCTCCGTCGCGGCGCGCTGCCGTTGATGGAGCTGTGCGACGTGATGGTGCCCGTGTGCGCGGCCATCGCGGCCGCCCACGACGAGGGCGTGGTGCACCGCGACCTCAAACCCGGCAACATCTTCATGGCCCGCACGCGCGACCGCGGAACGGTGCCCAAGGTGCTCGACTTCGGCGTCTCGCGCCTCCGCGACGGCCACCTCGGCACCGAGCACACGGGCACCGCGGTGGTGCTCGGAACCCCGCGCTACATGGCCCCCGAGCAGGTGCGCGGCGCCCGCGACGTCGACGGCCGCGCCGACCAGTACGCCCTCGGCGTGATGCTCTACCAGGGCTCCACGGGCTCGGTGCCCATCGACGAGCCCGCGGTGTTCGAACTGCTCCGCCGCGTGGTGAACGGTGACTTCGCACCGCCGCGCGTGCGCCGCCCCGACCTGCCCGAGGCCTTCGAACGGGTGGTGCTCCGCGCGATGGCGAAGCGCCCCGAGGATCGCTTTCCCACGGTGCGCGAGCTCGGCGCGGCGCTGCTCCCCTTCGCGAGCGAGCGCACGCGGGTGATCTACGGCGACTCGCTCGACACGTCGTTCCCCGCGGAGCTTCTGAACGCGCTGCCGCCGCCCGTGGTGGCCGCGCCGATGCCCGCCGCGCCGCCTGTCGTCACGGCCCCCGCGCCCCACGCCGACGGCACGGTCACCCTCCGCGAGGTTCCCCTCGAAGTCCCCGCGCGACACAGCTCGCCCGAGGTGCGCGCGCTCTCGCTCCTGCTCGCGGCCGTGGCCGCCGTCGCCGTGCTGCTCACCGTGTGGATCGCGATGCGCCCGCACGCCACGCCGCTCCCCCCGCAGGCCGCGGTGCAGCCCCTCGCGCAGCCCGTGGAGCCCGTCGCGCAACCCGTGGTGCAACCCGTGGTGCAACCCATCGCGCAGCCCGTGGTGCAACCCATCGCGCAGCCCATCGCGCAACCCGTGGTGCAGCCCATCGCGCAGCCCGTGGTGCAGCCCATCGCGCAACCCATCGCGCAGCCCGTGGAGCCCGCCGTCGCGCAGCCCGTGGCGGTCGCAGCGCCCGTGCGCACCGCGCCCGCGCAGCCTGCGACGACGGCGCGTGTGCGTGTGTCTCCCATCCGCCCGCGTGTGACGACGCGCGCGCCCCAGCCCGGTGTCGTCAACGCGCATGACATCGACTGAACGACGCGCGCGCACGCTCGCCCTCGCCCTCTCGCTCGTGTCTGCGGTGGCGGGCGCGCAGGGACGCGACGACGACCCGCGGCGCCGTCAGCTCATCTTGCAGGCGGGCACGCTCCGCGATCGCGGCGACCATGAGGGCGCGCTCGACCTCGCACGACAGGCCGCGGCGCGGCGCATGAGCCCCTCGCTCCGTCTCTTCATCGCGCAGGAGGAGCAGAGCCTCGGCAGCACGCTCGAAGCCCTGCGCGACGCGCGCCTCTGCGCCGCGGAGTTCGAAGCGGACCCGTCGCTCGCGCACCGCGATGAGTTCCTCGCGTCGTGTCGGGGAATCGTGACGGCGCTCTCGTCGCGGGTGGCGCGGCTCACCGTGCAGGTGCCCCTCGACGTGCCCGATCTCGCCGTGCTCCTCGACGACGAGCCCCTCCCCCGCGACGCGTGGAACACCGCACGCGAGGTGCTCCCCGGCCCGCACACCTTCGCCGCGCGCGCGCCGGGCCACGCGCTCTTCACCCGCACGGTGAACCTCCCCGGTGGCGCCTCGGTCACCGTGCCCATCGCCCTCACCGCGACCGCGGCGTCGGAGTCTTCACCGCCGCCGCCCATCACCCCTGCCCCCCACACGGATCCCTCGCACAGCCCCATGCCCTGGGTGCTCGCGGGCGTGGCGGGCGCGGCCTTCGTCACGGGCGGTGTGCTCTACGCGCTCCGCAACGACGCCCTCGCGCAGCGCGACGGATACTGCGCCGAGCCCTCGGGCGACTGCGTGGTGACCTCTCCCTACGCGGCCTCGCTCGCCGATGCGGCGCAGCAGCGGGCCTCGACGTACAGCACCGGCGCGGGCATCTCGCTCGTGGTGGGCGCGCTCTCGCTCGCGGGCGGCGTCGTGTGGTGGATCGTCGATCACACGTCTCCGTCGCCCGCACCGTCCCCCTCGTCGCGCGCGCTCTCGTGGCGCGTGACGCCCTCGGCGACGGGGCTCTCCGTGGGGCTCGACGGACACTTCTGACCGCTGTTTTCGTCGGAAATTCGCGTGATTTTCCGTCTTCGGGCACGGTCCCCGGCGATGGAGAACCACCCCACCGTTCAGACCCTGCCGCTCGACGCGGTGCGCATCCCCGGGTCGCGGCTCCGCGGGCTCGGCGACCTCGAAGCCCTGCGCGAGTCGATCACGAGCACCGGGCTGCTTCAGCCCATCCTCGTCGACCGCGCCTACAACCTCGTGTGCGGGCTCCACCGCCTCGAGGCGTGCCGCAGCCTCGGGTGGACGCACATCGCCGCCGTGGTCGAAGACTTCGAGGGACCGCGCGCGCGCCTCGCCGAGGTCGATGAGAACCTCTGCCGCCGCGAGCTCACCGTGCTCGAACGCGCGGAGCACATCGCCCTGCGCCGCGCCCTCTGGGAGGAGATGCAGGCCGAGCGCGCCGAGGCCGCCGCCGCGGAAGAAGAGAGCCGCAAGCGCAAGAAGGCGAAGCCCCCCGAGGCGCCCCTCGCGGCCTTCGTCGACGACACCGCGCGACGCACCGGCCGTGCGAAGGCCGCCGTGCGCGAGGAGCTCCGCATCGGAGAGCTGCCCGAAGACGTGCGCGCCGTCGCCCGCGAGACGCCCGTGAGCAACAACAAGCGCGAGCTCCTCGCCCTCACGCGCATGCCGCAGGAAGAACAGCGCCGCGCCATCACCGCCGTGAAAGCCGGCGAGTCGAAGAGCGTGCGCGCCAAGACCGTGAAGGCCGCCGCCGCCGCGCGCGAAGAGAACGTCGACACCGCCGACTGCCCCTTCGACCTCACCGACGACGGACGCCCCCGCGACGCCACCGAGAGCAGGGTGACGGGCCCCGCGCCCTCCATCGCCGCGGCCGTGAGCGACGACCCGTCGAGCTACCGCGACGACCCGATGTCTCCGTGGGCCACGCCCGGCGGAGCCCTCGAACGCGAGCTCACGCGCGCCCAGATCGTGCGCCTCGTGGGCGACGCGCAGCGCACCCTCGCCCGCGCCCTCGACCTCTGGGGCCCCAGCGACGACGAGGGACGCCACCACCTCCGCAACGCCGTCGACGCCGTCGAGCGCCTCTCGCAGTGGATGGAGTCTCCCTCGGCCACCGAGAGCGCCGCCCCCGCCTGGGCCGCCACGGCCTGAGCGCGCAGCCTCTCCCTTCGGCGCTGCGCTACTCGCTCCCGCCCTGGTTGTTCATCATCCCCTGCACCGTGCGCCGCGCCGCGCGCGCCTGGCCCTGCATCGCCCGCATCTGCTGCTGCGTCGCGCGCAGCTCCATCTGCGTCTGCGCGAGCTCCTGACGGAGCGCCGCGTTCTCCTGCGCCGTCGCCTGCTGCTGCTGCTCCACGCGCGCGAGCCTCTGCTCGATCCACTGCACGCGCTGGTCGGTGCCCACGCCCTGCGGTTGCGCCACACCGGGCTGTTGCATCACGGGCTGCTGCGGCATCACGGGCTGCTGCACCACGGGCTGCTGCACCACCGGCGCGGGCCACGTCGGCGCCTGCACCACGGTGGGCTCCTCGCGCGCGCTCTGACGCTCACACCCAAGAGCCGCCAGCGCGAGCAGCCCGGCCCATCGCACCCACGTCTTCATGCGCCGCGCACCATACCCCAGTTGCCAATTGAACATCGGCGCCGTTGTCATTCGCCGCCCCTCCATCGCGCAAACGCCCTTGTTTCAAGCCCTGCACACGCAGCGCCCCCGTCGGGTGATTGCGGATTGGCACCTTGACAGTGAGCAAGTGTTCAGTATCCCCTCCGGGGTGTGAGGCCCTCGATGAACGTGCCTGCCGCGGTGCCCTTCGCGCGTTCGCCCGACGCGACGACGCCCGCGCCGCTGCCCGCGCGTGTGCCCATGGGACGCGTCGTCGAGCTGTCGGGCGCCGTGCCTTCGGGGCGCACCACGGTGGCCGTGGGCTTCGTGCTCGACGCGCAACGCCACGGAGACCCGGTGGCCTGGGTGCAGTGCGAACGCGGCGGGCTCTATCCCCCCGACCTGGCCGACGCGGGCGTCGACCTCGACGCGCTCGCGGTGGTGCAGGTTCCCCGTGACGGCAGCGCCCTCGCACGCGCGGGAGAACTCCTGCTGCGCTCCGGCGGATTCGGCCTCGTGGTGCTCGACCTCACGCCCGGCACGCCCCGCGGCAGCGCGTGGATCGTGCGCCTCGGCGCCCTCGCGCGGCACCACCACGCCCGCGTCGTGCTGCTCACGGCGAGCGATGCCGCGGCGCCCTCGGCCGGTGCGCTCGTGGCCGTGCGCGCGGCCCCCACGCGGACACACCACGGCGACCGCTACGCCCTCACGCCCGCGGTGCTCCGCGATCGGTGTGACCTCGCGCCGACGATCGCGCCCACGCGCCATCCCGCGCCCTGGCAGGTGTTGCGATGAGCGCCCGCGTGGCCTGCGTGTGCGTGCACACCCTCGCGCTCCAGACGCTCCTGCGCGACCGTCCCGCGTGGCGTCGCGCGCCCGTGGCCCTCGTCGACGAAGAGCGCCCCGACGCGCCCCTCACCGCGCTCAACACCGCGGCCTGGCGCGCGGGGCTCACCCCCGGAATCCGTCTCGGCGCGGCCCGCAACCTCGTGCCCACGCTCCGCGCTGCGGCCGTGCCCGACGCGCGCGTGGCCGACGCGGTGCGCGCCCTCGCCGACGCGCTGCGAACGTGCGCGCCCGGTGTGGAACCCGATGCGCGCGCCGGAGTGTTCACCGTCGACGCCTCGGGGCTCGGCAGGCTCCACCGCGACGCGCGCGCCTGGGCCCTCACCGTGCGCCGCGCCGTGCTCGATGCGGGCTTCGCGGGCTCGGTGGTCGTGGGCTTCGACCGTCGCACCGCGCGGGCCATCGCGCTCCACACGCGCCGCGTGGTCGTCGCGCGCACCTGGCACGACGAGCTCGCCGTGGCCGCGGCCGTTCCCCTCGACGCGCTGGGGCTTCCGCGCGCTGCGCTCTCTGCCCTCGACGCCCTCGGGCTCCGCACCCTCGGAGACCTCTGGACCCTCCCGCGCGAGACCGTGCACCACCGCTTCGGACCCGCCGTGGGCGACGCGCGCGCGTGGCCCGAGCGCGAGCCCTCGCTCCCCGTGCAGCCCGACCTTCCGCGCGCCCCCGAACGCACGGTCATCGAGGTCGATCCGCCCGACGACGACGTCACCCGACTGCTCTTCGCGCTGCGCGGCGCGCTCCATCTCCTCACGGCGCGCCTCGCATCGCACGGCGAGGCCATCGCCGCGGTGCACCTCGACCTCGCCCTCGACGACCGCACACACGCGCTCCACCGCATCGAGCCCGCGAGCGCCACGCGCGACGTCGCCCTGCTCATCGACCTGCTGCGACTGCGGCTCACGGAGCAGCACCTCTCCGCCCCCGTGCGCGAGGCCGTGGTGACCGTCGAACCCGCGGCCCTGCGCGGCGAGCAGCTCCACCTCTTCGCCCACGAGCGATTGCGTGATCCCCACGCCGTGGCCCGCGCCGTGGCCCGCGTGCGCGCGGCCTTCGGCGATGCGTCGGTCTCGCGCCCCGCCCTCCGCGACGCCCACCTCCCCGAGGCGCGCTTCACCTGGGAGCCCTGGAAACCCCTTCCCACGAAGCGCACGACGCCCCTCGCACCGTGCGAGGTTCCCCTCATGCGACGCATCGTGGCGCCGCCGCGCGAGGTGTCGCCCCACGAGCTCCGCACGCTGCGTCCCGTCGAGCAGCGCGAGGCCCTCGCCGTCCCCGAACCCACCGACGCGCGCGACCCTCTCGATGCGCCGTGGCTCCAGCGCGCGCCCGTCAACGACGCCTCCCACGACGCGTGGAACGGCGTGGCCCCCACCCGCGTCGAGGGCGCCTGGTGGCACCGCACGGTGGAGCGCGACTACTACTACGCCGAGACCCGCGACGGCGCGCTGTGGTGGGTGTTCTTCGATCGCGCGCGGGGGCGGTGGTTCCAGCAGGGAGTCGTCGATTGAGCGGCTACGCGGCGCTGTGGGTGAAGAGCGCGTACAGCTTTCTCGAAGGCGCCTCGCAGCCCGCGGACCTCGTCGAGCGCGCGCACCACCACGGCCTCGCCGCCATGGCGCTCACCGACCGCGACGGGGTCTACGGCATGGTGCGCGCGCACGTTCGCGCGAAGCAGCACGGCATGAAGCTCCTCCACGGCGCGCAGGTCACCACCGACGCGGGCCGCGCGGTTCTCCTCGCCGAGAGCCGCGAGGGGTGGGCCTCGCTCTGCCGACTGCTCACCCGCGGACGCAGCGCCATGCCCAAGGGCGAGAGCCTCGTCACCGCCCGCGACGCCCTCGAACACGCCCGCGGACTCGTCGCGCTCTCGCCCGATCCCGCCGTGCTGCACGCGCTCCGCGAGGGATTCCGCGGGTCGCTCTACGCCCTCGCCGCGCGGCACCTCCGCGACGACGAACCCGCCCGCGAGCGCGCGCTCCGCGAGGCCGCCCGCGCCGTCGACGCCCCCGTCGTGGCCACCACCGAGGTGCTCTACCACGAGCGCGCGCGCAAGCCCCTCCACGACGTGCTCACGTGCATCCGCCACGGCTGCACGATCATGGAAGCGGGCCGTCGCATCACCCCCAACGCCGAGCACGCGATGCCCACGCCCGACCTCGTGCGCGCGCGCTTCGCCGACGATCCCGCGGCCGTCGCGCGCACCCTCGACGTGGCCGCGCGCTGCGGCTTCTCCCTCGCGCAGATCCGCTACACGTACCCCACCGAGCGCGTGCCCGAGGGAGAGACCACCCTCGGCTGGCTGCGCACCCTCGCGCTCCGCGGCGTGCCCTGGCGCTACGAGCCCGACGAGCGCGCGAAGGCCCTCGCACAGTTGGAGAACGAACTCGCCATCGTGGGCGAGCTCGAATACGCCGGGTACTTCCTCACGATGTACGAGATCGTGCAGTTCTGCCGGTCGAAGGGCATCGTGTGTCAGGGCCGCGGAAGCGCCGCCAACAGCGTGCTCTGCTACGTGCTCGGCATCACCGCCGTCGACCCCATCGGGCTGCACCTGCTCTTCGAACGCTTCTTGAGCCGCGAGCGCGCCGAGCCGCCCGACATCGACCTCGACATCGAGCACGACCGCCGCGAAGAGGTGATCCAGCACGTCTACGGGCTCTATGGGCGCGCGCGGGCCGCCATGGTGGCCAACGTGATCCGGTACCGCGGGCGCTCGGCGCTGCGCGACGTGGGACGCGCCTTGGGCGTTCCCCAGGCCGAACTCGACGCGGTCTCGCGGCAGACGAGCCACTGGCACGACTGCGTGTCCGACGACGATCTCACACAGGCGGGCGTCGATGCGAAGCAGCACACCTGGCGCATGGTCCGCGCGCTGTGCGAGCAGATCGCTGAACTCCCGCGGCACCTCTCGATCCACCCCGGAGGCTTTCTGCTCGGCCACGAAGACGTCACGTCGCTCGTGCCCGTCGAGCCCGCCACGATGCCCGGACGCACCGTGATCCAGTGGGACAAGTACGACGTCGACGACCTCGGGCTCTTCAAGGTCGACCTGCTCGGCCTCGGCGCGCTCACCGTGGTGCATCGGAGCTTCGACCTCCTGCGCGCGCACGAAGCCCTCGACCACGACATGGCCACCGTGCCCGGCGAAGACCCCGCGACCTACGCGATGGTCTCCGCGGGCGACACCGTAGGGCTCTTTCAGATCGAGAGCCGCGCGCAGATGAGCATGCTCCCGCGGCTCAAACCGCGGACCTTCTACGACCTCGTGATCGAGGTGGCGATCGTGCGTCCGGGGCCCATCCAGGGCGGCATGGTGCACCCGTACCTGCGTCGTCGCGCGGGCCTCGAAGCCGTCGACTATCCCCACGAAGAGACGAAGCCCGTGCTCGAAAAGACCCTCGGCGTGCCCATCTTTCAGGAGCAGGTGATGCGCCTCGCGATGGTGGCCGCGGACTACACCCCCGGCGAGGCCGACCAGCTCCGCAAGGACATGGGCGCGTGGCGCTCGTCGGGGCGCATCGAGCAGCACCGCGAGCGGATGATCCCGCGCATGGTGGCGAAGGGCATCGCGCGCGAGTTCGCCGAGCGGGTGTTCCAGCAGGTGATGGGCTTCGGCGAGTACGGCTTTCCCGAGAGCCACGCGGCGTCGTTCGCGCGCATCGCGTACGTGACGGCCTGGCTCAAGCGCCACCACCCCGCGGTGTACCTCTGCGCGATGCTCGACGCGCAGCCCATGGGCTTCTACTCGCCCTCGACGCTCGTCGAAGACGCGCGGCGCCACGGCGTCGTCACGCTCCCCGTCGACGTGAACCACAGCGGGTGGAACTGCTCCCTCGAACGCGGCCCCGACGGCGCCCTGCGCGTGCGCGTGGGACTGCGCTACGTGTCGGGCCTCTCGCCCTTCGAGCCATCGCCCCCGTACCGCTCCGTGGAGCACTTCGCCCGCTCGGCCCATCTCCCGCGCCGCGCCCTCGTGCGCCTCGCCGAAGCGGGCGCCTTCGGGAGCCTCACGCGCGACCGCCGCGAGGCCCTCTGGGCGGTGCACGGCGTGTCTGCCCGTCTCGGTCTCCCCCTCGACGCCGACGCCCACGACGAGCCCTCCGCGGCGCTCCCCGCGCTCACGCCCGACGAGCTCGTGTCGTGGGACTACAGCGCCGCCTCGCACTCTCCCCGCGGCCATCCCATGGAGCGCCACCGCGACGCCCTCACCCGCGAGGGATTGCCCGACGCCACCGCGGTCTCACGGCTCCCCGACGGGTCTCCGGTGCGCTACGTGGGCATGGTGATCTGCCGTCAGCGACCGGGCACCGCGAGCGGCGTGACCTTCTTCACCCTCGAAGACGAGACGGGCTTCGTGAACCTGGTGGTGTGGCGTCGGGTCTTCGACGCGCACGCCTTCGTGGGCCGCACCGCGTCGCTGCTCGACGTCGAGGGACGCATCCAACGGGTCGACGGGGTGACGCACGTCGTGGTCGATCGCCTCGCGGTGCCGGCGTTTCTCGCGCGCCCGTCGCCCTCCCTCGCCTCGCGCGATTTTCACTGAACGGCGCCCCTCCCTCACGTCGCGCGTTTTTCACGGAGCAATCTTCGAATCGGAGGGCGCTGTGTATGATCGCGCCCCATGCGTTCCCTGCTTCGATGGAGCTGTGCGGCGGTGTGGCTGATGGCGTGCTCGGGGTCGTCGTCGACGCCTGCGGGTGATGCCTCCGTGGCCGACGCGCGCGATGCGACGACCGACACCGCCGACGTGCCGCAGACCCCGCCCGCCCGATGCCGCGCGGGCACCCGCTGGGACCGCGCCGCGGGCATGCCTGCGTTCCGCGTGAACGACGCCGCGTGGGGCCTCGCCGAGATCACCGGCAAGCGCCTTGCGACCGCGGACCTCGACAACGACGGATGGTCCGACCTCGTGGTGTGGAACGACGTGGTGAACACCCGCAGCGACCTCGACGCGACGCCGCCGGTGTTCAACACCCGCGTGCTGATGAACCGCCCGCGCGAGGGCGGCGGACGACGCTTCGTCGACGCCACGCGCGCGTCGAACCTCCTCGCGATCCGCGCGGGTGGCTACGGACGCGAGGTGCAGAGCGTGGCCTTCGCCGACGTCGACAACGACGGGGACCTCGACGCGTACACGGGCACCATGCCCACGCAGACGCCCGCGGCGGGCCAGAACGCAGACCCCGGCGACCGCGGCACCGTGATGCTCAACGACGGCCACGGCGTGTTCTCGCTCGGCCCCGAGAGCGACGCGACGCCGGGCGACGAGGCCTTTCCGCAGACCATCGGCGCGGTCTTCGCGGACCAGGATCTCGACGGCCGCGTCGACCTCTTCGTGGGCTACCACTCGGAGACCTTCGGGCTCCCCATCGGGCAGCAGTCGCAGCTCTTTCGCGGCGACGGCGCCGGACGCTTCGCCGACGTGACCGACGAGGCCGGGCTCACGCTCGGCACGAACACCGCGTCGCTCACGTCGCGCACGAACAACCGCCCGCTCTACGGCCTCACGGTGTGCGACGTGAACAACGACCGCCGCCCCGACATGCTCGGCGCCGCGTACGGCCGTCAGTTCAACCTGCTGATGACCAGCGACGGGGCCTCGTACCGCGACGACTCCATCGCATCGAACGTGGGCGGCGACGCCAACCAGGACTACAGCGACAACCTCTCGTACCGCTGTTATTGCCAGTCGAATCCGGGGCGCTGCCCGGCCACCGTGCCCGCGCCGCCGTCGGGCTTCTGCCCCGGCCGCGGATGGCGCGCGGGCGTCGACGACCAGCCCTGGCGCAACAACGGCAACAGCTTCTCGATCGCCTGCGGCGACGTCGACAACGACGGCGACATGGACCTCTACACCGGCGAGATCGCGCACGCCGACGTGGGCGGCAGCTCCGACCGCGCGCAGCTTCTGGTGAACCGCACCGAGGCGGGGATGCCCGCGCGCTTCGAGCGCATCGACCGCACCACCAACGGGCTCGCGATCCCGCTGCAACGGTCGGCCGACGAGGGCGTGCTCTCCAACGCGTTCTTCGACTTCGACAACGACGGACGTCTCGATGTGTGGGCCGGCGGCAGCGACTATCCCCAGAACCGCGGCTGGCTCTACCAGCAGAACGACGACGGTCGCTTCACCGAGGTGTCGACGCGCGCGGGCATCGTGCACCCGTGCCCCATCGGGTTCGCCCTCGCGGACTTCGACCACGACGGAGACCTCGACGTGGTGCTCGCCACCTCGCTCGCGCGCACCTGCTCCACCGACTGGATGGGACGCGCCACGGTGCGCATGTACGAGAACGTCGCGGGCGACCAGAACTGGACCTCGATCCGTCTCGTGGGACGCGGCGAGGGCGGCGCCAACCGCGCGGGTCTCGGGGCGCGCGTGAAGATCACCGCGGGCGGCGTCACGCAGACGCGCGACATCGTGGGCAACTGGGGTCTCGCGGGTCTGGGCACCGACCTCGTGGCCCACGCGGGCCTCGGCGCAAACTGCACGATCGAGCGCATCGAGGTGCAGTGGCCCGACGCGATGGGCACCACGGAGACCTTCACCGACGTGCCCGCGAACTACCGCCTCGAAGTGCGCCAGGGCGAAGGCCGCGTGCGCTACCTCACCGACTGATTTGCCCTTCAGAGAGGGTGTTGACGTGGAAACTCCGCGGATTGCAAAGAGCCGCGAGTCGGACAAGGAAGGTCACCGCAGCGATACCCGGCGGTATCGCAAGGTGGCGTGACGACGGCCGACGACGTGGATCTGCTGCAAGCTGCGGGGAATTCCACGTCAACACCCTCTCCACTCGGAACGTTTGCGCGTTCCGACCGTCGGAGGTGCCCTGCCATGACGATCCCGCGACGCCGTGTGTTCTCGCTGCTGGGTGCCTCGCTCGCGCTGCCCTGGGAGTCCGTGGCCGAGCGCCTCCACGGCCCGGCCCCGCAGCGCGTGCTCGACGCGTTGACCTGGGTGGAGCGGGTGAAGCGCTCGGGTCGCTACGACCACAGCACGCGCATCGACGAGCGCGCGGGACGCTTCGACTGGGACTGCTCCGCGATGGCGGCCTGGGTGCTCCGCCGCGCGGCGCCGCAGGCGTTGACGGCGGTGGGAGGATCGCGCCCCGTGGCGGCGGCCTTCACGCGCACGATCGCCCGCGCTCCGACGCAGCCCGCGCGAGGTCCATGGATGCGCATTCCCCGCGTGCTCGACGCGCGTCCCGGTGACGTGCTGGCGTGGCAGCGTCCGCGGTGGTTCCCGTCGAACAACACGGGCCACGTGGCCTTCGTGCGAGACGTTCCCGTGGCGCATCCGCGGGGGGTGCTCGTGCGCATCACCGACTCCACGCGCTACGGCCATCAAGACGACTCGCGCGACACGGAGCACGGCGAGACGGGCTTCGGCCACGGCACGCTCCTCGTGGCGACGAACCCGCTCACCGGCGAGGGCGTGGGCTACGGCTGGATCGGCGCGCACACCCCGCAGGAGTGGATCATCGCGACCCCCGTGGTGATCGGCCGCGTCCGCGGGTGAAGGGCGCCGAAGGGCGCGGTGCGCGGTGGTCAGACCGTGTCGAACACCCAGCGCGTCGCGTGCAGACGCTCCCAGGCCGCGCGGATCTGCGGCGGCCCCATGATCCTGGCCTTGCGCACGTTCCACGCGCGGATCGCATCGACGGCCACGTCGAGGTCGCGCAGCGCGCGCTCATCGTGGGCCATCACCCAGTGGGTCGTCGCGAGGAGTTCCATCCCGAAGGGGGTCTCGAAGCCCTCGATGAGCTCGGCGACCCGCGTCATGCGCATCTGCGTGTCACGTTGCTGCGCGAGCACGTTCCGCGCTTCCTCCACGGCGCCTGGCAGGAGTGAGAGCACGGTTTCTGGTCCGACCGAGCCGTCGCCGAACCCCTGCGTGAAGTGCCCCTCCATCCGCACGAGCACGTGGCGGAGGTTGTCTGCGTAGGGCCCGTAGTGGTGCGCGACGAAGCGGAGCCGCAGGGGCTCTCCCGCGAGCTGGAGCAGGTAGGCGAGCTTCTGCACCTCGACGAGCGTGACCTCGTCCTCGTGTCCCGCCTCGACGTACTGCTGCATGAGCCCGATCATCGCGGCACGCCCGGGTGTCATCGCAGGCCGCGCGGTGCGATCGGGCGACGCCACGGCAATGGGCTCATCGCGCGGTTCGAAGAGCACGAGACGCACGTCGGGCACGGCCGCGAAGGCCTCGACGATGAGCGGGCGCACCTCGGCCCACGCGAGCCCGCCATTGCCACACCCCAACGGCGGCACCGCGATGGAGCGGATCTGCTCCCGTTGGATCACGGCGATCAGGTCGACGAGGCCGTCACGGATGTACGAGAGCTTCGAGGGATGACGCCAATGCTTCTTCGTGGGGAAGTTCACAAGGAGGCGCGGCTGCGGGAGCGTCGTGCGCCCGAGAAACATCTTCCCGACCACGACCTCGCCCGCCCTGCACGCGCGCTCGTACGCGACGAAGTTCTCGGGAAAGGCCTTCTTGAACTGAAGCGCGATTCCCTTCCCCATCACCCCGTGCGTGTTCACCGTGTTGACGAGGGCATCGACCTTCGCGTCGAGGAGACTTCCGCGTCCTGCTTCGATCATCGGGTGCGCCCTCATCGCCCGGTTCAATAGTACCAATCCGGACGCACTGTCACGGGCGGGCGCGACGACGACGCGGCGAGGAGTGCGTCCACCCGTTCGCGCATCGCCAGACTCATCACAGCAATCGCGTGGATGGCGCTCCACGGAAAGACGTCGTGCACGAGGAACTCCGCCTGCCGAAGTTCCTTCACGACCGGATCGTTCCAGATGCGCAAGGGCATGACCGACCAGTCGATCTTGTCGAGGTCCGCGAGGTCGTCGAAGTGGGTTGCGTAGTCCGTCGTGGCGTTCCGATCGGTGAAGGCCCACGGGCGCTCCAACGACACAGCGGCGCCCACGTCGGAGACGAGGTGCACGATGGATTCCTGTCCGCCCTGGTAGTTCGCGTGCCCACGGTGCAGGAGGTAGAGCATCACGGAGCGGGGGCAGAAGTAGAACGGCACGTAGTCGCCCACCACGCCCTTCGCACCGACCTGCACGGGCTTTCTCATGCGCCGATCCTTGAGGTTCTGGAGCCCCACGTTGGTCGTGGCAGCGTTCGCCGCCCGCACGCGCGCATCGCTCCACAACGCCCCCGCGGCGAGGATCCGGGGCAGGTTCTCGATGTGGGTGATGTGAAAGATCTTCGGGTTCTTCAATGGACTCATCACGCTCCTGGACCGGGCGCGATACGCCCCGCCCCGCAGCCCTGCAACACGCCCCGCGGAATTCCGAGACGCCCCTCGCAGCCCTGCAA
>CAMFHP010000023.1 GCA_945952225.1 uncultured Myxococcaceae bacterium
GCCTCCACCCGTGGCGGCACCCGCGCCGGTCGCCGCGCCGCCTCCCGTGGCCGTGTCGGTGGCCGCGCCCGCGCCGGTGGCCGCCGCACCGCCCGCTGACGTCTCGCAGGTGACGCAGTGGCTCGGAGGCATCGGCGGCACCCTCGCGTCGACCGCGGGGGATGTGCGCCGCGCCGCCGACTCGACGCCGCTCGCGTATCGCATGATGCGCATCGGGCTCTACATGCACCTCGTCGATCCGCCGCCCGCGGACGCGTCGGGCAAGACGAAGGTTCCTCCGCCGAACCCGAGCGTGAAGAAGCAGATCGAGACCATCGCGAACAACCAGAAGTGGACGCCCCTCATCGAGGAGACCGAGTCGACGCTTGGCATGGCGCGCTTCTGGCTCGACCTCCATCGCTACACGGCCACGGCGCTCGCTGGCCTCGGTGACTCGCACGCCGCCGCGCGCCGCGAGGTGGTGCAGGAGCTCGCGACGCTGCTGAAGCGCATGCCCGCGCTCCTCGACCTGCAGTTCTCCGACGGGATGCCCTTCGCCGACGAGCAGACGAAGTCGTGGATCCAGAGCGACGTGCTCGCGGGTGGTGGCGGTGGTGGCGGTGGTGGCGGTGCCGTGGCGCCGTCGGGCGGCGGTGGCGGTGGCCCCGCGCCCGTGATTGTGGTGCAGCAGGGCGGTGGCAACGCGGGTGAAGAGGCCGCGGTGGTCAACGAGGCGAAGAAGATGGCGGCCGCGGGCAAGGGCGCCGACGCCATCGCGATGTTGCAGGCGAAGGCCGCGCAGGCGGGCTCGGATGCGGCGCGCTTCCGGTATCGGCTCGGCGTGGGGCAGGTGGCGCTGGCGATGAACCAGGTGGCGCTGGCGAAGGGTGTGTTCGAAGGGCTCGAGAAAGACGTCGCGGACCACAACCTCGAAGTCTGGGAGCCCTCGCTCGCGGCCGCGTCGGCCGAAGGGCTCGTGCTGTGTCACCGCGCGCTCGCGAGGAGCGGAAAGCCTATCCCTCCGGAAGCGGGTGTGCTGTATGATCGCGTCTGCCGACTGGACCCTGCGACGGCGCTGAGAATCGGGGCATGAAGACGACGGGGCGGTAACGCCCTTCGCACAGGTGCGGCTACATCCGCCGATCGGAATCACGGAAGGGAAGGAACACGATGGCAAGAGAAGGATCTGTCGCTCCCAAGGAGCGCGTGAACATCGTCTACAAGCCCGCGATCGGGAACGCGAAAGAGGAAGTCGAACTCCCGCTCAAGATCCTGATGATGGGCGACTACACCCTTCGTCCCGACGAGCGCACGCTCGAAGACCGCAAGCCGATCAACATCGACAAGGACAACTTCAACCAGGTGCTGGGCGAGCAGAAGCTCGAACTGAACCTCGGCGTCGCCGACAAGCTCTCGCAGGAGCAGGGCGCGGAGATGGCCGTCAACCTGAAGTTCAAGTCCATGAAGGACTTCACCCCCGAGGGCGTGGCCAACCAGGTGCCCGAGATGCGCAAGCTCCTCGAGCTCCGTTCGGCGCTCAACGCGCTCAAGGGACCGCTCGGCAACGTGCCGGCGTTCCGCAAGAAGATCCAGACGCTGCTCGGCGATGAGGCCGGTCGCGGCAAGCTGATGCAGGAGCTCGGTCTCGGCGACGGGTCCAAGGGCTGATCGCGCACTCCCACCACGCAGGTAGAAGTTCCCCATGAGCGAGCTGAAGACCCAAGGCCAGTCGTCGACGCAGACGCTCGAGCAGTCGTCGCTGCTCGAAGACATTCTGAGCGAAGCCAACATCAAGCCCAACGTCGAGGGCTACGACACCGTCAAGCGCGGTGTGCAGCACCTCATCTCCGAGATGCTCGCGCCCAACCGCGCGTCGGAGAAGGTCGACAAGAACATCGTCGACGCGATGATCGCGGAGATCGACGCCCGCCTCTCGGCGCAGGTGAACGAGATCCTCCACCACCCCGACTTCCAGAAGCTGGAGTCGTCGTGGCGCTCGCTGAAGTACCTGGTCGACCAGGTGGACTTCCGCGAGAACATCAAGGTCGAGATGCTCAACTGCTCGAAGGAGGACCTCCTCAACGACTTCGAGGACAGCCCCGAGGTGGTCAAGTCGGGCATGTACAAGACGGTGTACTCGAACGAGTACGGCGTCTTCGGCGGCAAGCCCATCGGGCTCATCGTCGGCAACTACGACTTCGGTCCCGGCCCGCAGGACGTGGCCCTCCTGGGCAAGATCGCGTCGGTGTCGGCGATGTCGCACGCGCCCTTCGTGTCGGCCACGGCGCCGTCGATGTTCGGCATCGACAACTGGGAGAAGCTCCCGGGCCTCAAGGACCTCAAGAGCCTCTTCGAGGGCCCGCAGTACGCGCGCTGGCAGGCGTTCCGTGAGAGCGAAGACTCGCGCTACGTCGGCCTCTGCATGCCGCGCTTCCTGCTCCGTCTGCCCTACGGCGCCAACACGGTGCCCGTGAAGGCCTTCAACTTCGAAGAGGACGTGGTCGGACAGCACGACCGCTACCTCTGGGGCAACGCCGCGGTGGCCCTCGCGACGCGCGTCGCCGACTCGTTCGCCAAGTACCGCTGGTGCCCGAACATCATCGGTCCGCAGGCCGGTGGATCCGTCGAAGACCTGCCGCTGCACCAGTACGAAGCGATGGGTGAGATCCAGACGAAGATCCCCACCGAGTGCCAGCTCACGGAGCGCCGTGAGTACGAGCTCTCGGAGGAGGGCTTCATCGGTCTCACGTTCCGCAAGGACTCGAACCAGGCGTGCTTCTTCTCGGCCAACTCGGCGCAGAAGGCGAAGTACTTTGGTCAGAGCCCCGCGGGCCGTGAGGCGGAGACCAACTACCGCCTCGGCACGCAGCTCCCGTACATGTTCATCATGACCCGCCTGTCGCACTACCTGAAGGTGCTGCAGCGCGAGCAGATCGGTTCGTGGAAGGAGCGCGCCGACCTCGAGCGCGAGCTCAACACCTGGATCGGTCAGTACGTCGCCGACATGGACGACCCCGCGCCGGGCGTGCGCTCGCGCCGTCCGCTCCGCAAGGCCGCGATCAAGGTCGAGGACGTCGAGGGACAGCCCGGCTGGTACCGCGTGAACCTCAAGGTGCGCCCGCACTTCAAGTACATGGGCGCGGCCTTCGAGCTCTCGCTGGTGGGCAAGCTCGACAAGGAGTGATCGCCGCGAGGCATCACAGACCGTGAGGTGAAGGGGCTCCGCGAGGGGCCCCTTCGCTCATTTGGGGACTACGGTTCGAGGGAGGGGACGGAGCGCGCTACGCCCCGAGGTGCATGCGCAGCGTCTCGGCGGCGGCGGCCTTGTCGAACGCCACGCCGCGGAGCTCGTCGCGCGCGCCCGTGCGCTCGACCACGTCGCGAAGGTGTGCGGCGAAGGCTTCGCTCTCGGCGACGGCGGCGTCGAGGCGCTGCGTGTCGATCCAGTCGGCGCCGCGGAGGGCCATGACGGCCTGCGTGAGGCGCTCGGCTTCGGGGTACTCGGTCTCCTGCGCGAGCGACGCGCCGAGGGCGCGGAAGTACCCCAGAAAGTCGCCCACGAAGGCCATCTCGGGGCCCACGCGCCACACGTCGTCGGTCTGCGCCTCGCGGGCGCGGGTGACGAACGCACGGGTCACCACGGTGAACATCCACGCGCTGTGACGGAGGCGCTCGCTCGACGCGCGACGGGCCCCGCGGTCGCCGAAGATGCGCTCGGCGTCGGCACCCCCGCGCAGCGCCCGCGTGACCTGCACCACGGCACTCTGGAGGGCGTCGCGGAGGCGCGCGCACGCGGCGTCGAGGGCCGCGGAGACCTCGTTGGGCGGGAGCATCGCGTCGCAGCCGGGCACGCGCACCTCGGTGAGCCGACGGGCCTCGGCGCGCAGCGCGGCACCGACGGAGACGAGCACGGCGCGGAGCTTCCGCACCCGATCGCAGTCGCGCACCACGGTGTCGTAGCGGTTGCGGAGATCGCTCGCGGGCACGCGCATGAGGTCGCGCTCCAGCGACTCGCTGAGCATCACGGAGGCGCGGTGACGGAGCACGTTGCCCAGGGCGCGGAGCTCGGCGCGCACGGCCGCGAGGAGCGCCCACGCGCGGGGAATGCCCGACGGGTCTGCAGACGCGCCCGCGAGGAGCGCCGTCATGCGAAGCACGCGCAGGCACCCGACGTTCGCGAGGGCCACGAGGCGGTGCGCGGTCTCACCGTCCACGGAAAGGATCGCGTCGAGCACGTCGGGCACGCGCACGCGGTCGAACTCGGGACGGAACTCCAGGGTGAAGAGGGGATTGAAGAAGGGGTTGCGCGTCACCTCGCGCGACACCGCCGAGAGCGCCGCGGCGAAGAGGCGGTACGGCACGTGGTCGATGCGGAGCAGGCCGTTGACGATCTCCGCGTGGCCCGCGAGCGTCTGGCGCAGCGCGAGGAGCGCGCCGTCGGGCGTCTCGTGCGATTCGGGACGCTCGCCGCGGGGCTCCTCGGTGAAGCCCGTGGGCGGCGTGCGGGTGACCGTCACCGCGCTGCGCGAGGCCGCGAGGAGCTGCGCGCACAGCGACGCGCAGCGGAGCATCACGGCGCGCGCGACGGCGAGGTGCGGGCGAAAGTTGCGGATGTAGAGCGGGTCGCGTCCGCCGGCCGACGCGTGGTTGCGCGTGTTCGTCCAGTGGTAGAGGCCCTTCAAAAGCATCTCGAGTTCGAAGAGCAGGTCTTCTTTGCGCTCGACCGCGAGGCCTGCGAACCATGCGTCGCGCGCCGCGGCGTGCTCCCGTCGCATCGCGCGCGTGTCGCGCAGCAGGTCGGCGTAGGGGTCGCGCACGCGCCGCGACGTGACCGCATCGGCACGGGGAACGTTCGTCGCCTTCGGGGTGTTCATTCGAGAAGCGATCCTTGGGAGGGGGGCGACGACGTGCGTCCGCCGGGCTTCACGCCGAGGTGTTCGTAGGCCCTGCGCGTGGCCACACGTCCTCGCGGCGTGCGCGCGATGAAGCCCTCGCGCAACAGGTACGGCTCGTACACGTCTTCGATCGTGTCGCGGGGTTCGGCCGCCGCGGCCGCGAGCGTCTCCACCCCCGCCGGACCGCCGTCGTAGAAGCGAATGAGAATGTCGAGCAGCTTGCGGTCCATCTCGTCGAGGCCCGCGCTGTCGACGCCCATGCGGTCGAGCGCGCGCCGCGCCGTCGCGAGGTCGATCTCGCTCTGCCGCGCCACCAGCGAGAAATCCCACGCGCGCCGCAGCAGACGGTTCGCGATGCGCGGCGTGCCCCGCGAGCGACGCGCGATCTCCAGCGAGGCCTCGGGCGCGATCGAGGTGCCGAGCAGCCGCGCGCTCCGCGTGATGATCGAAGCGAGGTCGCGGTGCGTGTAGAAGTCGAGCCGCAGCACGATGCCGAAGCGCGACTGCAGCGGCCCCGTGATGAGCCCCGTGCGCGTCGTCGCGCCCACCAGCGTGAAGGGGTGGATGTTCAACGGGATCGTCGTGGCGTGCGGGCCGTCACCCGTGACCAGGTCGATCTTGAAGTCCTCCATCGCGGGGTAGAGGTTCTCTTCGACCACCGGGGTCAGTCGGTGGATCTCGTCGATGAAGAGAATGTCGCGCGGTTCGAGCTTCGTGAGCATCCCCGCGAGGGCGCCCTTGTGCTCGATGGCAGGGCCCGCGGTGGTGTGCGCCGCCACGCCGAGCTCGTTCGCGAGAATGAGCGCGAGGGTCGTCTTGCCGAGCCCCGGCGGACCCGAGATGAGCACGTGGTCGAGCTGCGCCTTGCGCATGCGCGCCGCCTCGACGAACACCTTGAGGTTCTCGCGGTGTTCGTCTTGACCGATGTACTCGTCGAGGGTCTTCGGGCGGAGCGTGAGGTCGAGGCGCGCGTCGTCGTCGCCCATCGCCGTGGCCACCACCGCGTCGTTGCGCGAGGGGGCCTCGTCGGTGAACTCCGCGGCGGCCTGCTTCGAGGCTTTCTTGGGGCGCGGTGCCATCGTGCGCGGAGTCTACCGCAAGGGCCTCTGCGCGCGGTGCCTCACGCGCGGGGCGGGGACATTCGCTGACCCCGTGGGATCAGTGCTGGTTGCGCGTGAACGCCTGACAGGAGAGCAGGTCGTTGTTGTCGATGTCCCAGCCCGAGTTCTCGGCGCAGATGTTCACCGCGTTGAGGATGCACTCGTCGCCGTCCTGGTCGACGAGCTTCAGGTCGTAGCTGTCACACGGCACGCCGTGGAGGGTGAAGCTCCCGCCCGTGCTCAGCACGCTCGACCCGAGCTGGTCGGGGCCCCACGTCGACTGGCTCACCGGGCTCAGGTGGATGCGCATGATCGCCCAGTTCGAGCTGTTGTGGAACGTGATCGACGAGTCGGTGCTCACGGCCTGCGAGGCCGACTGCACGGTCGCCGCGGCGCCGCCGCCGGTCGCGCTGGTGGTGGTGCAGGCGCTGAGGGTCGTGAGCGCGAAGACGCCGAGCCAGGTGCGGATGCTCATCACAGATCTCTCCTCTTCGAGGTTGTGCGGGGGACACTGCGAGAGACCTTCGGCGGCAGAGAGCGCCGCGGAGTCCCTCCGTGCGCGCAGACGGTCTCGCCTGGGCGCGCACCCTGTCAATCAACAACGTTTTACAGCCCCAGACGGCGAAATTCGGACGCCTGCGCGAAGGCCGGATCGACCTCGCCGTCGCGCGACGTCATGCGCGCCACCTCGCCGTAGCACTCGGTCATCCAGAGGTACTGGATCTGCCGACGTCCCGGCCCCGCGGGAAAGGTCTGCGTCACCTCCACGCGGACGCGCAGCGTGTCGGCGAAGGTCACCTCGGGGAGGCGCACCTCACCGCGCGCATCGACGGTGACCTCGTAGTGGTCGCGCGAGGCCACGGGCGCGTTCTCGTAGGTCGAGTCGACGGTGGTCGCATCGGCCGTCCAGGTGAGCCCCACGCGCAGCGGAAAGCGCAGCACGTCGATGGGCGCGCTGTACCGCACGAGCGTGCCGGTCTCGCGCGTCGGTCCCACCACACCAAGGAGCGCCACCGACGTGTCGCCGGCCTGGTACACCCCGAGGTTCGTCGCGCGCGGGTCGAGGCGCGCCGCGTACTGCGCCGCGGGAAAGTCTCCCGCGAACCACTGCGACGTCGTGGTGAGCAGCGAGAGCGTCACGAGCGAGCCCGACGTGTCGCTGAAGTTCCACGCGAAGGTGCCGTCGGCGCGGCGCGTTCCCGCGGGGCTCACGTTCGCGAGCGTGCCCGTGGGGTTCACCCGGTATCGCACGTCGAGGCCCGGCGCGAAGGCCACCTCGCTGCGCGCGATCTCTCCGTCGCGGTTGCCGCGGCACTGGGGCGGCGTCGGCACGTCGGGAATGGGCACGAACCCGCCATCGGCGGGGGGCTGGGGGTTGTCTCCGGGCGCCGCCGGGCAGCCCATCGCGCACACGGCAATCGCAGCGAGAAAGCGTCGCATCTCAGTACCGCCAGGCCATCACGAGGTGGAGCGCGTGCGCGGGCGACCCGTCGAGCCGCATGGGCACGTTCGAAAGCCCGCCGAGCGGGAGGAGCAGCCCGTAATCGAGCCGCGCGAAGAACCCGTGCTCCTGTTCGTAGAGCAGTCCCACGTCGGTCTCGACGCCGAGGGGAGCAACACCCGCGGGCGTGCTGTTCGCTTCGAGCGCCGTGCTGAAGATCACCGCGCCCTCGACCGTGAGCATCGACCCGAGGCGGTAGCGCACCATGGGGCGCACGTACACCGCGTCGGTGACCATCCCCACGATGCGACGCCAGAGGATCAGGTCGACGCGATAGTTGGGATTGAAACGAAAGTTGTTGATCGTCGTGTCGCGGGGCGTGCGCGTGAGGTCGAACTGGAGCCCGTCGAGGTCGCCCGGTCGCGCCGCGGTGGAGCCCGGTCGCGCGCCCATGCCCGCGTGGTCGTCGCCCGAGGCGAAGCCCGTTTCGAGGCGTGCGAAGAAGCGCTCGCCACCGCGGTACTCCGCGCGCACCACGCCGCCGAACTGACGTCCCGTGACGGGGATGTTCAGCGCCGCCGCGGGGTCGAGCGACGCGTTCTGGATCGAGAAGCCCACGAAGGCCCCTTCGGCTTCGAGGGTGAAGTCGCCCACGTCGGCGCGGAACCACCCGTCGGCCACCCACGCGGAGAGGTCGCGTTGGATCGCCGCCGTGGCCGTGGGCGCGGTGCCCGCGGCGATGTCGTAGGTCTGCCAGCGGTGGCTCCCCACGAGGCCGAAGTTCACCGTGGTGCGCCGCGCGCGGATGCGTCGGTCGCGCGTCGCGGGGAGATCCCAGCGGGCCACGGAGAGCGCCACGGTGCGCACGTCGTCGCTGCCGTCGAGGTCGAACGCGGGCGCGATCTCGGGGCGCAGCGCGGCCGTCGACGGACCCGACGCGCTCACCTCGTAGAGCGCCGACCAGAGGAGCCCTCCGAGCGGCGTGGTGAACGCGATGCGGTCGCCCACGTCGCCGAAGTCGTCGTCGAGGCCGTTGCCCGCGTTGATGTAGAAGCCCGTGCCCCAGTCGATGAGCGCGCCCATGCGGCCCGCGCTGAGCACGCCGAAGGGCAGGAGCACCTGGCCGTAGAGCTGCCGCACCTCGATGGGACGATCGGGGCTGCGCTGGTTCACCACGCCGCCCGCGAAGTCTCCGTCGGGCGTCGAGCCGTAGCGCAGGTTGTCGAGCGCGTGGACGCGTCCGCGCACGGTCACGCCCCAGCCCGCCTCGATCGCGAAATCGAGGCGCAGGCGCATGTCGAGGTTGGTCTGCGTGTGGCCCGGCTGCGGGCCCGCGTAGGGCGTGGGCCAGAGCGCGCGCTGCGAGGGCGTGGGGCCGCGTCCGAGGTCCCAGTTGTGGGCGAGGTCGCCGCGCGTGCGCAGAAAGCCCGAGAGCGTGATGCGCTGGTCCGGCGCGTCGGCGGTCGATCGTGTGGGCTCGTGGATGGGCGTGACCCCGGGCGCGTCGGCGTAGGGCTCGGCCTCGGGCGCGCGGAACTCGTCGCCCGGTCCGCGGGGGCTGCGGGCGCGCGTGCGGGGCGCGTTGTCGGTGCGGGCGGTGTCACGGTCGCCATCACCGGGATCACTCACGGACGGTGAGTTCTCCGTCGCAGCACTCACGGGCGCTGAGTTCTCGCGCGGGCCGTCGGAGGTCTGCGCGAGGGCCGCGCGCGGGAGCATCGCGGCGACGGCGAACATCGCGGGGAGCGCGCGCTTCACGGGGCCTCCGCGGCGTCGAGGAAGCGCGTCACCACGCGGCGCGTCTCCGTGGCGGCTTCGACCATGGGAAAGTGCCCCACGCGCGGGATCGAGACGTACTCCGCGTCGGGGAGCTCATGCGCGAGGCGCTCGCCGAAGCGCGCGCGGGAGACGTGATCGTCGGCGCCCCACACGAGCAGCGCGGGCTGGCGCACCGTGCGGTAGCGCGCCTGGAGCTGTCGGAAGCACTGTCCCCGTGCGGCCGCGAGCGCGCCGCGGCTCGTGCCCGGTCGGTTGAACGATCGCTCGATGGCATCGACGAGTTCCTGCGAGACGATCGACGGGTCTTCGAAGGCCGCGGGAAAGCGATCCGCGGGGCGCTCGTCGTAGAAGGCCGTGAACAGCGCGTCGCCCACGAGCGGCAGCCGCGCCCAGCGGAAGAACGGCGGGATCTGCTCGTCGTAGATCCATCCGCCGATGAGCACGATGCGACGCACGCGCGCGGGGTGTTCGAGCGCGAGGGCGAGGGTCACCGAGCTTCCCCACGAGTGCGCCACCACGTCGGCCCGCTCGACCTGCAACGTGTCGAGCACGTCGACGAGGTCGTTCGCGAGCGCCACCGGGGAGTAATCCCCCTCGGTGCGCGACGACCATCCGAAGCCCGGCAGGTCGACGTTGATCGTGCGGCGGTGCGCGCGGATCGCGGGTTCGAGCGGGTCCCACACGTCGTGGTTGCTCGCGAAGCCGTGAACGAGCAGCACCGGCGGGCGCGACGTGTCGTCGCCGCGCACCTCGGTGTAGATCGCGCGGCCGCTGCCCGTGTGGACGTAGCGGGCGCCCACCGCGGGATCGAGGCGCGCACCCAGGGGCTCGCCCGGTCGCTGCCAGCTCGCGCACCCCGACGACGTGGCGCCGAGCGAGGTGAGCGAGGCCAGGGAGACGAGCAGCGCGAGGGCGCCGGGCCTACAGGCCGAGACGGCGGTACTCCGACGCACGGGTAAACTCCTCGGCGGATTCATTGTCGACGCTGGTCAGCCGCGCGACGACGCCCCAGCACTCGGACACGAAGGTGTACGTGCGGCGCGTCACGCGAAAGATCGTGAGGGGAATCGACTGATCGAGGTCGGTGCGCATGCGCAGCGCGGGGAAGCGCCCGGCGGGCGTCCACACCTCGCCCTGCTGGTCGATGCGCGTGGTGTACGTGGTGGTGTTCGTGAGGGGCGTGAAGTTCACGAAGCCCGTGCCCGTGACGGTCTGCGTCCACGTCGAGCCCACCATGAGTGGAAAGCGCAGCACGGCCACCGCGGGCGAGAAGCGGAGGTTCGTGCGGTTCTGCTCCGTGCTCACCGAGCCCAGAAGCTCCAGCGCGCCGTCGCTCACGCGGTACACCCCCAGGAGGTTGGTGCTGCGATCGACCACGGTCGCGAAGGTCGCGTCGGGATACGACGACGACCACCACTGGCCCGTCGGCGGAATCACCTCGTCGAGCACGCGCTGATCCTGCGCGGTGGCGGCGGAGAAGTTCCACACGAGTCCGCCGTCGGCCGAGGTGGCGCGCGTGCTCACGGGGTCGACGGTGGTGCCCGTGCGGTTGGTCGCGTAGGTCACCGTCGCGCCCACGAGAAAGGCCATCTCCGCGCGGGTGATCACCCCGTCGCGGTTGCCCATGCAGCGCACCGCCGCGTCGCCCGCAAGCACATCGACGGGCGCGCCGTTGTCGACGGACGCATCGACCCCGGTGTCGGTCACGGTGACGTCGGCGCCCGCGTCGGTGCCGCCATCCGCGCGCGCATCGGTGACGGCGTCGGTGCGCGCGTCGACCACCACGGCGGCGTCGTCGTTGCGGGGTTCGACCTCTCCACCGGCGCAGGCCGGGATCACCGCGAGCAGCCATCCCCAGCGGCGTCGCGCTCTCATCGCCTCAAGCATCGCGGCGGTCTCCTCGAAGGTGCGTGAAGGCCGCGGAGCCTACGGCCCGGCTGTGACGGGTGTCAACGCGCGCGAGCGCTGCGTTTTGTGCGGCGCGAAAGGGCACCGCAGACCGTGCAGAAAGGCCCTTGCGCACGGCGCGCGGCGCGGAATTGTGCGGCGCAACACATGGCTTGACGGGCGCGCGGAGAGGGGTGTAACGGGTCGCTCCCGCGTCGACTGCATGACCGACGCCCACGAGGGAGCGCGATGAGCACCTGGGACCTGTGGAAGAAGGGCTTCGACGTCTGGGAAGACGCCACGGCGAAGTACGTCGAGCAGTGGCTTCGGAGCCCCGCGACGCTCGTGCCCGCGGGCTCGCTGTTCACCGCGGCGATGAAGACCAAGGCCGCGGGCGATCGGGCCGTGGCCGCGGTGTGGTCGGCGATGGGGCTCCCCACGCGCCGTGACCAGGAGCGAGAACTCCACGCGCTCAACCAGATCCAGAGCCGCCTCGCGGACCTCGAAGAGGCCCTCGCCGAGATGAAGGCCGCGCAGTCGGGATCGCCGAAGCCGTAACCGTTCGCCACGCCGTCACCGCCATCACCGCCGCCGCGCGGAGGGGAAGTAGCTCTCACCATGGACGTCAGCCCGTACCTCGTACTCCGTTCGGCGCCGCAGGTGGTGTTCGACCACCTCGACGAGCGCCGCGCGCGCCCCCGCTTCATGCTCCCCACCGCCGACGGCGACTGGACCGTCGTGACGTGGGGAAACTTCGCGCGGCAGATCCGTGAAGTGGGCGCGTTCCTGATGATGGGCGACGTGCGCCCCGGTGATCGCGGCGCGGTCTTCGCGCCGAACCGCGTGGAGTGGGCCTCGGCGGCGCTGGCGATCCAGGCCGCGGGCGGCGTGATGGTGCCGATCTACCCCGCGAGCACCGCGCAGCAGGCCGCGTACGTGGCCTCGCACTCCGACGCGCGCGTGGTCTTCGTGGATACCCCTGCGCTCCTCGCGCGCATCTTCGACGACTGGGCGGGCTACGACGCCGTCGAGCGGATCATCACCCTCGACGACGCGCTCGACGTGGGGCGCGTGCTTCACTCGATGCGCGCGCAGGGCAAGACCACGCCGAGCGACGCGTGGGTCGAGCAGCGCGTGATCTCGTGGCGCACGGCCCGCGAGCGCGGCGCCGCGTACGACAAGGCCAACCCCGGGGTCTTCGAAGCGCGCCTCGCCGAGGTCGACTACGACGCGCCCGCGCTGATGCTCTACACCTCGGGCACGTCGGGCAATCCGAAGGGCGTTCCGCTGAGCCACCGCAACGTGGGCTCGAACACGCAGGACTGGCTGCGCAACAACGCGCCGCTGCTGCCCGATCAGTGCACCGACGTGCTGTGGCTCCCGATGAGCCACATCTTCGGCTTCGGCGAGATGGGGCTCGGCAACCTCCTCGGGTTCACGACCTACATGAGCGATCCGGCGACGGTGCTCGCGCGTCTGCCCGAGGTGCACCCCGACATCTTCATGAGCGTGCCCGCGTACTGGGAGAAGCTCGCGATGCAGGCCCAGGCGAAGAGCACCCCCGAGGCGCAGCGCGCGGAGCTGCATCGGGTCACGGGCGGCAGGCTGCGGTTCTGCCTCTCGGGCGGCGCCGGGCTCAAGCGCGAGATCAAGGAGTTCTTTCACCAGAACGGCATCTTGATCATCGAGGGATACGGGCTCACCGAGACCTCGCCCACGCTCACGCTCAACCGCCCCGACCGCTTTCGCTTCGACACCGTGGGCGTGCCGCTCCCGTCGGTGGAACTCCGCCTCGCCGAGGACGGAGAGATCCTCGCGAAGGGGCCCAACGTGTTCCGCGGGTATCACAAAGACGAGGCCGCGACGCGCGAGGCCTTCACCGACGACGGATGGTTCAAGACCGGCGACGTCGGGCGTTGGACCGACGACGGCTTCCTCCAGATCATCGACCGCAAGAAGGACATCCTCGTGACCGCGGGCGGCAAGAACGTGCCGCCGCAGAACATCGAGATCCGCTTCGCCGACGATCCCCTCATCGGTCACGTGGTGGTCTACGGCGACGGCAAGCGCTACCTCGTGGCGGGCGTGTGGCCCAACGAGGCCGAGGTGGTCGCGCGCTTCGGCGCCGAGCGAACGCCCGAGCGTGACGCCGCGGTGCGCGAGGCCGTGCAGCGCTCCGTCGAGCACGTGAACAAGCAGCTCGCGAGCTACGAGACCGTGAAGCGCTTCGCCCTCTTCGACGAGCCCCTCACCGTCGCCGCGGGGCTGCTCACGGCCTCGCTGAAGGTGCGCCGCAAGAAGGTCTACGAGCACTACCGCGCGGCCTTCGAAGCGCTCTACGAGGAGCCCCGCGCGTGAGCGGTGACGCCCCCGAGGCGCGCGTGCGTCGGCGCTGGAGGAACCTCCTCGGGTTGCTCCGTCGGCCGAAGCCCGTGGTGGGCGCGACGCCCGCCGATGTGGTGTACCGCGAGAACAAGATGGAGCTTCTCCGGTACCGCGCGCGCCCCGAGGGCGTGGCGTACCGCACCCCCGTGGTGATGGTGCCGTCGATGATCAACCGGCACTACGTGCTCGACCTGCGCCCCGGCGGGAGCTTCGTCGAGTACCTCGTGTCGCAGGGCCACGACGTCTACATGGTCGTGTGGGGCGTGCCCACGGCCGAAGACCGGCACCTCACCTTCGACGACGTGTGCGACGGGTACCTCGGTCGCGCGATCCGCTTTGCCGCAAGGGCTTCCGCGCGAAAGCGCGCGCACGTGCTCGGGTACTGCATGGGCGGCACGATGTCGGCCATCCACGCGTCGGTGCGGCCCGATCCCATCGCGACGCTCGCGACGCTCGCGGCGCCGGTGCGCTTTCACGACGAGGCGCTGCTGTCTCAGTGGGCGTCGATGCCGAGCTTCGACGTGGGCGCGATGGTCGACGCGATGGGCAACGCCCCCGCGGCGCTGCTCCAGGCGACCTTTCTGATGCAGCGTCCGACGATGAGCCTCGCGAAGTTCGCGGGCCTCGTCGACCGCGCGTGGGACGACGAGTGGCTCGACGCGTACCTCGCGCTCGAGACGTGGGCCAACGACAACGTGCCGCTGCCCGGCGAGGCCTTTCGTCGGTACATCACCGACCTCTACCAGCGCGAGGGATTGCTCGAAGGGAGCTTCGCGCTCTCGGGCGTTCCCGTGCGGCTCGAGAACCTCCGCATGCCCCTGCTCGCGGTGACCTTCGAACACGACCTCATCGTGCCCGCGAAGAGCGCCGCCGAGCTCGTCGAGCGCGCAGGGAGCGCCGAGAAGGAGCGGCTCCACCTCCTCGGCGGACACGTCGGCGCCGTGGTCTCGCGCAAGGCCGCGCAGGGCCTTTGGTCGAAGCTCTCGAAATGGTGGGCCGCGCACGACGCCGATGCCGTCGCGCTCACCGCCGAGGCACCCCCGGAAGCACCCTCGGCAGCGCCCGCGGAGGTTCCCAGTTTGGCGCCGTCGGAGGTGACGGAGAATGTCACCGCATCCGAGCCTCCCGCGGCCTCGACGGGGGATGAGAAGCCGCGCACGAAGGGCACCGCGCGCGATTCGAAGGCGCCGCGGAGCGCCGCGCGGAAGCGGTAGTCAACGCGGCGCGCGCGGGCTTAGCCTCGCGGCTCCCATGCGCCAGTATCCGTTTCGCTTCTATGGTCGCGAGCCCGCCGACTGGACCCCGTCGGAGGTGGGCTTTCTCTACGACGTGCAGTTCGAAACGCGGCTCGACGGCGAGGCGCGCGCGGCCGTGCGTCTCCACGCCGAGCGGCACTTCAGCCGTGGGCCCGCGGGCATGGGCGAGGTGTGGCGCTGGGCCGACGATCGCTTCCTGCTGTTCTCCGTCGAGGAGCGCTTCGAAGACGCGGCGCGGATGGTGTTCACGCAGGTGGCCGAGTTTCTCTCGGTGCTCAATCAGACGGCGCGCATTCGCGACGTGGTGTTCTGCAACGGCTCCGGCGCGCGCGCCGACCGCTGGGACGCGTGGTCGATGAAGCAGCAGCCGCAGCCCGACGCGGGACCGGCCCGTCCGTCGACGCCGTGGGCCTCGCTGCTGCGCCGCCCGGAGCGTGCCTCCATGGCCTGGGATGCGCCCTCTGCGCGACGCCAGAAGCCCGTCGCCGAGGTCACCGCGGAAGCTCCCGCGCCCGCGACGAAGCGTCCGCGCACGAACACGAAGCAGCCCTTCTGGGAGTCTCCCGTCGCGCAGCGTCCGGTGTCGGAGCTCGAAGCGTTGGTGAGCGCGGGCTGGGCGCAGCTCTCGGCGGCCTTCGAGGGCGTGACGCTCGAACGGGTCGTGGGGCCGAGCATTCCCAT
Organism: uncultured Myxococcaceae bacterium; assembly: GCA_945952225.1. Classification (GTDB taxonomy): domain Bacteria; phylum Myxococcota_A; class Polyangia; order Polyangiales; genus CAISKJ01. The sequence goes on from CAMFHP010000023.1 coordinate 15,404, forward strand.
CGGGTGGGCCTTCGATGCGCACAACCGCCGCGCGGCCATCGTGTGCTTCAACGGCCAGGGCGCGCCGCAGCGCATCGACCTCGCGCCGACCTTCAACGCCCGCGTGCTCGCCGTCGACCCCGACGGGCTCCACGCCGTCACGCACGACGGCAACACGGTGTACTCCCTCGACGTGCCCACGGGCGTGCTGCGCGCGCGCTCGGCCATCCACGAGAACAACGGCGCCGTGGCCTCGATCGCGTGGGCCGTCGACGACCTCTGGGCCGTGCGCGTCGCCACGCAGTGCATCGTCTTCGACCTCTCGGAAGAAGAAGCCGCCTACGTGGGCACGGTGCAGCCGCCCGGCGAGCTCGTGGGGATCTTTCGGCACGGCACCGTGGCGGCCTTCTTCGACCAGCAGCAGCTCCGTCTCTTCGGCGTGTGCGAGTGGCAGCTCCACGAGCTCGGCGCGCTCGACGCGAAGGGCGCGCGGCCGGTGATCCACGACGACGTGCTCTACCTCCAGCGGGTCGACGCGCTCACCGTGGTCGAGGGCATCGACGCGCGCTACGAGGCCTGGGCCGCGCCCCTGCGACGCCGCGCCGAAGAAGACCGGCAGCGTCGTCTCGCGCCCGCGGAGACGGGCCTGCGGTGGCGCTGGACGCCCGAGTCGGAGATGCCCGCGGACCGCGAGAAGATCCGTCGCAAGGCGCTCCGCGCGAAGTGGGGAGACATGGCGCTGGTGCACCTGCTCGACAGCGGCGACGCGGTGGTCGGGGTGGCGCGTCCGAAGCGCGCGATCTCGCGTGGGGCGCGGCTGCGATGGTGTCCGGTGAAGGGCCGCGCGCGCGTGCTCAAGGCCCCGAAGGTCGCGTGGAACGAGGGCCTCACCGCGGCCACGGCGACGGCCGACGGGCAGTGGATGTTCTTCATCACGGGCACGACCTTTCACCTGCACCGCGCGGCCCTCGACGACAGCGCCATCGAGCGCTGCGAGGTGCAGCACGTCACCGGCCGCGGGGGCCTCTTCTACGACCTCGCCGCGGTGTCGCGCGACGACGTGATCGCCGTGTGGAACGACACCGTCGACTGGCACCGTGAGACCGACGGGCGCTGGGTGCGCGTGGCCGCGGAGCCCGTGGACCTTCCGCGCGGCTACCTCTACGACGCTCCCTCGCGACGCTTCGCGCTGATGCAGCAGTCGCGCGAGCGGCTCGTGCTGTGGCGCCTCGGCGACGGGGTGTTCGAACGCCTCGCGGCCTTCACCGACGCGGTCAAGCTCGCGAGCTTTCGCGAGGGACGACTCTTCGCGCAGATGATCGACGGTCAGTGGTTCGAGGTGCTCGGCGCCGAGGCCGCGCGCTGAAGGTCGGCGTCGGCGCGTCGCGCGTCTCGCACGAGCAGCGCGCCCGAGGTCATGAGCAGCGCGATGCCCGCGAGCGTGAGTGCATCGGGCGTGCGACGGAACACCGCCGCGTCGAGCACGAGCGAGAGCAGCACCTGGAGCCAGCCCGCGGCGCCCACACGCGCGGCCTTGTCGAGCGCGTAGGCCCGCGTGATCGCGAGCTGCCCCACGGTGGCCGTCACGCCCATCGCGAGGATGCCCGCCACGTCGCGCGCCGAGGGCGTGGGCGGCGCGCCGTGCGAGGCCACCCACCAGAGCGAAGCCCCGCCCTGCACGGCCGTTGCGATGGCCGAGAAGTGCACCACCACGGCCTCGGGCGTCTCTCCCGAGAGCCGTCGCAGCGAGACCATCGCGAGCGCGCTGGCGGCCCCGGCGCAGAGCGCCACGAGGCCCGCGAAGCCGTCGTGACGGAGCCCCGGACGCTCCACGAAGAGCACGCCCACGAAGGCCACGGCGAGCGCGAGGGCCACGCCGCGGGAGACGCGCTCGCGGAGGGTGAACCACGCGAGCAGGGCGATCCACAGGGGCGTGGTGTTGAGCAGCGCCGTCGCGTCGGCCAGGGGCATGTGCGTGAGCGCGTAGAAGGTGCAGAGCATCCCGGTGCTGCCCGCGAGGCTGCGCACCCACATGCGACGGCGGTCGACGATGGTGAGCGGCGCGCGACGGGCGCGCGCGAGGAGCAGCGCCACGCCGAGGCCCAGCAGCGCGCGGCAGAAGCCCAGCATGGGCCACGGGAGGTGGTGCATCCCGCGGGCGAGGGCGTTCATCGTCGCGAAGGCGAGCGCACCCGAGGCCATGAACCCGAGGGCCCGCAGCGGCGCGTCGCGCGGTGGAGGGGCTGCGCTCATGGCGTGGGCGCGTACGTGGTGTCGTCGCGGCGCACGGGCTACGGCGCGAGGAAGTTCTTGAGCACGAGGAGCCTCCGCTCGCAGAGCTCGTCGATCGCGTAGCGCACGCCCTCGCGGCCGGCGCCCGAGTCCTTCACGCCGCCGTAGGGCATGCCGTCGACGCGAAAGGTCGTGGGCTCGTTGACCACCACGGCGCCCACGGCGAGCGCGCGAAACGCCGCCGACACCGTGGCCAGGTCGCGCGTGTACACCGACGCCTGAAGGCCGTAGCGCGAGGCGTTCACGGCGCTCCACGCCTCGTCGAGCGTGTCGTAGGGGTGCAGCGTGAGCACGGGGCCGAAGATCTCCTCGTCGTGGAGCTTCATACCCGGCGCCGCGCCCGTGACCACGCAGGGCGTGATGCGATTGTCTTCGCGCGCACCGCCCGTGTGCACCGTGGCGCCTGCGGCGACGGCCTCGTCGATCCACGCGCGAACACGCTCCGCCGCGCGCGTATCGATGAGCGGACCGCACACCGTGGAGGCTTCCGCGGGGTCGCCGAAGGGGATCTTCTCGGCGCGCTCCACACACCGCGCGAGGGCCTCGGTGAAGCGCGCGCGGGGCACGTAGATCCGCTGCGTCTTGATGCACACCTGGCCCGCGTAGCCGAAGGCCGCGGGGAGGAGTCCGTCGAGCGCGCGGTCGAGGTCGGCGTCGGGCGCGATCACCGCCGCGGCGTTGCCACCGAGTTCGAGCACCACGCGCTTCTTCGGCGCGAGGGCGCGGAGGTGCCATCCGACGGCGGCGCTTCCCGTGAACGACAACACGGGCAGACGCGGGTCGCGCACGAGGGCCTCGGCCTGCGTCACCGCACAGGGAACGACCGAGAGGATCGCGCGCATCGCGTCGCCGTCGAGGGCGTGGCGCGCAGTGATCTCGTCGACGGCCTCGCGCACCACGGCGGCGAGCGCGAAGGCCGTGAGCGGCGTCTGCGGCGCGGGCTTGAGCACCACGGGCGCACCGACGGCGAAGGCCGGTCCGAGCTTGTGGGCCACGAGGTTGAGGGGAAAGTTGAACGGTGTGATCGCGAGCACGGGGCCCGCGGCGACCTTCGCGTACGCGCCGAGCGAGTGCGCACCCGCGGGGGCGTGGTCGAGGCGGAGGAGCTCTCCGTCGAGGCGCGTGCTCTCTTCGGCGGAGAGGGTGAAGGTGATCACCGCGCGCTGCACCTCGGCGCGGGCGAGGGTGATGGGCTTCGCAGACTCGCGCGAGAGCGTGTCGGCGATGGCGTCACGGCGCGCATCGAGGCGCTGCGCGATCGCAAGAAGGAGCTCGCGACGCACGTACGCGGGGCGCTGCGAGAGGTACGCGAAATGCCTTGCTGCAAGGGCGACGGCGCGTTCGAGCTGGGTGTCGTCGGCGAGCCCCACGCGGCCCACAAGCGCGCCGTTCCACGGGGCGCGCACGTCGGAGGACGTGTGTGCCGTGACGGGCTCGCAGGCGACGATGACGTGGGCTTCGCTCATGGCGCGGCTCCGAGGGTGGCGGTGAGTTCGGGGTGGAGGAGCAGCGCGAGCTGGCGCACGGCGGCGCCGAGGCGCGGTCCCGGTCGCAGGAGCATCGGGTCGGCGGCGCGGAGCACACGGCGGTCGCGCACCGCGGGGAGCGTGGTGTAGCGCGCGAGGTCGTCGGCGAGCGTCGAGGCCTCGCCGTCGTGCCAGGTCATGTCGAGGATCACCTCGGGACCGAGCGCGAGCACCTGCTCGATGGAGAGTGACGGATAACGTCCGCCCGCGCGCACGGCGTTGTCACCGCCCGCGAGGGTGAGCACTTCATCGACCCACGATCCGGGGCCCGCGACGGAGAGCGGGTGTTCGCCGAAGACCGCGAGCACCTTCGGGCGCGGACGCGATCGCACGGCTGCACGCACCGCCGCGAGCTCGCCGTCGAGGCGTCGATGGAGCGCCTCTCCACGGCTGCGCTCTCCCACGAGGGCCGCGAAGGTGTCGACGGAGTCGAGCACCTCGCGCACCGACTCGACGCGGGGAAAGAACACCCGCACGCCCATGCGCTGGAGCCGTTCGAGCACGGCGAGGTCGAGGGGCCCCTGCACGCCCACCACCGCGTCGGGACGCAGCGCCACGATGGCCTCGAAGGACGGGTTCACCATGCCGCCGACGCGCGGGAGCCCGGTGACCTGCGGGGGATAGTCGTCGAAGGCCGACACGCCCACCACACGGTCTCCCGCACCGAGCGCGAAGAGCATCTCGGTCGCGCTGGGAACGAGCGACACCACACGGCGCGCCGGGGCCCGCGTGGGATCAAGCGCGCTCATCGCGTGGCGATCGGGCGACGGCGAGGCGTCGTCGTGCGCGCGAGAGCGACAGTGCGCGGCGCCGACCACGAGGCCGGCCGCGAGCGTGAGGCGCCAGGGCGAGAGAAGCGCGCGCTCCATGATGGGGAACCCGCGTGTAGTGAAGCTCCGTCGGCGACGCAAGTAGACACGTCGCCCCGCGCGACCCCATACACCCGCGCGTGCCCTCCGACGCCGATCGCATCGCCGCGCAGCTCGCGTCGCTCCCGCGCCGCGCCCTCACCTGGCGTGGAACCCGCGCCGCCGTGCTCGTCGCGCTCTGTGGACAGGAAACGTCACACGAAGAACCCCGCGTGCTGCTCACGAAGCGCGCCGCGGGCATGCGCCATCACGGCGGGCAGTATGCGTTTCCCGGCGGGCGCTGCGACCCGACGGACCGCGACGCGATCCACACGGCGCTGCGCGAGGCCGACGAGGAGGTGGGACTCGATCCATCGCGGGCGCGCGTGCTCGGGATGCTCGACGACCACACGACGAGCACGGGCTTTCTCGTGACGCCGGTGGTGGCCTGGGTCGAGGGGCCCGTGGTGTGGCGTCGCTCCGAGGTCGAGGTGGCCGAGGTGCTGGAGCTGCCGCTGCGCGCGTTCCTCACGCCGCAGCCTGCGCGCACGCTGGCGGGAGAGGGGTTTCGACGCATCGTGATGGCCTACGAGGTCGACGGACACTTCATCTGGGGGGCGACGTCTTCGATGCTGCGCGACCTCGCGCGACGCCTCGCGCCGCTGTTCCCGTAGCGGTCTCGCTGCGCACGGTGGGAGCGTCTCCGCCGAGGTCGAGACGCAGCCGCACCTTCTGGGTCTCGCCGTCGACGGTGCGCTGCGCGGGGCGCGTCTGTCCCTTCATCACCAGGTCGCGGAGCTGCGCGTCGCTCACCGTCGCGCCCTCGACCTCGAAGGGAATCACCATGCGACAGCCCTCGCGCCATCGCGCGCATCCCCACGCGCGGCGCCCCACGACGATGTCTCCCTGAAGGCACAGCGGGCAGCGGAGCCCCTCGACGGTGCTCCCCGGTGCGGGCGTCGAGACGGCGGTCTTGCGCGCGTTGCGTGGGCTCTCGGCGCGCGGCGCTCGCGGCGTGCGCGTGCGTGCGGCGCGCTTCGCGGGGGCCTTGTCGTCGGTGACGGGTGCGTCTGTGGATCTCCCTGTGGACGCTGTGGACGACGGTGCCGCGGCGGTCTGCGGCGCGCGCTCGCGCGAGGCCGTGCGGGGGCGTGCGGGGGCCGCGGTGCGGGCGCTGGCGCTGAGCAGCGTGGCGCCGCGAAGGTCGCGGACGGCGCGGGTCACGAAGTCGGCGATGTCGGCCATGAAGCGCGCGCGGGTTTCGGTGCCGCGGGCCACGGCGGCGAGGCGGGCCTCCCACGCGCCGGTGAGCTCGGGGGAGCGCAGGGCCTCGACGGGGAGCGCGTCGATGAGTCCTTCGCCCATGGGGGTCGCCGCGAGGGCCTTGCCTTCGCGGGTGACGTAGTTGCGACGGAGCAGGGTCTCGATGATCGACGCGCGCGTGGCGGGCGTGCCGAGTCCGCTGTCTTTCATGGCCGCGCGCAGGGCCTCGTCGTCGATGGCGCGGCCGGCCCCTTCCATCGCGGCGAGGAGCGAGGCTTCGGTGTAGCGCCGCGGCGGGCGAGTGCGCTTCGTCTCCACGGCGTAGCGGCCGTCGAGGCGCTGGCCCTTCGCGAGCTTCGGGAGCGCCTGGAGCTTCGAGTCGTCGTCCCCGAAGCCGGCGACCTCCTGCCATCCGCGCGCGAGGCACTGTCGGCCGTGGGCCACGAAGCGGTCGGGCGGCGGCGGGAGTTTGGTGAGAAAGCGCTCCTCGGCGGGCTCGTCGGGCTCGTCGGCGTTGGGCTTCACCTCGGGCGCGTCGGGCACCGCGGGGGCCGCGCCGTCGTCGTCGCCCGCGCGCATCACGGCGGTGGTGAGCGCGAACTCCGCGTCGGGAAAGAACGCGCCCACGAAGCGCCGCGCGATGAGCTCGTAGAGCCGCTGCTCGTCGCGGTCGAGCGACACGCCGTCGGGCGCGCGCGGCGTGGGAATGATCGCGTGGTGGTCGCTCACCTTGCCGTCGTTGAAGACCCGCGCGATGCGCTTCGGCGGCGTCTCGCGGAGCTGCTGCGCGAAGCGCGACACGGGGGTGAAGCGCGCGAGCGCGTCGAAGAGCGAAGGGAGCGTGGCGTAGAGGTCGTTCGAGAGGTGCCGCGAGTCGGTGCGCGGATACGTGATGAGCTTGTGCTTCTCGTAGAGCGCCTGCGCGAGGTCGAGGGTGCGCTGCGCCGAGAAGCCGTAGCGCCCGTTGGCCGTGCGCTGCAGCGACGTGAGGTCGAAGAGCAGCGGGGCCGGGACCTTCTGTGTGCGGGTGTTCACCGCTTCGACCACGGCGCCGAGGCGCGCGGTGGCGGCGGTCGCGCGGTCGACGATCTGCTGCGCGAGCTCGCGGGTGTCGAGGGCCGTGCGGGCGTCCCAGGTCCAGCGCGCGCGGAAGGGCTCGGCGTCGGGGGCGCGGAGCTGCGCGGCGACCTCCCAGTAGTCGCGCTCGACGAAGGCGCGGATGGCCTTCTCGCGGGCCGCCACGATGGCGAGCGTCGGGGTCTGCACGCGTCCCACGGAGAGCAACGCATCGCTCACGGCGCGCTGGCGCAGGGTGAAGGCGCGCGTGGCGTTCATGCCCACGAGCCAGTCGGCCTCGGAGCGGCAGCGGGCGGCGTCGCCGAGGGCGTCGTAGCGCGCGCCCGGTTGCAGCGCGGCGAAGCCCTGACGGATGGACGCATCGGTGAGCGACGAGATCCAGAGGCGGCGCACGGGGAGGTGTGAGCCCGCGAGCTCGTACACGAGACGGAAGATGAGCTCGCCCTCGCGGCCCGCGTCGCACGCGTTCACCACGGCCTCGAAGCGCCGGTCGCGGAGGAGCGCGCGCACGGCCTTCCACTGCGAGAGCCCCGTCTTCACCGCGCGGAGCTTGAAGGTCGGTGGCAGCATCGGGAGCGTGTGCATCGACCAGGACTTCCACGCCGGGTCGTAGGCGCCGGGCTCTTCGAGCTCGACGAGGTGCCCGATGCACCAGGTGACCACCCACTGCGGGCCTTCGAGGGCGCCCTCGACGCGCTTCGTGGCGCCGAGCACCCGCGCCAGGTCGCGCGCCACCGAGGGCTTCTCTGCGATCACGAGCTGCATGAAGGGACGCGACGCTCGCACCAACGCGCACCGCACCGCAACGCCCTGCTCCCACGGCACGCCCGATGATTGACGTATCCTGTCACGCAACCGAAGGCGGGACGCGCCCGAAGACGGCGCCCATGGGACCGATGCTCTCTCTGCTGAAGACCTGGTGCGCCGACCTCGCCGACCTCGTGGCGCCGCGCGTGTGCCTCGCGTGCGCCGATCCGCTCGTGACCGTCGAGGCCCTGTGCCCGCGGTGCCGCGAGCACCTCATGCCCGCCGTCGATGCGCCCATGGGCGTGCACGTGGCCTGGGACCACGGAGGCCCGCTGGTGCGCGCGATCCACCGTGCGAAATACGGCGACGACCCCGCGGTGGCGGCCTCGCTCGGGGCGCTGCTCGCCGAGGCGTGGCGCGCGCCCGGGGGCTTCGTCGCGACGCGCGTGGTGCCTGTTCCGTTGCACCCTGCGCGGCTCCGTCAGCGGGGCTTCAACCAGTCCGCGGAGCTCGCCCGCGCCCTCGCACAACAGCTCGATGCGCCCCTCGCGTGGAGGGCCGTCGAGCGCGTGCGCGACACGCCCTCGCAGACCCGTCTCGATCGCGGCGCGCGGCGCGAGAACGTGCGGTCGGTGTTTCGCGCGGACGGCTCGTTGCGCGGGCAGCGCGTGGTGCTCGTCGACGACGTGGTGACCACGGGGGCGACGTTGAGCGAGCTGCGCGACGCGGTGCTCGCAGCGGGGGCGACGGCGGTGTGTGCGACGGCGCTCGCGCGGGCGCCGCTGCTGTTCACGGACGGGCGTTGACGCAGGGCACGGCGTCGCCCTGGGGGCGTCCGAGGGCGAAGCGCCACGCGGCCACGGCGCGCTGCCAGTCGAGGAGCGCGTCGACCTCGCGGATCGAGGCTTCGGCCGCGGCGGTCTCGCGGAGGTTGAGCACGAGGAGCGTGCCGTCGCCGAGGTCGAGACGGCGGCGCTCCTGGTCGGCGAGCTCGCGGGCGAGGGAGACCTCACGGCGCGCCACGTCGACGCGCTGACGGGCGGTCTCGACGGCGGAGAGGGCGTCGCGCACGTCGGCGCGCACGCGGTCGACGGCGAAGCGGCGCTGCTCCTCGGCGCGGGCCATGGCGGCGGAGGCCACGCGCTCGCGTCCCGTGGCGGTGCGGTTCAAGAGCGGAATGTCGACGACGACACCGGCTTCGAGCACGGGGCCCTGACGGCTCACGGCGCCGGGGCCGAGGTCGTGGGAGGCGGCCACGGAGACGTCGACGGCGGGGCGGCGCTGGTTCTCGGCCCACTCGCGCTCCACGCGCTCGCGCTCGCGCTGCGCTTCGAAGCGACGGGGCTCGGGCCTGCGCGCGGCGGCCTCGCGCGACTCGCGGTCGATGCACGCGGCGTCGAGCATCGCGGGCTCGGGAATGGAGCGCGGGAGCTCGCGCGCGTCGGGCACGCGGGGCGTTCCACGGTCGTCGCGGAGGTAGAGCGAGAGCTCGATGGCGGCCTGTTCGAGCTGGCGTCGCGCGGTCACCACGGCGCCCTGGCGCTGCACGATGGCGCGCGCGTTGTCGCTGCGTTCGAAGGCCGGAAGGTCTCCGCGGCGCACGCGCTCGGCGAGGCCCGAGTCGCGCGCGGTGGCGAGGGCGAAGAGGTCGGTGGCGACGGCGAGGCGACGACCCGCGGCGACCCATTCCCAGTAGCGCTGCGTGGCCGTGCGCGCGGCTTCGAGGCGCGTCTGGAGCGCGCCCATCTCGGCGGCGGTGCGTCCGTGTTCGGCGCGGCGGATGTTGGCCCGCGCGCGGTCGATGGGACCGTTGCGCAGCAGCGGCACGGTGAGCCCCGCGCGGAGCTCGCCCCAGTCGTTCGTCTCGATCTTGCCGTCGTAGATGGGGATGCCCGTGTACGAGAGCCCCTGTCCGAAGCGGTATCCCGCGAAGAGCTGCGTGCCCCAGAGCTGCGTGGGCTGCGTGAGCTGCGTGTCGAGGGTGAGCGGGTTGTAGTAGCCCACGGGCCCGCCGTTCACGCGTGTGCGCCACTGGGGATCGAAGGACCCTTCGGCCGCGAGGAGCTCGCCCTCCGCCGCGTCGCGGTCGCGGTCGGCCGCGGCGATCAGCGGAAAGTGCGTTTCGACGGAGCGCAGCACCGCGCCGAGGTCGACGGGCGTGGCCGCGGGGGCCTCGTCGGCCGTGGTCACCGCCGAGGGCTCCGACGGAGACGTCTGCGCGACGGCTGCGAGGGGTGCGAGGAGCGCGGTGAGGGCGAGCGCGAGGGGGCGCGCGGTCACTTCTTCTTCTCCTGCGAGTTGTTCGCGTCGGGCTGCGCGATCGCAGGCGGAAAGCCGTTGAACTGACGCCAGAGCTCGTACGCGAGGGTCACGCGGTTGAGCAGGATCCAGCCGTTGGCGCGCACGCCCTGACGGAGGTAGCGCCCCGCGGGCCAGGGCTCGCGGCCGTCGGGCACCACGAGCACGCGGAACTTGCCGCGCCCGTCGTCGGCCGCGTCGATGACCGCGATGGTGCCGCCGAAGGTGCCCACGGCCACCGAGGGCCAGCCCGAGAACTGGAGCGCGGGCCATCCCTCGAACTGCACGCGCACGTGGCGTCCCTCGCGGAGCAGGGGAACGTCGTTGCCGTCGACCCAGAGTTCCACCGCGCGGGCGTCGGTGTCGGGCACGAACATCACGAGGGGATCGCCGGCCTTGAGGAGCTCGGCGTTCGTGCCGCCCAGCACGCGGAGCACGGTGCCGTCGCGGGGCGCGGTCACACGCATCGTCGACTGGCGCGCGAGGCGCACGTCGAGGCGCGAGAGCTCGGCGTTCGAAGACGCGATCTCGGCGAGGGCCGAGGCGCGCGAGGCGCGGGCGTCGTCGATGGAGGCGAAGCCGTCGGTGCCTACGCGCAGGGCGTCGGAGCGCAGCGCGAGCTCCTCGGCCTGGGCGGCGGCGAGGGTGGCGCGGGCGCGCTCGACCTCGGTGCGGGTGCGCACGGCGTCGAGCTCGGCGAGTTCGACGGTGCGCGACGACGACAGACCCGACGACCCGAGGGCGCGGTGGCGCTCGACGTTGAGCCGCGCGGTCTCGGCGGCGGCCTCGGCGGCCTGCACCGCACGCTCGGAGGCGCGCACGCGCTGACGGGCCATCTCCACGCGACGCGAGGCGGCCTGCGTGGCGTTCTCACGGGACTCGGTGAGGCGGTCGGCGCGCGAGCCGATGGAGTCGGCGCGGGCCTGCGCGGCGTCGCGGCGGGCCACGACGGCGTCTCGCTCCTGACGGAGCCGCTGCATGATCTCGGGGTCGTTGTCGGTGATCTCGACGAGCAGGTCACCCGCGCGAACGTGGGCGCCCTCGCGCACGGCGAAGCGCACCACGCGGCCCTCGATGGGCGCGTCGATCACCTGCTGGCGCTCCACGGGGGCGTAGGCCACCACGCGGCCCTGGCCCGTCGAGGTCTGCTGCCACGGGAGCGTGAAGAGGCACACGGCGGCCGTGATGAAGAGCGCGGCGAACACGCGCGCGGCGAGGCGCGCGGCGTGGGGGGTGCGCACCATCTCCAGGGCGCTCGGGGCGCCGTCGGCGCTGCGGTACGGGGCGTTGGTGACGTCCATGGTCAGACCTCGCTCCGGGGCGTGGCGGGGGTGAGCGTGGCGCCCTGGAGGCGCATCGTGGCGGCGCACATCGCGGCGATCTCTTCACGGTGCGTGAGCACCAGGAGCGTCCACGGCGCGCCGGGGGCCGTGAGCGCGCCCATCACGTCGCGCACGACCTCGGAGTCGAGCCCGTCGAGGGCGCCATCGACGATCACCAGCCGCGGCTCGCCCACGAGCGCGCGGGCGAACATCAGCACCCGCGCCTGCGTGGCCGAGAGGGGCGCGCCCTGCGGCGTGAGCGCGGTGTTCACGCCGTCGGAGAGCCGGGCGATCTCGTCGTCGAGGCGCAGCGCGGCCAGCACGCGGCGCACGCGCTCGGGCGTCACACCGGGGCGCGAGAGCGTGAGGTTCTCGGCCACGGAGCCCTCGAAGAGTTCGAGGTCGCGCACGACGGCGACGGTGCCGCGCACGGCGTCGAGGGCCAGCTCGCGGAGGTCTGCGCCTTCGAGAAAGACGTTGCCCGTGAGGGGCACGCGGTGGCCCGTGATGAGGTCGGCGAGGGTGCTCTTGCCGCTGCCCGAGCGACCGAGCACGGCGACGCGCGCGCTGGGCCCGAGGGCGAGCGAGGTGTTGCGCAGCACCGGCGTGACGCCGTCGTGGGAGAAGGTCACGTCGCGGAGCTCGATGCGCGCGCCGCGCGGGGTGTGCTCGGGCACGGCATGTCCGTCGGCGCGTTCGAGGGGAAGGTCGGTGAGGTGACCGAGCTTGTCGGCGGCGGTCACGAGGTCGTACCAGCTCTCGAGCTGCTTCGCGAACTTGGCCATGCCCGCCACGACGGCGCTCACCACGAGCTCGGCGGCCGCGAGCTGGCCGATGGTGAGGCCGCGCTGGATCACCAGCCAGCCGCCCACGCCGAGCAGCGCCGCGCTCAAGAAGGCCTTGAACGACAGCGATCCCACGTGCTGCCGGAACACGATGGCGAAGTGCGACGCGCGGGCCTTGAGGTACTTCTGCGCGAGGGCGTCGGCGCGCTGTTCGGCGAAGGCGCTCGCGCCCGGTCCGCGGAACACGCGGGTGAGGCGCGCGACCTCTTCGAGCCACGCGGCCACGGCGTACTTGGCCTTCGACTCCTGGATCGAGGTGTCGATCGCGCCGCGCCCGAGGGGAAAGAGGATCACCAGCATCCCGAGCACGAGCACCACGTCGAAGGCCAGCAGGATGGGGTGATAGAACGCCAGCAGCAGCGTGCCGATGAGGGCCTGGAGCATCACCGCGAGGCCGTCGAGCAGCAGCGTCGCCGCGGTCTTCTGCACGGTCAGCACGTCGAAGAAGCGGTTCACGAGCTCGGGGCCGTTGCCCCGGTCGAAGGCCGTGGCGTGCACGCGCGTGAGGCGCCGCGCGAGGTCGAGCGCCACCTTCACGAACACCCGGCGCTGGAGCACCTCGACGACCCAGAACTGCAGCGCGCGCATGAGCCCCTCGAAGCCGAGGCCCACGAACACCAGAAAGGTCAGCACCACCAGCGGCTGGATCACCGTGCCGAAGGAGATGGTGTTCACCAGCGAGGCCGTCGCGATGGGCACCACGAGCGAGAGCAGCCCCACGCCCACCGCGTAGGTGGCCACGACCCACAGGTCCGAGGTCTCACCGCGCAGCAGGCCCACGAGGCGCTGCGTGGGCGATGGGTGTCCGTGGTCCGAAGAGGCGTGGGACCCATGCCCCGTGGGGGCGTGGCCGTCGTGCGGAGCCTCGGTGTGCGGAGTGGCAGTCGACATCGGGGGCACCGCTGTGCAGCGGGTGTGCCGTGTGCGCAGGACGCCCTTGTTTTCTGGTGATTCGAGCGAACGAGGCGGGTGGCAGATTCCCGCACGGGCCCATCGCCGCCGCAGGTGTGCGGCGCGATTCCACACCCCCCGTCACGGCGCAGACGGCGTCAGGGGGTTGACGTCGGGGCGGTGACCGTGCGGGTGGGAACGGTGACCTACAACCGCGCGCGCTTGGGAATGATCACCATGCCGTCTTCGGACACGGTGAAGCGCTTGCGGTCTTCGTCGAGGTCGAAGCCGATCTGCGTGCCCTGGGGAATCTCGACGTCCTTGTCGATGATCACCTTGCGGAGCCGCGCGTAGCGCCCGACCTGCACGCCTTCGAGCAGGATGCACTGCTCCACGTGGGCGAAGGAGTTCACGCGCACGCCCGCGGAGAGCACCGAGCGGTGGATCTGCCCGCCCGAGATGATGCACCCGTCGCTCACGAGCGAGTCGGTGGCGATGCCCACGCGCGCGTTGCTCTGATCGCTGAAGACGAACTTCGCCGGCGGGTCGAAGCTCATGCCCGTGCGAATGGGCCAGAGGCGGTTGTAGAGGTTGAACTCGGGCTTGATCTCCACGAGATCCATGTGGGCGTCGAAGTAGCTCTTGATGGTGCCGATGTCGCGCCAGTAGGTCATCGGCCCTTCGCCCGGGATCACGTTGGTGCCGAAGTCGAAGATGAACACCCGACGGCCCTGGGCCACCATCGACGGCAGGATGCTCTTGCCGAAATCATGGGCGCTGTCTTCGTTGGCCTGGTCGCGGATGAGCTCCTCTTCGAGCACCTTCGCGCCGAAGATGTAGTTGCCCATCGAGGCCAGCGACCAGCCGGGGCGCGAGGGGATCTCGGGCGGATCCTTGGGCTTCTCGACGAAGCTCAGCACGCGCCCGTTCTCGTCGATCTGGAGCACGCCGAACTGCGACGCTTCGGCCTTGGGAACGGGGATCGCCGCGACGGTGAGATCCGCGTCGGTGTCGAAGTGCCGCTCGACCATGAGCCGCACGTCCATCTTGTAGATGTGGTCGCCGCCGAAGATCACCACGTAGTCGGGTGAGGCATCGCGCACGACGTTGAAGCACTGCCACACGGCGTCGGCGCTGCCCTTGAACCACGACAGCCCCGTGCGCTGCTGCGCGGGAATGGTCTCGATGTAGTTGTCGAGAATGGGCGAGAGCCGCCACGCGCGGGCGATGTGCTCTTCGAGCGACGCGCTCTTGTACTGGGTCAGCACCTTGATGCGCGTGAGCCCCGAGTTCACGAGGTTCGAGAGCACCACGTCGATGATGCGATAGCGCCCGCCGAAGGGCACCGCGGGCTTGGCGCGTTCGAGCGTGAGGGGCGAGAGACGACGTCCTTCGCCGCCGGCGAGCACCATCGAGAGGATCTGCGGTGCGCTCCCCAGCGTCTGCTTCGGTCTACCCATGGGCGGCACTCTAATGCCCCACCGCCCGCGCGGGAACGTGCTTCCGACGCGGCGGCCTTCACTCCCCCACGAGGTAGAGCACGCCGTCGTCGCAGCCCACCGCGAGGAGACGGTCGTCGAGCAGCACCGGCGACCCATCGACGTCGGCCGGGAGCGCGAGGCGCTGCGCGTGCGCGCCGTCACGATCGACCATGTGGAGCGCGTCGTCGGGCGCACCGAACGCGATGCGTCCGTCGGCGTCGACGAGGGGCGAGCTCGCGATGCCGTACTCGCGCGTGGGAGGCCCTGCGATGGCGTAGCTCCACACCTCGCGTCCCGTCGTGCGGTCGAGGGCCACGAGCTTCGCGCGAGGACCGTACGTGGGCGCGAGCACGGTGCCGTCGAGACCGAGCGCCACGCCCGCACGCACGAAGCCGCCGACCGCGTGCTGCCAGCGGAGCGACCCGTCGCGCGCGATGGCGTAGACGTTCCCGTCGTCGCTGCCCACGTACACCGTGCCGTCGTCGCCGATCGAGGGCGTGCCGTCGACGTCGTCGCCGGTCTGCACGCGCCACGCGACGCGTCCCTCGGCGCTCACGGCGTAGATGTGGTTGTCCTGCGAGCCGAAGTAGGTGGTGTTGTCATCGCCCACCGCGGGCGACGAGAAGATCTTGCCGCCCACCGCGAGGCGCCAGCGCACGGTGAGATCCCCGTCGGCGGCGTAGAGCGTGCGGCCCGCGGCGAAGCGCACGGTGCCGTCTCCCGCGAGGGCGGGCGAGGTGTCGGCGTCGTCGTCGGTGGCGAGCGCGACCTGGAGCCGTCCGCGGCGGTTGAGGGCCACGAAGCGGTCGGCGTCGCTGCCGAACACGAGCCCGCTGTCGCCCATCAACGCGGGCGTGGTGTAGATGCGATCGGCGGCGTTGAAGCGCCAGCGCACGGCGCCGCTGCGCGAGGCCACGTAGAAGAACCCGTCGTGCGAGCCCACGGCCACGTCGTCGCCGACGGAGATCGCCTGCGCCGAGATGCGTCCCTGCGTGGTGACCCGCGCGACGATGCGGGGCCTGCGCGGGAGGCGCCAGCCGCTGCGTCCGGTGTGGTGTGCGTCGAGGCGAAAGGCCGTGGGGGCGCGCGGTGCGGGCGGGTGTTCGAGCGCGCGCGGCGGCGGTGACGAGGCGCCCGCGTCGCGGCGGATGCCTGCGAGCTGGAGCATGCGTCCCGCGAGGCGGCGCTGCGACGGAGACTGCTTGCAGTCGGCGAGGGTGAGCGCCGCGAGGGCGAGTACGAGGGGGCGGGCGCGCACGGGAATTTCCGCGGCGGACGCTAACACCGGGCCCTCTGGCGACGCGAAAAAGCCGCGTGCTTCGCGGGATCATCGCGACTACCCTCGCGCGCGCCATGCTGGAACTTCGTTACGTCGTCGAGCACATCGAGGCCGTCGAGGCGGGCCTTCGCAAGCGTCACGTAGACACCGCCGCCATCGGCTTCGAGCGCATCAAGGAGCTGTCGCAGAAGCGCCGCGAGGCCATCGTCGAGGGCGAATCGCGCAAGCGCGCGCTCAACGAGGCGAGCGCCGCCATCGCGAAGCTGCCCAAGGGGTCGCCCGAGCAGGTCGAGGCCCGCGAGAAGGCCCGCGCCCTCGGCGATGAGGCCCGCGCCTACGACGCCACGCTCAAGACCGTCGAGGCCGAGATCGAGGAGCTGCTGCTGCGCATTCCGAACCTCCCCGGCGAGGGCGTGCCCGAGGGCCGCGACGAGCACGACAACGTGGTCGTGAGCACGTGGGGTGAGAAGCCCGCGCTCGACTTCACCGCGAAGGATCACCACGAGATCGGCGAGACGCTGGGCATCCTCGATTTCGCGCGCGGATCGGGCCTCTCGGGGCCGCGCTTCACCGTGCTCTGGGGCCTCGGCGCGGCGCTCGAACGCGCGCTCGTGACCTTCATGCTCGACCTGCACACGGTCGAACACGGCTACACCGAGGTGTACCCGCCGTTCATGGTGAAGGGCGACGCGCTGCGGGGCACCGGGCAGCTCCCGAAGTTCGAGAACGACCTCTTCAAGATCGCGGCGAGCGGCGAGCGCGCCTACGACCTGTATCTCATTCCGACGGCGGAGGTTCCGGTGACGAACCTCCACGCGGGCGAGATCCTCGACGACGCGTCGATGCCGCGAAAGTACACGGCCTTCACGCCGTGCTTCCGCGCCGAGGCGGGCTCGTACGGACGCGACACGCGCGGGCTCATTCGCCAGCACCAGTTCGACAAGGTCGAAGTGGTTCGCCTCGAACGCCCCGAAGACTCGGACCGCGCCCACGAGGAGCTCACCGCCGCCGCCGAGAAGGTGCTCCAGACCCTCGGGCTGCACTACCGCAAGGTGCTGCTCTGCGCGGGCGACATGGGCTTCAGCGCGCGCAAGACCTACGACCTCGAAGTGTGGCTCCCGGGCCAGAACGCCTACCGCGAGATTTCGAGCTGCTCGAACTTCGGCGACTTCCAGGCGCGGCGCGCGGGCTTGAAATACCGACCCGCGGGCGATGCGAAGGCGAAGCCCCGCCTCGTGCACACGCTCAACGGCTCGGGCCTCGCGGTGGGCCGCACGCTCGTGGCCATCCTGGAGCAGTACCAGCAGGCCGACGGCTCGGTGATCGTGCCCGAGGCGCTGCGTCCGTACCTCCGCGGCGTCGACCGCATCACGAAGCGCGCGTAGCGCGTCACCCCCGCAACACCGCCTCGGCCACCGTCTCGGGCGCTTCGAGCACCACGTTGTGCCCGACGCCCGGCACGGTGACGTGGCGCACGCCCGCACGCAGCGAGACCATCTCGCGCGCGATCGCGGTGAACTTCTCGTCGCACGCGCCGGTCACCAGGGTCACGGGCACGGCGCTCTGCGCGAAGCGTCGTCGCCACGGAGGCTGTCGTCCGAGGCCCAGCGTGCGCAGCGACCACGCGAGTCCGCGGGCCGTGTGCTGCGTGCGCCATGCGCGCTGCGGGGCGAGGCGTTCGGGTGCGAGCAATCGTTGCGTGTCGAAGAGGGGGATGCGCTCCCACGCGTCGACGAAGGGCTCCACTCCGTCGCGTTCGAGGGAGCGCGCGAGGGCCTCGTCGGAGAGCGCGCGGGCCTCGCGGTCGGCGGCGCGGTCGAGTCCGAGGGCCACGCCCACGAGCACGAGCGAGGTGACGCGCGCGGGGTGGCGCATCGCGAGCGAGAGGGCCACGCGGGCGCCGAGCGAGTAGCCCACGAGGGCGACGGGCTCCCGGGGCAACACGCGCGCGGCGAAGGCGTCGAGCACGGATTCGAACTCGCCCTCGGGGGTGAAGGGCGCGAGGCCGTGTCCGGGCAGCGTGGGGCACTGCGCGAGCGCGTCGCCGGTGCGGTCGAGCACCGCGCGCCAGGCCATCGGCGCACCGAGGAATCCGTGGAGGTAGAGGCGGCTCACAGCGCGCTGCGCACGGCGGCGAGGGCGCGGTCGCGGAGGTCGCGTCCCTGCGTGGGCTCGACCACACACTCGATCACGACGGGCGCGGTCGCGGTGCGTGCTTCGTGGAGCGCGTGCACGAGCGCGTCGCGCGAGGTGACCCGCGCGTAGCCCAGCGAGAAGGCCGCCGCGGCGTGGTCGAAGCGCACGGCCTGGGGCGTGGTGAAGAGCTGCGCGAAGTGCTCGCCGAGCTCGGTGCCCGGCGCGGCCTGACGACCGAGGGGGAGCTGTTCGAAGATGCGTCCGCCCTCGTTCTGCACGACCACGATGGCGAGGGGGCCGCCGACCACGCGCGCTGCGTTGAGTCCGCCGAGGTCGTGGAGCGCGGAGATGTCTCCGAGGTGCACGGCCACGAGGTGCTTCGCATCGGTGACCGAGCGCACGCCCGCCGCGCCCGCCACGAGCCCGTCGATGCCGCTCGCCCCGCGCTGGTGGAACACCCGCACCGCGCCGCGCGCCGCGTCGCCGAAGGTGTCGACGTCGCGCACCGGGAGGCTGTTGCCCATGCACAGCACATCATCGTCTGCGAGCGTTGCGATCAGCGTGTGGGCCACGACGCCCTCGCTCCAGACGCTCTCGTCGCGCACGGCGCCGATCGCGTGAAGTGCCTTCTGCTGCGAGGTTTTCAGCGAGTCGCCCCAGGCGCGCGTGTCGTCGTCGGGGGAGCGTCCATCGAGCGCGGTGACGAGCGCGGCGAGCACGTCGACGGGGCGACCGAGCACCACGCCCGTCGCGCTGCCGTGGGGGTCGGGCCAGCCGTGCGGGGCCACCACGAAGCGCGGCGCACGGAGCTCGGAGGCCACCGTGGCATACGTGGGCGAGGTGGGCGGCAGGCCGAGTTCGATCACCACGTCGGGCGCCGCCATCGCGCGGAACGCAGGGCTGCGCAGCAGCGCATCGAACGAGGGGAGCGCGACCGTCTCGGAGGAGAGCCCGAAGCGGACGTTGCTCGTGGTCTCGGCGAGCACGGCGGCGCCGGTGCGCGCGCAGAGGGCGTCGACGAGGGCGCGCAGGCGGGCGTTCTCGGCGGCGTCGGGGGTGAGCGTGGGGCCTGCGACGATCCACGGGCGGCGCGCGGTGCGGAGCGCGTCGGTGAGGTCGGCGAGGGCCTCGGGCGAAGGGGTGAGCGCGGCGTCGTAGGCGCGCGTCGGCGGGGCTTCGAGGAGGGCGTCGACGAGGGGCTCCCAGGCTTCGGGCGCGTCGGTGCGCACGGGCTCCAGGGGCTTGCGAAAGCGGGCGTTGAGGTGCACCGCGCCGGGCAGGGGCCAGCGCGCGCGATGGACGCACTGGGCCGCGATGCGTCCCACGGCGCGGAGGGCGTGGGGGCTCGGGTTGGGCGTGCCGAGCTCGGCGTGGTGGCGCGCGTGGTCACCGAGCAGATCGCGCTGGTCGATGGTCTGCGGAGACGCGCAGTCGTAGGCCTCCCACGGTCGGTCGGCGGTCACGCACACCATGGGAACGCCCGTGAGCGAGGCCTCGATGGCCGCGGGGAGCCAGTGCGCGCCCGCCGTGCCCGACGTGCAGATCAGCGCCGTGGGACGCCCCGTGGCCCGCGCCTGACCGAGCGCCACGAAGCTCGCCACGCGCTCGTCGACGTGGAGGTGGCAGCGCAGCAGGGGCTCGCGCGAGGCCGCGAGGGCGAGGGGTGTAGAGCGCGATCCGGGGCTCACCACGAGGTCGCGAACGCCCGCGCGAGCGAGGGCCCGTACGAACAGCCGCGCCCAGGCGGTGTGGAGGTTGGTGGTCTGCATGGTGGGGTGTTCTGTTCAGGCCCCGAGGGCCGCGCGCATGGGGGCCATCTTGGCTTCGGTCTCGGCCCACTCGGTGTCGGGGTCCGAGCCCGCGACGAGCCCCGCGCCGGCGTACGTCCACGCCTGCGCGCCCTGGAGCAGCGCCGCGCGGATCGCCACGTGGAACGCCCCGTCTCCGTCGGCATCGCACCAGCCCACGGGTCCCGCGTACCACCCGCGGGGCGCGCGCTCGCAGCGTGCGATCCAGTCGAGGGCCGCGTCGCGGGGCGTGCCTCCGAGCGCGGGCGTCGGGTGCAGCGCCTCGACGAGCGAGAGCACGTGCGTGTCTTCACGGAGCGCCGCCGTGATGGGCGTAAACAGATGGTGCACCGTGCGGAGCGTGCGGACCGACGGCGACGCGGGCGCGGTGATCTCCCGCGCGAAGGGCGCGAGCGCGTGACGGATGCCCTCGACCACGTGCGCGTGCTCGCGAAGATCCTTCTCGCTCGCGAGGAGCGCGGCGACCTGCGTGGCGTCGTGTGACGTATCCCGTCCACGGGGCATGGAGCCCGCGAGCGCGTCGAGGGAGGCGGTCTCTCCGTCGCGTCGCACGAGCTGTTCGGGCGTGTGGGCCACGAGGGTGCTGGCGCCGAGCTGCATCGCCACGCG
The DNA here is from genome assembly GCA_945952225.1 of uncultured Myxococcaceae bacterium. Lineage (GTDB taxonomy): Bacteria > Myxococcota_A > Polyangia > Polyangiales > CAISKJ01. The sequence goes on from CAMFHP010000023.1 coordinate 35,805, forward strand.
CACGCTGCCCGCGAGGGGAGGCGCCATCGCCTTCAGCACACTCCCGACGTGCCACGGGTGCGAGGCGCGCACCGTCGCGCGACGGGCGCCCACGAGCTTGAGGGCGTCTCCGCGGGCCATCACGGCGAGGGCGTCGCGCACGAGCTCGCGCCACGCTTCGAAGCCCTCGGCGCCGTCGCGGGTCACGCGCGGAGGCTCGTACACCGCGGGCGCGGCGGTGCACCACGCGAGGGCCTTCGCGGCCGCGTCGGAGAGCGATGCCCCGCGCATCACTGCGAGCTGGAGGTACGCGCGCCCGTCGCACACGATCGCCGCGCACGCGGGCAGCGTGAGCGAGGCCGCGGGGGCATCACACCACGCGGGGTCTTCGTGCGTGGCGCGTCGCGGGTCGAAGGTCTGGCCTCCCCACAGCCGCGGGCGTGCGATCGCGTGCGGAACGCCCGGCGCGACCACGTGCAGCCCGCGCAGGAGTTCGTTGGCTTCGCGGGCCATGGGCGCGAGGGCATCGCCCGTGAGTCGCGCGGCGACGCCGTGGCCGACGAGGGAGAGCGCGTCGGACGCACCCGGCGCCCACACCACGGAGGGTGACGTCGCGAGGGCGAGGAGGGCGTCGAGGTCCGTCGGTGCCGCGGGCACGGTGATCACACAGCCCGTGTGGTCGATGTGCTTCGCGGCCTCGTCGAGCGCCGTGGCGAGGAGCGGTTCGTCGGGCAGCACGCGGCGCGGGACTTATGCGCCGCCGGGGTCGTGCGTCAAGCGTCAGGAGATGCGCTTGCGGCGCAGCATTTCGACGAGCGTGGTGCGGTTCAGTCGTAAGAGCTGCGCGGCCTGGTTGCGGTTGTTGCCCGTGCGGTCGAGGGCCATGCGCAGGAGCTTGTTCTCGTAGGCCTCGATGGCCGCGCGAAAATCAACGCCCTCGTCGGGCAGGTCGATGCTCGGGTCGATGACCGACGCGGCGGAGAAGGGCGCGTTCGAGACGATCTCCGCGGCGGCGGCGGCCTCGGAGGGCGTGCGCTCGGCGGCGACGCGCTCGTAGTGCTCGCGCACCTTCGCGGGCAGGTCGGCGAGGGTCACCAGCGGCGTGCGCGTGAGGAGCACCGCGCGCTCGATGGTGTTCTCCAGCTCGCGGATGTTACCCGGCCAGCTCCACGCGCGGATCGCGGCCATGGCGTCGGGGTGGTAGCCCGCGAGGCCCGCGCGCCCCACGCGCGCCGCGCAGTGCTGGAGGAAGTACAGCGCCAGCGACTCGACGTCGTTGCCGCGCTCGCACAGCGGCGGCAGGTGCACCTGCACCACGTTGAGGCGGTAGTAGAGGTCTTCGCGGAAGCGTCCCGCGGCCACCTCGGCGGCGAGGTCGCGGTTGGTCGCGGCCACCACGCGGATGTCGCACTTGATCGCGCGCGCCTCGCCCACGGGCGTGTACTCGCGCTGCTGCAACAGCCGCAGGATCTTGGGCTGCAACGTGATGGGCAGCTCGCCGATCTCGTCGAGGTAGAGCGTGCCGCCCTCGGCCGCGCCCACGTAGCCTTCGGTCGCACCCACGGCGCCCGTGAAGGCCCCGCGCTTGTGCCCGAAGAGCATCGACTCGATGAGGTTCTCGGGGAGCGCGCCGCAGTTGACGGCCACGAAGGGCGCCTGCGCGCGCGGCGAGGCGTCGTGGAGCGCGGCGACGACGAGCTCCTTGCCCGTGCCGCTCGGGCCCGTGACCAGCACGTTGCAGGTGGTCGGCGCGACGCGTTCGATCGTGTCGAGGGCCTCTCGGATCGACGGGTGATGCCCGATGATCTTTCCCTGGCTCGTGCGCCGCAAGGTCAGTTTCGGCGAGCTGGCGTCCATACCATCCACGGTTCATCTCCTCGGCCCCGATGCGCAGGGTCGATCGCGTCCTCGGCGCGGGTACGTGGGGCCCGTCAGCCCCCTTCGCACGGCGTCGCGATGCACTTTGTTAACCGAATCCGGACACTCCCGCTACGCTTGAGCTCGCCGGGCGCCTCCATGTGCTGCCGCGCGACAACACCGTCGAGGTCCGGCGCGCCTCGAAGCGTCGGGCGGGGCGTCACGACGGCGTGCGGGATCCGTTGATTCGCCGCGGCGTCGCTGAAATTCCGTCGCCCCGCCGAGGGTGGCGTTGCGGGGGTGGATCGCTGTTCGGATGTTCGGGGCTTGCGTCGCACCGCGGACTGCGGCGGGGAGACGTTGGGGCTCAGGCCTGGCCGAGTTCGACGGGGTGCTGCGCGTTGCAGTACTCGCACGCGATGAGGTTCTGACCGCGCACGGGCGGCGTGAGCGCGGCGCCGCAGTTGTCACACGACGAGGGCCAGCGCACGGGCACGCCGACGTTGGAGTTCTCGGGCATGGGGCCCTGGTAGCGCGCGCGGGCCATGTCGCCGGTGCGGAGCTGTTCGAGCAGGGTGTCGAGCTCGCGGGCGTTCTGGTCGGAGAGCTCGAAGGTCGCGCGCGACGGCGCGTTGCCGCCCGGTCGAAAGCTCAGCGTGAGGAGCTGGTCTTTGAACACCAGACCGCGCTCGGCATCGTCGCTCGATGCGATCTGTCCGATGAGCTGGTCGAGCAGCAGCGCGCGGCGCGTCTCGGTGCGCGACGCGAAGAACAGGAACGACCGTTCGAGCACGACCTCTTCGGTGTGTTCGAAGCGCACGCGGTGGGCGGTGAAGAGCAGCAGGCCCTCGCGCTTGCCCTGCGGAGAGTCTTCCCACGTGGCCTTCACCGCGAGCACGGGGTTCTCCTCGGGCTGCATGCGAAACGAGGCCTTCTCGAAGCAGTCGAGGGTGAAGTGCACCTGCGCGAGCTTCTTCACCAGCTCGTCGACGGTGCCCAGAAACGGCCCCACCGACTCGCGCACGCGGCGCTCCGCGGCGTCGATGGCCGACGAGAGCCCGCTCGCCTCGCCCGCGAGCGACATGGCCTCCTGCTGCACCGTGTGAGCAGGCCGACCGCGGAGCCGCCCCGCGCGAGAGAGCAGCGTGTCGGCGCGTCCCCGGAGCTCGCGCGCGGCGCGCTGGGTCTCGCTCCGCGCGGTGTTCACGGCCCCGTCGGCGAGGCCCTGCGCGCGACGGAGCTTCTCTTCGAGATCGCCCGCCCAGATGTATCCGCGGGCCCTCGCGCGGGCCACGTCTTCGCCCAGCTTGCCGAGCGCCTGCGTGCGCGTGTTGATCTCGTTGAGCACGACGTCGAACGACAGCCGCGCCGCGGTGCTCTCCGCCGACGAGAGCGCGTTCGACACCTCGAGCTCGATCATCGCGCGCTCGGCGAGCATGTCCTGCTTGGTTCCACCGTCCCTGGCCATAACCGTCTCCGTGCCTCCCGGGTGCGATGCTACGCGGTCGCTCCGCGGCTCTCATCACCACGAAGCCGCGCGTGAAATCAAGCCCCGCCCGACAGCGCGGCCCTATACTCCGCGCGAGGGCAAGACATGGATCCTGCGGTCGGGTTGCTGTTCCCGTTTCTCATGGTGCTCCTGATGCTGGTGCTGCGCTCCGTGCGGCAGATCAACCAGTGGGAGGTCGGGCTGAAGTTCACGCTGGGCAAATTCTCGGGCCGCATGGAGCCCGGGGTGAACCTCGTGATCCCGCTGTTCCAATCGATGATGCGCGTCGACACGCGCATTCGAAACCGCGACCTCCCGCACCAGATGGTCATCACGTCTGACAACGTCACCGCGATGATCGACGCGGTGGTCTATTACAAGGTCGTCGACCCCGAGAAGGCCGCGCTCAACGTCGAGAACTACGAGCTCGCCATCAAAGACCGCGCGAAGGTGGTGCTCCGCGACATCGTGGGCGAGATCCGTCTCGATGAGCTCCTCGAACACCGCGAGGAGATCGCCGCGAAGGTGCGCGCCGCCGTCGAGCAGTTCGTGGCCCAGTGGGGCCTGCACGTGGAGCTCATCGCGATGCAGGACATCCAGCTCCCGCCGCAGATGCAGGAGGTCATCGCGCGCAAGGCCATCGCCGAGCGCGACCGGCAGTACGTGCTCATCAAGTCGCAGGCCGACGTCGAGAGCGCGCGCAACTTCGCCGAGGCCGCGCGCATCCTCACCGAGTCGCCCGGCGCGATGGAACTCCGCCGCCTCGAAGCGCTGCAGAACCTCACCGCCGCGGGCACGAGCAAGGTGATCTTCGACCTCGCGCGCGACAGCGGAAACGACGTGCGCAAGCAGTCCGTCGCCATGGCCGCCGCGATGGACGAGCAGCGCACCGGCGTGCGCGTCGACGCCCCCGCGCAGCACCCCGCGGTGAAGTCCGACGAGGGCGAGGGCGCGCAGTCGCAGCCCACCTTCGCGCAGCTCGCCGCCCGCGCCGGTCAGCGCACGCCGTGAGTCCCCCTCCGCCCGACGCGGCGGACCTCCGCACGCGCGCGCTCGCGCTCCTCGACGCGCTCCCCGATGCGCGGGCCCGCGCGGTGCTCGACGGCGCGGGCGTGTCGATGGAGCCCGACATCGCGCGCTGGGAGTCGAGCCATGGAACCGTGCACGCGCACCGCGTGGTGGTCTCGCTCGATGCGCGCGCGCTCGGGCAGATCCACGGTGTGCCCGCCGTCGCCGACGACCTGCACACGGCCTTCGCGCGGGCCATCGCGACGCTCCCCGACGCCTCGCTCCACGACCTCTCCTTCGTGTGGAACGGCTCGCTCGCCGCGCGCGTGGAGACCTACCGCGGGTCGTCGTCCATCGACGGACGCGCGTCGCTCACCGAGGCCGTGGCCGAGTACCTCGACGGCGCGGGCGAGCGCGACGCCGCACGGCTCACGCGCTCCACGGTCGTGCGCCTCCGCGGCCCCGACGACGTGGAGATTCTCGGTCCTCCCGGCGGGTTCACGGCCACCGCGCAGCGCGATGCGGTGCGCGCGCTCCTCGGCCCTCGCACGCGCGTCACCTGGCGCTGAACCACTTCGTTGACGGGCTTTGCAGCGCGCGCATAGCATCCGCGCGATGAGCAGGGCGCAGCGCGTGGTGCACGGTGCGGGAGTGGTGTTCACGGCGCTCGCGCTCGCCGCGATGCCCTCCACGGCGCACGCGCAGAACAACGGCGCGCTCGTGACGGCGGGCCGCACGCAGTACGACAACCTGCAGTTCGAAGAGGCCATCCAGACGCTCTCCGCGGCGCTCATTCGCCGTGGAAACACCCCCGCGCAGGAGGTGGCGATCTACGAGCTCCTCGGGCTCTCGTACCTGGCCCTCTCGCGTGACGAAGAGGCCGACGGGGCGTTCCGGTTGCTCTTCGTGCGAGACGCGTCGCACGCCCTCGCGACGGGCACCGCGCCGCGCGTCGTGGAGTTCTACAACCGCGCCCGGGAGCGTTGGATCTCCGAGGGACGCCCCGGCGCCGCGCAGACCAACGCCCCGCCGCCCGTGGAGCGTCCGGTCACCATCGAGCACCGCTCTCCCGCGCAGCAGACCGCGGGTTCGCCCCTCGAACTCACGGCCACGCTCACCGACCCCGACCGACGGAGCGCGGGCCTCGTGCTCGCCTGGCGCGCAGGCAGCCGCGGGATCTTTCACCGCGTCGACGCCACCAACCGCGGCGGAACCTTCACGGCCACCGTGCCCGCCTCCGACGTGCGACCGCCCGCGGTGGAGTACTACCTCGAAGCCGTCGGGCCCAATCACATCGCCGTGGCCGCGCGCGGCGACGCCTTCGCGCCCCTGCGCGTCGTGGTGCCCGAGGCCGAGCAGCCGTCGATCCTCTCGCGCTGGTGGTTCTGGACGGGCGCCGGCGTGCTCGTCGCAGGCGTCGCCGTGGGCACGTACTTTCTGGTACGTGGCAGCGACGCGCCCGCGCCCAACGCGACGCTGACCATCACCCTCGGCGACGGCGCGCGCTGACCTCACGTCGCGCGCAGACGCTCTTCTCCCCTTCATTGCAGCACTTCCGATGACCGAACCGCGATACCCCCTGCTCTACGTCGAGGCCTCGCCCGACGACGCCGACGTGCTCGTCGGACGCCTCACCCTCCTCGGCGCCGAAGGCATCGAAGAGCGCGATCAATCGACCCTCGCCCGCGGCGGCGCCCTCGGCGTCACGCTCATCGCGAGCTTCGCCGACGACGCCACCGCCGCCGAGGCCTACGAGGCTCTCAAAGACGACTTCCCCGTGCGCCGCGAGGAGCTCGTCGGCGACGCGTGGCGCGACGCGTGGAAGGAGCACTGGCGCCCCACGCGCATCACCCCGAAGGTGGTGGTGGTTCCGAGCTGGCTCACGTACGAACCCGAGCCCGGCGACCTGGTGATGCGCCTCGATCCGGGCCGCGCGTTCGGCACCGGGCAGCACCCGTCGACGGCCCTCGCGGCGCGCGCCCTCGAACGGCACCTCGCCGACGGCACACACACCACGCTCCTCGACCTCGGGTGCGGCTCGGGCATCCTCTCGTTCGTGGTCGCGATGGAGGGGCTCCCCCACGCCATCGGCTGCGACATCGACCCCGACTCCATCGCGTACGCCAACGAGAACGCGCAGTCCCTCGGCGTGGCCGGGCGCGTGGAGTTCCGCGTGGGCGGCTTCGACGCGGTGCCCGAGACCTCGTCGCTCGTGGTGGCCAACATCGAGGCGGTGGTGCTCGTTCCGCACGCGGCCGCGGTGGCTTCGAAGGTCGCGCCGGGCGGTGTGCTGGTGCTCTCGGGCATCCTCGTCGACCAGCAGGCCGAGGTCGAGAAGGCCTACCGCGCGCAGGGCTTCGAACCCACGCGCAGCGAGATCGAAGGCGCCTGGATCTGCCCGGAGTTCCGTCGGTTGTGACCGAGCGGGTGCTCGTGCCCGACGCGGTGCTGCGCGGCCTCGCCGAGCCCGCGGTCCTCGACGACGAAGCCACGCGACACCTCCACGTGTTGCGCGTCGAGCCCGGCGAGCGCGTGGTGCTCTTCGACGGACGCGGATACGAACGCGACGCGACGGTGCACCTCGTCACGCGCAAGGCCGTGTGGGTCACCCCCGAGGGCGCGGTGCGCGAGGGCGCGCGCGCCGACGGAGCGCGGGTCACGTGGCTCCAGGGCTATCCCAAGGGCGACAAGCTCGACACGATCGTGCGACAGGCCACGGAGCTCGGCGTGGCCGTGATCCGTCCCGTGTACACCGCGCGCTCGGTGCCCCGCGCCCGCGAAGACCGCAACGACGCGCGCATCGCCCGCTGGACGCGCATCGCCGAAGAGGCCGCGCGCCAGTGCAATCGCGCCGACCTTCCCACCGTGCTCCCCGCGGTGTCGCTCGACGAAGCCCTCGCGGCGCTCGGTGACGACGCGGGCCTCCGCGTGGTGGCCTGGGAGGGCAGCACCACCCCGCTCGTCGACGTGGTGCGCGCGGCACCCGCGGGTTCTTCCGTGGTGCTCTGCGGACCCGAAGGGGGACTCGACGCGCACGAGGTCGAACGCTGCGTGCGCGCGGGCTTCGCGCACGCCTCGTTGGGCCCGCGGGTGTTGCGCGCCGAGACCGTGGCGCCCGCACTTCTCGCGGTGTTGAGCGCCCTCCGCGGCGACCTCGCGGGAGCCTCGCCGACGACCTCGTCGCTTCGTTGACACGCGCGTCGCGGGTACGCGATCGTTGCGCCGCTTCGCAGCGGTGTCTGCGCTGCTTCGACCCGCCACGATGTCCCTCCTCTCCGCGCTCCTCACGCAGGATCAGGTCGTCTCTCCCAAGGCGATCGACGAGGCCATCCAGCGTCAGGTGATCTCGGGCGGCGACTTCGAAACCTGCCTGCTCGAATCGAACGCCGTGGCCGAAGACACCCTCGCGGCCTACTGCGGCGCCGTGCACGGCATCGCCGCCGAGCCCCGCCACGCCCTCCTCGTCGTGGAGCGCGACGTGCTCTCGCGTGTGCCCGTGACCCTCGCGCTGCGCCACGCGGTGCTCCCCCTCCGAGTCGAGAGCGCGCGCCTCGTGGTGGCCGTCGCGGGGCCGCTGCTCCAGCTCGCGCGCGATGAGATTGAAGCCGCGGCGAAGCTCCCGATCACGCTGCGATGTGTGACCCCGGTGCGCCTCGCATGGGGGCTCGCGAAGCACTACGGCGCGCCGCTCGCGCCGCGGCTCCAGCGCATCGCGATGCGCCTCGACGCGCAGCCCTCGGGCCCCATGCCCGCGGAGATCTCCATCCCCCTCACGCGCCCGAAGCCCTCGCGCAACTCGTCGCCGGGCATCACGCCCCTCGCGGCCCTCGCGGCCTTCGACGCCGCCATGGCCGACGAGCGCGACAGCGCACATCCGGGCGAGTCTCCCGAGTCGCGCACCTCGCTCTCCTCGCTGCGCGCGGGCCTCGCGCAACACCCGGCGCTGCACACGCCCGCCCCCGATCGCGCATCCCCTCCGCCGCGCGTGACGTCTCCGTCGGCGCCCACGAAGGGCAACACGCCGCCGCCCGCGCGGAGTCCCGCGCCCGCGCCCGTGCGCGACACCCGCACGCCGTCGATGCCCTTCGTCGCGCCGCCGCTGCCGCCGACGCCCGTGACGCTCCCCTCGGCCACCGCGACGGTCACACCCTCGGCGATCGCCACGGTCGTTCCCGCGACCGCGAGCGCGCCGCCCGATCGCGGCACGGTGCTCCCCGCGCCGATGCACACGAGCGAGCCGCCGCGCGCCGTCGATGCGCTGCGCACGAGCGAGCCGCCGCGCACGAACACCCCGCCCTCGACGCGCCCGCTGCCCAAGACACTTTCGAAGCCCAGCGCGCCCGACGACGCGCCCACGATGCGCCCGTCGGCCGTGTCGGTGCCGCCCTTTCGTTCGGGTGCGCCCATGAGCGCGTCGCCCTCGTCGCCGGTGATGCGCGCGTCGACGCCGCCGCCCGTCGTCACGCTCTCGATGCCCCTCTCGCTGCCGCCGCCGCCCATGGTGCCGTCGGTGCCCGCGCCCTCCGACGCGACGCGCACACAACCGGGCGCGCGGGGCATCTCGCACGACGTGGCCATGCAGCGCATCGAGGCCGCGGGCGACCGTGACACGGTGGTCGAAGCGCTCCTCGACCACGCCTACGAGCGCTTCGCGTGGGTGGGACTCTTCGCGGTGCAGGGAGACCAGTGCGTGGGCATCGCCTCGCGGGGCGGCGGTGTGCCCGTGCGCGACGTGTCGCTCTCGCTCACGCGTCCCTCGGTGCTGCGCCTCGCGTTCGAATCGGGGGCCGCCGAGGTCACGAGCCTCGACGCGTCGGCGAGCGACCGTGAGGTGCGCGCGCGCATCGCCCGTGACGAGGCCGTCGAGGCCGTGGTGGTGCCCCTTCGCATCGGAGCCCGCGTCGCGCTGCTCCTCTGGGCCGACCAGGGGCCGTCGTCGCCGAGCGCCCTCGCGGTGCGCCAGCTCGATGCGTTCGCGCAGCGCTGCGCCGAGGCCTTCGCGCGCATCATCGCGAGCCGCAAGCAGGGCCGCAACGTGGCCCCCTCGCGACCGTCGCCCGCGGCGGGGGTGACGCCCGTGTCGCGTCCTGCGCGCGCGCCGCTGCCCGATCGTTCCGCGCGCCTCGACGCGCTCCGCAAGGCCGTCGACACGCAGGGCGACGCGCCGACGCCCTCGCAGCCCGACCTCGCCGCACCGAAGGCCGCCGTTCGGATGAGCCCCGCGCCCCTCGCGCCGTCGACGTCTGCGAGCGTCAACGCGGCCGACGAGGTGGTGCGCGCGATGCTCGCCACGAACGCGGTGAACGACGCGCAGCTCGCCACGCTCGTGTCGTTGGGCGAGGCGGGGCTCGACGCGGTGTTCGCGCACTTTCCGGGGCCGCACACGATCCGTCGGAGCGAGGCCCTCGCGCGATTGCCCGCGCTGGCCGAGGCGGGGCCCGTGTTGCGCGCGGCGCTGGCGTTCCGTCACGCGGCGCTCCCGCGGTTGCTGACGGCGTTGGAGTCCATCGACCCCGACGCGCGGTACTGCGCGCTGTTGTGCCTCGGCGAGGTGGTGCACCCGTCGGCCATCGGGCTGCTGCTCCCGCGGCTCACCGACACGGACTACCCCACGCGCATGGCCACCATCGAGGTGCTGCGCGCGTACCGACGCTTCGAAGAGTTCTCCGCGGTGCTCACCTCGCTCCGTGGAACGTTGCGCGCGGGCCCCGGCGATGCGCGCAGGTCGGCGGCCCATGCGCTCGGTGAGCTCCACGACGCCGACGCGGTGGAGCCCCTCATCGCAGCGCTCGCCGACGGAGATGCGGCCCTCGCGACGGCGGCGCATCGGGCCCTGGTGGTCATCGCGCGGCAGGACTTCGGCGCCGTGCCCGCGGCGTGGCGGCAGTGGTGGGCGGGGGCCGCGCAGAGGCATCGCATCGAGTGGCTCATCGACGCGCTCGTGCACGCGGAGCCCACGATCCGGCATGAGGCGAGCGAGGAGCTCAAGCGGCTCACGGGGCAGTACTTCGGGTACTACTTCAACCTCCCGCGGAGGGAGCGCGAGCGCGCCTGGCAGCGGTACGTCGAGTGGTGGAAGACCGACGGCGCCGCGCGTTTTGAGGGGATTTCGGGGGCGGTGTGATGCCTCGCGTGCGTGGGTGAAGTGCGGTAGGGTCCGCGCCCCACGCAATGTTCGGAATTGGAATCTCGGAGCTGATCCTCATCGCGGTCGTCGCCCTCGTGGTCGTCGGTCCGAAGAACCTGCCGACGACGCTCCGCGCGGTGGGAAGGGCGATTCGAGAGTTCCAGCGGGCCTCGCGGGAGCTGCGCGAACAGGCCGGCTTCGACGAGGTGGTCGACGAGGTCACGCGGCCGCTGCGCGAGGGCCTCGCGGGCATCGAGGCCGACGTGCTCCGCGAGCACGAAGACACGTCGATGGAGTACCCCGAGGCCGGTCCCGACGACTACGGCGCCATGGCCGAAGGCGCGAGCTGGTACCCCGACGAGATGCCCCCCGAGGCCGCGGGTCTCCACGCGCCGCCGACGCTCACCACCGAGGCCGACGCCGTCGCGCCCGTGCCCGCGCCCGTCGTCGAACACGGGGAACACAGCGCCGCCCCCACGTCGGAGCGCACCCCGGAGGCCGTCGCGAAGACCGATTCCGTGGGTGATTCCGTGACCGCGCACGCACCCGAGGAGGCCCGCCATGGATGACGGCAAGATGGCCTTCGCCGAGCACCTCGAAGAACTCCGCGCCCGCATCGTGCGCGCGGGCTTCGCCGTGCTCCTCGGAATGATCGTCGCGTGGAACTACCGCGAGCGCCTCCACGCCTGGCTCCTGCGCCCGTTGGAAATCGCCTGGTTCTGCCGCGCGCGCCGCGGCTGCGAGGTGCCCGCGGTCTCGCGCTGGATGCTCCACCCCGAGGAGTTCCACGCCACGCGCAACGCGGCGATGGCGGCGCTCACGCGCACGGCCGACGGCTTTCCGCTGACCCCGCAGATCCACTGGGCCGACCCCACGGCGGGCTTCGTCTCGTACCTGAAGCTCGCGGCCCTCGGCGGCTTCGTGCTCGCGCTCCCCGTGGTGTTCTACCAGCTCTGGTCGTTCATCGCGCCGGGGCTCTACCCCCGCGAGAAGCGCCTCGCGCTGCCCTTCGTGTTCTTCTCCACGGCCTTCTTCGTGGCCGGCGCGACCTTCGGGTACTACCTGGTCTTTCCTGCGGCGCACGAGTACTTCCTGAGCTTCAGCGGCCGCGTGCCGGGCACCTCCGTCGCCATCGTGCCCACCATCATGATGGACGAGCACCTGTCGTTCTCGTCGCAGATGCTCCTCGCGTTCGGCGTGGTGTTTCAGCTCCCGCTGTTCGTGTTCTTCCTCTCGCTCGCGGGCCTCGTGACGTGGGTGCAGCTCCTGAAGTTCGGGCGCTACTTCACCGTGCTCGCGTTCATCCTCGCGGCGGTGCTCACGCCCACGCCCGACGTCTTCTCGCAGGTGATGCTCGGCCTGCCGCTCGTGGGGCTCTACTTCGTGGCCGTCTTCATGGCCTACCTCTTCGGCCCGAAGACCGCGCGCGCCTGGCGCTCCACCGACGACGGCAGCGCCGCGAAGCCCGCGCCCGCGCCCGCACCCGTGAAGCCCGCCGCGCCCGCGAAGCCCGTCGTGGCGAAGCCCGCGCTCGACAAACCCGCGGCGGCGAAGGCCCTCCTCGACAAGCCCACGAGCGCCGCGCCGCTCTCGTCGGAGGAGCAGGCCCGCTTCGACGCGGCCCGCGCCGAGAAGATCCGCCGCTGGGAAGAAGAGCAGAAGAAGTAGCGGCGCCCCACGGCGACGGCGATCACCGCGCGCCGCGCCACCGTCCGAGCGCCGCGGGCGCCGCGAGCACGTACACCCCGATGAGCGCCGAGAGCACCGCGTAGCGGTCGTCGTAGAAGAACGACAGCGCGGGCATCACCGTCGCGACCTGCATCACCGCGAGCATCGCGAGGGTGAAGCGCTCCCAGCGGGGCAGGGCCGCGGCGAGCACCACGAGCACCATCGCGATGGCCCAGTAGTACGAGCTCAGGTACGCGAGGCACCACACGGCGCCCACCGACGCGGCGGTGACCATCCACGGGGTCTTCACGCGGCGCAGTCGCCAGGCCATCGCGGCCACGAGCGCGAGGCTCAGCACGCGGTACACGCGGCGCCACGACTCCCAGTGGGCGGTGCGCATCGCGGCCCAGCGGTCGGTGATCTGCTGCTGACCGAAGCGGCGCTGCACGGCTTCGAGGCGGCCGTCGAAGGTGAACTCGAAGGCGTTGCGCAGCCCGATGCGGTTGCTCGACATCTCGCTGTCGTGGTGACGGATGTGCTGCAACCACGCGGGCCAGTCGCCGACGCCCGAGTACAGCGCCGAGAGGGCCACGAGGATCACCACGCTCGCCGCGAAGCCCAGCGCGAAGCGCACCCAGCGCGGATCGAGCTTGCGATGGCGGGCGAGCGACCAGAGCTGCGTCACGCCGCCGCCGAGGAGGAGCGCCGCGGGAAAGCCCCGCGTGGCCGCCGCCCATCCGAGCGCCGCGCCCGCGAGCGCGTGGCGGTTGCGGCGCTGGAGGCACAGCGAGAAGAGCACCAGCACGAACCAGTCTTCGCGGAGAAAGGTGCCGGCCATCCACGCGGCGGAGGCGGGCTCCTGCGTGCCCCAGAAGATCATCGCGAGGGCCGCGGTGCGGGTGCGAAAGGCCCAGCCGAGGGCCGCGAAGGCCGCGGCGAGGAGCAGCGGATCGACGGCCGCGAGCACGCGCAGTGACGTGGTCGTGGCGCGCGCGGGGAGGCGCGCGAGGGTGCCTTCGAGGAGCGTCCAGACGGGCGTGGGGTTGTACCCGTGGTCGGTCTGGATGCCGACCCAGTACTCGTCTTCGCTCGCGTCGCGGAACCACTTCACGTCGTCGCGGAAGTTCTGCCAGCGCGCGGCGGAGAAGCGCTGATGACAGAGGTCGGTGTACTGCAACGCGGTCACGGCCGGTCGCTCGATGCCCGTGCGCAGCTCGCGGTAGATGCGCGTGCGGAGCACCGCGGGTCCGCGCAGCTCGGCCTCGGCCACGGCGGTGCACTCGTAGAGCCACGGGTACCCGAGCTCGGCGTGGTAGCGCGCCCCGAGGTAGTAGTGGAACACGTCGCGTCGGTGCACGAGCTGGAGGTGCGACGCCTGACCGAACTGCGCCCACGCGCCGAGCGCTACCATCGCCAACGCGAGCGCCACACCGTCGACACGCACACGCGGAACGGGCGTTCCCGCGGCCTCGCGGCGACGCTCCATCGCGACGAGCCACAGGGCCAGCAATGCGATGCCGGCCTTCGCGCGACGGAGCTCGGTCTCGGTGATGCCCGCGAGCGTGAGGCGCCAGATCACCAGCGTGGCGAACACCCCCGACACGGCCATGAGCGCCACGCGAAGGGCGCGGTGCAGGCCCGACGTGCGCCATCCGAGGGCGAAGCACACGAGCGCGGCGAGGGCGAACGCTGCCGTCACGACGGATCCTCCGCGGTGCGCGGGAGGAGCCCCAGCGCGAGGCACACACCCATCACCACGGGCCACGCGGCGAGGTGCGGCGGCGTGCGCTCCGCCCGCAACGCCACACCGAGCAGGCCCGAGAGTGCGACGAGCGCGCCGAGCGTGCCGTGGGCCCGGTCGAAGCGCGCGCGCTGCGAGACGAACACCCCCACGAGCGCGAGCACCATCGCCCACGCGAGGACAGACAATGTCAGCCCGGGAGTGTCGGTGTTTCCGTAGGGAAACAACAGTCCGCGGAGCGTGCGGGCTGCGGCGTCGAGGGCGTGCGGGGCCATCGGAGGGAGCGCGTTCGGGAGCACGAGGGTGAGGGCGCCGAGGGAGAGTCCGACGACGGTCCCGTGGCGGCGCGCGGTGCCGTGGGCGCGCGATGGGGGCACGAGCCAGCGGGTGGCGCAGAGGCCCAGCAGCGAGCCGTGGAGGGTGAAGGGCGCGAGGGCCGTGAGGGCCGAGAGTCCGCGCTCGTGGGAGGCGTCGCGGGCGGGGGCCTGCGCGAAGGCCACGGTGAGGAGTGCGGTCACGAGCATCTCGCGGCCTTCGAGGGTGGCCACGGCCTGGGCGGTCAGCGGGTGCAGCGCGAGGAGGAGCACCGCGGCGCGCGCGTCGGGGCGCGTGCGGTCGACGAGGGCCGCGAGCACGAGGAGCGTCGCGAGGTGGTGCAGCGCGGCCTTGGCGAAGAACCACTGCCAGCCGAGCCAGTGGAGCGGGCCCGCGAGGGGGCGCCACACGGCGCGGTGTTCGCCCGAGAGTTCGAGGATGCGCGCGGGCTCGCGGAGCATCACGGGGAGGCCCGCCATGTCGCGGAGCGCGAGCTCGTCGTGGAGCATCGCGCGGTCGCTCGGGCGCAGCGGCGAGAAGAGAAACGCCGCGTGCGGGAGCAGCGCCGCGAAGTGCCACCACGGACGCTGCGGAGAGACGGTTCCGTCGGCGCGGGTCACAGGGACCGCGGATGATGCCGTGAGCGGTGGCGCAGAAGGAAAGACTTTCTGCGCGCGGCGCTCACCCGTGGCGCGGACGGAGGTGCATCGGGAGCGAGGGGCCGGGACGGAGGGTGATTCCGCGTTCGGGCACGACCCGGGCGCCGGGGCTGAGCTCCAGACGGAACCGCTGCGAGACCTGCGCGAGGATGAGCTGCGCTTCCATCATCGCGAACTGGTTGCCGATGCACACGCGGGGGCCGCCGCCGAAGGGAAAGTACGCGAAGGGCGCGCGTCCCTCGCTGCGCGCGGGGGTGAAGCGCTCGGGGTCGAACGCTTCGGGGTCCGACCAGAAATCAGGGTGACGGTGCGTGGCCCACGGGCTCACGAGCACCTGCGTTCCCTTCGACACCCGGTAGCCGCACACCTCGTCGTCTTCGAGGGGAAATCTCCCGATGATCCACGCCGGGGGATAGAGCCGCATGGACTCCTGCACCACGCACTTCGTGTACGGGAGCGCCGCGAGGTCGGCCACGGTGGGCGTGCGGTCACCGAGCGCGCGATCGACTTCGGCGTAGAGCTTCGCGGCCACCTCGGGGTGCTTCGCCAGAAGGTAGAACGTCCACGACAGGGCGTTCGAAGTGGTCTCGTGGCCCGCGGCGAAGATGGTCACGGCCTCGTCGCGGAGCTGCGCGTCGGTCATGGCCTCGCCGGTCTCTTCGTCGCGCGCTTCGAGGAGCATTTCGAGCAGGTCGTGGTGGCCGCCGGGGCTCGCGCGACGCTCCGCGAGGAGCTTCCACAGCACGTCGTCGATGGTCTTCACCGCGTGGAGAAAGCGCCGGTTCTCGGGCGTGGGCCACGCGAGGGGAACGTCGACCAGTCGAATGATCCGCGCGTTGGTGTTGAGCGTGAGGAAGCTCAGCGCGTCGCCCACCACGTCGGCCTCGCCCGAGAGGTCCTTGCCGAGGAGCGTCTCGCTCGCGATGCGCATGGTGAGGGTCATCATCGCGCGGTCGACATCGATCGGTTCGTCGGAGGGATGCCACCGCGCGAGCATGTCGTTCGTGGCGCGGGTCATCGTGGCCGCGAAGCCCTCGATGCGATGACGGTGAAACGCCGGGGCCGCGATGCGCCGCTGGCGCTTCCAGAAATCACCCTCCGAGGTGACCAGCCCGTTGCCGAGAAAGAGCCGCATCTTCTCGAAGCCCCGCGTCTGCTTCGAGTAGGCCTTCGCGTTGGTCTGCAGCACGTGCCGCACGCCGTCGGGGTGAAACACCATCACGAAGTTCGCGCCGGGCACCCGCAGCGACGCCGCGGTTTTGTACGTCGCGCACCACCGCGCGAAGGTGTTCAACGGATCATCGCGGAACACCCGCGCGTGCCCGAGCACGCCGTCACCGGGCGGCATCGGGGCTTCGCGCTCGCCGACCGTGGGGCGCAGCGAGCGAGACATCTTTCGCGCAAAGGTCCGGGCCTCATCGACGAACATCGCGACCGCTCCTCGGGCCCAGGGAGTGTGTGTGCCGGGCCCTCTACGCCCGCCGCGCGGGCGGCGAACGATCGCGCGTCCCGCGGGCTTCGTCCACGGTGCGCGCGGCCTGAACCGCTCACCGGGCATCCCACCGTGCGATGGAGCCTTCGCTCATCACCGGCAACGCCCTCTCCGTGCTCGCCCTCATGGGCGCGCTCTGGGTCTGGAGCGTCGTGCGCCGCGACGCGAGCGTGGTCGACCCGTGGTGGTCCATGGGCTTCCTCCTCGTGGCCGTGCGCACCGTGGCCGTGACGGGTGCGACGCCCGCCAAGCTGTGCCTCCTCGCGCTCGTGGCGCTCTGGGCCGTGCGCCTCTGGATGCACCTCCTCGTGCGCTCCATCGGTCGCCCCGAAGACCCGCGCTACCAGGCCTTTCGCGCGCGCTACGGCGCCGACCGCTACTGGTGGGTGAGCCTCTTTCAGGTCTTTCTCCTCCAGGGCGCGCTGATGGTCCTCGTGTCGCTCCCGCTCCAGCTCGCGTGCGCCGCGCCGGGCCCCGACCCCATGGGCCCCCACGACCTCGCGGGCCTCGGACTCTTCGCGCTGGGCTTCGTCTTCGAATCCGTCGGCGACGCGCAGCTCACGCGCTTTCGCAACGACCCCGCCTCGCGGGGACGCGTGCTCGACACGGGCCTCTGGCGCTACACCCGCCACCCCAACTACTTCGGCGAGTCGCTCATGGCCTGGGGCCTCTGGCTCTGCGCCCTCGACCGCGCGTGGGGGCCGTGGGCGGCGCTCTCGCCCGCGCTCATGACCTGGCTGCTGCTCCGCGTGTCGGGCGTCACGATGCTCGAACGGCAGCTCGTGAAGACCCGTCCCGGGTACGAAGACTATGTGCGCCGCACGTCGGCCTTCGTCCCGATGCCCCCGCGCGCGCCGCTCGCTGCGGGCGCTCAGCGCGAGACGTAGCCCGCGCGCTCCAACAACGTCTGACCCTGGGGACCGAGCGCAAAATCGAGGGCCGCGCGCTCGGCGCCGAAGGGCTGTCCGCGGGTGTAGAGCACCACCGGGCGCACCAGCGGATACGTTCCGTTGCGGATCGTGTCGCGCGTCGGGGTGACGGCTTCGCGCGACCCGTCGCGGCGCATGGGCACCACGCGCACCGGGCCCGTGACCCACGCGAGACGCACGAGCGCGATGGCCGCAGGGTCGCGCGCCACGGCGGCCACGGCGGCGGCCTCGTCGGGCACCACGGGGGCTGTGGAGAGCACCACGCGCGGCGCGAAGGGGGCCGCGAGCGGGAGCACCGCGTCGTCGAGAAAGGCCCGCGTGGGCGCGCCCGCGCCGCTGGTGATCGGGTGCACGTCGCCGCGCAGTCCGTGAAGGGGGTGAAAGCTCCGCGCGCGCCCGTTGAAGAGGGCCGCGAGCTCGGAGGTCGAGAGCGACGGCAGCGGGTTCGACGGGTGAACGATCACCACCGCGTGGTCATAGCCTGTCACGTGCTCGCTGGCGGGGGAACGGATCTCGATGCCCAGCGCGCGCGCCGCGGTCACCTCGCGCTCGCCCGCGAATCCAGCACGGAGCGCGAGCGTGCCTTCGCCGCGGAGGAGCCGCGCGAGCGCGTCGCCGTGGTCGACCGCGAGCGTCGTCGAGGACGTTCCCTCTCGCAGCGCCGTAGCCCACGGGAGCGCCACGCCCTCGTGCAGCGACGGGTCGGCGAGGAGCGTCGCCGCGGCGGTCACCACCACGGGCGCAGGCTCGTTGCGCACGGCCACGGGGAGCGTGTGGCGCGACGCATCGAGGCGCTCGCGGGTGCGGTACCAGCTCACGCCCATCGCGAGGGCCATGAGCCATCCCGCGAGGGCCGCGGCGGTGCGCACCGAGAGCCGCGCGGCTTCGGGCACCCGCGACGGACGATCGACGTCGGGCACCGTGGCGATCGTGGGGACCGTGGAGACCGAGGGGAGGGGAGAAGGTGCGGGGGCGTGCGGAGGATCCTGTTGCGGGCGCAGTCCCGACGGTGCGGGAGGTTCGGCGAGGCCCAGCGCCGAGGGGCGCGCGGAGACCGTGGCCGACGAGGTGGCGGCGCTCGCGGGCAGTCCGTCGCCGGGCGTGATCGCGGGCCACGGACCGGACACCGCCGCGGGCGGACGCAGCGACGCGGGACGCGACGAGCTCATGGCCGCCATGGCCGCGAGGGCCACGTCGTCGTCGGGGTTCTCGACGAGCTGACCCGACGCGATGCGCTCCCAGCGGTCTTCGATGGATTGACCGTCGAGGGCGAGGGCCACGAGGCGCGCGAGGTCTTCGGGGGTGACCGCCCAGCGGTTGTCGGCCATCACCACGTCGAGGGCGTCGCGCATCTGGGCGGCCGTGGTCCAGCGCTCGTCGGGGGCGCGCGCGAGGCCGCGCATCACCACGTCGGCGAGGTTCGCGGGGTACTCGGGCACGTGCCGCGACGGCGGCGGAACGGTGTCGTGCACGATGGCCCGGTACAGCTCCGGCGCGCTCTGCCCGCGGAACAACCGACGGCTCCCCGTCGACGTCTCGTAGAGCACCACGGCGAGGGAGAAGAGATCCGCGCGGGCGTCGATGTCCGCCGCGGCGTTCCACTGCTCCGGGGCCATGTAGCCGAACTTGCCCTTGATCTGCGCGCCCTGCGTGCGACCGGCGCGCGTCTCGGCCCGCGCGATGCCGAAGTCCACGACCTTCACCACCCCGTTCACGTCGACGAGCACGTTCTGGGGAGAGAGGTCACGGTGCACGAGCCGCAGCGGTTGCCCGTCGGCGTTCACGGCCTCGTGGGCGTGCTGCATCCCTTCGAGCGCGTCTCGCGCGATGCGCGCCGCCAGCGGAATGGGGATCGACCGACGACGCCCCGCGAGGTTCTGCATGATCGTGGCGAGCGAGAGTCCGCGCACGAGCTCCATCGCGAGGTAGAGCCGCCCGCCCTCTTCGCCGACCTCGTACACCTGCACCAGGTTGGGGTGCTTGAACTCCGCGGCCACCATGGCCTCGCGAAGGAACATCCGCACCTGCTCGGGATCGCCCGACGCATCGTGCTTGAGCACCTTCACCGCGACGTTCTTCGCAAAGCCGAAGGCCCCCACCTGACGGGCCAGGTACACGTCGGCCATGCCCCCCGAGGCGATGCGGCGTTCGAGAATGTACCGACCGAGCTTGAGGCTCGCGGCGACGGGGGACTCCGCGCTCACAGAGC
This sequence comes from uncultured Myxococcaceae bacterium, assembly GCA_945952225.1. Classification (GTDB taxonomy): domain Bacteria; phylum Myxococcota_A; class Polyangia; order Polyangiales; genus CAISKJ01. The sequence continues at coordinate 55,278 of CAMFHP010000023.1, forward strand.
CCGACTGTAGCGCAGGGCGTCACGCGGGCGCACCGTGCGTCGAGGTAGGGAAACCGAGGTTTCAGCCCTGGAGCTTTGCGACGAGTTTTTCCATTCCGTCGCGCGCGTCGGCGAAGAGCATGCGGGTGCTCGGGTGATAGAAGAGCGGGTTGTCGACGCCCGCATAGCCCGAGGCGCGCGAGCGCTTGAGCACCACGACGCGCTTCGCCTTCCACACTTCGAGCACGGGCATGCCCGCGATGGGCGACGCGGGGTCGGTCTGCGCGCTCGGGTTCACGATGTCGTTGGCGCCGATCACCAGCACCACGTCGGTGCGCGCGAAGTCGCCGTTGATCTCGTCCATTTCGAGCACGATGTCGTAGGGCACGCTCGCCTCCGCGAGCAGCACGTTCATGTGCCCCGGCAGCCGCCCCGCCACGGGATGGATCGCGAAGCGCGCGCTCGCCCCCTTCGCGCGAAGGATCTCCACGAGCTGCTTCACCGCGTGCTGGGCCCGCGACACGGCCATGCCGTAGCCCGGCACGATCACCACCTCGCGCGCGTCGCGAAGCTCCCCCGCCAGCGCGTCGAGGTCCGTGGCCACCACCTCGCCCTCGGGCGCGCGCGCAGGGCCCGACGAGGGCGCGGGCTCGGCGCCGAAGCCTCCGAAGATCACGCTCCAGATCGAGCGGTTCATCGCCCGACACATGATCACGGAGAGGATCGCGCCCGAGCTCCCCACCAGCGCGCCTGTGATGATCAGCAGGTCGTTTTCGAGCATGAAGCCCGCGGCCGACGCGGTCCATCCCGAGTAGCTGTTGAGCATCGAGACGACGACGGGCATGTCGGCGCCGCCGATGGCCGCCACGAGGTGCACGCCGAGGGCGCCCGCGAGCAGGGTCATCACGCCGAGCGCGAGGTTCGGATCGACCGCGTCGCCCTTCACGAAGAGCGCCGCGAGGCTCAGCGACGCGAGGGCCACGGCGACGTTGAGCAGGTGCCGCGCGGGGAGCAACAGCGGCCGACCCGAGAGCGTGCCCCGGAGCTTCAGAAAGGCCACCACCGAGCCCGTGAAGGTGATGGCGCCGATGAACACGTCGACGGCGATCTCGCCGAGGAGCAGGGCCGAGGGCGTTCCCTCGTGGGCGGCGTCGAGCCACGCGGCCCAGCCCACGAGCACCGCCGCGAGGCCCACGAAGCTGTGGAGCACGGCGACGAGCTCGGGCATCGCGGTCATCGCCACGCGCTTCGCCATCACCATGCCCAGCGCCGCGCCGACGCCCATCGCGGGGAGCAGCACGGGCAGGTGCGCGCGGTCGACCTTCTCGCCGAGGATCACCGCGGCCACGGCCACGCACATGCCCACGACGCCGTAGCTGTTGCCGCGCCGCGCGGTCTCCTGGTGCGAGAGCCCGCGGAGGCTGCTGATGAACAGCACGCTCGCGAGCGTCCAGGCCATCGAGAGGAAGACTTCCATCATCGTCGCATCCCTCTCTTCAGGTCACTTGCGGAACATCGCGAGCATCCGTCGCGTGACGAGGAATCCCCCCGCCACGTTGATCGTCGCGAGGAGCACCGCGACGACGCCGAGCCACCCCGCGGCCCCGAGCTCCGCGCCGCGCAGGTGCAGCATGCCGCCCACCAGAATGATCCCCGAGATCGCGTTCGTGACGCTCATGAGCGGGGTGTGGAGCGCGGGCGAGACGTTCCAGATCACCTGCCAGCCCACGAAGCACGAGAGCACGAACACCGTCACCCGCTCGGCGAACAACCGCAGCGACGCGTCGGCCTCGTGCGCGAAGGGACCGACCCCCGCGCGCATCGCGATCCACGCCGCGGCGAGACCTCCGATCGCCGCCCACGTCATCCACGACACGCGCTCTCCACCCGCAGGCGCAGCGCCGTGTCCGTGCCCGTGCGCGCTCTTCGTCTCGGTCTTCGCGACGGTCTCGGTCTTCGTGTCGGTCTTCGTCTCGGTCTTCGCGACGGTCTTCGTGTCGGTCTTCGTCTCGGCCTTCGAAACCGCCACGCGGGGCGGCGGTTCGAGCACACGTCCCTCGTGGGCCACGAGCGCGCCGCGCACCACCTCGTCGTCGAGACGGATGGTCAGCGCGCCGCCGCCCATGTCGGTGAGCAGGTGCACGAGGTTGTTCGCATAGAGCTGGCTCGCGGTGGTGGCGAGGCGGCTCGTGAGGTCGGTGCGGCCGAGGATGGTCACGCCCTGATGCACCACCACCTCGTCGGGCACGGTGAGCTCGCAGTTGCCTCCCGACTCCGCCGCGAGGTCGACCACCACCGAGCCCGGACGCATCGCCTCGACCATGTCGCGGAGCCAGAGCTTCGGCGCCGGTCGGTTGGGAATGAGCGCCGTGGTGATGACGATGTCGACCTCCCTCGCCTGCGCGCGAAAGAGCGCCATCTCGGCCTCGATGAACGCGGGCGACATCTCCTTCGCGTAGCCGCCGCCGCCCTCGCCGTCTTCGGCCACGGTGACTTCGAGAAACTCCGCGCCCATCGACTGCACCTGCTCGCGCACGGCGGCCCGCGTGTCGAACGCGCGCACCACGGCGCCGAGGCCCTTCGCCGTGCCCAGCGCCGCGAGGCCCGCGACGCCCGCGCCGATGACCAGCACCTTCGCGGGGCTCACCTTGCCCGCGGCGGTCATCTGTCCGCAGAAGAAGCTCCCGAAGTGGTGCGCGGCTTCGATCACCGCGCGGTAGCCCGCGATGTTGGCCATCGACGAGAGGGCGTCCATCTTCTGCGCGCGTGAGATGCGCGGGATCATGTCGATCGCGAGCGCGTCGACGTGGCGCGACGCGAGGTGCGCGACGAGGTCGGCGTTGCGCGCGGGCCAGAGAAAGCTCACCAGCAGCGCGCCTTCGGGAATGAGCTCGCGTTCGTGCGTGCCGTCGTGGCGCTCGGCCGGCGGGCGGACCTTGAGCACCACGCGCGCGCCCTTCCACGGGTCGTCGACCATCGTGGCGCCTGCCGCTTCGTAGAGCCGATCGGGCAGCGCGGCGAGGGCCCCGGCGCCCCGCTCGACGTGCACGGTGAAGCCCATGGCGATGAGCTTCTTCACGCTCTCGGGAGTCGCCGCCACACGGCGCTCTCCCGGGAGCACCTCCCTCGGAATGGAGACCTGCATCACCGCACCTTCATGCACGCCCGCGCGCTGCGGAACAGGGCGCGCGCAGTCTCGTAAGCGCTGCGACAGACTGTCAACGAAACACGTCGCCGCATCGCAGCATCGGTGCCATGCCGCACGCGGTGAAGCGTCTCGTCGCCGCGCGCGGTTGTGTGAGAGATTCCGCCGCGAGGAACGACCCACCGTGATCATCCAGCGACACACGCAGCTTCTCGCGTGCGCCTCGGCGCTTCTCTGTGCGGGCGCCGCGCACGCGACGCATCCCGACTACGAGGGCGAGCGCGGGCTCGAACTGCAACTCAGCGGCGGCTTCGGCGGCGCCACCACGCACGACGAGAGCGTCTTTCTGCCCGACGCGGAGCTTCCGCGCCCCGAGGTGCGACCGCCCACGGACTCGTTCGGTGCGAGCGGCGGCGTGCAGCTCCAGGTGGGATGGCGCTTCCGTCCGTACCTCAGCGCGGGCGTGGCGGTGTCGTACCAGTCGCTCGCGCCGACGAACATCTACGCCGCCTCCGAGGCCGCGTTCGAGCCCTACGAGAGCACCTACGCGCTCACGGTGGGCACCTACGCGCGGCTCTATCCCATGGCCTTCTTCAACAACTCGCGCACCAACCCGCGCGTGTTCTTCGACACCTGGACCGACCGCCGTCGCATGGAGCCCTGGATCTCCGTGGGCCTCGCGTACGCGCACATCTCCCGGCACCGCGGCTACGACGGCGTGGGCGTGAGCGACTCGTACACCAACTGGACGACGCGCTACCTCGCCGTGCCCGTCGCCGTGGGCTTCGACTACCGCATCCTCGCGCCCCTCGCGGTGGGCATCCAGCTCGGTCTCACGCCGACCTTCGGCGCGGGCACCGACAAGGAGCGCTACCTCCACGTGGTGCGTCCCGGCAGCGACACGACCACGAGCGATTCGAGCTCGTACGCGCCCGGCGCCACGTCGAACACGCTCTGGTATCTGGGCCTCGGCGCCCGCTACACGTTCACGTTCCTCTGAGCACCGGCCGCGCATCTCAGCGCGCGGGAGAGAGCACCACCATGACCGACGAGGGCTTCCGCCACACCCACCTGCGCGCGGTGAACAAGCGCGTGCTGCGACTCGGCCTCGCGACCAACTACGGCCTCGACGGCCGCGGCTTCGCGAAGGCCCTCGACCACGGCGTGAACTACGTCTTCTGGTCGTCGCTCCGCTCGAAGGACATCACCCCGGTCTTCGCCGAGAAGCTCAAGGCCGACCGCGAGCGCTACGTCATCGCCACGGGGCCCACCACGGGATGGTTCGCGGGCAGCTACCGCCGCGGCGTTGAGAAGGCGCTCAAGACCCTCGGGGTCGAGTACCTCGACGTGTTCCATCTCTTCTGGCTGGGCGTCGGGTCGGCGCTCACCGAGAGCACCATGGGCGAGCTCGTGAAGCTCAAGGAGGAGGGGAAGATCCGCGCGATCGGGTGCTCCATCCACGACCGCGAGCGCGCCGGACGCCTCGCCGCCGACTCGCCCATCGACCTCTTCATGCTCCGTTACAACGCCGCGCACCCCGGCGCCGAGCGCGACGTGTTTCCGCACCTCGCGAAGCGCAACCCCTCGGTGGTGGCCTACACCGCGACCTCGTGGCGCAAGCTGCTCAAGCGCCCCTCGGGCTGGCAGGGCCGCGTGGCCACCGCGCCCGACTGCTACCGCTTCTGCCTCTCGTCGCCGCACGTCGACCTCGTGCTCACGGGCCCCGCGAACGAAGCCCAGCTCGACGAGAACCTCGCGGCCCTCGACCGCGGACCGCTCTCCGACGACGAGATGACCTGGATCCGCGAGTTCGGCCGCGTCGTGCACGGCTGATCGCGCAGCGCCCTTTCTCTCACGTCACGCACACGTTCAGCCCGTGGTGACGTCGACCTTCGCGAGCGCCGCGCGCCGCGCGTCGAGCTCGTCGTCGGCGTAGAGCCCCTCGGCGTCACGGAGCGCGATGGCCCGCGCGCTGCCCGTCTTCGGATCGCGCACGTCGAGGCTCAACACCCCGTCGCGTCCGATGCGCAGGGTCACGTCGACGGGCGCGCCGTCGGGGAGCGCGTCGTCGAGCTCCACGGCGAAGCGTCCGAGCGCGGTGGCCTCGGCGAGCGTGCGGCCTTCGAGCACCTCGATGGGCAGCACCCGCGCGCCGCCGCGCTTGCGAAACGTGCGACGCCCTTCGAAGGGAACGCGGGTCATCGCAGGCACGAGCACGGCCAGCGTCTCGCGGCGCTCACCGGGTCGGTGCGGATCGGGCTCGCGCGCGCGCACGCCGAACGCGTCGGGCGTCACGCCGTGGTAGTCGAGCGCGTGGCGCGCGGGGTCGTCGGCGCGAAAGAGTTGCTCCGCGAAGAGGGCCGCGCCCGAGGCCACGGCGGTGGCGGGGTTCAACGGGTGGTCGACGTCGTCGAAGAGGCGCACGCGGTCGCGGGTGAGCGCGCGAAGCCGTGATTGCACGGGGTGGAGCCAGCTCGATCCGCCCACGAGGAGCACGTCGTCGAGGCCCTCCCACGCGAGGCCCGCGAGCGAGAGCGCTTCGGACGCACAGTCCATGGCGCGCTCCACGGTCTCGGCGATCCAGTGCGAGAGTTCCGCGAGCGTGACGCGCACGGTGACGGGACCGAGCGGCTCTCCGTCGACGGTGCGCACCGTGAGGGCGCGCGAGGCCGTGCGCGCGAGGGGATTGAGGTCGCCCGTGGCGTGCGCGTTGAGCTGGATCTTGATGCCTTCGGCCGCCGCGAGGAGCGCCTCGCGCGAGGGCTCGTCGAGGTCCTCGGGCGCGAGGTCGCGCGCGGTGTGGGCCGCGATGCGTTCGAGGAGCCGATCGCGCAGGGCCTCGTCGATGCCGAGCCCGCCGAGCTGCACGCCGTACGAGGCCAGCGCGTCGAGGCGCGGCGTGGGTCCGTCGCGGCGCTGCATCACGGTCACGTCGAGGGTGCCGCCGCCGAAGTCGAAGACCATGAACGGTCGCGCCGAGGTCGAGGGCTGCGCGCTGCCGTAGGCCCACGCGGCGGCGTCGGGTTCGGGCACCATCGCCACGCCGCGGAGCCCTGCGAGGTACACGGCCTGCGCGGTGGCCCTTCGCTCGCGGTTGCGAAAGCGCTGCGGATGCGTGACCACCACGCCGTCGACGGGGGGCATTCCCGGCGCGCGGGTCACGAGGTCGTGGAGCGCGCGAAGCACCAGCGCGGCCACGTCGGTGGCGCCGAGCGAGAGATCGCCGAGCGGCCACGGAGGCCCCGCTGCGATGGGCCCCACGGAGCCCACGTGGTTCTTGCTCCCGCGCACGAGGGTGAGGCCGCGGGGCGCGTCTCCCGTGTGCGCGCAGCGGTCGCGGTAGTGCTGCGCGGCGAGGCGTCCGACGGTGGCCGCGGGGCGGTCGCGCGTGCCGTCGAGGAGCACCGTCGACGCGAGGGTCACGCCGCCCGCTTCGAGGGGCACCACGCGGGTGACGCCCCGCGAGGCGACGGCCACCGACGAGAAGGTCGTGCCGAGGTCGATGCCGTAGAACGCCATGTTTTTGGGGAGCGCGCGCGATGCGTACCATACTCGCCGCGCCCCGCGAACCGACGCCGTGCTGCGCTCCGACGACGCCTACCTCGAACTCGACGACGCTCCGGCGCCGACGCCCCCCGACGCGCCCGTCGACCCGACGCCGGAGCTCGCGGAGACGCGCGGCGACGAGGCCTTTCTCGAAATCGCCGACGAGACCGGCCCGCGCCCCTCACGCGGCCGTGTGGTGACCGACGACGACCTGCGCATGGTGACCGCACTCGCCGACGACGCGCGTCCCCTGATGGCTGCGTTGTGGCCCGCCGTGAGCGACCTGCTGGCCTCGCCGCCCACGGCCCCCGAGCTCGACGCGCGCGTGGCCCTCGCGCGCACCACGCTCAACCAGGTGACCCGCCGCGGCGCCGAGTGGCGCGCGCGCGCCGAGGTCGCAGGCGGCGCCCTCACGCGGCGGATGGACGTACTCCGTCACACCCCCTCGGGGCTCCACGAGGCCGCGCTGGAGGAGCTTCGCGCGTGGCACCGCGGCGCCCTCGACGCGATGGCGCGGGCCGAGGCGGGCGACGGGAAGAAGGTCTACGCCGACGGCGTGCGACGGCTCGTCGACGAGGCGCGACGGCGTGGCCTCGACGAGTCCGCGGTGCGCGAGGTGGCGCGCGGCGGGGACATCGAGCTGCTGCCCGGCGAGGTGCAGCCGTGGACGCCGTGCACGGTGCTGCCCGGGGATCCGCGCACGATGGACGGGGCCGCCGAGGCGCTCGTGCGTGCGCAGTCGCAGGGCGTGGCCGCGCTGGTCGATGGGAGCCTCGTGGGGTGGATCCGCGCGAACCGCGCGCCCGATGCGCTCGTGGCCGAGGCCCTGGAGGCGCAATCGCTCGCGCAGGAGGGCCGCGGCGCCGAGGGCGTGTGGACGCTCGCATGGGCCCTGGGCTGGGAGGGCGTTCGTGTGGACAGCCACACGGTCACCGGGCCCGAGACGCTGCTCGCGCACCTGCGGGCGGCGCGGCTCCATCCGTCGCGTGTGGCCGACGCGGCGGCGGTGCTCGCGCGGTGGTTCCGTCGCACGGGGCATCCGCTGGCGGCGGCTGCGTGCGAGGCGCTCGCGAAGGGCGAGTCCCATGCGGAGCTCGGGCTGCGATGGGCCCTCGGCGAGCCGTTGCGTCTCGACGACCGCGCGGTGACCGACCCGACGCTCCTCGCGCGGGAGGTGCTCGCGCGGCAGAGCACGCGGTCCGCGGCGCTCGACGCGTGGCGCGCGGGAACGTTGCGCGTGTGGCTCGATGCGCTGCCCCGCACGCGGCGCGACGCGCTCTGGCTCGACGACCTCGCGAAGCCCCTCGCGCACGCGCTCGACGAGGGCGCGTTCTGGCGCGGGGTGTACCGACGGGTGCCGCGCGCGGCGCTGCGGGTGTACCTCGCCGACGGGCGCGTGGTGCGCTTTCAGACCGTGGGCGACCTGCTCGCCACGGCGCGCGTGGCGGCGGTGTGGGAGCCGCTGGTGCAGTGCTTCAAGAGCGGTGAGCTCCGCGCGTGGCTCGCCGTGGCCGCGCCCGCGGTGGAGCTCGATCCTGCGCACACCGACGACGACGTGGGGCTCCTCGCGCTGCTCGCGGCGCTGGGACACACGGGGCTGGTGATTCCGTGGGGGCGCGCGGCCATGCCCATCACCACGCCCACGGACCTCGTGAGCGCGTGGCGTCGGAGCTGGCAGCGCGTGGAGTCGCAGCTCGCGCACGGCCACGTCACCGCGTGGCTCCGTCGCACGCAGGGCGCGTCGATGGGCGCTCCCTTCGACGAGGCCCTCGACGCGTGGGGGCCGACCCTCGGCGCAGGCACCGCGCCGCCCGGCGTGGCCTCGCTGCGTCTCGCGCTGTTGTGCGGGCTCGACGAGCTTCCGCTCGATCCGCACCGTCCGCTCGTGCGCGGCGTGGTGCGCGGCTATCGCGCGGTGGAGCCCGGCGCGCGCGACCCTTCCGCCTGGGAGCCCCTGTGGCGCGAGGGCGCGACGCATCGCGCGCACGGCACGCTGCTGCTCTGGATGGCCCGTCGCAACCCCGCGTTCGCGACGCTCGCGGCGCTGGCGTTGCGCGAGGCCGACGCGGCGGGTGACTGCTTCGAAACGCTCGTGGCGGCAGGGGTTCCGGTGCGCACCGACGCGCTCGCGACGGAGCACCTCGTGGCCGAGCGCGAGGCGGCGCGGCTGGCGGCGGAGCGCGAGGCGGCAGCCCTCGCGGCGGAGCGTGAAGCGGCGTCGCTGGAGGCCGAGCGCGAGGCCGCGCGGTTGGCGGCGGAGCGCGAAGAGGAGCGTCGCACGGCGGAGCGCGAGCGCGTGCGGCGTGAGGTCGAGCGCGAGGTGGCGCGCATCACGGCGGAGCGCGACGACCTGCGCGCGGCGATGGAGCGTGAGGTGGCGCGGCTCGAAGCCGAGCGGTCCCTCGTGCAGGTGGAGATGGAGCGCGCCGTGGCGCGTCTCACGGCAGAGCGTGACGCGGCGCGGGTCGAGGCCGAGCGCGAGACCGTGCGACTTGCGATGGAGCGCGACGCGGCGGCCCTCGATGCGCAGCGGGCGGCGGCGCGTGCGGCGGCGGAGCGTGATGAGGCGAGGCTCGAAGCCGAGCGCGCGCGCATCGAGCGTGACATCGCGCGCATGGAGACCGAGCAGACCCAGCGGCGCTCGCAGCGCGCGAAGGAGCTCGCGGACCAGGAGGCGGCCGAGCGCGAGGCGGCGCGGCTCCACGAGCTCGATGTGCAGCGGGCGGCGGCGGAGCGCGACGCGGAACGGTTGCGCGCGTTGGAGCGCGAGGCGAGAGAGGCCGCGGCGCGCGAGGCCGAGCGGCTCGACGCGATGGCGCGCGAGGCGAGAGACGAGGCGGCGCGGAGGGCGGCGGCGCTGGCGTCCATGGCCGACGAGGCGCGACGCATGGCCGAGGCCGAGGCCGAGCGGTTGCGGATGCTCGAAGACGAGCGCCGACGGGAGACGCAGCGCAGGGCCGAAGAGGCCGCCGCCGAGGCCGCGCGACAGGCCGCGGAGGCGCGCCGTCGTGAGGAGGCCGAGCGCGAAGCCGAGGAGCTCGCGCGACGGATGCTCACCGAGCGCGAGGTGGCCCGCGAGGCCGCGTGGGCCGCGCGCAGGGTGGCCGCGGAGCGCGAGATCGAGCGCCTCGCCGACGCGGAACGAAGGGCCCGCGCGCTGGCCGAACAGCTCGGACAGGATACGTCCAGCGAGCTTCCGCCGCCGGAGGAGGCGCTCGACGCGCTGGCCGAGATCGAGGGCGCGCTCGACGACGAGCCCGAGGCGCCCGACGTGTCGCTCACCGCGGTCGACGACGAGCCCGAGGTGCTCCCCGAGCGCCACGAGATCGACGCCGTGGCCCTGCTCGACGCGCGTCCCGTCGACGATGCGCCCACGCTGGCCCGCGTGCGCCACGCGGTGAACCAGTGGGCGCGGCGCCAGTCGGGCCTCGCGTCGTCGGAGCCCTCGTCGGGCGTCGAGCTCCGCGCGGTGATCGCCCGCCCCGCGTTCGAACTCCACGTCACCACCCGCATGGAGTCTCGCGCCCTGCGCTTCGTACCGCCGCCGTGGCGCGACGCCGACGCGGTGCCCGTGCCCCCCGAGGCCACGGCGCCCGGCGCATCCGTGGATCCATGGGCGCTGCGCATCCCCGAGGTCGACGCGTGGGCCACGTGGCGCGCCGAACTGCTGCTCGATACGCCGCCCATCCGAAGCTTCTGCCGCGCGTGCGAGCACGGGAAAGTCTCGTGTGTGGAGTGCGCGGGATCGGGTGACAGGGTATGTCCGACCTGCAACGGCCGGGTGCGGGTGCGCTGTCCGCGCTGCGCGGGGGCGGGCGAGGTTCCGGGCGCGCGGGGGCCCGTGCGATGTGCGGGCTGCGACGGACGCCGCGAGCAGCCCTGCGGCGCGTGCGCGTTCGGGCGTGTGCCCTGCGCGCGGTGTCAGGGCCGTCGCACGGTGTCGTGCGTGAAGTGCCGCGGGCTCGGTCAGCTCACGGAGCGCGTCGCCGTGGTGCAGCGCTACGAGGGCGTGGCCGCGGTGGCCTCGGTGCGCGCGGGGCTCCCTGAAGCGCTGGCCCTGGCCATGGAGCCGCGCGAGGCCGAGGCGCAGCCCGTGGTGCACGTCGAGGCCGCGGCGCTCGATCCGTACGAGCTCGCGCGAGAGATTCCCCATGAGGCGCTGGGCGCGGCGGCGGCGCAACTGCTCGCCGACGAGGCGCAGCGCGCGGGCGACGGACAGCGCGCGACGCGCCAGCGGCTCGTGGTGCGGCGCAACCCGGTGTTCGAAGCGCGGTGCCGCATCGACGGCGACGAGTACACGGTGTGGGTGTGGGGCGCGCGCGATCGGGTGCACGCCGACGGATCCCCGCGGCAGCGCAAGCTCGACGCGCTCCTCGACAGCGCCCGACGCGCGCTCGACGAGGAGGCCCTGCGCGCCGCGGCCGACGCGCTCCTCGCGGCGCAGGAGCTCGACGGAGACCACCCGAACGCCCGCGCGATGCAGCGCGAACTGGCCGCAGCGGTGCTGCGCGTGGCGATGCGCGGCGAGCCCTTCGAGGCGCGTGAGCTCGCGGCGATGGCCCGACGGCTCCGTGATCCCGGGTGCGTGGCGCAGCTCGTCGAGGTGGAGCGGCACGTGGGCGCGCGCCTCGCGAGTCGGTCTCCGTGGGCGCTCTTCGAAGAGGCCCGCGCGGCCTTCGAGCGCAACCGCGATGAACGTTGCGCCGAGCGCCTCACGCAGCTCGCGGCCCTCGAACCCGACCACGCGGGCGCCGAGCGGCTCGCGGCCTCCCTGGGGGAACGCCTCGCCGCGCAGGCCGCGCAGCGCCTCGATGCGGGCGACCTCCTCGGGGCTTCGTCGCTCGTGCAGCGGGCGCAGGCCGTGCCGTACGCGGCGTGTGCGCGTGCGGTGGGGCACACCGCCGTGCGCGTCGCATCCGAGGAGCGCGCGATGCGCCGTCGCGCGTGGATGCCCTGGGCCGTGGCAGCGGTCGCGACGTTGCTCGCGCTCGTGGCGCTCCTCGCGCGCTGACCAGATCGCGGACGCACACTGCTCCGCTCTGGACCGCGGCGGGCTGTGATACCAACGACCGTGAGGGGTGTCGCGGCACGCGCCACGCAAGGCGCCCCGCGTTTTGTCCCCGGAGCACGAGAGCGTGTCGACGAGCGAGCCCGAGAAGCCCGAGACGCTGACGACCACCGCGAGCACCGCGCCGATGTCTGCGCGGGGGCTGCTGCAGATCACCCGCGTGAGCGTGTGGGTGTGGGCCGCCTTCGGTGTGGCCTACTGGATCGGCGGCAGTCGCAGCAACGCCTCCGTCGACTTCGTGATGTGCGTGCTCGCGTGGGCGCTCTGGCGCTACCTCTCCCGCGCGTTCGGGGCCCGCGAGCGCGCCGGCACGCTGCGCTCCGCCGACGTGATGGCCTGGGGGCACGTTGCGCTCTGCCTCGCGACGGCAGGACTCTTCTCGGTCTGCACGCTCAACGGCCAGTCGCAGGCGCCGGGCGTGTGGTTCTTCGCGCTGCTGCCGCTCATCGCCGTGCACATCGGCGGGCTGCGCGAGGGCTTCGTGTGGTCGGTGGGCGCGGTGCTGGCCATCGCGGGGCTGCACCTCTCCGAGCTCGTGGTGCACATCGCGCCCGAGACCCACCTCTCGCGCGTCGGATCGTTCCTCAACCAGGTCTCGCTGGTGGTGAGCGTGATGCTCTTCGCGCGCACGTACCTCCGCATCGTGCAGGCCCACGTGCAGGCCGTGATGGCCCGCGAGGCGGTGATCGTCGAGCAGTCGCGCGAGCTCGCCGACGCGCGCGACGCGGCCCTCGAAGCCGCGCGGCTCAAGAGCGAGTTCCTCGCGAACATGAGCCACGAGATCCGCACGCCCATGAACGCGGTGCTGGGCTACGCCGACCTGCTCATCGCCGACGACCTCGGCGCCGCGCTGCGCGAGGAGCACGCGCGCACCATCCGCAAGAACGGCGAGCACCTGCTCTCGCTCCTCGACGACGTGCTCGACCTCTCGAAGCTCGAAGCGGGACGCATGCGCGTCGAGGCCATCGCGTGTCGACCGCACGCGATCCTCACCGACGTGATGGCGTTCATCCGTCCGCGCGCCGAGTCGATGGGCCTCGCACTCTCGCTGGTCGAGGCCACGCCGCTGCCCGAGCGCATCACCACCGACCCCACGCGCCTGCGGCAGATCCTGCTCAACCTCCTGAGCAACGCAGTGAAGTTCACGCGCCGCGGATCGGTCTCGATCGAGGTGCGCTGCGAGGCCCCCGAGAGCGCGCGCCCGCGCATGCGCTTCGACGTGCGCGACACCGGCGTGGGCCTCACCGACGACGAGATCGCGCGGCTCTTTCAGCCCTTCTCGCAGGCCGACAGCTCCACCACGCGGCGCTTCGGCGGCACGGGCCTCGGGCTCTCGATCTCGCAGCGCCTCGCGGCCCTCCTCGGCGGAGAGATCACGGTGCAGAGCCGTCCGGGCGAGGGAAGCACCTTCACGCTCACCATCGACACGGGGCCGCTCACCGGCGTGGCGATGCGCTCGCCGGGATCGCTCTCGTCGGCGGACATCACCCGCCCCGTGCCCGCGCTGCTGCCGAAGCTCCGGGGCACGGTGCTCGTGGTCGAAGACGTGGCGGTGAACCAGAAGCTCCTGTCGATCATTCTCGAGACGGCGGGCGCGACGGTCTCCCTCGCCGAGAACGGCCGCCTCGCGCTCGACCGCGTGCACGCGCAGCCCGAGCCCTTCGACCTCATCCTCATGGACATGCAGATGCCCGAGATGGACGGCTACGAGGCCACGCGCACGCTCCGTCGCGAGGGCTACGCGCACCCCGTCGTGGCGCTCACCGCACACGCGATGGCCGACGACCGCACGCGCTGCCTCGACGCGGGCTGCGACGACTACCTCACGAAGCCCATCGACCGCGGCGCGCTCCTGCGTCTGGCCGCGCGCTACCTCGGCGACCGCGAGCGCGAGCTCGAACCCGCGCCCCTCGCGATCACCCCGTCGCAGCGCTGAGCGCGTCGAGCAGCGCGTCGACGTCGTCGGCCGTGCTCTCGGTGTTCGTCACGCACGCGCGCAGACACGCCACGCGGCCGTCGAGGCGCGTCTCCGAGATCCACGCGGCCCCCGAGGCCCACACCGCGCGCAGCACGGGCTTCACCGCACGATCGCGCAGCGTCGCGTGGCGGAAGCACACCACCGGCAGCGGCGTGCGGTTCACCACTTCGAAGCCCCGCGCGACGAGCCCCGCGCGCAGTCGGTCGGCGAGCGCGAACTGTCCGTCGACCTTGGCCTCGATCGCATCCCATCCGAGCGTCGCGAGCGTGAGCAGCACCTTGAGCCCCGCGAGTCGACGCGACCACTGGAGCGACGTGAGGTACGGCTGCGCGTGCGCGTCGTCGTCGCGCATCATGTAGGGCGCGTCGACGGAGAAGGCCGCGCGCAGGGCGTCGCCGTGGCGGCAGAAGAGCATCCCCGCGCCCATGGCCACCGGGAGTGACTTGTGCGCGTCCCAGGTCACCGAGTCGGCGTCGGCGAGGCCGTCGAGCACACCCCGATGCGTCGACGACAACAGCGCGAGACCGCCCCACGCCGCGTCGACGTGGAACCACGCGCCGTGCTCCCGCGCGACCTCGCCGAGCGCACGCAACGGATCGAGGGCGCCCGCCGACGTGGTGCCCGCCGTGCCCACCACGAGGAGCGGAACCATCCCCTGCGCGCGGTCGCGGTCGATGCACTCGCGGAGCGCGCGCACGCGCATCTGGCACGCGCCGTCGACGGGGATTCTTCGCAGCGCCGTGCGACCCAGCCCGCAGGCCACGACGGCCTTCTCGATGGAGCCGTGGGCCTCCGTCGAGGCGTACACCACGGGCCGCACGTTGCTGCCCACGAGGCCGTCGTCACGCCACGTCGGCAGCGCCCGCGCGAGGGCCGCGAGGAGCGCCGTGTGGTTGGCCTCGGCGCCGCCCGTGGTGAAGCTCCGCGCGGTGAGCGCCCCGAGGCCCGCGCGGTCGGCGAGGAGCGTGAGCGCGCGCTGCTCCATCTCCCACGCGACGGGCGCGGCCTGGCGCACGGAGAGCTGCGGATTGAACCGCGCCACGAGGGCATCGGCGGCCACGGAGGCGTCGTGCGTTGTGGGGTTGAACAGCCCGAAGTGTCGGGGGTGGGTGCTGTGCGTCAGGCCCGCGGAGAGCAGCGCGAAGGCGTCGTCGACGAGGGCGTCGAGGGCGCGCGGTGACGACGGGTCGAAGCGGTCGCAGACGCGCGCGCGGAGTTCCGCGGGGCGCAGCGTGGGATGGAGCGGGAGCGATCGGGCGTCGAAGCCTTCGAGAAGTTCGAAGAGCCTCGCGAGGGACACGCGCAGACGGACGGACGATCAGGCCTTCTTGGCAGCGGCGCGCTTCGCACGACGCTCGGCGCTCTGGAGCTGGTCCAGGAGGCGGGGGAGCGGGTGCTTCTCGAGCGACTTCTTGTAGTCGCCGTCCTTGCCGTGGCCTTCGGCCTTGGCGACGGCTTCGATGATGTCAGCGCGCGAACCGAAGCGCTTCGACGCCTCGGAGAGCACGCTGTGAAGGCGCACGAGCTTGGTGTTCGACAGGCGCTCGAGGGCCTTGGGGCTCTTCGTACGGTCGATCCAGAACTTCTCCGTGGCGAGGGCGCGGACCTTCTCCACGAGTTCCTTCTTGGAGCCGGCGAGGGTCTTCACCTGAGCGAGCGGGGACTGCGAAGCCATTTGCGTGTTCCTCGATCTGTAGAGGGGAAAGCGGACAATGGTATCCCTGTGAAAGGGGGTGCGGTTGGTAACACGGTCGCCGAGGCCACCGCAAGACCCCGGCGCGCGTGTTTTGACGACTGTGTCGCCTACTCTGCCGGGCCGACGGTCACCGGGTACTCGAACTCCGCGGCCCCACACGCCGGGGCCGGGAACACCAGCCGCCCCACGGCGCGCTCGACGCACGCATCGAGCTCGGGGTCGACGCCGCGCACGCTGGCGTTGATCGCCCGTCCCGACTCGCCGACGGTGAAGTGCACCACGAGCCTGCCCGCGAGGGTCGGGTTCGTGCGCGCGGCCCGCTCGTAGCACGAACGGATGCCGCCGAGGTTGCCCCGCAGCACCCGCGCGACGGCGCCCGCGTCGCCCTCGCAGGTGTCGGTGCTCGGCGGGTCGGGATCGATCGTCGGCGGACGCCGCGGACCCACGGGGCCCGTGAGATTCCCGGTGCCCGGCGCGTCGTGGGTGGCGAGGGTCTGCGGGCGTCCGAGGGTCTGCGAGCCCGGGAGCCCGTGGGCCTGCGCGGTGAGCGAAGGACGCGCGAGCGTCGTGCCCGTGGTGCTCACGCCGTGCACGTTGCGAAGGTCCTCCGCGGTGCCGCCCATGAGCGTTCCGTTCTGGAGCTGCTCGCGCGCGCTGCCGGGCATCGCGGCCGTGGTGGTGAGCGCGGCGAAGTCGGCGTTCAGCGCGCGTTCGACGGCAGCAGCGGCCTCGGCGGCGCGCGCGGCGGCCTGCGCGACGTGGCTCTGCGAGGGCGCGTTCGCGGCGGTGTTCGACGGGGTGTGCGAGGGCGTCGGGCGCGTGTGCGGCGCGTCGCTGCGGGGCGACGGCGCGCGCGTGTCGGAGGTGTCCGCGGGCGCCGCGGCGGCCTCGCGCGGCTCCGCGGGGGTGCTGTCGTCGGGCGGGGCCATGTGGATGCGGCGGGCCACGTACTCCAGCAGGTCGGCGCGGTCGTCAACGATGGGGTCGTAGCCGTACTCCACCCAGGTCATCGCGCCGAGGGCGAGGGAGAGAAAGCCCGCGAGCGCGCTGTGGTAGCGCCAGTCGATTTCGCGCGTGAGGCTCGCGCGGAGGCTCTGCGGAATCTGGGCCTTCGGCGCGGTCGGCGGCGCGGGCGCGAACTGAAAGAGAAAGGTCACCCCGGCGAGCGAGAGCTTGCCCCGCGCGCTGTCATCGAGCGGGAGCACCGTGGCCGCGCCCTCGGGCTTCGCGAGGCCCTTCGCGCGAAGGCTCTCGGCCGTGTGCACCTCGCCCCGCAGCGCCACACGCACCTCGGCGCCCGACGGAATCACCAGGTGCCACCGACCGCCGCGCACGGTGAACAGCTCGACGTGCGAGGGAAAATCCTTCGACGAGACCACGAGCGTCGCGCGCTCCGTGGTGCCCGCGCTCACGGTCTCGCGGGTCTTCACCGTGCGCTCCTCGATGGAGCTCGCCCCCTGCAACACCCCGATGCGGAGCACACGTTCGAGGTGCTCCAGCGGCTGCTTCGAAGACATGGCGCGGGTCATCGCCCCGGCCTCGCGGGCGCGTTCGGTCATGGTCGTATCCTCCTGGGCGCCGCCGTCGCGTGGCCGCCGTCGCGTGAACGACGTGGCCGTGCGGGGCGCGCGTGGAGGTCACTGACAGGCCGTGTGCGCGCGAGGTTCCCCCGTCGCGCGAAGAAAAAATACGCCGCACCGGGGCGTCCGCTACGGACACACCCTCGCGAAGAACCCCGCGAGCACCTCGGCCCGCGCCGACTCCGCGCGCGTGAAGGCCACGAGCCCGCCGCCCCACGGATCGCCCACCGCCGCGCGCACCTGCACGTCGTTCGAAGTGGCGACGGTGTGCGTGTCTCGCAGCAGTCCCTCGGCGTCGAGGCGCCACGCTTCGAGCCGATCGCCCGTCTCGATCGTGCGCACGGCCACCACCACGATGCCGTGCCGCCGCCCGCTCCCATCGCTCTGCGCGAACACCTCGGGGTCGTGCGCCTGACGCTCCATCCGCCGAGGACGGATGCGCACCGCGCCCCCGTGGTCGACACCCGCGATCCACGTTCCGTCGTCGCGCGCTTCGAAGGCCGCGACCGCGCCCCGCGCATCGACCGCGAGCGCATGCACCGCGCCCACGAGCACGCCGTCGTAGAGCCGCGTCTGCCACTGCACCGCGCAGCGCGCATCGAGCGACACCAGGTCGACCCCGCGGGCCTCGCCCGTCGACGGATCGGCGCCCACACGCAGCGCGCGAAAGCCCTCTCCCCACGCGACCACCGCGCGCGGTGTGACGCCCGGCGGACACCGATGGGCCTCGCCCGGCGCGCCATCGCGGGCCACGAGGCGCAGGCTCGTCACGCCGCGGTCGTCTTCGGTGAGCATCGCCGCGGGCGTCGAGCCGTCGTCGCGCGCCACGAGCCGCGGATCGCCGACGTAGCGGTCGTCGAGGGCGTAGGCCTCGCCGTCGGTGCGTCCGTTGCGAACCGCGAAGAGCTGCGTGGGCGCGTCGCCGTGGTGCGGCGCGACGGCGGCCACGTAGCCGTCGTTGCTCCATGCGAGGGAGAGGCGCGCGGGGGCCGCGGGCGCGTCGACGAGGGCCACACGATCACCCGAGGGCGCGCCGTCGACCGTGAACTCGCGGAGGAACACCGTGCCGTTGTCGGCCACGAGCGCGCCCCAGCCGTGGCCGTTCCAGGTGAGGGCGCGGGAGGTGAGTCCGGGCTGTTCGGCGGTGGTGCACGCGGGCATCGGAGGCACCACGCGGGCGCGACCTGCACACGCGATCGTCGCGCTCCCCAGAACGAGAAGCGCGGTCGCGAAGGGGCGCGTCACGGGCGCACTTGCGCGCGCGGCACGAACACCGACGCCTGCCACGGACCCATCGGGATCACCGCGGTGCCGCCGCTGCCCACGGTGATCGAGCGCGGGGTCTCGGCGAGCACGTCGACGAGCTCGGTGCCCGGCGCGGCGGTGACCATCATGGGCGCGCCCCCCGCGCGGTCGGCGCTGGTCTCGGCCATGCCGTCGCGCGCGTGAATGACCACCAGCGCGTAGTTCGATCCGTCGACGCGTTCGAAGGCCATGATGCCCGCGTCCTGCTCCGAGCCCGTGTGCGTGGTGGTCCAGCGCAGGGCCATGGAGCCGCGACGGAGCGCCTGGTAGTTCTGGCGCAGTCGGATGAGTCGGCGCGTCCAGCCGAAGGTGCTGACCGTGTTGTTCGCGCGGCGCTCCGCGGTGGGAAAGCCCGTGTCCCAGAGGCGCTCGCGGTTCGACGGGTCGTTGCCGCCGCGGAAGTCCTGCTCCGTGCCGTAGTACACGCACGGGATCCCGTCTTCGGTGAGCAGGTACGCGAGGGCGGCGTGGAGGCGCGGGCGGAAGCGCTCGACGTCGGCGGGGTTGCGAATGTCGACCACCGGCGAGCTGCACGCGCGTCCCCCGCGGGCGATGTCCGACGCCACCGTGGGGTTCATTCCGTAGAGGAATCGCGACACGTCATGGTTGTCCATGAAGTTCACGAGAAGCTGCCGCGGGGCCACGCCGACGCCGTTCGGTTGCGGTGTGCCGCTGTAGTCGTTCTGACGGTCGCGGAGCAGCCCTTCGAGGTCGCTCGTGTTGCCGTCGCCGCACTGAAAGATGTTGTCGAAGACCCGGTACTTCTGCGGAAAGTAGAAGACGGAGTCCATCTCGTTGGGGTTCGTGTACGAGCCCACGAGGCGGCTGTCGCCGTCGAAGGCCTCGCCGAACATGAAGAAGTTCCGCTTGCCCGCGGCGTTGGCGAGGCGGCGGATGTTCGACGCGAAGTACTGCCAGAATCCGTGGTCGACGTGCTTGAGCGTGTCGATGCGAAACCCGTCGAGGTCGAGCATGCGCACCCAGCGCCAGTACGCTTCGACCATCGCGCGGCGCACGTCTTCGCGCTCCGTCGCCACGTCCTTCAGGCCGCCGGGAAAGTCACCGAGGAGCACCTGCTCGCCGGGCTGCGAGTCGACGTTGTCGTAGGCCGTGATGCGCCCGCGGCGGTGGTAGCCCTCGGGCCGCGCGAGAATCGACTGCGACGGGAGGATGTCCGTCCGCGGCGGCACGCGAAAGATGTCCGGGTTGTTGAGAAACACCACCGGCGCATCGCCCGCGGGACCGAGCGACGTGAAGGCCTGCACGGGACCGCGAACGTTGTAGTCCGGGTCGTACTCGGTCACGCGGCGCAGCGTCGACCCGAGGCCTCCGGGGTTGCGGTACGGATAGTCGGGCCCCGAGCCCTCGATGAACTCATCGGGCCGACCGTTGTTGTTCACGTCGTAGAAGAACATCTGGCCCATGTGGTTGGTCACGATGTCCAGGATCACCTTGATCCCGTTCTCGTGGGCCACACGCACCATGCGACGGAGCGTGGCGAGGTCGCCGAAGTGCGGGTTCAACAGCGTCAGGTCCGACGCCCAGTAGCCGTGGTAGGCGTCGAAGCCCGCGTCGGTGTCGACGTTCCGCACGATGGGCGAGATCCACAGGGTCGTGACGCCGAGCTGCTTGAGGTAGCCCATGCGGTTGATCACGCCCTGCCAGTCGCCGCCCTGGTACCGCCCGAGCGACGTGCGGTCGATGCGGAGGTCGTTCGACGTGTCGCCGTCTTCGAAGCGGTCGACGAGGAGCTGGTAGATCACCTCGTCGCGCCAGTCGGTCTGCACGTTGGCCGTGAGCGGGATGTTCTCTCCCGCCACGTCGTCGAGGTCGCTCCAGCATCCGAGCGAGGCCGCACAGGCGAGGGCCGCCGTCCCGAGCATCATCCGGGTCTTCACGGCGCGCGATCGTACAGGCAACCGTTTCCCCCCGTCACCGTTCTCGTGCGAACGTCGCGACCCCTCCGACGATGCGCTCCGACCCGCCTGCTCCGCGCACCCTCTGGTGCCTCGACCCCTCCGTTCGCTACCTGAACCACGGCTCCTTCGGGGCCACGCCGCGCCCCGTGCTCGACGCGCAGCAGCGCCTCCGCGAACGCATGGAACACAACCCCATGCAGTTCTTCGTGCGCGACTGGGAGGCCCTCTGCGACGGCGCCCGCGACGCGCTCGGCGCCTTTCTCCGCGCGTCCTCCGACGACCTCGCGTTCGTGCCCAACGCCACCGCGGGCGTGAACACCGCCCTGCGCGCGCTCGCCCTCGCGCCCGGCGACGAGCTCCTCGTGACCGACCACGAGTACAACGCCTGCGCGAACGCCCTCGACGCCGTCGCCGACCGCGCCGGAGCCCGCGTGGTGCGCGTGCGCGTGCCCTTTCCCCTCCGCGGCGACGACGACGTGATCGAGCCCATCATGGCCCGCGTCACCGACCGCACGCGGCTGCTGCTCATCGACCATGTGACCAGCCAGTCGGGCCTCATCCTCCCCGTCGAGCGCCTGGTGCCGATGCTCCGCGCACGCGGTGTCGAGACCCTCGTCGACGGAGCCCACGCGCCGGGCATGCTCCCCCTCGACCTCGATGCGCTCGGCGCGGCCTTCTACACGGGCAATCTGCACAAGTGGGTGTGCGCCCCCAAGGGCGCCGCGTTCCTCTACGTGCGCCGCGATCTGCAGCCCGCGGTGCGCCCCCTCGCGATCAGCCACGGCGCCAACTCGCGCCGCACCGACCGCTCGCGCTTCCGCCTCGAAGCCGACTGGACGGGCACCGCCGACCCCACGGCCTTCCTCGCCGTGCCCGACGCGCTGCGCGTGATGGGCGAGCTCTTCCCCGGCGGATGGACGGCCCTCCGCGCGCACAACCACGACCTCGCGATTCGCGCGCGCGACCTGCTCTGCGCGGCCCTCGATGTTGAAGCACCCGCGCCCGATTCGATGCTCGGCTCCATGGCCGCCGTCGAACTCCCCGCGCGCCTCGTGACCCCCGACGTGCCCCCCACCGCGGTGATGGACCCGTTCCAGGCCTGGCTCTTCAAGGCCCACCGCATCGAGGCGCCGGTGACCGCGTGGCCCGAGGCGTCGCGCCGTGTGCTGCGCGTCTCGGCGCAGGCCTACAACACCCTCGACGACTACGTGGCGCTCGCCGACGCGCTCCGCGAGGCGCGGTAGCTCGCGACGGCCGCGAGGGTCTCCGCGAGCACGTTGGCCGCGAGGAGCGACGTGATCCCGTTGAGGTCGAGATCGGGCGAGACCTCCATCACGTCGCAGCCCACGACGCGGAGGTGTCGCGTGGCGCGCACGAGGGCGAGGGCCTGCCACGAGAAGATGCCGCCCGGCACCGGCGTGCCCGTGCCCGGGGCCATGCTCGGGTCCACCGCGTCGACGTCGAAGGACACGTAGAAGGGCCTCTCACACGCGAGATCGGCGATGCGCGCGATCACCGCGTCGAGGTTCCGATGCACCTGCTCGGCGCTCACGATGGTGAAGCCCGCGTCGCGCGCGAAGGTGAGGTCGTCGCGCGTGCCGAAGGGGCCGCGAATGCCGATCTGGAGCACCTCCTTCGGGCGCAGGAGACCCTCTTCGACGGCGTTGCGAAACACCGTGCCGTGGTGCGGATCCACACCCCACGCGGGGCCGTAGGTGTCGGAGTGGGCGTCGAAGTGCACGAGCCCGAGCGGCCCGTGAACCTTCGCGAGGGCGCGCAGCACGCCGAGCGAGCACGTGTGGTCGCCGCCCACGAACGCGGGGATCGCACCCGCCGCGGCGATCTCGTGGGCCCGCGCTTCGATCGCGTCGAGGGAGCGCGCGACGCTCATGGGGATGCACGCCACGTCGCCGCCGTCGGCGCAGCGGAGGTGGTCGAAGAGGTCGAGGCCCGCGTCGGGGTGAAAGCCTCGGGTGAGGGCGCTGGCCGTGCGAACGCCGCGCGGACCGAAGCGCGCGCCGGGGCGAAAGCTCGTGCCGCCGTCGAAGGGCGCGCCCACGATCATCGCGTCGACGTCGCGCGGGTCGTCGTGGAGCGGGAGTCGCAGAAAGGTGCTCACGCCCGCGAAGCGGGGCACCACACGCGGAGACACGGGGCGGAAGTCGTCGCTCATCGCAACGCGGGAGCCTAGGGCCGACGGGGCGGCGCTGAGAACCCCGCGCGTTCGGCACGCGAAGCCTCTGGTCACGGGGCCCTCGGTGCCTCCATGCTACGTGGCCGATGCCCGCGCGGCCGACGACTCCAGCGAACCTCCGCGCGCTCCTCGCGCACCTGCGATTCACCCTCACGCGCATGGGCCGACCCCCGCGGCGGCTGCGCTTCACGCGCGAGGGCAAGATCTTCGTGGGCGTCACCATCGGCGTGGGCTTCGCCGCGGTGAACACGGGCAACAACCTGCTCTACCTCGTGCTGGGGCTGCTGCTCTCGCTGGTGATCCTCTCGGGCGTGCTGTCGGAGATCGCGCTGCGGGGGCTGGAGTTTCGCCGCAAGCTCCCGCGCCGCGCCTACGCGGGCACGTCGACGCTCATCGAGATCGAGGTGCACAACGCGAAGCGCTACGCGCCGAGCTACTCCATCGAGGTCGAAGACCGCATCGAGGGGCGGCGCACCGACAAGCGCTGCTACTTCCTGAAGGTCAGCGCGGGGGCGCGGCAGACGGCGGCGTACCGACGGGTGGCGCCCGTGCGCGGTGTGGAGCGCTACCTGTGTCTTCGCGTGGCGACGCGCTTTCCCTTCGGGCTCTTCGAGAAGTGGCGCGAGGTCGACATGCCCGAGGAGCAGGTGGTGTACCCCTCGCCGATGCGCACGCTCCACGGCGCGCCGCCCGCGCTCGCCCAGGGCGATCTCATCACCCGCGAGGAGCGCGGAACCGGCGAGGTCGACGGCGTGCGCGAGCTCGTCGAGGGAGACCCCCTGCGCGACATCCACTGGCCCAAGACCGCGGCGCTCGACCGGCCCATCGCCCGCGAGCGACGCCGCGAGGGCGCCCGCGCCGTGCGCATCGACGTGGCCAACGGACCCGACGGAACGAGCCCCTCGCGCGAGTCGCTGGCGCGCATCGAAGACGAGATCCGACGGGTGGCGTGGGTGGCGCTCCAGGCGCTCCGTGACGGGGCCGTGGTGCACCTCGTGGCCGAGCGCGTGCGGGCCGAGATGCCGAAGGCGGTCACCGCGCGGCCGTCGTCGCAGGCGGCCGATCGGGTGCTGTCGTTCCTCGCGCTGCTGCCGCCCGAGCCCGCGGTGCCCGAGGAGCCCGCCGAGGGGAGCGCGCCCGTCGTGGTGAAGGAGGGCGCGGCGTGAGGTTCTCGCAGGTGCACAAGTTCTCGGCGTACACGCTGGCCGTGCTGGGCCTCGTGGCGCTGGGCTCCGGCGGAGAGCTTCCGACGAGCAGCGTGGCGGTCATCGCCCTGGGCGTGTGCGTGACCTGGTTCGCCGAGGGCGACCTGCTCGCGAGCGAGCGCTACCACAAGGGCTGGAACGTCGCGATCGTCGCGGCCTTCGTGGTGCAGTGCGCGCGCTACGTGTTCTTCGACGCCGAGCTCCTGCTCGCGATCGTCGAGTTCGCCTCGCTGCTCCAGATCATGAAGCTCGCCACGCGGCGCAGCGCGCGCGACTACCAGCAGATCACCGTGCTCGCGCTCCTTCAGCTCATCGCGGCGACGGTGCTCGGCGGCGGTCTCTCCTACGCGCTGTGCTTCTTCGGCTTCGTGGTGGCGACCCCGTGGGCCATGACGCTCGGTCACCTGCGCCGCGAGATCGAGGGCAACTACCTCGCCGACGCGCGCGCGGGTCGTGCGGGCGTGCCCATCGACGTGGCGCGCATCCTCCGGTCGCGGCGCGTGGTGGGGCCGGGTCTGCTCGTCGGATCGTCGCTGCTCGCGCTGCCGATCTTTCTACTCACCGCGGTGATCTTCGTGATGTTCCCGCGCATCGGGCTCGGGATCCTCTCGGTGCGCACGCGCGGTGAGAACGCCGTGGCGGGCTTCGGCGCGACCGTCGACCTCCGGGGTCACGGCACCATTCGCAACGACCCCACGATCGTGCTGCGCGTCGAGCCCTCGGACCTCGGCCTCGAACCGCCGCCGCTGCGCACCTTCCGCCTCCGCGGCGCGAGCTTCGACCGCTACACGGGCCGCGGCTGGACGCGCTCGGACCCCAACCGCGCCGACGCCGTGCGCGTCGAGCGCGCGGGCAATCACTACACCCTCCTCCGCATGCCCCGCGTGGGCTCGGACCAGACCTTCCGCATCACCCTCGACCCCCTCGATCCGCCCGTGGTGCCCATTCTCGAAGGCGCCGTGGGGCTCCAGATCGACGCGCGCTTTCAGGCCGGCGTGGCGCGCTACCCCGACCTCACCGTCGACCGCGACGACGGCGTGCGCTACCCGAGCGGCGACGAGACGGGGCTCACGTACGTGACCTTCGTGGGGCCGCACACGCACGCCACGTCGATCTCGCGGAGGCTCCTCGGCGAGCGCCCCGAGCGCTTTCACGCGCGCTACACGCAGCTACCGCCCGACCTCTCGCCGCGCGTGGCCGACCTCGCCGCCGAGATCGTGCGCGGCACGCACGGCTCCCTCGAAGCGGCGCGCGCCGTGGAGCGACACCTCTCGCAGCGCTACCGCTACACCCTGCGTCTGGAGAGCGGCGCGGCGCAGAACCCCCTCGAAGATTTTCTCTTCCGCTCGCGCGCGGGGCACTGCGAGTACTTCTCGACGGCGATGGCCGTGCTGCTCCGCACGCAGGGCGTCGAGACGCGCAACGTGACGGGCTTTCTCGGCGGCACCTACAACCGTTACGGACGCTTCTACGAAGTGCACCAGGGCGACGCGCACTCGTGGGTCGAGGTGTGGGACCCGCAGCAGGGATGGGTGACCTTCGATCCGACGCCCGCCGTGGGCGGACCGGGCACGTACCGCTCGGGCGTGCTCGCCGAGGTCGACGCGATGATCGAGGCCGCGCGCGTGCGCTGGCGTCGCTACGTCGTCGACTTCGACCTCAAAGACCAGACCCGCATCGCGCAGGAGGTCTGGCAGTACTACGTCGCCCATCGGCGCCCGCGCGCGTCGGGCCCTGCGGCGTCGGCGCGTCGCGGTGGCGCGTCGCCGTCGCTCCCGCTGCGCGGTGTGGTGGTGGTGGGCGGATTCGCCCTCGCGATGGCCGTGCTGCTCTGGCAGATCCGCCAGTGGCAGACGGCGCGGCGCGGCGATGCCCTCGGCCCTCGCACCCCCGCGGTGCGCGACGCGCAGGAGCTCGCGCGCGCCCTCGACGACGCCCTCTCGACGCGCGGAACGTCGCGCCCGTCGAGCCGCTCGCCGCTGGCCTTCGCGCGCGATCTGGAGCGTCGGCGTGACCCCTTCGCGCCCCTCGCGCTGCGGGTGGCCCAGCGGTACATGGCCGCGCGCTACGGCGACGAGGCCCTCACGGCGGCGGAGCTCGACGCGCTCCGGGCCGCGCTTCGGGCTGCGGTGCAGCCCACCCCCACGGAGAACGCTGCGACATGACTGCCTTCCACGGAACGCGTCCGAAGCCGATGGTGCTGGTGATCCTCGACGGCTTCGGCGAGCGCGCGGACCGCGACGCCAACGCGGTGCTGATGGCGCGCACGCCCAACCTCACGCGGCTGAGCGAGCGCTTCGCCACGACGCTCATCTCCGCGAGCGGACCCGACGTGGGACTGCCCCCCGGGCAGATGGGCAACAGCGAGGTGGGGCACCTGAACTTCGGCGCCGGACGCATCGCGCAGATGGACATCTCGCGCATCGACGTGGCCGTGGCCGACGGGAGCCTCGCGAAGAACCCGGTGATCGGCGACGTGGTGACGCGCGCGAAGTCGAATGGCGGCGCGGTGCATCTGCTCGGGCTCGTCTCCAACGGCGGCGTGCACAGCTCGCTGGAGCACCTTCTCGCGCTCATCGACACGGTGTCGGCCGCGGGCGTCGGGGTGAAGGTGCACGCGTTTCTCGACGGCCGCGACACGCCTCCGCGGAGCGCCGAAGAGTTCCTCGCGCGCCTCGACGGTCACCTCCGCGGACGCGGCGAGATCGCGACGCTCTCGGGCCGCTACTACGCCATGGACCGCGACCAGCGCTGGGAGCGCGTCGAGCGCGCGTGGAAGGCCATCGTGAACGCCGACGCCCCGCGCGTGGCGACGTGGCGCGAGGCCCTCGCGGCTTCGTACCAGCGCGGCCAGGGCGACGAGTTCGTGGAGCCCTGCGTGCTGGGTGACTACACGGGTCTGGCCCACGCGCGCGACACGGCGTTGTTCTTCAACTTCCGCCCCGACCGCGCGCGCGAAATCTCGCTCGCGCTCACCGCGCAGGAGTTCAGCTTCTTCGACCGCGGCGCGCCCCGTCGCTTCGCCGAGTACGCGTGCATGACCCAGTACGACCCGACGCTGGCGTTGCCCGTGGCGTACCCGAAGGTGAGCTATCCCGACCTGTTTCCCGAGGTGGTGTCGGCGGCGGGCCTGGGGCAGTTCCGGTGCGCGGAGACCGAGAAGTACGCGCACGTGACCTACTTCTTCAACGGCGGCCGCGAGGCGCCCTACGCGGGCGAGGAGCGCAAGCTGATCCCGAGTCCGCGCGACGTGGCGACCTACGACAAGAAGCCCGAGATGAGCGCGCCCGAGGTGACGCTGGCGACGGTCGAAGCGATCCGCAGCGGCCGCTACGACTTCGTGCTGGTGAACTACGCGAACCCCGACATGGTGGGCCACACGGGCGTGCTCGACGCGGCCATCACGGCGGTCGAGACCGTCGACCGCGGCATCGGCGAGCTCACGCGCGCGGTGCTCGACATGGGCGGCGCGATGATCGTCACGGCCGACCACGGCAACTGCGAGACGATGATCGACCCGGTGACGCACCAGCCCCACACGGCGCACACGCTGAACCCGGTTCCGCTGTGGCTCGTGCGCGGCGAAGACGACGGCCGCAAGGTGGCCCTGCACCACGGACGCATCTGCGACGTGGCGCCCACGATGCTCGCGATGATGGGATTGCGTCAGCCCGACGCGATGACCGGCCGCTCGCTCTTCGGCCGCTGAGCGCGCGCACGCTCCGTCAGCGTGGAGGCTACGAGCCCGCCTGCACGAGCGCGTTGCGCACGAAGCCGTACACGAAGGTGAACACGAAGAAGTTCAGCGCGAGCACCACGATGCGCAGCGCGATCGGCGCCGTCTTCATGAAGGTGCGCACCACGCCTTCGGGCGCTTCGATCTTCTGCGCACGGAGGTAGAGCGCCGCGATGCCCATGCCGGGCATCGTCGAGACCAGGGCCACGCTGAACAGCACGAGCACGCGCATCATCGGGAGCGACTCCGTCGAGAGGGACGGCGCTCCGAGTACCACCCCCGGGCCACCCATGGCGATGGCCACGCGGGGGCTACTTCGTCGGATCCTCGCTGCGCTTCGCCGCCTGGCGCTTGCGGGCGTCGCGCTCCTCCTGCTGCTGCGCGGCGAGCTCGACCTCGTAGGGCCCCAGCACCGCGCGACGCAGCTCGGCGTCGTCTTCGTGGAGCGCCGTGACCTTCACCGCCAGCCGCGTGAGGGCCGCGTGAAAATCCTCGGCGTCGGTGCTCAGCGCGCGCCCGTCGCTCGACCGCACGGCCCGCTGGTACGGATCGAGGTGCGCCACGAGGTGCGCCACCGCCCAGTCGATGCCCAGGCGCCGCACGCACGCCGTCGCCTCGCGGTCCGTCGTGAGCACCTCGGCGAGGTCGCGCATCGCCTTGTGCTGGTCCGACATCGAGAGGTCGATGATCGCCTTCGCCCGCTGCGGAAACACCCGCTGCCGCAACGTCATCGCATCGGCCTTCTTCGCCAGCGCCTCCGTCGACGGACGCACCACGCGGTCGTTCGCGACGCCCTCCATCGCCAGCAGCATGTCCTCGAAGTTGCTCAGCACCGAGTCCGTGGTCGTGTCGATCAGCAGCGGCGACACCTCGGCCGCCGTGTCGAGGGGGGCGCCCTTCTGCACCGCCGCTTCGAGCGCGCCACGCACATCCGCGTGGAGCGTGCGCACGAACGCCCGGTCGTCGTGCAGGGCCTTCAGCGCGCGCGCAACGCGCCGCAGTCGGGGAATCGTCAGACGGTTCAGCTCGATCAACATGGTTCCCTCCGCGAGGCGCTGTCGTTGCGCGTCGTGCGCACCGTGACAGACCTCACGCCCAGACTACCGCGGAGCCCGCGCGGCGCGCGAGGTCCAATCGCCAGGGCGCACGCGGAGGATGGTGCCCGTACCGTGCGGCGCGTGCGGGAGACGGTGCGCGTACCGGTCGGCGCGTGCGGGAGACGGTGC
>CAMFHP010000024.1 GCA_945952225.1 uncultured Myxococcaceae bacterium
ACGTCTGCGCGCAGCGTGCCTCTACGCAACTTCAGGCAGCCGCTGGAACGGTCCCCCGGAACCGCACCGCGTGAGCAGCGCGCTCGACGCGCCGGCCGCCGCAAGTTGCAGGAATCCCCTGCGCGAAAAATCATCGCCCATCGTCGTCGCTCTCCTGGCTTGTGCCCATGCAGACGCACCGCGGCTGCGCGCGAGACGCTCCGCTCTTGCGTCACGCGACCTGCGCCATGTGCCCCCATGCGATGCTCTGAAGACCAAGAGATTCAGCGACGCGATGTCGCGCCTCGCGCACGGTCGGTGCGTCGCGCAGACAAATGTCTCCGCATGGCGAAGCAGCGCGCGCACGCGGCGAGATCACGGTGGATGTTCGAGGGTTCGCGTGAGGGGCGACAGGCCCTCGACGGTCAGCGAAGGGGCGCGCCGCGGAGCATCGTGGCCGCGGCCTGCTGGAGCGCGCTGTTGCTCGCGCCGTTGCGCGCGAGGGTGGCGAGCTGCGAGAGCTGCGCGGGCGAGAGCGTCGGTTGTGCGGCGCCGCCGTTGAGCAGCGCGCCCGCCACGGACTGGAGCTGCGACGCGTTGAGGCCGCTCCCGGCGAGCTGCGTGAGCTCGGTGAGCTGCGTGGGCGTGAGCGCGCCGACGCCGGTGTCGGGCTGACGGAGCACGGTGTCGAGCGCGGGCGGCAGCGTCGCGGGCGAGAGCCCCGCGCGCGAGAGCGTCGAGCGCGGAACGGCGAGCGGGGGTTGCGAGGCGGGCTGTGCGGGCTGCGCGGCACCGTTGTTGAGCAGTCCGCCGAGCACCTGCTGCGCGAGGCCCGTCGCGTCGCGCGTCATGCGTTCGGGGTCTGCGCCCACGGCGCCCGCGGAGGCCGTGGGCACCTGCGCGCGCGTCGCCGTCGCGGTCACCGTGGCGGGCGCCGTCGCGTTCGCCTGCGCGGTCGCGATCCACACGCGGTACACGCCGCGACGAAAGCGTCCGTCGATCGAGGGGTGCGTGCCGTAGGTGTCGTCGGCGCATCGCCATTGACCGTTGGGCCCGAGCACCGCGAGCGAGACGTCGTTGCCCGAGGTCGCATACACGCGGAGCCAGAGCACGTCGGCGATGATGTTGAGCACCGCCTGCGGGCGCGCGGTGACGAAGCCGCCGCAGCCGGGGTGCTCGACGGGTCCGCCCGCGGTGACCGGGAGCGAGCCCACCTCGCCGCGCGCGAGCGAGGCCGCGTCGACGGTGAGCGTGCCGCCCGTGGGCGCCGCGGTGGGCGAGAGTCGCGCGGTCTGGGCGAGGCCCTGAGAAGGAGTGAGCGAGAGCGCGACGAGCGTGAGCGCCACCGCACCGGAGCGCTTCGAGAATGGAGTCATGGTCGCGGATGCTACCGCCCCGCGAGCGCGTGTCGCACGATCGTGCATGCGCGCGGTGGTGCACGGTCGAATCTCGGCCGTGGGCGCGGGGCGATCCCCTTCGATGGCCGTTCACCGCGATGACCCAACACCGCCCACGGCCGCGCTGCGCCGGAGAGGAGTCTCACCCGTCATGGAGCTTCGCACCCACTCGTTCACCCTCGACGCCGGATGGACCGCGCCACCGGACGCGTCCCTCGACTCACCCGCGACGCTCGTGCTCGCGTTCGGCGCGCCCGAGATGCTCGACGCGCCCGACGCGCTCCGCACGCTGGCGACGACCTTCCCGCGCTCGGTGGTGCTCGGGTGTTCGACCTCGGGGGAGATCCACGGCACGCACATCGTCGACCGCTCGGTGAGCGTGGCCGTCGCGCGCTTCGCCTCGACGCGCGTGCGCTACGCCGAGGCCCCCGCGCTCTCGACCGCCGACTCGCGCAGCGCGGGAGAGTCTCTCGCGAAGCAGCTCGCGGGCGATGGGCTCCGCGCGGTGCTGGTGTTCTCCGACGGGCTCACGGTGAACGGCACCGAGCTCGTGGCGGGCATCAACAACGGCCTGCCCGACGACGTGGTGGTGACCGGCGGACTCGCGGGCGACGGCAGTCGCTTTCAGCGCACGTGGGTGCTCACGCGCGAGGGCCCGCGCGGCGGTCGTGTGGTGGCCGTCGGGCTCTACGGCGCCGAGGTGCGCGTGGGCCACGGATCGAAGGGCGGCTGGGACATCTTCGGCCCCGAGCGCCTCGTGACGCGCTCCGTGGGCAACGTGCTCTACGAGCTCGACGGACGCCCCGCGCTCGATCTGTACAAGACGTACCTCGGCGAGCGCGCGTCGGGACTGCCCGCGACGGGGCTGCTCTTTCCCCTGTCGCTCCGGTCGAACAACGACGCGGATGACAAGCGCCTCGTGCGAACGATCCTCGCGGTCGACGAGGCCACGCAGTCGCTCACCTTCGCGGGAGACATTCCCCAGGGGGCGCGCGCGCAGCTCATGCGGGCGAACTTCGACCGCCTCGTGGCCGGCGCCGAGAGCGCCGCGGAGATGACCGGGGCCATGGAGTCGGCGCAGGGCCCCGTGCTCTCCATCGCGATCTCGTGCGTGGGTCGCAGGCTCGTGCTCGGCGAGCGCACCGAAGAGGAGATCGAGGCCACGCTCGACGCGCTGCCGAAGGGCGCGCTCCAGGTGGGCTTCTATTCGTACGGCGAGCTGTCGCCCTTCGCGTCGGGGCGCTGCGACCTCCACAACCAGACGATGACCCTCACCACGCTCGCCGAGGACCTCGCGCCGTGACCCTGCACGCGACCCTCGAACGCCAGCTCCGCAAGGCCGGCGTGAGCGCCGCCGAGGCCCCCTCGGACCTCGCGCGCTGGAGCGCCTTTCTCGAACGCATCAGCCGCTCCTACGTCGAAGGCGACCAGGAGCGCTACACCCTCGAACGCTCGCTCGAACTCTCCTCGTCGGAGATGCGCAAGCTCAACGAGGACCTCAAGCGCGCCTCGGAGGCGCAGGTCACCGCCGAGCGCGACAAGCTCAAGGCCGTGCTCTCCGCCGTCGCCGACGGCCTCTGCGAGCTCGACCTCTCGGGCGCCGTGCTCAACCTCAACCCCGCGGCCGAGAAGCTCCTCGAACGCGACCGCGGCGCCGTGCTCGGCGTCGACGTGCTGGCGATGTTCCGCCTCCACGACGAGTCGCGCTGCGAGGTCTCGCGCGAGGTGCTCTTCGAAGCGCTCACCGCCGGCGCCACCGTGCGCGACGAGGACGCCGAGCTCCACCTCGACGACGGCTCCATCGTGCCCGTGTCATGCGTGCTGAGCCCCGTCACCGAGGGTCCGCTGCTCACCGGCGCGGTGTTCGTCTTCCGCGACATCAGCGAGCGCAAGCGCACCGAGCGCGAGCTCGTTCGCGCGCGCCACGAGGCCGAGGCCGCGAGCCGCACGAAGAGCGAGTTCCTCGCCAACATGAGCCACGAGATCCGCACGCCCATGAACGGCGTGCTGGGCATGACCGAGCTCGCGCTCTACACCGACCTCACGCGCGTGCAGCGCGAGTACCTGCTCGCCGTGCAGTCGTCGGCGCGCTCGCTCCTCGGGATCATCAACGACATCCTCGATTTCTCGAAGATCGAGGCCGGTCACCTCACGCTCGAAGAGGTCGATTTCCCGCTCCGTGACTCCGTGGGCAACGCGCTCAAGGTGCTCGCGATCCGCGCCCACGAGAAGGGCCTGGAGTTCATCGCCGACATCGCCCACGACGTGCCCGACACGCTCACCGGCGACCCCCTGCGCCTCCAGCAGATCGTCATCAACCTCCTCGGCAACGCGATCCGTTTCACCGACCGCGGCGAGGTCGTGCTGCGCGTGAGCGCCGAGGTGCACGGCAGCGACGTCGAGCTCCACGTGTCCGTGCGCGATACGGGCATCGGCATTCCGAAAGACCGTCAGGACAAGGTCTTCGAGGCCTTCGCGCAGGCCGACAACTCCACCACGCGTCGCTACGGCGGCACGGGCCTCGGGCTCAGCATCGCGTCGCGCCTCGTGAAGCTCATGGGCGGGCGCATCTGGCTGGAGAGCGAGCCGGGGCAGGGGAGCACCTTTCACTTCACCGCGCGGCTCAAGCGGGCGGTGCAGCGCGCGTCGCGGCTCCGCGAGGGCGACGCGAAGATCCGCGGGCTCAAGACCCTCGTCGTCGACGATCACCCGACCAACCGTCGCATCCTCGTCGACGCGCTCACCTCGTGGCAGATGGAGCCCTACGAGGCCACGCACGGCGCCGAGGCCGTCGCGATGCTCCTCCAGGCCGCGGCCGCCGGGGCGCCGTACCGCCTCGTGCTCCTCGACGTGATGATGCCCGACATGGACGGCTTCGCCGTCGCCGAGGAGATCGGGCGCAACCCCTCGCTCGAAGGCACCCGCGTGCTGATGCTCTCGTCGATGGACGTGAGCGCCAACGTCGCGCGCCTCACGAGCGCAGGCGTCGCGGGCTACCTCGTGAAGCCCATCGCGCTCTCGTCGCTGCTCGACACCATCGTCGCGCACCTCGGCGGAGGCCCCACCGCGGCCCGCACCGAGCGCCGCGAGCCCACCCCCGTGGTGCGCGCGCGCAGGGTGCTCCTCGTCGACGACAACGCGATCAACCGGCGCGTGGCGAGCGGACACCTCACCGCGCGCGGCCACGATGTGACCGAGGCCACCGGCGGCGTCGAGGCCCTCGACGTGCTCGCCAACCAGCGCTTCGACGTCGTGCTCATGGACGTGCAGATGCCCGGCATGGACGGCTTCGAAGCCACGCGGTGCATCCGCGAGGCGGAGGCGTCGACGGGTCAGCGTCAGCGCGTCGTCGCCATGACCGCCCACGCCATGGCCGGCGATCGCGAGCGCTGCCTCGCCGCGGGCATGGACGACTACGTGGCCAAGCCCATCGCGCGCGACGAACTCTTCGCCGCCGTGGAGTTCGACGAGCCCACGGGTGCCACGTGCCCGCCGCCGTCGCCCGTCACCGCCGCGAGCACGGCGCCGCTGCCCGCGGGCAACGGGAGCCGCGCGCCCTTCGACGCGAAGGCCCTCGAAGCCCGCTTCGGCGGCGACGCGGAGCTCATGCGCGAGGTCATGGCGATGTTCGTGAACGACGCGCGGGGCATGCTCGACGCGCTCCGCAAAGACATCGCGAAGGGGGACGGAAAGGGCGTCGAGCGCGGCGCCCACACGATCAAGGGATGCCTCGGCGAGCTCTGCGCGGCCGAGTCGCAGGCCTTCGCCCGCGAGCTCGAACACGCGGGCCGCGACGGCCGCACGGGAGAGTACGCCCCGCGCTTCGGTGCGCTCGAGAGCTCGGTGGTCGAGCTGCTCGCGGCCCTCGAAGCCCACCTCACGCACGGAGGTGCGTCATGAAGGTTCTCATCGCAGACGACAACGCGATGTCGCGGCTCACGCTGCGCGCGCAGCTCAAGAAGTGGGGCTACGAGGTGGTCGAGGCCATCGATGGCGACGCGGCCTGGTCCATCCTCTCGATGCCCGACACGCCGCGGCTCGCGATCCTCGACTGGATGATGCCCGGCCTCGACGGACCCGAGCTCTGTCGACGCGTGCGCGCCCAGGGGCAGGAGCCGTACCTCTATCTCATCCTGCTCACGGGGCGCGAGGGGCGCGATGATGTGGTGGCGGGCCTCGACGCGGGCGCCGACGACTACGTGACCAAGCCCTTCGACGCGCAAGAGCTCCGGGTGCGCGTGCGTGCGGGCGAGCGCATCTGCGGCCTTCAAGAGGAGCTCGTCTCGGCGCGCGAGTCGCTCCGCTACGAGGCCACGCACGACCACCTCACGGGCGCGTGGAACCGCGCGGCCATCCTCGACGCCCTGGAGCGCGAGCGCGCCCGCGCCGCCCGCGCGAGCTCGCAGCTCTCCGTCGCGATGATCGACTTCGATCACTTCAAGCGCATCAACGACATGTACGGACACGTCGTGGGCGACGCGGTGCTGAAGGAAGGCATCGGTCGCATCCGCGCGGCGCTTCGGAGCCGCGACATGGTCGGGCGCTACGGCGGCGAGGAGTTCCTCGCGGTGCTCCCGGGCTGCGACGCCGAGGGCGCGAGCTCGGTGTGCGAGCGCGTGCGCGGGGCTGTCGCAGCGGAGCCCATCCGCGTGGGCGACTACCGCATCCACGCGACGGTGAGCATCGGCGCTGCGGCCTGGTCGGGGCTCCCCGATGCGTCCGAGATCGTCGACCGCGCCGACGCCGCGCTCTACCGCGCGAAGCACGGTGGACGCGACCGCGTCGAGCTCGCACCCAACGCCGCCAACGACCGCCACGGTCCGCTCCACGACCCGCGCCGCGTCACCGGCACCGACGACGGCGGACGCTGACCGTCAGCCCAGCGCGGTCTCCCACTGCTCCGGGCGAAAGCCCACGAACACCCGATCGTCGACGATCACCACCGGACGCTTCACGAGCTTGCCGTCGGCCGCGAGCGCCGCCACGAGTTCGCCGTCGCTCATGGTGGCCACACGCGCCGCACCGAGGGCCCGGTACGACTGCCCCGAGGTGTTGAGCCATTTGCGAAGGGCGACGCCGCTCGCGGGCACCCAGCGCGCGAGCTCGTCGGCGGTCGGAGGCTCGTCGACGATGGGGCGCACGGTGACCGTGTAGCGGTGCGCCGCGAGCCAGCGGAGTGCCATGCGGCACGTGTCGCAGTTCGCATAGGCGAGCACGAGGGCGTTGCGAGAGGAAGCCATCGCCGAGCGGTGTACCAGAGGCTCTGCGCGGCGCGCGACGGTTCAGTACGGCGCGTCGGGACCCCAGTGCGCGCGGAGGAACTCTCGTCGCCCCGAGTGCTCGTGGTAGGCCTCGAAGCGGCCCGGCGTCGTGCGCCAGAAGTTCTGGTGGTAGCCCTCGGCGACCCAGAAGACCGTCGCGTCTTCGATGGTCGTGAGCAGCGGCGCTTCGAAGCGATGGGAGGCGTCGAGCGCGGCCTTCGAACGCTCCGCCGCGGCGCGCTGCGCGGGCGAGTGCACGTAGATCACCGAGCGGTACTGATGCCCCCAGTCCGAGAACGATCGGTCGGGATGGATCGCGTCGACGCGGCGCCAGTACAGGTCGAGGAGCTGCTCGTAGGTGACCACGTTGGGGTCGTAGAGCACGCGCACGGCCTCGGCGTGCCCCGTGCCGTGGTTGCTCACCTGCTCGTAGCCGGGGTGGAGCTCGGGGCCGCCCGTGTAGCCCGAGATCGCATCGCGCACGCCGGGGAGATGCTCGAACGCGTACTCGATGCACCAGAAGCAGCCGCCCGCGAAGGTGGCGACCGCGAGGCCCGCGGGCACCGGTCCCGCTTCGACGGTGCCGCCCTGGAGATCCACGGCGGCGGGGGCTGCGCGCGGAACCCCCTGCGCAGAAGGGCTTTCGGCGTGCGGGGGCGCGGAGGGAGCGCCTTCGGGCGAGGGCGACGGCGCCGGTGCGGGCGACGTGACGGGGGCCGCGCGCGAGGCGCCGCAGCCGGGCGCGGTGCACCCGAGCGCAGCGACGGCCGACAGCACGAACACACGGAGCGGAGCACTGGAAAACATGGTGTTTTCGACCGGACCTCTCTCGCGGGCGACGCACCGGTCGACGGAACATCGACGGCACACCCGCAACGCAACGACGGCTACGCCACGGCGTTCGATGCAGTTACGCGCCGGGGGGCTTCTGGACGCTCCGCCCTTGTGGTAGTGGCAGCGCCCCTGTCTCTCGCCGCACCGTCCGCATCTCCGCGGTCACGACCCACCGCGAGATCCCCCGGCACCCGACTGGTACCCCCGACATGACCTTCGCAGACCTCGGCGCGCATCCGACGCTCCTTCGCGCCCTTCAGCAGCGCGGCTACGAAACGCCGACGCCCGTGCAATCCGCCGTGCTCGCCCCCGAGCACGCCGCCCGCGACCTCCTCGTCTCCGCCGAGACGGGCTCGGGCAAGACCGTGGCCTTCGGCCTCGCGATCGCGCCGACCGTGCTCGGCGAGCGTGAGAAGTTCGACGCCCCGAAGCGCCCGAAGGTGCTCGTGCTGGCCCCGACGCGCGAGCTCGCCATGCAGGTGCAGCGCGAGCTCTCGTGGCTCTACCACCACGCGTACATGCGCTCCGTGGCCTGCGTGGGCGGCATGGGCATGGCGTTGCAGCTCAAGCTCCTCGCCGAGGGCGTGCACCTCGTGGTGGGCACGCCGGGCCGCCTCGTCGACCACCTCGAACGCGGCGCGCTCTCGCTCGAATCGCTCGAAGCCCTCGTGATCGATGAGGCCGACGAGATGCTCGACATGGGCTTCCGCGAGGAGCTCGAACGCATTCTCGAAGCCGCGCCCCGCGACCGTCGCACGCTGATGTTCTCGGCCACGCTGCCGCCCGAGATCGTGAAGCTCGCGCGCCAGTGGCTCACCGAGCCGCAGCGCATCACGGCCACGCCGCCGCAGCAGCAGCACCGCGACATCGACTACCGCGCGCACGTCATCGCGGGCCGCGAGCGCGAGCACGCCGTGGTGAACATCCTCCGCGCGCACGACGCCGCGAGCGCCATCGTGTTCTGCACCACGCGCGAGGGCGTGACCCACCTCGCGGCCTCGCTCGCCGAGCGCGGGTTCGCGTGTGTGGCCATCAGCGGCGAGCTCTCGCAGCCCGAGCGCACCCGCGCGCTCCAGAGCCTCCGTGACGGGCGCGCGCGCGTGCTCGTGGCGACCGACGTGGCGGCCCGCGGACTCGACCTGCCCGACGTGGGGCTGGTGATCCAGGCCGACATGCCCAACGACGCGCAGGTGTTCCAGCACCGCTGCGGCCGCACCGGACGCGCGGGCCGCAAGGGAACCGCCGTGCTCCTCGTGCCCGTCGAGCGTCGCCGCGGCGCCGAGCGCCTCTTCTTCGACACGCACATCAAGGCCAACTGGAGCGACGTGCCCGACGCCGCCACCATCCGCACGCGCGACGAGGAGCGCCTCCTCGAATCGCTCACCGCGGGCGATCCCCCGGCCGACGAAGACCTCGTGCTCGCCGAGCGCCTCCTCGAGAAGCTCTCGCCGCAGGCCATCGCCGCGCGCCTCGTGGCCCTCGAACGGCAGAAGCTCCCGGACCCCGAGGAGCTCCCGCTCACCGCCGCGGCCATCGAGGCCGAGAAGCGCTACCAGAGCCGCCCCGTGCAGGGCCGCTACGAGAACCGCGGGCGCGACAACAACCGCTTCGGCAACAACCGCTTCGGCAGCAGCAACCGCGCGTACGGCGACAACCGCAGCTTCGACAACGGCCCGCCCCGCAGCAATTACGGCGACAACCGCGGGAGCTGGGGCGCGCCGCGCGGTGACGTTCGCGGAGACGCGCGCGGCGAGGCCAACCCCTTCGTGCCGCGTGACCGTCCCTTCAGCGAGCGCCCGCCGCGCAACGCGCCCGACTCGGCCTGGTACACGCTCAACGTGGGGCGCACGCAGAACGCTGACCCCAAGTGGATCATCCCCGCGCTCTGCCGCCGCGGCGGCATCACGAAGGACGACATCGGCGCCATCCGCGTGCTCGAACACGAGACCCGCGTCGAGATTCTCGCGCGCGCCGCGCAGGGCTTCGACGAGCGCAGCCGCCAGCCCGACCGCCAGGATCCGCGCCTCCAGATCGAGCGCAGCACCGCGCCCGCGCCCCGCGCCGACCGTGCGCCCTACGTCGGCCCGCCGGGCCGTCGCGGAAAGTAGACGCCCACACTCCAGTTAGCGCCGCGGGGCCCCGACGCGCACCACCACGGCGGTGATGTTGTCGCGGCCTCCGTTGGCGAAGGCCTCGTCGACGAGCGTGTCGCACGCGGCCTGCGGGCCCATCGCGGCGAGCACGGCGGCGATGCGCGCCTCGGTGACGGCCTCGGTGAGCCCGTCGGTGCAGAGCAGCAGCACGTCGCCCTCGCGCAGCGCCTCGGCGCGCACCTCGGGTCCCTGGCGCGTGAGCATCCCGAGGGCGCGGGTGATCACGTTGCCGTGGGGAAACTCCGCGCGCGGCGGCACCTTCGTTCCGAGCGCGCGCAGCTCTTCGTAGAGCGAGTGGTCGCGGGTGAGGGCGCCGAGCTGGCCGTCGCGCAGGCGGTACACCCGGCTGTCGCCCACGTGGCCCACGACGAGCGTGCGACCGCGCACGGCCACCGCGGCCACCGTCGATCCCATGGACTTCAGCGCGCCCTTCTTCTTCGCGACGATCTCCGCGTCGGCGAGCCGGATGGCCACGGCGAGCATGTTCTCGGCGAGGCCCAGCGAGGGGTCGACGCCGAAGGGCCAGGTGGTGTTGTCGTCGCCCGCGTTGCGCGCGAAGAAGCCCTGCATGGCCTTCACGGCCAGCGCGCTGGCGACCTCGCCGCCCTCGTAGCCGCCCATGCCGTCGGCCACGAGAAAGAGCCCGAGCGAGGGGTCGGCGAGGCAGGCGTCTTCGTTGTTGGCGCGACGGCCCGTCGAGGTCCGCGCGCTGCACTCGATGGAGAGGGTTTCCGGGGTGCTCATGGGCACCACGAAGTGCGCGGGGCGTGCCGCGCGGAACACCGGGAATTCAAGCGATTCCGTGGGGTGCGAACCCCCCAGGCGCGCCTCGCGGGGGTGGGGTGCGGAGTCTCCGGGGCGCTACTTCTTCGCGCCGGGGACGGGGCCGTTCCACACGCGGGAGAAGCCCGTGGCGAAGGCCGCGGGGTTCTGCGAGCGCCACTCCTGCGGGAGTTCGAGCAGGCCGTCGGAGTGGAGCGCGTCGTAGAAGGCATCGCACATCACGCCGCACACGACGGAGAAGACCCGCGGGTCGGCGATGAAGTCGAGGGTCTCGGTGTCGAAGACGTGCGAGTCCTCTTCCATCGCTTCGAGGCGCTCGACGAGGGGCTCCTGCACCCCGAGCACGAGCCGTTCGAGAAAGTGCCGCTCGAACACCTCGCGGAACCGCGGAAACTGCGTCGAGGTGATGCGCGGAACGCCGTCGTGCCCGCGCCCGAGCTCGGCCTCCTGCACCACCTCGGCGGTGAACTCTCGCAGCGCGCTGCGAAAGTCGTTCGAGAGAAAGCCCGTGAACACCTCGATCACCACGGGGAGCAGCTTTTCGAGCTCCGGGGCCTTGCGCGCGAGCACCGACACCTGGAGGTCTTTTTCGAGCCGCGCGAGCCGGTCGAGGGCGTCGTTGTAGACCTCTTCGCTCTCGTAGTTGAGCGACTGGAGGTCGTCGACGATCTGCGCCTTCACCCGCGCGACGGCGTAGTACACGGCCTGCTCGGGGAGCGAGATCACCCGCGCGGCGAGCTCCTCGGGCGTGGCGTTGTGACCGAGCGCCGCTTCGAAGAAGAGCGTGGTGATGCGCCGCGAGAGCGTGTCGAGCTTCACCCGCAGGAACGACCCGCGCTTCGCATCGAGGAGCCCTTCGAGGCGCACGCGGAGGGTGTGCGAAATCTCCAGCGCGCGGTCGCGCTGCACCGCGGGGTTCGTGGGCCCGCGCACCGACTGGATCGCGCGAAGCTCTGCGATGACGGACTCGGTGATCTTGTCGAGTTCGGCGTTCGTCTGGTGCTCGGGCTCGAAGTACACGATGCGCGCGCCGACCTGCTCGTCGCGGAGCTTCATCGCGGCCTGCGCGAGGTCGAGCTTCTGCCGCGCCGACACCATCAGCAGCGAGCCCGGAATCGCCGACCGACGCTGCGTCGGACGCGAGGCCTTCGTGGGCCCTCCCGGCGGCTGCGGGGCCTCGCCGATCGCGGGCTTCGCGGTCGGTAGCGGCGGCGGCATCGGGGGCGATCGCCTGTCGTTGCTCACGGGGTCGGTGTCCTCGGCGGGGGAGGCGCGTCGGAGGAGTGGGGTCCACCCGCGCGAAGCTCTGCCCTTATGTCATGTGTGCGCACACCGCAACGGCGTGTGTGGTGGCACCGTCGCGAGCGTGTCATCGTTCGCGCCCTCCCGCGGCGGGTCGCGGGGTTTTTCCGCGCGGTTCGCGCACGGGAGCGCCATGAGTGTTCGAGAGTTCATCGCGCTGGGAACGGGCAGCCAGGTGCCCACCCGGCGACGCAACCACAACGGCTACTTTCTCCGCTGGGACGACGAGGGCTTTCTCTTCGACCCGGGCGAGGGGACGCAGCGCCAGATGGCCTTCGGCGACCTCGCCGCGAGCTCGATCCACCGCATCTTCGTCACGCACTTTCACGGCGATCACTGCCTCGGCCTCGCGGGCATCATCCAGCGGCTCTCCCTCGACCGCTGCGCGCACCCGGTCACCGTGCACTACCCCGCGAGCGGCGAGGTGTTCTTTCAGCGCCTCCGCCACGCGTCGATCTATCACCCCGCCGTGGAGCTCATCCCCGCGCCGGTGACCGTGCCCGACGAGGGCCTCGTCGAGATCGCCCGCACCGCGCGCTACACGGTGTTCGCGCACCGCCTCGACCACGGCGTGCCCACCATCGGCTACCGCATCGAGGAGCACACGGGCCGACGCTTTCTCCCCGAGCGCCTCAAGGCCGCGGGCATCGCCGGCGCGCTCGTCGGCGACCTCGCCCGCGACGGAGCGGTCACCGTCGACGGCCGCACGGTCACCGCCGACGAGGTCTCGGTCCCAAGGCCCGGTTGCGCGGTGGCCTTTGTGATGGACACCCGCGCGTGCCCCGGCGCCGTGGCCCTCGCCCGCGACGCCGACCTGCTCGTGATGGAGGCCACCTACACCGCCGAGCACCAGACCCTCGCGACGGAGCACGGCCACGCGAGCTCCCTCGACGCCGCGCGCACGGCCCTCGACGCGGGCGCGCGCCACCTCTGCCTCACGCACTTCTCGCAGCGCTACGAAGACGGCGCGCAGCACCTCCGCGAGGCCTCGGCCCTCTTCGCGAACACCACCGTGCTCGACGACCTCGCGCGCGTCGTGGTCCCCCGTCGCCGCACGTAGACCATCGCCGTTCCCTTTGCGTGCGCGCGTCGGCACACTCGCCGCCGCCATGCGCTCCGCCCTCGCCCGTTGCCTCGCCCTCGCGCTCGCCCTCGCGCCCGCGGCCTCCGTCGCGCAGCCCCGTCCCGCCGCGCTCTCCGCCGTCGAGCACGCCCTCGGCGCCTCGCCCGTGCACCGCGTCGCAGGCCACGGAAGCCTCACCGTCGGCGTCACCCGCGAGGGCGACCTCGCCGTGCTCGCGTGGCCCTCGCCCTCGTGCTGCGACCAGCTCACGCACCTCGCGAGCAACGCCCTCGACGCGCGCTCGCAGCCCCGCACCGGCGTGCGCGAAGGCTTCGGCGCGGCCCTCGGCCTCGCGATCACCACCGCGGCGGGAACGCGCACCGCGTGGCTCCACGACAGCGCCGCGTTTCGCATCGAGTCGAGCGCGTACCGCGACGGCGACACCCTCACGCCGGTCACCACCTACGTGCACACGGCCACGGGAGTGCGCGTGGTGCTCACCGACGCGGTGCTCCCCGGTGACGACGTACTCCAGCGTCGCGTGCAGGTGACCGCGCCCGCGTCGTCGGGGGTGACCGCCCTC
This sequence comes from uncultured Myxococcaceae bacterium, assembly GCA_945952225.1. Classification (GTDB taxonomy): domain Bacteria; phylum Myxococcota_A; class Polyangia; order Polyangiales; genus CAISKJ01. The sequence goes on from CAMFHP010000024.1 coordinate 13,356, forward strand.
GCGCTCCTCTCGCACGCGAACCTCGGACCCACGCACAACGTCGTCGAGCGCCTGCCCCTCGGCGACGTGCTCGGCGACACGCGCAACGAGTACATCGCCCTCTGGGACGCGGCCCGCACCGCGATGGTGCACTTCCGTCCCGACAGCGCCGACCCGGTCACCACGCTCACGCAGCTCCTCACGCCGCCGATGCTCGCGGCCGACCATTTCGGTGCGCTCGAAGCGCTCATGCGCAACGCGGGCGATGTGACCGATGCGGTGGCCACGGCCGCGGCGTCGCTCGACGACCGCTACGGCGCGGGCGTCTACGCGGTGCAGACCACCGAGCCCGCCCCCGACCAGTGGCAGGCGGGCGCCGACGACGACACGTTCTGCGAGGCCCTCGACGGCTTCATCGAGAACGTCGCGTCGCTCCAGGCCGCGGGCATCGCGCTGCCCATCAACCCCACCGTCGCCCGTGTGTTCGGCTGCGCCGACACGCTCCGTGGCAACGCCATCGGCACGGCGCGCGGATGGACCCGCACCCCCACCTCCGCGTGGCGCGACGCGCAGGACGGAACGCTCTCGAACAACCCCATCGCCGTGTGGCGCGCCGACACCGCGCTCCGCGCGCCCATCACCCTCGACGCCTCGGGACGCGGCGAGGCCAGGGCCCTCTTCGCCTTCGGACGCACCGCCGCCGAGGCCCACGCCCGCGCCGCCCGCGCCCGCGCCATGAGCGCCGCCGCGGTGGAGTCCGCCGACGGGTCCGCGTGGGCCGCGCTGCGCACGCCGCTGAGCTTTCCCACGGCGCCCGCGGGCACCGCCGACACCGACCGCGCGCGCATCGAGCTCGCCGCGCGCCGCGCGCTCCTCCACGTCGCCAACGGCACCGACGCGCGCACCGGAATGATCGTCGCCTCCATCGCCCGTCAGGCCCCGTACGGCCTCGACTGGCCCCGCGACGGCGCCTTCTTCGACTACGCCCTCGACGTGGCCGGCGCCCACGCCGCGGTCACGAAGCGCCTCGCCTGGGCGCTGCCCCTCGCGCGCCGCGAGCCCGTGCTGCCGTCGCAGATCTTCGCGCTCACCGACCCCGCGCCGCCCCTCGATCCGCGCACGGGAACGCGGCAATACCCCGAGGCCGCGTGGGAGATGAACTACTACGACAACGGCGCGATGGGCGGCTTCTACCGCTTCGAGATCGACAACACCGCGTGGATGATCTGGTCCGCCGCGGCCCACGTCGCCTTCGTGCCCGAGGCCTCGCGACGCGCCACCGCCGAGACCGTGTGGGAGCCCGTGCGACGCAGCGCCGAGCTCCTCGCCGCATGGCGCGACGGACGCACCGGCCTCTGCGCGCCCGCCAACGAAGACGACAACGGCGCGTTCACGGCCACGCTCCACGGCGGCACCGCGGTGTTCGCCGCGCTCGAAGCCTCCGCGCGCCTCGCCCGCTACCTTGATCACACCGCCGAGGCCTCGCGCTGGGAGCGCCGCGCATCCGAGCTCCGCGACGCGCTGATCCGCACCTTCTACGACGAGTCGCGGCAGCGCTTCGTGAACGTGGTCACCGGCGCGGCGGCGTCGAACCCGGGCTCCGCGGGGCTCGGTCCCACGGCGTGGCTCGTGTGGCCCGCGCGGATGCTCCCGTACAGCGATCCGCGCGTGGCCCGTCAGGTGCGCTACGACCTCGAACAGGTGCTCGCCACGCTGCGCGGCGACGGCGACTCCGAGGGCGGCGCGTACCTCACGAAGACCACGCTCTCGGCCGCGGCGTTTCTCGCGGGCGGCGGGGACGCCACGCTCGCGCCCCTCGTCGACGAGGCCCTCGCGCGACTCGCGCGCGACGTGATCGACCCCGACACGCAGACCATGGGCGAGGTGTTCATCAACGTGCGCGACGCGTCGGGCGCCGTGGTGCGCCGCGAGAACCGCGTGTCGATCCCGCACCTCTGGGAGGCCACGCTCTTCGAACTGTCGCTCGCCGCGCGCAGCGACCCCGCGCGCTTCAACCTCGACCTCGCGCCGCTGCCGCCCGCGCAGACGCCGCCGCCGGGCACCGTTCCCTTCGTGCCCGACCCGGTGCCCGACGCGGGCGCGCCGCGCGATGCCGCCGTCGATGTGCCCATGGACGCAGCACCCACGGCCAACACGTCGAGCGGCGGATGCGGCTGCCGCACGTCCGCACCCGCATCGCACCCGTCGACGCCGTGGACCTTCGCGCTCGCCCTCGCGGCCTGGGCTACGCGGCGGCGGCGGCGCGCGGCGGACGCTGCATCATCCACAGGGGCATCGAGACCGTCGGCACCGTCGCCTCGCGAATGACCCGATAGCCGAAGCGCTCATAGAGCCGCACGTTCGCGTAGGTGTCGGTCTCCAGGTAGCAGGGCAGGTCGCGCGCGTCGGCGCGGGCGTTGAGGTGACGGAGCATCACGCCGCCGTAGCCGCGTCCCTGATGCTCGGGCGAGACGCCGAGCACGTAGAGGTACTCGTGCGGATCGCGCGGGTGATGCTGCGCCGTCCACGCGTCGAAGCGCAGGAGGTTCACGAGCCCGCGCATCCCCGCCGCGAAGCACCCCATGGTCTGCCACACCATCGCGCGCAGCGACGCGGGGTACTGGCCCGGCGAGCACGAGAGGGCCACGCCCACGAGCTCGCCGTCGCGCCACACGCCCTCGGCCACCTGGTGGCGGATCGCGGCGTTCACGAGGCCGCGCTTGAGGTGCACGAGCGCGTGGTGGCGCTCGGCGTCGGTGAGCGTGCGTAAGAGCGCGAGGTACCCGGGGTTGTCGGCGAAGGCGCGGGCGAGCACCCGGGCCGCAGGGTCGACGTCGGCGGGACCAATCGCGCGGATTTCTTCCATGGCGTGCGAAGGTGAACGGCCGCGCGAGCGCGGAGGAACACCCCGCGCGAGCGGGTGCCGCGCGCCCCGTGTCAGCCCTCGGACACGACGCGCTCCACCGCGGCGCGCACGATGCGGTGCAGCAGAAAGAGACGGGGCGCGTCGAGGTCGACGTCGCGGCACACGAGGCGGGTCTCGGCGCGGTCCATCACGAGCTTTTCGATGCGCACGCGGCGCTGCGAGGTCACCCCCTCGGCGCTCCGATACGTGATGCGCAACACGCGCTGTTCGAACCACGCCGTCTCCACCGCGCGCCGCACGGCCCCGTCGCCCGCCAGCGCAGGAACGCCCACGAACTCCAGCGCCGCCATGTGCCCGAGGAGCTCGCGCTGCGCCGACGCGCCGAGGGCCGCGCGCACCTTCTCCGTCGCCGCGTCGAGGGTGTCGGTGAAGGGCACGAGCCGCATGCGGGCCGCGTGCTGGGCCACGCGCACGAGCAGCGCCGCCTCGCGCGCCGTGAAGTTCACCGGGGGCACGGTGTAGTGCCGGTCGAGCGCGTAGCCGCCGCCGCGTCCGCGGTCCGCGCCGATGGGGAGCTGCGCCTCCCGCAGGCTCGCGAGGTCGCGATACATCGTGCGCACCGTCACGCCGAAGCGCTCGGCGAGGGCCTCGGCCGTCACGCCCGTGCGCCGCGCGCGCAGGTGCTCGGCGATCGCCAGGAGCCGTTCCATCCGTCGCATGGGGCAGAGAGAAGCACACAACCGCCGCCCGTTGAAACCTGACACAAGGCTGACAGTTCACCTCGGATACGGTCCGTCTCCACGAAAGGACGACGCCCCGCCATGACCACCCCGACGCTCACCCTCTGTGTCCTCGCCGAGCCCACGATCCCCGGCCTCGACAGCCTCTCGCCCTTCTGCCTCAAGGCCCACCGCGCGCTCCACCTCGCCGGGCTCCCGTACCTCGTCGCCCGCGCCGACCGCCCCGACGCGCACCGCGCCCACAACCCCACGGGGCAGGTGCCCGTGCTCCTCGTCGGAGACCGCGCGGTGCCCGACTCCACCGCCATCGTGCACGAGCTCCTGCGCCTCGCGCCGGGCACCCTCGACCGCGGCCTCGACGACCGCGCCCTCGCCGAGGCGTGGCTCTGGGAGGAACTCTCCGACACGGCCCTCAACGGCTTCTACGTGGCCGCGCGCTGGGCCGACGACGACAACTGGCCCGCCGTGCGCGCGGCGTATTTCACGGCCATGCCCGCGCCGGTGCGCGCCGTCGTGCCCGCGCTGCTCCGCCGTCGCCAGATGCAGACGCTCCACGCCCGCGACGTGTGGCGCGCAGGCGCGGAGGTGTGCTGGCGGCGCTACCGCGATCTGCTCGACCGCCTCGACGCGCGCGCGCCCCGCGAGGGCTTCTGGCTCGGCCCGCACGCGACCTTCGCCGACGTGTCGCTCTTCGCGCAGCTCCACGGGCTTCGCAACGGGCTCACCGCGAAGCAGCGCGACTGGATCGCCGCGCGCCCGAACCTCACCGCGTGGCTCGACCGCGTCGACCGCGCCACCCGCGCGCCCCACGCAGCGCCCACCAACGGGCGTCACCACGCTGACGTCGCGACGGCGCGCTGACGCATCCCACGAAGCCTCGACACGCACTGCAACCGCGGGGTCTCGGCCCCGGCGCGTGGGGCACGTGCCATGCACTTCCGCGCCGCTGCGAAGGGCGAACGCGCCGCGGGAGGCGCGCGCCCACACCGGGGCTGCGCCATCGGCCCCACGGAGGAAGCCGGAACACCATGCAGTCCCATCGCGGTCTATCGCACGAGGCCGACGCGGCGCGCGCCGTCGCCGAGGCCACACGCACCTGGGCCCACGCGTCGCCCGACGTGGTGCTCGCGTTCTCGTCGACGCGGCAGGCGCCCGACGCCGTGCACGCGGCCCTCGCGGCGCGCTTTCCGACGTCGCTCGTCGTCGGGTGCACCACCACCGGCGAGCACGTCGACGGCGCCCACGCGCGCGGCTCGCTCACCCTCGCGGGTCTCACCACCCCCAACGTGCGTTGGACGGCCGAGACCCTCACCGACCTCGCGCACTTCACCCCCGAGCGCGCGAAGGCCGCGGCGACGCGCGCGTTCGAAACCCTCGGCGTCGACCCCGCGCAGCTCGACCCGCGCGAGCTCGTCGCGGTGCTCTTCATCGACGGACTCTCGCGCCGCGAAGAGGCCGTGGCCGCGGCCGTCTCCGACGCGCTCGACGGCGTGTCGCTCGTGGGCGGCTCCGCGGGCGACGACCTCGCGTTTCAGCGCACGCACGTCTTCGGCCCCGGCGGCGCGGCCACCGACGCCGCGGTGTTACTCGTGGGCCGCGGCCCGGCGGGCTTCTTTCGCATCGTGAAGCACCAGCACTTCACGACCCGTCCCATCACCCTCGCGGTCACGAAGGCCGACCCCGCGCAGCGTCGCGTGTACGAGCTCGACGGATACCCCGCGGCGCAGGCCTATGCGCGCGCGCTGGGCATTCCCCGCGAGCGCCTCGACGGCGAGGCGTCGTTTCTCAACCCCGTGCTGGTGACCGTGCAGGGCCAGCGCTTCGTGCGGAGCGTGCAGGCCATTCACGACGACGACTCGCTGAGCTTCTACTGCGCTGTCGACGAGGGATGGGTCTTCGACCTCGCGGGTCACCAAGAGATGGTCGACGCCCTCCGCGCCGACCTCGAACACTTCACGCGCGGCGGGCGCAGGCCCGCGTTCCTGCTCGCGTTCAACTGCATCCTGCGCGCGCTCGAAGCGGAGAAGCGCGGGCTCCACGAGTCGCTCGGCGCGCTCGTGGGCGGCGCCGCCGATGCGTACGTGGGCTTCGACACCTACGGCGAGACCCTCGACGGGCTCCACATCAACCAGACCTTCGTGGCCCTCGGCCTCGACGCTGCCGCGTGAAGGAGCGCCCGCCCATGACCGACCTGCAAGACATCCCGTGGCAGTCGCGCGCCGAGGCCGCCGAGCGCACCGTCGCCGTGCTCAAGAAGCGCCTCCGCGCCATCGACTCGGGCGAGGAGAAGACCGTCATCCAGCGCCGCCTCGAATCGGCGAACCGACGCGCCGTCGAGAACGACCGCCGACGCGCGCTGAGCGAGCTGCGCTCCAACGAGCTCCAGAAGTACAGCGCGCGCCTCGAAGGCGAGGTGGCCGCGCGCACCGAGCAGATCCGCACGATCCTCGACCACGTGAGCGCGGGCTTTCTCCTCGTGGGGCCGTCGCTCACCATCGAGCCCGGCTGGTCGCGGAGCTGCGAGCGCCTCTTCGCCCTCGCGCAGCCCGGCGGCGTGGCCCTCGCGCGCGCCCTCGGCTGGAGCGACGCCCAGCGCGCCGACTTCGAAGCCTCCGCGAGCCAGGTGTTCGACGACATCCTCCCCGAGGAGCTCACCACCGCGCAGCTCCCCGCGCGCGCCACCGTCGCGGGTCGCACGCTGCACCTGGAGTACAGCGCCGTGCGCGCGGGCGGCGCCGTCTCGCGCATCCTCGTGACGGTGACCGACGTGACCGCGCAGGTGGCCGCCGAGCGCGAGGCGCGCAAGCACAAGACCCTCGTGCAGATCCTCATGCAGCGCGAGGCCTTTCGCATGTTCGTGTACGACACGCGGCGCATGCTCGGCGACGCGCACGAGGCCCTCGAAGAGCGCGACGAGGCCTTCGTGCGGCGCGCGGTGCACACGATCAAGGGCAACGCGGGATCCTTCGGCCTCGACGACCTCATGCACCTCTGCCACGAGGTCGAGAGCGCGACGATCGACGCCGCGGGCATCAAGCGCGTCAGCGATGCGCTGCGAGACTTTCTCCGCGAGCACCAGAACGTGCTGGGCATCGACCCCGAGCACGAGGTCGGCTCGCTCTACACGCTCACGAAGCAGGAGCTCGACGCCATCGTCGCCAGCGCGGGACACCACGACGAGCAGGGCCTCCAGCGCATCCTCGCGCAGCTTCGGAGTCGCCCTGCGGCAGACTTCGTGGGCCCCATCCGCGCGTCGGTGGTGCGCCTCAGCGAGCGCCTCTCGAAGGACGTGGACTTCGAAGTGCGCGGCGCCGACGTGACCCTCGACCCCGAGGCCCTCGGACCGGTGCTCCGGTGCCTTCCCCACCTCGTGCGCAACGCCCTCGACCACGGCCTCGAGATGCCCACGGATCGCGGAGACAAGCCCTACCGCGGACGCCTCGCGCTGAGCTTCGCCGCCAACGACCAGGGGTGGACCATCGAGGTCGCCGACGACGGCCGCGGCATCGATCCCCGCCGCGTCTCCGAGCAGGCGGTGCTCCGCGGCTTCGTCACGCCCGAGCGCGCGGCGGCCCTCACGCGCGAAGAGATCCTCGCGCTGCTCACCGCCAACGGCTTCTCGACCGCCGAAGAGATCACCGAAATCTCGGGCCGCGGCGTGGGCCTCAGCGCCGTGCGCGAAGCCGTCGAACGCCTCGGCGGCGACATGGTCGTCGAGAGCGAGGTCGGCCACGGAACCACCTTCCGCCTCGTCGTGCCCCGCACCGCCGCGATGCGCCGCTCGGCCTGAGCGACCGACCCCTCCCTCGAAGCCTCCGCGCAACCCCGCGCAGAGATCGGGCATCGCCGCCGCGCGGTGCGATAGAGTCGCTGCGCAACCCCTTGCGCGGAGTCTCTTCGATGACTGCTTCGTTCCGTTCTCTTCTCGGCTGTTCGCTCACCATGCTCCTCGCGGCCTGCGGTCCCACGCCGGTGCCGCCGACCGCCGACGGCGCGGTGAATGACAGCGCCGTGACCGACAGCGCGACCCCCGATGGCGCGGTGACCGACAGCGCCGTGACCGACAGCGCGGTGACCCCCGATGCGAGCGTCGACAGCGCCACGCCCACGGACCGTCCGACCACGGGCGATGCGACCGTCGACGCCGCGACGACCGACGGCGCCGTGCGCGATGCCACCGTGAGCGACGCGGCCGTCGATGCGGCGCGCGATGCGACCACCGACGCCGTGACCGCAGACGTGACGCGCGATGCAGGAACCACCGGTCAGGTGTGCGGCACGCGCGGCGCCGGTCCGTGCCCGAGCGGGCAGTACTGCAACTTCCCTCCGTCGGCCGCGTGCGGAACCTTCGATGCGCCCGGCACCTGCGCGCCCATTCCCGGCGGATGCACCGCGCAGTACGACCCGGTCTGCGGCTGCGACGGACGCACGTACTCCAACGCCTGCGTGGCCGCGTCGTCGAGCGTGAGCGTCGCCCGCACCGGCGCGTGCGCCACCGACGCGGGCACCGACGTGCCCACCACGGGACGCGTCTGCGGCACGCGCGGCGCCGGTCCGTGCCCCACGGGACAGTTCTGCAACTTCCCCCCGTCGGCCGCATGCGGAACCTTCGATGCGCCCGGCACCTGCGCGACGATCCCCGACCTCTGCACCCGCGAGTACGCCCCCGTGTGCGGCTGCGACGGACGCACCTACTCCAACGCGTGCACCGCGAACGCCGCGGGCGTGAGCGTGTCGCGCACCGGCACCTGCGAAGACGCGGGCACGAGCACCGACGCGGGCACCGACGCGGGCGGCGACTGCCGCACCAACGGCTGCAGCAGCACCACGAACTGCCAGGCCTGCCGCACGGCCACGGGCGTCGCGTACGTGTGCATTCCCAACGGCGCCGCCTGCTGATCGCCGACCGCCCGCCCGCGTGAACGTCGGTTGTGCTGCGCGCATCGCAGCACCGTTTCACCGGGAGGGTCTGTCGTGAAGAAGCGTCTGTCTCCTCGTCTGTCTCTGCTACCGCTCGTCGCCGCGTCGGCCTGTGTGGGCAACGCGTCCGAGCCCCTCGGCGTCGCGTCGAGTGCGGTGACCGTCTCGTCGCCCGTGGCGATCTCGTCGCTGCGCCTCGACACGGCCTCGTCGCTCGTCGCGCCCGTCGTGGCCGACCTGCCGTCGGGCTCGCTGGTCTTCCGTCTGCCGCGCGTGGGCATCACCGCGCTCGGCGAGGCCGTGGTGCTCGCGCGCGACGCGGCGGGCGCGTATGTGCCGGGCTCGCTCCGCGGTGTGCCCGCGACGCTGGGCTTCGTGCTCGGCGAGGGGATGCTCTCGGCCGCGGGACATCGCACCGGCGCGGTGGTCGCGGGCGTCGACGTGAACCGTCGTGTGCTCGTGGCCGCCGTCGATGCGACGGGCGCCTCGCGGTCTCGCACGCCCACGGTGGTGTACACGCCCGCGGCGGGATCGTCGGTGTCGGTCACCGGCCTCGCGTGCGCGACGACCGCGTGTGCGGTGGTGTTCCCCACGGAGACGGGCACGCTCTCGTTCGCGCGCATCTCGGGCGAGGGGAGCCTCCTCGATGCGACGCCGCGCGCGCTCGGCCCCACGCAGGGAACATTCACGCGCGAGTCCGTGGTAGCCGTCGGCGATCGCTTCGTGGTCGCGTGGCCGACCTTCGTGACCGGCGGTCTCGCAGACCTCCGCATCGCGCGCATCGCGGCCGATGGAACGGTGCTCGACCCCGGGGGCCGCGCGCTCACCGTGGCGGGCGGCGCGCGTTCGAACGTCGCGCTCGCCACCGACGGAACGCGCCTCTTCGCCGTGTGGTTCGCGCTCGCCTCGGGGTCGCGCCCGACGGGCTGGTACACGCAGGTCTTCGACGGCGACCTCAACCCCGTCTCGTCGCTCGCCGTGCACACCGACCTGCCCGCGGGCCCGTGGCACCCCGCGTGGGATGGCACCGGCTGGGTCATCACCGAGGGCCACGTCACCGTGCGCTTCGCGACCGACGGCGCGCGCCTCGACGCCACGCCCAACACCATCGTGGGCCCCGGCACGCAGTACTGGGCGGGCACCGCGCCCGGAGGCTTTCGGCTATACACCCCGACGCCCTTCGCGATCACGCGCTTCACGAGCGCAGGGGCCGCGGCGCGCACCGACACGCTCCCCACCGCGTGGGAGTCCGCCGATGGACCGCTGCGCGTCGACAGCGACGGCACGCGGCTCTACGCGGGCTATGTGACGCGCGGGGTGACCGGCATCGCGGTGTCTCCGATGGGCTCCGCGCTCGGCGAGTTGCGTCTCGCGGCGCCCTGCTCCTACGGGTGCACCGCGGGCATCGAGGGCAGCGCGATGCACGCGTTCGGCACCGACGATCCGAGCAATCCCCTCGACCACCGCGCGGGCGATTGGAGCACCGGCGCACTCACCATGGTGCCCGCGCTCGCGGCGCCCATGGCGCGTCCCTCCGACGTCGTGCGCGGGCCGTCGCAGCGGCTGCTCCTCGCGGGCGGACGCGCGTTCCGCCTCGACGAGTCGTGGCGCGCGCTCGACCCCGCGCCCATTGCGTTCGGCAGCGCGATCGAGACCGCCGGATCCTTCGACGGAACCAACTACCGCATGGTGTTCCGCGCGACGGTCATGGGTCCGATGCTCACCGCACGCATCAACCGCGATGGCGACGTGCTCGACGCCGCGCCGCGGAGCCTCGCCGAGCTCGGGGTTCCGTGGTCGTTTCCGCAGGTCGCGTCGGGGGGCGGCACGACGATGGTCGCGTGGTCCGATGCGTCGCGCGCGGTGAAGGTCGTTCGCCTCGCGGCCGATGGAGCGCCCGGCACGCCCGTCACGGTCGGCACGATGGCCCCCACGATGGTGCCGACGGAGCAGTACCTCCCGCACGACCTCGCCCTCACCTGGAACGGCACGAACTTCGTCGCGGTGTGGATCGACCCGAGCGGTCCCGCGGTGCGCGCCGTACGCCTCTCGTCCGCGGGTGCCGTGCTCGACACGACGCCGTGGAACCTCTTCCCCGGCGTGCTCACGACGCCGTGGGTGGCGCAGACGCGCGAGGTCCGCGCGAGCTCCGACGGCCGCGGCACGACGATGATCGCGCTCACGGGCTTCGACGCCGACCAGGCCACGGCCCGCGTGTACGCGAGCTTCCTCCGCGAAGACGGCGTGACCGCACCCGACGCAGGCGCGAGCGACGCCGCGGTCACCGACGCGGGCACGAGCGATGTGACCGTGGTGGTCGACGCGGGCGTGCGCGACGCGACGACGAGCGACGTGGCAACGAGCGACGTGGCAACGAGCGACGTGTCGATCACCGATGCGGGCGTGCGCGACGCCACGACGAGTGATGCGAGCACGCGTGACGTGACGACGAGTGATGCGAGCACGAGCGACGTGGCGACGAGCGACGTGGCGATCACCGATGCGAGCACGAGCGACGCGGCGACGAGCGACGTGTCGATCACCGATGCGAGCACGAGCGACGTCTCGACGAGCGACGTGTCGATCACCGATGCGGGCACGCGCGACGTGACGTCCACTGCCGACGCAGCGATCGCCGATGCGTCCACCGCCGACGTGTCCACCGTCGACGCGAGCACGCCGCCCCCCGCGGACACCGGGTCGTGCTCTGTGTCGCCCGCCCGCTCGTCGCGCGCCGCATGGATGCCGCTGGCCGCGCTCGCGCTTCTCGCCCGTCCCGCGCGCCGTCGTCGCGCGCGCCGCTGACCGCCGCGCTCACCTCACGCTACGGGCACACCACCACGGCGCCCGACGCCGACCCGCCGAAGTCACCGAGCGACGGCGCGGGCTGCGTGAACGTGTGCGTCTGTCCCCCGAAGCCCCCGTGCTCGTAGAGCGTGACCGTGCAGCCCGCGGGCACGCACACGCTCCGGATCGAGTCGTTGGGCACCGCGCTCTGGTCGAAGTGGTCCACGTCGTAGCGGCCCGGCGCGAGCGCGAGCGACTCGCCGTGATAGCCCTCGTCGTTGAACACCACCACGCGGCCCGGCGGACACACGCCACCGCCTGCACCGCCGCCCATCGCGCCGCCCGAGCCGTCGGCCATCGCGCCCGATGACGCCTGCGGAACCCCTGCGCCGCCGCCCTGCGACACGGGCCCCGGGGACTTCACCGCACAGCCCGCCACCACCGCCAGCACGACCGTCCACACCGAACGCTGCATTCCGAGATCCTCCGCATCGACGCGGCGATGTGCCGCGGTCGCGCGGATGGGACCGGATCCGAGGGCGATCGGTCAAGTGCTTGGATTTCCATGCTTGTGCGGTGGAGGCGCGGTCGACGCCTGCGCCGCGATCCCCGTCGCGCCGATCAGGCCGACTTCTTCTGGATGAACTCGATCTTGTAGCCGTCGGGATCTTCGACGAAGGCGATCACCGTGGTGCCGTGCTTCATCGGTCCCGCGGGGCGCGTCACGCGTCCGCCCTTCGCGGTGACGGCATCGCACGCTGCGTACGCATCGGGCACCTCGATGGCGATGTGGCCGTAGCCCGTGCCGAGGTCGTAGCGGTCCGTGTCCCAGTTGTGCGTGAGTTCGAGCACGGCGGTCTCGGACTCGTCGCCGTAGCCCACGAAGGCCAGCGTGAAGCGCCCCCCGGGGTAGTCGGTGCGGCGCAGGAGCTTCATGCCCAGCACCTCGGTGTAGAACGCCAGCGAGCGATCGAGGTCGCCCACGCGGAGCATGGTGTGGAGGATTCGCATCTCAGCTCCGTTGCCTCCCACACCCGGCACGCCGTTGTCTACGCGCCGCTGCGCGACTGCCAGAGCCCCCACAGGCCCAGCACCACGAAGAGCACCGAGGCGCCGCGGCGGAGCATGAGCGGATTCACCACGCGGGTGATCGCGTCGGCGGCCACCACCGCGAGGGCCGTCGTGCACACGAGGGCCAGCGAGGCGGCGACGAAGACCGTGACGCGGCCGCGTGAGCCTGCGGCGAGGCCCAGGGCGGCGAGCTGGGTCTTGTCACCGAGCTCGGCGACGAACACGGTGGTGAACGCGGTGGCGAAGAGCTTCCAGTCCATGGCGGGTGCTGCTCTCTGCCACACGTCGGGCGCGCGTTGAAAGCGGGGCCGCGGCCGCGATGCGCGATTGAAGGCACCCCCGGCGCCGTGATGAAACTCCGTGCATCATGGACCTCCTCCTGCGCGGCGGCACCCTCGTCACCTGCGACCCCACGAACCGGGTCTTCGTCGGCGACCTGCTCGTGCGCGACGGACGCATCGCCTCGATGGGCCCCGACGCGCGCCACGACGCCCGGGGCGTGACCCGCGTGCTCGACGCGCGCGGATGCGCCGTGATGCCCGGCCTCGTGCAGGCCCACGTGCACCTCTGCCAGGTGCTCTTTCGCGGCATGGCCGACGACCTCCCGCTCCTCGACTGGCTCCGTCGGCGCATCTGGCCCCTCGAAGCGGCCCACGACGCGCGATCGCTCCGCGCGAGCGCCGACCTCGGCATCGCCGAACTGCTCCGCGGCGGCACCACCACCGTGCTCGACATGGGCACCGTGCACCACCACGACGCGGTCTTCGAAGCGCTCCGCGACGCGGGCCTCCGCGCGGTCTCGGGCAAGACCATGATGGACGCCGCGGACCCCACCATTCCCGACGGCCTCCGCGAGCGCACCGACGAGAGCCTCCGCGCGAGCGACGCGCTCTGTCACCGCTGGCACCGCGCCGCCGATGGACGCCTCCGCTACGCCTACTCCCCCCGCTTCATCCTCTCGTGCACGACCGAGCTCCTGCGCGGGGTGGCGCTTCACGCGCGGGCCCGCGGCGCGATGATCCACACGCACGCCGCCGAGCACCCCGACGAGCGCGCGGCGGTGAACCTCCTCCACGGCGCCGACGACGTCGACGTGCTCGCCTCGCTGGGCATCGCCGGGCCCGACGTGGTGCTCGCCCACGGGGTGCAGCTCACGCCGAAGCAGCGCCGTCGTATGGCCGCCGACGGCACGCGCGTGTGCCACTGCCCGAGCGCCAACATGAAGCTCGGATCGGGCGTCGCGAAGCTCACGAAGATGCGCGACGCGGGCATGATCGTGGGCCTCGGCGCCGACGGCGCGCCCTGCAACAACAACCTCGACGGGTGGGTCGAGCTCCGTCACGCCGCGCTCCTCGCGAAGCGTCTCGGCGACACCACGGCGCTGCCCGCGCGCGAGGCCCTGCGGCTCGCGACCATCGACGGCGCCCGCGCCCTCGGACTCGACGGCGAGGTGGGCTCCCTCGAAGTGGGCAAGCGCGCCGACGTGATCGCCGTGGCCCTCGACGGACTCCACGCCGAACCCGGGGGCTCTCCCGAAGCGAAGCTCGTGTACGCCGCCCAATCGCGCGACGTGCGCCACGTGCTCGTCGACGGACGCACGCTCGTGCACGACGGCGGTCTCACCACCCTCGACGCGCGCGCGGTGCTCGCGACGGCGCGCAGCGAGGCTGTGAAGGTCGCCGCACGCGCGGGCGTCTCCGTCGCGCCGTAGCCCCACGCCGTTGCGCGAAGACGTTCCCGCGATGGCCCGAGCGGCGCGCGCCCATGCAGCGGAGTCCCCGATGCGCATGACCCCTCACTTCGCCCGCGCGCTCGCCGCGCTGCTGACCCTCACCGCGCCCTCCCTCGCGCACGCCGACGACGACGGCCCTGGAATCGCCGCTGCGCGCTTCACCGCCGACGATTTTCTCCGCGGCTGGTCGGGGCTCCAGAACGGCTGGTACCTCGCCGACGCGCTCGTGGTGCTGGGCCTCGCGGCGGGCCTCGGCGCCGTGCTCGCGTACCACCCCACGGTGCGCCGCAAGGCGTGGAGCTTCGAGCAGCACGACCAGCCCAAGACGGTGATCGTCTACGCGCTCGTGGGCGCCCTCGCGGCCCTCGTGGGGCGCGAAGAGAAGAGCATGGCCTACGTGATCTTCGGCATCGGCGGGCTCATGCGCTTTCGCACCGACGTGGGCGAGGCGAAGGACACGGGGAGGCTCCTCCTCGCGACGATGGTGGGCGTGCTCGTGGGGCTGAAGCTCATGCCCGTGGCGCTCGTGGCGACGGGCTTCTCGTGGCTGCTCATCGCGGCGCTCGAACGGCAGCGCACCGAGCAGGTGCACGTGCAGGGCATCGACCGCGAGCACATCACGGCGGCGAGCGAGGCGTACCGCGCGGCCCTCGTCGACGCGGGCTGCACCGTGCTCGGCGAGCGCAAGAACGTGTTGAAGGGAACGATCCAGATCATGTTCCGCGCCCCCGTGGAGCTCGATCGCGGCACCCTCGACGCGCGCTTCGAACAGCGCATCGCGCGAGAACTCCGCGGCTCCGTCGACTGGGAGGTCCGCTGACCGTTCAGGGCGCGCGGGAGGGGAGCGCCCGCACGTCGCCCGCCCCGGCGTACACTCGCGCCGCCCACGATGGACCGCACCGCGCCCGCCGCCGCCTCGCTCACGCTCTCCGACCGGCTCCTCGGCCACCGCCCCACGGGCACCGCGCGCACCCTCGCGCGGGTCACCGGCGTCGCGATGCTCGCGGCCTGCGCGGCCGCCGCCGTGCTCTCGACGGTCTTTCCCGGCACCGAGCTCCCGAAGCCCATCTCCATCGCGATCGGGCTGCTCTTTCTCGGCGTGCTCGGACTCAGCGCGGCCACGGCGATCGTGCAGCTCGCCGCGTGGTTCGTGCCTCGCCTTCACGGCGCGCTCACCGTCGACGACCGCGCGCTGCGGCTCACGCGCTTCACGGGCACGCGCGTGGTGCCCCTCGACCGCATCGCCGCGGGATGGGTCGTGCACGCGGGCGACCTCCACGAGGTGGAGTTCGAACTGCGCAACGGCGACGTGCTCACCACCACGGTGAACAGCCCCATCGAGGCCGACGCGCTCCTCGATGCGGCGGGCGTCGACCCCGGGGCCCGCGCGCTCTCGATGCACCTCGGCAGCGCGCTGCGCAACGTGGCGATGGCCGTGCTGTCGTTCGCGCCCGCGGGATGCCTCGGCTCGCTCGCGGCCCTCGCCGTGGGCTCGGTGGCGCAGCTCCCGAGCGCCGCCCTGGGCTTTCTGATCTTTCTGTTCACGTCGGCGCTCGTGGGCCTCGGCGTGGCGGTGACCGCGCCGCCGCGGGTGCGCGTGGGCCTCGACGGCGTGTCGGTGAAGGGCGTTCGTCGCGACGAGTTCGTGCCCTTCGCGTCGATCACCGCAGCGCTCCCTGCGGCGAGCGCCATCCTCCTCCAGCGCCGCGACGGACCGCCCGTGGTGATCGACACCGCGGGCACGCCGAAGCCCCGCGCGTCGGCCCTCTTCGCGCGCATCCAGCAGGGGGTGTTCGACGCGCAGCGCCCGCGCGACCTCTCCGCGCGCCTCGCGGGCCTCGACCGCAACGGACGCTCCGCGGAGCAATGGCGCACCGACCTCGCGGCCCTCGTCGCCGACCGCGACGGCTACCGCAGCACGGGGCTCACGCGCGACGAGCTCCTCGCCGCCCTCGACGACCCGCACACCTCACCCGAGCGCCGCGTGGCCGCCGCGTGGGCCCTCGCGCACCTCGACGGACCCACCGCCGTCACCCGCGTGCGCGTCGCCGTCGAGACCGCCGCCGAAGACCCCGTGCGCGACGCCCTCGCCCGCGCCTCGGAGGGAACCCTCGACGAGCACACCGTCGCCGCCCTCGACGCCGCCCGGCGCTGACGTCCGTCGGCCCCCTCCATCCCCCCCTCCGCGAAGTTGTCCGACCGGTCGGACAAACCACGTTCTTCGAACAGACAA
This sequence comes from uncultured Myxococcaceae bacterium, assembly GCA_945952225.1. Classification (GTDB taxonomy): domain Bacteria; phylum Myxococcota_A; class Polyangia; order Polyangiales; genus CAISKJ01. The sequence goes on from CAMFHP010000024.1 coordinate 29,684, forward strand.
GGCGAATTTCGTGGGGGCACCCCCCAGGGAGGTCTTGCGTTCAGTGCCCCCCGTCGGGCGCCCCGAGGAGCCCGTCCCGGCGCTACCCCGAACTCCGCGGACGGGTGCATGCTCCGCGCATGCGCGACGCGGCGGCTCTCCAGCGAGGCATCTCCTACTCCGAGTATCTCGCGCTCGAAGCGACGGGGGACGCGCGGCACGAGTGGTTCGACGGCGTCGTCTACGCGATGGCGGGAGGAACGCTCGATCACAGCGCGCTCTGCGCATCGATCATCACGGCGCTCTCCGTCGCGCTCGCGGCGAAGCCCTGCCGCGTGTTCACGAGCGACGCCCGCGTGCGGGTGAAGGCCACCGGGCTCGCGACGTATCCCGACGCCTCGGTGGCCTGCGGACGCGCCGAGCGCGACCCCGACGACGCGCACGCGCTGGTGAACCCCGTCGTGCTCGTCGAGGTGCTCTCGGCGAGCACCGAAGACTGGGATCGCGGCGGCAAGTTCGCGCACTACCGCCGCATCCCCTCGCTCCGCGACTACCTCATCGTGGTGCAGGGCAACGCCTTGATCGAGCACCACCGTCGCAACGACGACGGCTCGTGGACGATGCGCGAGCTCCGCGCGGGCGAGGTCGTCACGCTGGCGGGCGTCGCGGCGACGATCGCGGTCGACGACGTGTACCGCGATCCCCTCGCGGCGGAGTGATCGCACCCCCCCTCCGCGGTGTTGTCCGACCGGTCGGACAAATCACGTTCTTCGAGCAGACAAGGCGAATTTCGTGGGGGCACCCCCCAGGGAGGTCTTGCGTTCAGTGCCCCCCGTCGGGCGCCCCGAGGAGCGCGTCCCAGAGCGACGGCGGGAGGCACGACAGGTCGCGGGTCACGGTGCGCGCGCCGCCCCCTTCGGTGACGCGCCGCACGCGCCCGCGGAGCCCGCGTTCGAGGGTCACCGTGCGCTCGCTGCCCGCGCTGCGCTCCACGACCGACACGGCCCACCCCTCGGTGTTGTACGTGCGCGTCGCCGAGGCCCAGGGGGCGTCGCCGTCGCGGGCGCGGCTCTCCACCGTGCGTCCGTCGGCGGAGGCCGTGTGCGTCCACCGAACGTCGACGGTCGCGACGCCCGTGACCGCGTGGCGCAGCGTCGAGGGCCATCCCCCGGGGAGCCACGTCCAGCGCGTCTCTTCGAGCACGCCGCTGCGGTTGCGCGTGAAGGCCAGCGCGGGGCGTCCGTCGTCGCCGTCGAGGCGCAAGCGCATCGGGCCGCCGTCGGTAAGGAGACCCGGGGCCGTCGCGTCGCCCTCGTAGCGGGTGCGCGCGTTGTCGGCGTCTTCGACCGTGCGCGTGGGGCGTCCGCGGGCGTCGAACTCCCAGCGCGTGTGCGAGGGACGGAGCGACGGCGACGACCACGGAGGCTGTCGGTGTCCGGGCTCCGGGGCGGGGCGTTCGAGGCGCGTGAGGTCGGCGGCGAGGCCGTCGCCGAGGGGCGTCCATCGCACGGTGTCGCGGCGCTCGGGGGCTCCATCGGGCGCGGCGCAGGCGTGCACGTCGCCGCAGCCCACGGCGCACTGCGCGGGCTCGTCGGTCTCGTCGCGCACGACCCTTCCCGCGCGGTCGTAGCGCCAGCGTCGCACGGCGGCGAAGGGGCCGTCGTCGAGCTCGCGAAAGGTGAGCGGACGCCCCTGCGCGTCGAAGGTGTAGCGCGCGCAGTCGGGCGGCGGGAGCGACGTGAAGACGGCGGGTGACCCCGGGGCGTCGCTGAAGGTCCAGCGCGGATCGCCGGGGGCCTCGCAGCGGACGCAGAGCCCCCATCCGCGGGGGCACGGGCGGTGCGGGTCGCAGGGGTCGACGACGCGCGCGCCCACGGTGACCGACGGCGTCACGGGGAGCGCGGTCTGCGCGAGGGAGCGCGACGCGACGAGGCTCGCGACGAGGGCGAACGCGGCGGCGCGGCGACCGGCGTGGAACATCGCGCGACGCTATCGCAGGGAGGCCACGGTAGGCTCGCGTCCCTCCGACCATGACCCTCGACCCCACCATCGCCCGCATCGCCGACAAGCTCGCGGAGGTGCGTCGCCGCGGATGCTCCTGCTTCGGCGCCGAGTCGCACGGATTCGAACTCGACGCGCCCCTCGACGACGCCGAGGTCACGCGCCTCGAAGCCGAACTCGGCGTGGCGCTCCCCGACGACTACCGACGCTTTCTCGTGCAGCTCGCCGCGCGCGGTGCGGGGCCCTTCTACGGGCTCACCGCGCCCGTGTCGTGGCGCGATCACCTCGACGGCGACACGCCCGTTCCCGACTATGCGGCGCGTCCGTTCGTGTGGACGCCCTCGACGCCGCGCGACGACGACACCTGGCGCACGATCGCGGCGACGCTCGACGAGCCGCTCCAGGGATCCATCGCGCTCGGCACGCAGGGCTGCGCGTACTTCACCGTGCTCGTCGTGAGCGGCGAGGCGCGCGGGCGCGTGGCCTACGTGAACCTCGACGGGGGTGTTCCGTTCTTTCCCGAGCCTCCGGGCTTTCTCGCCTGGTACGAGCGCTGGCTCGACGAGCTGCTCTGGGGGCACGACGTGGGATGGTTCGCGATGACCATGCCCGGCGACGCCGACACGCTCACCGCCGCCGCGGGCGATGGGGACCCGCGACGGCTGGAGGCCCTGCGCGCGATGCACCGGCTCCCACACTTCGAGGGCGCCGTGGCCGACGTGGTGTGCGCGCGGGTGGAGGATCCCGACCCCGGGGTGCGCGCCGTCGCCCTCTCGGCGGCGGCGAAGGGCGGGCTCGTGGCGCGCGTCGAAGACCGGGTTCGCACACTCACCGACGACGGAGACCCGGGGGTGCGACTCGCGGCGCTGCGTGCCCTGCGCAACAGCGGGTGCGCGTGGGTCGACGAGGCGAAGCGCGCCCTCGGCGACGGCGACGACGACGTGGTGCTGTGGGCGCAGCGCGAGCTCGCGAAGGAGAAGGCCCTCACCGCCGACGCGGTGATCGCGCTGCTCTCGCACGACAGCGCGCGGGTGCGTGAGGCGGCGGCCTCCACGGCCCGCGAGGTCGACGATGCGCGCGTGCTCGCGCCATTGCTCGAACGGGTGCAGTCGGGCGATCCCGCGGAGACCCTCGCCTACGCGAGCGCGTGGGTGCACGTGAAGGCCGGGCGGTGCACCGTCGACGAGCGCGCGCGGTTCTTCGCGGCGACGCGGGCGCGCCTCGCGCGGGCCACGGAGGGCGTCGTGCCCACGGCGGCGGTGCGCGCGCTGGGATGGTTCGCGGAGCGCGGGGATGACGACGCGCGGACAATGCTGCGCGCGCTGTGCGAGAGCCCCCGGGGCTTCGTGCGCTTCGAGGCGGTGACCGTGCTCGGCGAGGTGGGACGCGGTGACGATGACGTGGCGGTGCTGCGCGCGCGCCTCGGCGACGGCGAGAAGCCCACGGAGCGCACGGAGTACCACGGCACGCGCAGCGTCGCGTGGACCGTGGGCGAGAACGCGAAGCGCGCCCTCGCGCGGGTGGAGGGGCGTCGCGAGGGGTGAGGGTCAGAGGCCGATGCGGCCCGTGAGCGAGAGCGTCCAGGCGTTGATCGAGGGCCACCAGTCGGCGTCGACGTCGAGGCCGCCGGGAAAGAGGTTCGCCCCCGCGCGCAGTCGCACGGCGAGGTCGGGATCGCGGTGCCCGAGCTGGCGAAACACCATGCCCGCCCCCGCGCGAAAGCTCGGAATGATCAGCAGCACGTTGGGCGACGCGATGTCGAGCGTGAGCGATTCGAAGAGCGATTCGAAGTCGGTCTCCACCGCGGTGTGGAGGAAGCCGTACTCCCAGAGCGACACCTCGTAGCCCACGCGGAGCGTCGCGCGCGCGTGCTCCGACGGGTCCCAGCGGAAGCGCGCACCGCCCGCCAGCACCGGGCCTCCGAGGCGCATGGGGCCGAGGGCCGTGTGCCGTGCGGGGAGCACCATCGCGACGTGCAATCTCCGCTCGATCGAGGCGTGGTCGACGGTGAGGTGCGCGGGGCGCGTTCCCTCGGTGGCGCGGGCGGTGATGCGCACGCCGTCTCCCTGCGCGTCGAGCACGGGCTCGGTGACGGTGACCGCGGGGCCGCCCACGACGATGCGCTCGTTGGTGCCGTCCTCCTGCACGAGGCCCTCGCTGTCGCCGAAGAGGGGATGGCGCACGACCATGGGCGGCAGGATCCACGGCCCGTTGCGCAGCCGCGCGTGCGTCGTCACGTCGACCCCGGTCTCGACGGAGACCCGCGTGTGCGAACCCGCGGCGAGGGTGCTCTCGCGGGCGGTGGGCGCGTCGTCGAAGCGCGTCGTGGCGATGGGCGACACGGTGACCGCGAGCTCGTCGTCGGCCACGAGTTCGAAGGTCGCGCGGAGGGTGCAGTGTGATTCGCGGGTGACGAAGGTCTGCGTCGCACAGCGCACCGACACGCGCGCGTCGCGCACCGTCGCGGCGCCACGCACCTCGACGAGGGGGCGGGGGGTGTCGTCGCGCACGGGCGCAGGGGCATAGCTCCACGCGGTGGAAGGGGCGAGGAGCACGAGGGCCATGGCAGGGAGCGCGCGCGTCACGGCGCAGGACTGTGCCCGAGCGGGACGGCGCGCGTCACGCGGGGTGCGACGGTCTGTTGACGAAGCGTGCGAAGGTCGATGGGCGCGCACCGTGAGGTCGCGGCGGCGCATCGGAGTGGGCGTGCGTGACGACGGTGCCTGCGAGGTGGCGATCATCGGGGCGGGGCCCGTCGGGCTGCTCCTCGCGGTGGCGCTGTGTGATCTGGGGGTGCGTGTGCGGGTGTTCGAGCGCGGTCCGTCGACGCGGCGAGACCCGCGGGCGGCGATCGTGTGGCCCCGCGCGGCGGAGGTGCTGCGCTCCGTCGGCGGCATCGCGCGCTTCGAGGCCGCGTCGTGTCCGCTCCGTCGCGCCGAGTTTCGCGTGAACGGTCGCTACGCGGGCGTGATGGAGCTCGGACGCCTCGCGAGCGAACACCCCCTCCCGCTCATGATCGAGCAGCACGAGACCGAGCGACTGCTCGCCGAGATGCTCGCCGAACGCGGCGTCTCCGTGGCGTGGAACCACGAGGTCACCGCCGTCGACGTGCGCCACGACGGCGCCTCGCTCACGGTGCAGACCCCGGGGGGTGAGTCCGTTCGCGTGGCGTGCGCGTGGGTGGTGGGCTGCGAGGGCGCGCGGAGCCTCGTGCGTCGCACGCTGGGCATCGCCTTCGAGGGCGCGGCGCGCACGGGCATCGTGTGTCTTCAGGTGAACGCGACGCCGCACTGGGCGCACCGCGACGACCGTGAGACGGGCTACTTCTTCGTCGCACCGGGGCGCACGCTGCTGGCGTGTCCGCTGCCCACGGGGGGCTACCGCATGGTGGCCTTCAACGCCGACGAGGAGGGCGGCGTGGGCGAGCCGACGCTCGAAGAACTGCGTGAGACCGTGGCCCGCGCGACGCTCGACCCCGGGGTGTCGCTCACGCCCGTGGAGCCCCGGTGGTTCAACCGCGCGCGCTTTCACGACCGCGTGGCCGAGACGCTCGTGCGAGACCGCGCGCTCCTCGCGGGCGACGCGGCGCACATCTGGACCCCGGTGGGCGGACACGGCATGAACGCGGGCCTCCGCGGCGCCCACAACCTCGCGTGGAAGCTCGCCGCCGTCGTGCGCGGCCACGCTCCGCCCGCGCTGCTGGAGACCTACAGCGCCGAGCAGCGCGCCGTGGCCCGCGCGGTGATCGACGGGCTCACGCACCTGCGCACCGAGGAGCCCTCGCCCGCGTGGCTGGTGGGACTGCTCGGGATGGTCTTTCCCCATGCGCTCCGCGCGGTCGATCGGGTGCCGCAGGTGGAGGCGCGGCTCACCGAGCTCGACGCGCAGCACCGGGCGAGTCCGTTGTCGTGCGCGCTCACGCCGGAGCACATGCTCCACGCGGGCGATCGTGTGCCCGATGTGTCCGTCGAGAGCGAGGGGCGCACCACGCACACGCACGCGCTCCTCTCGCTGCGCCAGTGGACCCTTCTCGCCCACGTGCGCGACGACGGCGACGCGGGCGAGGTGGCGCGGCTCCGACGGCTCGCCGACCGCTACCGCGCGCCGCTGCGGGTGGTGCCCGTGAAGGCCACGAGCGAGTCCGCGCGTCGGGCCCTCGACGGCCCCGGACGCGCCGTGCTCGTGCGTCCCGACGACCATGTGGCGCTCGTGGCGAGGCTCCACGACGGGGCCGCGGTGGGGCAGTACCTCGACGCGTGGCTGCGACCGCGCGAGGGCGTCGCGCGCGAACGTTGACGGCGCCGCGCGGGTCGACGACACCGTCGCGCACCATGACCGACGACACACGGAGCCCGGGTCCCACGGAGCGCATCGAGGCCGGCGTCATCACCGAGGCGCGGCTCATCGAGATGGTCTTTCCCGAGCAGACCAACCACTACGGCACGCTCTTCGGCGGCCAGGCCCTCGCGCTCATGGACAAGGCCGCCTTCGTGGTGGCCTCGCGCTTCGCCCGCCGCACGGTGGTGACCGCGAGCAGCGAGAAGGTCGACTTCCACGTTCCCGTGCGCCAGGGGCAGCTCGTCGAGCTCGTCACGCGCATCGTGGCCACGGGGCGCACGTCGATGTCGGTGGAGGTCGAGCTCTACGCCGAAGACCTGCTCACCGGCGACCGCCAGCTCGCCACGCGCGGACGCTTCGTGATGGTCGCCCTCGACGCCCACGGACGCGCCACGGCGGTTCCGCAGCTCCCCACGTGAGACGCCTCGCGCTGGCCCTCACGCTCGTCGCGTGCACACGTCGGGAGGCGCCCCCGGGGGTGCACCGCGCCGTGCTGCGCGCGCAGGTCGACGGGTCCGTACCCCGGGGGGTGGAGGGGCGTCGCTGCGAGGCGTGGCGCGCGCTCGGCGAGGGTGTGACCGTGCGCCGTTGTGGCGGTGGCGGTGATGGCGCGGCGGTGTTTCTCGCGGGCTGGGCGATCACGCAGCAACCCGCGGAGGCGTGGGCTGCGGCGGTGGATGAGGCGGTGCTCCGCGACGCGCGCGTCTCGACGCTCTACGCCGTGCGCGGACCGCGCGACGTCGACTTTCGCCGCAAGGAGCTCGCCGTCGATGCGCTCCGTGACGACCTCGCGGCGACGAATGCGCGACGGGTGCTGGTCGTGGCCCATTCGAGCGGCGCCCACGTGGCGGCGACGCTCTTCGCGCGGGCTCCCGCGTTGCGGGCGCGCATGGTGTACGTCGACCTCGACGGCGACGCGGGCCTCGCGCGCGACCCCGAGCGCAGGCTCGCACCGGCCACGATGGCGGCGCTGCGCGGGGCCGTGTTCGTCGCGGTCGAAGATCGCGCGCGAGGGCTCCGGGGGTTCAGCTTCGACACGATGACGGAGTACGGCCGTCGCTTCGGCGCACACGCCACGCTGCGCATCGACGACGCCTCGCGGTCGGGATGCACCACGAACGTGTGCGCGCACCTCTCGCTGATTCGCACGCAGCCGCTCCCGCGCGGAAACGCCACGTACGCGGCCTGCGACGGGGCCACGGTGAACGTGCGCTGGTTCGACGACGTGCGCGCGCACTTTCGGTGACGGACGGCGCGCCGCGCGGCCACTCCGCGACCATGCGAAGGTACATCACGGCGGCGCTGCTCACGGCGGCGTGTGGAGGGGGCTCCGGGGTCGACACGGCGACGGCGCACCAGGCGGGCTCGTCGGGCGCGTGTCTCGTGCTCGACGAGGGGACGCGCACGCTCACGGCCGAGGCCGTCGGCGACGACGTGAGCGTGGTGACCGCGCGGGGTGTGGTGGGCGGCGGGGCGCTGTTCCTCTGGAGCGACCGCTGGGGCTCGTGGGCGGCCACCGCGGACGCCGACGGCACCGTCGACACGCGCGAGGCGCGGCGCGTGCCCTTCCGCGTGGAGGGGGGGACGGGCTTCGCGGCGATTCCGTGGGGCCCCGGGTTCCTCGTGGCGGCGGTGGGCGACGACCGCGTGGTGACGGTCTACACGCTCGATCGCACGGGCGAGGTTCGCAGCACGCAGAGTGTGGGTGCGTGCGAGGTCGCGGTGTCGACGTGCGCGCTCACGCTGGCCGAGGGCGACGGCGCGCTGCTCGCGTGGTCCGGTCCGCGCGACGAGGTTCGCGGCGGCGGGCGCGGCGCGGTGCCGAGGATCGCGCGCTTCGGTGTCGACGGCGCGATGCGCGATCCCATGGGGGGCGTGGAGGTCTCCGCCGAGGGCGGCGTGGGCGCGATCGCAGCGGCGCGCGACGGCGACGGATGGCGCGTCGTGTGGGGGCGCGACGGGGTCGATGCGCCGATGGCGATGCTCCACGTGCCTGCGACGGGCGCGGTGGCGCGCGAGGTCACGGCGCTTCCCGCGGGCGGCGTGCTCGCGATGCGACCGGGGATCGCGGGCGCCGAGCTCGCGTGGCAGGCGCGCGATGTCGACGGGGCGACGCGCTTCCGCTGGTGCGCGCTGCGCGATGGGGGATGCGGCGACGTGCGCGAGGGACCCGGGGGGATGCGCCTCGGCGGGGCCGCGGTGGGCAACACGGAGTACCCGCTGCGCTGGGCCGCGGATGAACTCGGGGCCGACGCGGGCGCCGTGCGCTGGACGGCCGAGGGTGCGACGCGGGTGCGCTTCGAGGGCGTTCGCGACGTGCGCGGCGAGGCGCCGACGGTGGGCGAGAACGGACGCGCGTGGTGGCGCGACGAACGGGGCGCGCTCGTGACGACGGCCCCCGGGGGTGCGCGCGTGGCGTTGCGAGGACCTGCGGCGCAGACGAGCGTGTCGGCGGCGCGGTCGGGCGACGAGCTCCTCGCGGTGTGGAGCCAGGACGACGGCGTCGGCGGACTGCGCGCGTCGAGCCTCGTGCGCGGCGGACGCGCGGCGCCGACGTGGCGTGTGGTGATGCCCGCGGGCACGAAGGCCTCGACGCCGCGGGTGTCGGGCGGACGCGACGGATGGCTCGTGCTCTGGGACCACGGCTACGAGCACGGGCGCGAGGTGCTCGGGTCCTACGTTCCGCGGCGCGGCGAGGCCTCGGTGTGGCCCGAGGACTGCGGCGGCGCGCTGTTCTGCAACCATCCGCTCGCGGTGGGCTGGGACGTGCGCGTGGCCTCGAACGGTGGCGCGTGGATGGTCGTCGACGCGGTGGCCGGCCGCACGCTCGCGCGGCTCGTGACCGGCGGCGGTGCGGGGCCTGCGCGTGTGCTGATCGACGAGCGCGTCGAGGGGCTCTCGCTCGCGTCGCGGGGCAACGAGTGGCTCGCCGTGTGGCAGTACGGCGGCGTGCGGGCCGTGCGGATGCGCGGGAGCGGCGTTCCGATGAGCGCGCCGGTGACGCTCTTCGAGGGCGCCACGGTGGCCGCGCGCGCGCTCGACGACGGATGGCTCGTGGTCGCCACGCGCGACGAGGGCGAGGGGCCGGGGCTCCGACGTTCGCTGCGCACGATGCGGCTCGACGCGGAGGCGCGTCCCATGAGCGCGATGCCCGTGGTGCGCACCACCGCGGAGCCCTTCTACGTGGACGAAGCGGGCGTCGACGCCATGGCCCACGGCGTCGCGGTCGCGATGCAGCGGGTCGATGCGCGGGGGGTGACGTCGCTCCAGCTCGGGTGGTTCGACCCCCGGGGGGAGGGGCCCATGGAGGCCGTCGTCGATGTGCCCGTGCGCACGATGGAGGGCGCCGCGCAGGTCGTGGGCGATGGCACCGACGGCGCGTGGATCGTCACCACGGAGTACACGAGCGCTGCGATGCGAGCGCTCCCACGCGTGACCGTGCGCCACGCGGTGTGGACCTGCGCGCCCACCGTGACCGACGCGGGCGTCGTGACCGATGGAGCCGTGGGCGACGCGGGAAGCGCGGGCGACGCGGGAGGCGCCGTGCGTGACGATGGCGTGCGCAGCGCGGAGAGCGCGGGCGGATGCCGCGTGGGGCGCGTCGGTGCGGTCGGACACGCGGGCTGGATGGCGCTTGCGATGGCGGCGGCGCTGCGGCGCAGGCGGCGTCAGCGGTAGGCGGCGCCCGCGCGTGCGGCGAGGGAGGCCACGATGCGCACGGCCTCGTCGACGCGGGCGAGGGGCGGGTCGACGGCGGGCCACGAGAGCGTGATCTCGCGGGCGTCGACGGCGAGGCAGAGCCCATCGAGGCTCGCGGACCCCACGAAGCGCAGGAGCGCGTGACGGAGCGAGGGTGCGCACCACGCGAGGGCGTGGGCCTCGTCGGCGGCGTAGAGCGCGAGGCGCGCGGCGAAGGCGCGGTCGTCGAGGTCGCAGCGCGAGAGACCCCCGGGGGGTGCGAGCGCGCGGTCGCAGAGCACGAGGGCGGGTGAGGCGGCGGGCGCGCGGGCGGCGAGGTGCACGACGCGCGAAGGTCCGCGGTCGCGGAGTTCGACGGTGACCACGGCGCCGTCGAGGGTGGCCACGACGCGGGGGAGGGGGAGCTCGTTGCGCGCGCCGCGCTGCGCTTCGAAGCGCCACGCGTGACGGTCGGACCACGCGCGCCAACGGGCGGTGAGGTCTTCGCGCGCGCGCTCCGACGCGGCGAGGCCGGTGAACGCACCTGCGACGATCATGGCGCTCACGAGGGTCGCGAAGGCGATGAGCGGAAACTCCATCGGTCAGCGCGTGCGATGCGTCGGCGCGCGTCGCGGTCGCAGCGCGCGACGGATCAAGCGCGCGGGCGGGACCATGCCGCGAGGGCCGCGGTGGTCGCGAGCGAGAGGGCCGAGAGGGCGAGGGCGAGGTCGCGGGCGCGCCCATCGTCGCCCGCCTGGAGCGCGGCGAAGAGTTCGAGGGGCGCGGTGTCGGTGGCACCCGGCGCGTAGCCCGCAAAGACGAGCGTGGCGCCGAACTCGCCGAGCGCGCGCAGGGCCGTGAGCGAGAGCGCCACCGCGAGCCCCGGACGCGCCATCGGGAGCGTCACCGCGCGGAAGGTCTGCCAGGCGGAGAGTCCGTGCACGCGGGCCACGTCTTCGAGGGCGCCGTCGATGCGTGCGAAGGCCGCTTCCGAGCCCTTCGCCATGAGCGGGAGCGAGACCACCGCGGCGGCCAGCGCGGCGCCCGTCGCGTGAAAGACGAGGCGCACCCCGAAGACCTGTTCGAGCAGCGCGCCCACGGGCCCGCGGCGACCGAAGAGCACGAGGAGGTAGAAGCCCGTGACCGACGGGGGCATCACCATGGGCAGCACCACGAGCGCGTCGACGGCGGTGCGCAGCGCGCGGCGGGGCGTGCGTGCGAGCCACCATCCGAGCGCGACGCCCGCGGGCACCACCGCCGCGAGGGCGAGGGCCACGACGTGGAGCGAGCGCAGCAGCGGCGCGATCACGGCGCGCGGAACCCGTGGGCTTCGAGCGTGCGGCGCGCGTCGGGGCCGCAGAGAAAGTGTCCGAGCGCGCGGGCCGCGGTGTCGTGCGGGCCACCGGGAACGAGCGCGAGCGGGAGCTGCACCGCGGGTGAGACCGTCGCGGGTGCGGCGCCGACGACGACCACGTCGTGACGGTCGCGCACGTCGGTGGCGTAGACGATTCCTGCGTCGGCCTCGTCGCGGGCCACGAGGTCGAGCACCTGGCGCACGTTGCCGCCGCGCACGATGCGGGGGCGCAGGGCGTCGAGCGTTCCGAGGGCCGTGAGCGCGCGTTCGGCGTAGACGCCTGCGGGCACCGTGGGGGTGAGTCCGAGGGCGAGGCGCGCGAGGCGCGGATGGGTCGCGAGCGTCTCCCAGGTGAGCCCGTCGAGGGCGCGGTCGCGACGTCGGATGAGCACGAGCTCGTTGCGCGCGAGGGTGCAGAGGCGCTCGGCGCGGACGCTGCGCGCGAGGCGAGTGACCGGCTCCTCCGCGGCACTCGCGAAGAGGGCGACGGGGGCGCCGCGCTCGATCTGCGAGGCGAGGTCTCCGCTCGCGCCGAAGACGAACTCGACGTGCGTCTCGGGGTGCGCCGCGTTCCAGGTGCGGGCGAGGTCTTCGAGGGGCGCGCGGAGGCTGATGGCCGCGGAGACGCGCAGGGTCACCGGGGGCGCGTGCGACGTGTGGCAGGCCGCGAGGGCGGCGGCGACGAAGACGGGGCGACGGTCGGGGCGCGGGAGCATCGCCCTGCGCTATCGCACGAAGGCACCGGGTCGCGCGATGCGAACGGTCAGCGCGCGGGCGCTGCGGGGGTCGCGGCGGCGCGCTGCGGGGCGGTGGAGGCCGCGAAGCCGCGCATGAGGCTCAGCATCGGGAGCATCATCGCGAGGAGCTCGGCGTCGCGCTGCGCGGCGAGGTGGGGCGCGAAGCGTCCGCCTGCGGGGTTGCCGTTCGCGCGGTAGGTGCCGTCGTCGGTGAGCGTGAGGAGGTTGGCGCGGCCGTCGACCTGCATCGCGAGGCCCTCGGCGGTGAGCCGCAGCGAGAGCGTCTGCTCGGGCGCGCGCCACGGGAGCACCACGGTGCCATCGGCCTCGACGTGGAGGAGCTCGATGCCGTCGCGGGCCACGAAGCGATTGCCTTCGAAGCGTCCGAGCACGTCGGCGCCGAGGGAGGCCGTTCCGTCGGCGGCGAGGGCCACGGGCTGCGCGGGTCGCCCGCCCTCGAAGGGCACCGGCGTGATGGCGCCCGCAGACTGCACCGCGAGCCGCGCGGCGGGCGTCACGTTGCCCGCGGTGAGCGCCGCTGCGGTCACGCCCGAAGGCGCCGTTCCGCCCGACGCGCTCGCGCAGCCGAGCCCGAGGAGGCACATCGCAGGGAGCATCCATCGCACCGATCGCATCGTCGTCTCACCGGTGCGCGCCGGGAGGGAGGGGGGGAGTCGTTCGAGGGGCGGCGCGCGGGCCGCGAGGGTATCCGCAGTCGGTGTGCGAGGGGACGGTCGCGTGCGGGCCCGGTAAGCCGTCGTAAGCGCGCTCAGCGGTCGAGGGCGGTGCGCTGCCACGGCGAGGGCACCACGCGGTCGTGCACGAGGTCGTGAAAGGTCGCCGCGCGCGCCGCGAGGTCGAGCACGAGCACACACGGATCGTCGTCGGGCACGAGCGTTCCCGCGTTGACGAGGGTGACGTCGCCGAGGGGGCGCACCATGCGTCGGTGCGTGTGTCCGCCGAGGGCGAAGGCGCATCCCGCGGCCTCGCCGAAGAAGCGCGCGAAGGTGGGATCGCCGGGGTCAAGGTGCAGTGGGTTGTCGTCGGTGACGCGCACCATGTCCTGCGAGCCGAGCCCGTGGCCGAGGAGCACCTCTCCCGCGGTGGTCTCGATGCGTTGGAGGGGGCGCAGCGCGGTGATCCACGCGAGCGTGTCGCGGCCGAGCGCGCGTCGGTCCGTGGCGTGTCGCAGCGTGCGGAGCTGATCGGTGAGCAGCCAGCGCTCGTGGTTGCCGCGCACGGCGCACACGTCGGCGTCGCGGAGCAGTGCCACCACGCGGTCGACGTCGCCCGGTCCATCGACCACGTCGCCGACGGAGAGCACACGGTCGACGCCCTCGGCGCGCAAGAACTGGAGCGCCGACGTGAGCGCGGCGAGGTTCGCGTGCACGTCACCGAGCACGCCGAGTCGGGAGGGGAGCGCGGTGGTCATGGCAGCGCACGGTGTTGCCCCGTCGCGCGCCGCGCCGCAAGCGATCAGGGAACGGCGGTGCGCGTGCCCATCGCGACGGTGCGCGTCTTGTCGACCCACACGTTGTTGTTGCAGACGAAGACCGGGTAGTTGACCAGCGAGGTCGCGGTGGGCCCCGAGAGCACGCGCCCGTCGCTGTTGAAGATCGCGCCGTGGCACGGGCAGCGCGAGGTGGTCGTCGCCGACGCGGGCGCGGGCACGCCGCACGAGCGATGCGGGCACACCGACGAGTACGCGAAGATCCCGCGCGCGTCGCGACCGACGATGATCGAGATCGACGTGACCGCGACCCAGCGGTTGACGGCGAAGCTGCTGAGGGGACCGATGCGCGTCGCGCTCGCGGGCGGCGTGCACGACACGTCGGCGGCGGCATCGCGCGCGGCGTCGGGGCGCGTGACGTCGGCGGCGGCGTCGAGCGTCGCGTCGGGGCGCGTGACCTCGAGGGCGGCGTCGGGCTGCGTGACGTCGGGCTGCGTGGCGTCGGGCTGCGTGGCGTCGGGCTGTGCGCGGTCGGCGGTCATCGCGTCGGGCACCGAGGCGTCGGGCTGCGCGGCATCGGTCGCGCTCGCATCGGACGCGTCGGACGCGGTCGCGTCGGTGCGCGTGGCGTCCTGGGGATCGGCGTCGTTCCCCGCGTCGGCGGGGGTGGTGCCTGTCACCTCGGCGCCGCAGGCGACGAGGGCCGCAGAGGCGCCCACGAGGAGCACCGCGCGGCGGGTGAGCGAGGGGTCGGGCGTGCCAGTCGTAGCCATGCGAGCGTGTGCCTCCGGTGAGGGGAAGAAGAAGCGCGTGCGCTGTTCGTACCGCGTTGCGCGCGGCCCACGACACACGATCTGCGCGCGAAATCCTGCGCGTGCGCTGCGGCCTGCGCGCTCCGTCTCGCGATGCCGCGCGCTCGCGGTGCGACGCCTCACGGGGCGCGGGGCACCCTGCTGCGAGGCCGTGTCTGCGATGTCCCGACGGATGCGCGCGACACCGTGCGAGGCCCTGTGCGCTTCGCTACCGTGCGCCCTCGCCATGACCGATCTGTTCCCTTCGACGGAGCCATCGTCGCTCGTGTCCGCGGGCTTCTACATCACGCGCCCGGTGCCCCGTCACGCGTGGCTCGGCGACGCGCTGCTGCCCGCGGAGATCCTCACGCTGAGCGCGTGCCTCGCGCCCCTCGTGCCCGACGTGTGGGCCCTCGCATGGTCGGTGTGCTCGCACGACGAACGCTGCGCCGAGCTCGCGAAGCTCGGGCTCCCGCCGGAGACGCTGCCCGCGGTGATGGCGCACGCGACGGAGGCCTTCGACCGCGGCGACCTCGGATGGCCCCACGTGTGGCAGTCGCCCGCGGCGGCGCGCGCGATGGTGCACGCGCTCCCCGACCTTCCGGCGGACTTCGCGGTGTACGAGCTCGGCGTGCCCGACGGAGCGGTCGACGCGCTCGTCGAGGCGCTCGCGCCCGCGGAGGGGATGGGCGCGGGAGGTCTATTTTCAAGGCTCTCCGCGAGGGTGGCCGTGGCACACGAGGCCGAGGTGATGGGCTGGGAGGTGCTCGGCGTCGATGCGGGCGGCGGCCTTCACTCGTGGCTCTGCAACGGGCTCCACACCGACGCGCATCGCACGCGGTCGGTGACGCCCGGCGCGCTGGGATTGCTCGCGCACGAAGACGACGCGCGCGCGGTCGAAGCGAGGATCGCCGAGGGCGTCGGCGCAGAGCCCGCGCAGTGGTTCCGCGGGTGTGTGCTGCGTGTGCGGTGAGCGGTGCGGCGCGGTGCTTGACCTCCGAGGTCATGGCGTCGGGCGGCCGTGTCGTCGGAGGCTCGGGCCATGGCGATGATCGTGTCGGGCGCGTTCGCGGTGGCGGGGATGATCCATCTGCTCCCGCTGCGGGGGCTCGCGGGCGACGACGCGCTCACGGCGCTCTACGGCGTCGAGGTGCGCGACGCGACCACGCGGGTGCTCCTGCGCCATCGGGCGTTGCAGCTCGGGCTCCTCGGCGCGCTGTTGTTGTGCGCGGCGTGGCGGGTGGAACTCCGCCCGGCGGCGTGGCTCGGCGGCGTCGTGAGCGCGGGAGGATTTCTCGCGATGGTGGGGAGGCCCGGCGCGATGGGACCGCGTGTGGCGCGGGTGTGGTGGGCCGACGTGGTGGCGCTCGCGGCGCTCGCCGTGGCGGTGTGCGAAGGGGGGGGGCGGTGATCGCGAGGTGTCAGCGCACGGTGCTGAGCTGCTGGAGGATCTCGCCGCCGACGCGCGCGCCCTCGGAAGCGCCGCCCTCCATGTAGCCCTGGAACTCCACGGACGTGTGGTCGCCCGCGAAGAACACGTTGCCCTGGCGCACGCCCTCGTAGCCGCCGATGCGCGTGACCTGACCCACGCGCCAGTACGCGTACGAGGCGTTGAAGCGCGGGTCGAGGTGCGGGAGCGATGAGGTCGCGCGGCCGTTCCATCGCGCGCTCACGCCGGGGAACATGGGTTCGAGCTGGCGGAGAAAGGTCTCGGCGTCGGCGCGCACCGCGGGGTTGCTCCCGCCGCCGTAGGGCGTGCGGAGGTTGAGCGCGTCGCTCCCCGCGGCGCCGGTGAACTTCACGAGAATGCCTGCGTTGCCGGGCTGTCCGCGCGTGGACTCCCAGATGGCCTGCACGCCCGTGTCGCTGTAGCCCGAGCCCGTGCCCACGCCCCAGGGGCCCGCGAGGTTCCAGTAACGCAGGTCGAACTGGAGGTGCAGCTTGCCGTTGCGTCCCATGCCCAGCTCGCGGATCGCGCGGAGCTTGAGCGCGTCGAAGCCCGCGCGCGAGAGGTCGACGTTGCGCAGCGCCGAGAAGGGGAGCGCGAGCACCACGAGGTCGGCGTCGACGTTGCGCGTGCCGCCGTCGGCGCGCTGAAAGCGCAGGGTGAACGTTCCGTCGTTGCGGCGCACGAGCGCGGTGAGCGTGTGGCCGAGCGCGAAGGTGTCGTCGCCGAGGTAGCGCGCGATCGCGCGGGTGACGCCGTCGTTGCCGCCGCGTACGCGGTATCGCTCGTCGGAGGTGCCGTACTCCGTGAAGCGACGGCGCTCGCTGTAGCCCAGCAGGTACAGCAGGTTCAGCGCGCTCTGATCGCGCGTGTCGGCGCCGAACTCGATCACGTAGGCCACGTCGAGCAGCGCCCCGAGCGGCGCGCGGTGTCCGCCGGGAATGCGCGTCTCGATCCACTGCCAGATGCTCATCGCGTCGAGGGCGCGGCCCGCGGCGGTGCTCTCGTTCCACGCGGCGGTCTCGCCGGCGGCGGCGAGGTCGTTCTGCACGGCGCGGTACACGCGGGCGAAGTCGCGGTCGGCCTCTGCGGGGGTGTAGTAGCGGTCGAAGAAGCGATGCGTGTTCGTCGAGCCCGCGGGCTCCGCGGCGAGCGCGTCGACGAGCCCGAGGTTGAAGCGCCGCGCGAGGGCCGCCATCGTGACGTGGTCGCTGTCGAGAAACTCGCCGTACACCTCGGTGACCTGGCCGTCGTCCCAACGGTCGCCGGGCGCGCGCACGGCGCCGCTCTGCTCGCCGCGATCGGACTGGATGCGCCCGCCCGCACGCACCGGCGACGACTCGTACACCGTCGCGCGGTAGCCGCCATCGCGGAGCGTGAGCGCGGTGTTGAGGCCCGCGATGCCACCGCCCACGATCGCGATGCGCACGGGCCCGGTGGCCCTCGCCGCGCGCGGAAGCGCCGTCGTCGCGAGGCCCGCGGTCACCGCGGCGGCGCCCGTGAGCACGTTGCGGCGCGAGACCGGTGTGCGGAGCGAGGCCTCGGCGCGCGCGTCGCGTAGACGCTCCACCTCGACGCCCTGCGCGTCGGCGCGCGCGTGGTCACGAAGCTGGCGGCGGATGAACTCCAGAAGCGGCGTGCGAGCCATGCGTGTGTCTCCTCCCGTGCGGCGTGCGCGTCGGTGTGGTCGCCCCGTGAAGGTCCCGTCGACGGGGCGTGCGCGCGATCGTGCGCCACGGCGCCTTCGCGCGACAAGGGCACACTGCAAGGCCGTGTTGGGGGGCGCGAGGAGACCGTGCGCTGCGTCAGGGCGCAGGCGGCGCGGCGGGTGCCGCGGGCGGTGCGGCGGGGGCCGCGGGCGGTGCGGCGGGGGCTGCGGGCGCAGGCGGGGATGGCGGCGGAAGGGCCGCGGCGATGCGCGCGAAGGCGGCGTCGTTGAGCGTGGTGTGCACGATCTCGGCGACGCGTCCTGCGGGGTTCACGACGATCACCCAGGGCACCTCGCTCTCGGGCAATCCGAGGGAGCTCGCGAGGGAGCCGTCGCGCGAGAGCCAGACGTTGCTCCACCCGTGGCGGGGCGTGTTCTCGCGGGCCTGCGAGACCACCGACGCCGTGGGCACGAGGGCGAAGAGGTCGAGGGCGGCCATGGTGATCAGCCGGGCCTGCGGGGCCGCGCTGCGCACGCGGTGAAACCACGGTCCCACGTGGGGGCTCGTGTCCTTGTCGGTCATCACGAAGAGCACCGACCAGCGGCCCGTGAGGTCTCGCTGCGTGTGCGTGGTGCCGGCGATGTCGTCGACCGTGAAGCTCGGAACGGCCTGTCCCGGCCTCGGGTCCGCCTGCGCGACGAGTGGCAGGGCGAGGGCGACTGCGAACAGAAGGTGGCGGTGGCGCATGGGCTTCGCACCGAGGCAACCATGGTGCGCCGTCGACCTGCAAGGGCAGCGGCCCACGATGGGGGTCATCCTCCGATATCATCGCGATTTCACGGGCGATTTTCAGCATTTTGGAGAACTCACGATTGACGGAGCCCGCGCATCCCGAGTTCTGTTGCACCCCATGCAGACACCGGGAATGCGGGTCGTGGTCACCGGCGCCACGGGACACATCGGCAACCACCTCGTGCGCGAGCTCGCGCGCCGCGGACATCGTGTGCGGGCCGTGGTGCACGGCCACGCGCGCTCGCTCCACGGGGTCGACGTCGAGCGCGTGGTGGCCGACGTGCGCCACCCCGAGACGCTGCGCGCGGCCTTTCGCGGAGCCGACGTGGTGTTCCACCTCGCGGCGCGCATCTCGATCGACGACGACCGCGACGGGCAGGTGCACGCGGTCAACGTGAACGGCGCGCGCAACGCGGCCCGCGAGGCGCTGCGCGCGGGGGTGAAGCGCTACGTGCACATGAGCTCGATCCACGCGTTCGACCTCACCGACGACGGCGCGCCCTTCGACGAGACGCGTCGCCGACCGGGTCCCTCGCACGCCGCGTACGACCGCTCGAAGGCCGCGGGCGAAGAGGCCGTGCGCGCGGTCATCGCAGCCGGACTCGACGCCGTGATCGTGAACCCCGCGGGCGTCATCGGGCCGGGCGATTACGAGCCCTCGCGCATGGGGCGCTTCTTTCTCGACGTGGCCCGCGGGCGCGTGCCCGTGGTGCCGCGCGGCGGCTTCAGCTTCGTCGACGTGCGCGACGTGGTGCAGGGCACGCTCGCCGCCGCCGAGCGCGGACGCACCGGCGCCAACTACCTCCTCACGGGCCCCTGGGCCTCGTCGATCGACCTCGCGCGCCTCGCCGTGCGCGTCGCGGGCGGACGGGTGCCCGCCGAGCTCGACCCGCGGGTGTTTCTCGCGCTCGGCCACGCGATCACCGCGGGCGCCCGCGCGCTGCACCGCGAGTCGCTGCTCACGCCCGAGATGGTGCGCACGCTCCAGGGCCACCGTGGCGCCTCGTCGGCCCGCGCCGCGTCGGAGCTCGGATACACCGCCCGCCCGCACGCCGAGACCGTGCGCGACCTCTACGACTGCTTCCGCACGCGCGGACTGCTTCCGCGCCTGTCCTCTCTCGGAGTCTCCGCATGAACGTGTCTTCGACCCTCCCGACGCCGCCGATGCTCCCGGGCCTGCCGCTCCTCGGCAACGCGATCGACTTTCGCCGCGACGCGCTCGGCGTCTTTCGCAAGGGCTACGAGCGCTTCGGGCCCGTGTTCGGCATCCAGCTCGCGCGCCAGCCCGCGGTGGTGCTCGTGGGCCCCGAGCTCATGCGCTTCTTCTTCGAGCAGACCGACACGCTGCTCTCGATGGGCGAGGTCTACAGCTTTCTCGAACCCATCCTCGGCGACCGCGTGCTCTTCACCGCCGAGCGCCGCGACTACGACGAGCAGCGGCGCATCATGCAGCCCGCGTTTCACGGCAAGAAGCTGCGCTCGTACGTGACCGAGATGGCCGCCGAGGTCGACGCCTGGCTCGACACGCTGGGCCCCGCGGGCACCTTCGACCTCTGCGAGGTCTCGCAGCAGCTCACGATGAACGTCGTGGCCCGCGCGATTCTCGGCGAGCCCTTTCGCCGACGCCTCGGGCCCGAGCTCTCGCGCCTCTTCACCGACCTCGCGGGGGGACTGGAGTTCGTGCTCCCGACCAACCTCCCGCTGCCGCGCTTCATCCGTCGCGACCGCGCGCTCAAGCGTCTGCGCGAGATCCTCGGCGCCGTGGTGCGCGAGCGCCGCGCGAACCCCGACGCGCACGATGACTTTCTGCAAGCGCTCCTCGCGGCGAGCTACCTCGACGCGCCGTCGATCCCCGACGACAAGGTCGTGACCTTCATCCTCGGGCTCATCTTCGGCGGCCGCGAGAACACCTCGGGCCACTTCGAATGGGCCCTGGTGATGCTGCTCCAGCACCGCGACGCGCTCGCCCGCGCCGTCGCCGAGGTCGACGGTGTGCTCGGCCCCGCGGACCGCCCCGACTACGACCTCTGCCGCCGCATGCCCTGGCTCGAAGCCTGTGTGAAGGAGGCCGAACGCCTGCGCCCGGTGACCCACACGCTCCTCCGCCTCGCCGCGCAGGAGTTCACCGTCGGCGACTACCGCGTGCCGAAGGGCTGGCTCGTCGTGGCGGGCATCGCGCTCTCACAGCGTCTCCCGGCGCTCTTTCGCGACGCCGAGCGCTACGACCCCGAGCGCTTCGGCCCCGAGCGCAACGAAGATCAGCCGTACCACATCGTCGGATTCGGCGGCGCGCAGCACCGCTGCTGGGCCATGGCCTTCGTGAACAACGAGATCAAGGTCATTCTCTCGATGCTCCTGCGGCGCTACGAGGTCGAGCTCGTCGACCCTGCGGCGCCCGCGAAGGTCAACGACATCGGCGTGCTGCGCCCCGCGCCGCCGTGCCTCGTGCGCTACCGCCGTCGCGCGTCGGTGTCGGCGTGACCGTGCTCCCGTCGGCGCCCGCCGATGTGCTCCATCGCACGAAGCACACGTACGGGCTCATGCGCGACGCGACGCGGATGTTCCGCACGCTGGCCGCGCGCCACGGCGATCCGTTTCTGCTGCCCACGCTCGACGAGACCTATGTGGTGACCGGCGACCCGAAGCACGTCGCCGCGATCTTCGCCGCGGACCCCGACGTGATGGATCCCCCGTCGGGCGTGGTCGAGCCGCTGCTGGGCAACGGGTCGGTGGTGCTCGCCCGCGGCGCGCGCCATCGACGCAAGCGCCGCGTGCTCGCGCCGCCGCTCCACGGGCAGCGCATGAAGGCCTGGGCCGACGTGATCGCCACCGCCGCGCGAAGCGCCTTCGCCAACGTGCGTTCCGGTGAGTCCGTGGAGCTCCTCACGCGCACGCAGCGCCTCTCGCTCGACGTGATCGTGCGAGCGATCTTCGGCATGACCGACCCCGCGCGCATCGCCCTCTTTCACCGGGTCGTGGGCGCGGTGATCGAGGGACTGCCCGCGTGGCTCCTCTTCGCCCCGTGGCTCCAGCGCCCGATGTTCGGCGTGGGCCCGTGGGACCGCTACCGACGTGCCGAGCGCGCGCTCCTCGACCTGCTGCGCGAGGAGATCGCCCGCGCCCGCGCGACGCCCGACGAGGCCCGCGACGACGTGCTCGCGCTGCTGCTCGCGGCCCGCGACGAAGACGGCGCGGCGCTCCCCGACGACGAGCTCCTCGACGAGCTGCGCACGCTCGTGATCGCCGGCCACGAGACCACGGCCACGACGCTCGCGTGGGCCCTGTGGCTGCTGCATCGCAACCCCGACGCCCTCGTGCGCCTCCGCGACGAGCTCGCGCCCCTCGGACGCTCGCCGGACCCCGCAGCCCTCGCGACGCTCCCGTGGCTCGACGCGGTGTGCGACGAGACGCTGCGTGTCGCGCCCATCGTGCCCATCATGGCCCGTCGCCTCGCGCGCGACTGGGAACTCGCGGGCGCGGTGATTCCCGGCGGAACGATGGTGTGCCCCGCGGTGATGCTCACGCACTTCGACCCGGCGCTGTACCCCGATCCCGCGCGCTTCGACCCCGCGCGCTTTCTCGCGCGTCGCTACACACCCGGCGAGTTCTACCCCTACGGCGGCGGCGCCCGTCGCTGCCTCGGCGCCTCGATGGCGGGCTACGAGCTCAAGCTCGCCCTCGGAACCGTGCTCGCGGCGCATCGCTTCGCGCCGCTCGGCGACGACTCCATCGGCAACGTGATGAACGGCATCACCACGCGCCCCTCGAAGCCGCTGCGACTGCGCGCGCTGTGAGTCACCACCCGCACACGAAGCGCTGCACGAGCGCCGTGAGCGCCACCGTCGAGACCCACGCGACGGCGAACGATCCGTAGAGCACGCGGTCGAGTCCGACGCCCACCTTCGAGAGCGCCATCGAGGCGCCCACCACCTGCGCGAGGTGCTGCTGATGCTCGTCATGCAATCGCCGCGTGCGGTCGGTGAACACCTCGCCCACGAGGAGATTCTGCGTGCGGCACCAGGGGCACTCGACGAAGACCGTCTGCGCCGCCGACGTGATGGGCGCACCGCACGTGCGACAGCGCGCGGGCGCTCCCTCGGCCAGCGGCGCGCGCGCGAGCAGGTGGGGACGCACCGTGCGTCGGTAGCGCCACCGCGCCACGAGCATGCCCGTGAGAAAGCCCGCGGGGAGCGCCGCCACCGCCGTCGACGAGGCCGCGGTGTTGAGCACGATGCACGCGCGCAGGCCTTCGGGCGCGGCCTCGGCCGCCGAGTGCGCCGAGGTCATCGCCTGCGCCATCACGAGCCCGAAGAAGGTGAGCAGCGGAGCGGCCACGCGGAGCATGCCCGCGCGTCCCTCGAACATGCGCGCGAGGGCGAGGGTGAGGCCGTCGAGTTGCGCGCGCGATCCGCGGGCGGCGTCGAGGCGCGCGCGGAGGTCGAGGTTGCGCAGGATCACGTCGTGCGGGAGCTGATCGCGCTGGCCGCAGTACGGGCACGCGACGTTCACCGGGTCGACGAGCTGCGCGGCGCCGCCGCATCGGCGGCAGAGCACGGGGAGCTGTTCCGGCGCCCAGGACATGGCGTCAGAGGCTCGCCGAGCCCGCGAGGTAGAGCAGCTCGCAGATGCGCGTGTGCACGGGAATGGTGGCCTGCATGAGCGTGGCGGGGTCGTAGCCCGCGGCCATGGCGCCGAGCGCGCCGCCCATGCCCGCCTGGAGGTTGCGCTGCAACGGATCGCTGAAGGTCACGCGGTCGGGCAGCACGCGCAGGTCGACCTCGGCGCACGCGAGGAGCATCTGCTTGAGGCCCGGCGTCGCGAGCGCCTGGCGGATCACGTCGGGGTGATCGGCCCAGCACTGAAAGCGCCCGTCGATCTCGGGGTCGCCCGACGACACGCGCACGCCGTAGGCCGGCGCCCACACGGTCTCGACGTTGGTGAAGGCCTCCTTCACGGCGAGGCCCACGGAGCCGAAGCGCTGCTCGGCGATGTGCCACCCGAGGCGCGGCGGGCGGGGGAGCGCGAGCATCCACCCCGCGGCCATGGAGTAGCCCTTCTCCGTGCGTCGGTAGGTCATGTGGTGGCGCACGAGGGCGCCGTTCATGTCGCGCACGTACTCGATGGAGACGTCGCCCGTGCCCGCGGCGAACATCTGTTGGTAGCGCTGCGCGGCGGCCTCGGCCTGCACGGGCAGCGGCGCCGTGGGCATGTCGGGGTTGCGGTAGCCCGTCTGCTCGAAGAACGTGAGGAACATCGGGCCCATGTTCCGCATGGCGGCCTGCGAGCGCCGCCAGTTCCAGATCGCGAAGCCGACGGCGAGCACCATGATGGGCGCGGTGAAGAGGAACTGATTCATCGCCCGCACGATGCCCGAGGCGGCGCGCCGTTCAACTTCGCCGCAGCGGTTTCGCGCGCCCCTTCGCGATGCACTTCATGAAGCGCATCACCGCGCGCCGGGCATGCGCTCCACGTGGGTCTCGGCGGTGCGACCGAAGTACACGACGCGGCGCCCGAGGAGCGACACGTGGTAGCCCGCGCACCCTGCGGCCATCACCCGCGCGCAGAAGCCCTCGTAGGTGTAGTCCGCGGCGCCCGACTGCGCGTGGCGCACGGCGCGCTCGACCTCGGCGCCGTCGAAGCGCGCGGCGATCGCGGCGCCGTCGTGCGGATGGTCGACGGTCACGCGCGCGCCGTCGGCGGCGAAGTACGTCGTCGCGCCACTCGCGTAGTCGACGGTGTAGCGCTCGATGCCCGCTGCGCCGAGCGTCGCGAGAATCTCGGGAAAGGACATCGTGCCGTCGTAGGCGGCGGCGAGGCATCGGGCGGCCGCGCGGGCGGCGTCGTCGTTCAGCGTGGGCATCGGTGGGGGCTCCGTGGGTGGTCGCTGCGAGAATTGGTTTCCTTGGAAACTATCACCGATGGTTTCCGCGTCAACCATCTCTGTGTAGCCTCTGCGACGCGATGATCCGCAAGCCTCCGTCACCCCTGAGCGCGCACGTCGGATACTGGCTCCGGCTCGTGTCGAACCACGTCTCGCAGTCCTTCGCCCGGCGCCTCGAAGACCACGGCGTGACCGTCGCCGAGTGGGTGCTGCTGCGTCACCTGCACGACGGCGACGCGCTCGCGCCGAGCCGCCTCGCGACGCTCACGGGACTCACCCGCGGGGCCGTCTCGAAGCTCGAAGAGCGCCTCGCGGCCCGCGACCTCGTGCGCCGCGCCCCCGACCCCGACGACGGACGCTCGCACCGCCTCGCGCTCACCCCCGCGGGACGCGCGCTCGTCCCCCGCCTCGCCGCCCTCGCCGACGCCAACGACGACGAGTGCTTCGACGCGCTCCCGACCCGCGACCGCGACGCGCTCGTGCGCATCCTCCGCGCTGTCGCCGACGCGCGGGGCCTCCGCGGCGACCCCACGGAGTGAACGATGTTCACCGAATAAAATTAGGTATGGGTGTGGTGGCCCGTACGTTGTGAGCCCGAGGTGCCTCCGGGCCGAAATGTGTTCTTGCGCGCCGCGTCAACGGTCCCGTAGAACCGACGACCCATGACGAAGGAACGCGACGCTTCGCCGACGCTCGACGGCATCGACCGCCGCCTGCTCGACGCGCTCCAACGCGACTGCAAGCGCTCGCTCGCCGAGCTCGGCGAGGCCGTCGGTCTGTCGGCGCCCTCGGTGCTCGAACGGGTGCGCAAGCTCGAAGAGTCGGGCCTCGTGCGCGGCTACCACGCGCAGCTCGACGCGCGACGGCTCGGCCTCGACATCGGCGCGTTCATCGGCGTCGCGATGGATCACCCGCGGCACATCGCGGCCTTCGAGAAGCACATCGCGGCGATGGGCGAGGTGCTCGAGTGCCACCACATGACCGGGCGCCACACGCTGCTCTTGAAGGTGCGCACGGTGAACACGGCGACGCTCCACGACCTGATCCAGCGGCTCCGCGAGCTGCCCGGCGTCGCGGGCACCGAGACCATGATCGTGCTCGCCACGCAGATGGAGCGCACCGCCGTGCCCATTCCCGCCGTCGACGAGAAGCCCACCCGCCGGAGGACGCGATGAGCGAACACCCTGTTCCTGGCGCCTCGCGCGCGGTGCGAGCGGACGCCGAGAAGCGCGGCCTCTACCGCCCCGCCGACGAGCGCGACGCGTGCGGCGTGGGCTTCGTGGCCACCACCACGGGCGTCGCCTCGCACCGCATCATCGAGCTCGCCCTCTCGGTGCTCGAGAACCTCGAACACCGCGGCGCGCAGGCGAGCGACCCCACCACGGGCGACGGCGCGGGCATCCTCGTGCAGATCCCCCACGCGCTGCTCGTCGAAGACTGTCAGCGCCTCGGCTTTGCGCTCGGCGCGCCGGGCACCTACGGCGTGGGCATGATGTTCCTGCCGCGCGACCCTGCGCTGCGCGCGGCGATCTACGCGCTCATCGCGCGGGTCATCGACGAGGAGGGGCAGTTTCTTCTCGGCGTGCGCGACGTGCCCGTCGACTCGTCGCACGCCGGCGCCGCGGCGCGCCTCGAAGAGCCCTTCGTGGCCCAGGTGTTCATCGGTCCGGGCACGCTGCCCGCCGACGACGCGGCCCTCGACCGCAAGCTCTACGTGCTCCGTCGGCGCATCGAGAACGAGGCGCGCGCCGCGGGGCTCGTCGAGGGAGACCATCCGTACTTCGCGTCGCTCTCGACGCGCACCATCGTCTACAAGGGCCTGCTCACGCCCGAGCAGCTCCCGAAGTACTTTCGCGACCTCGGCGATCCGCGCGCGACCACGACGCTCGGCATCGTGCACCAGCGCTTCTCGACGAACACCTTTCCGAGCTGGACCCGCGCGCACCCCTACCGCCGCGTGGCCCACAACGGCGAGATCAACACCCTGCGCGGCAACGTGCAGTGGATGGCCTCGCGCGAGCCCGTGCTCCAGGCCCCGGTCTTCGGCGAAGACGTGCGGAAGCTCCTGCCCATCATCGACACCTCGGGCAGCGACTCGGCGCAGTTCGACGACGTGCTCGAGCTGCTCGTGCACACGGGCCGCTCGCTGCCCCACGCCCTGATGATGATGATCCCCGAGGCCTGGGAGAAGGACGCGCAGATGCCCGCCGACAAGCGCGCGTTCTACGCCTACCACGCCTGCCTCATGGAGCCCTGGGACGGCCCCGCGTGCATCGTCTTCAGCGACGGACGCCTCGTGGGCGCGACCCTCGACCGCAACGGCCTGCGCCCCGCGCGCTACGCCGTCACCCGCGACGGCCTCGTGGTGCTCGCGTCCGAGTCCGGTGTGCTCCCGCTCGACCCCGAGTCGGTGGTCTCCCGCGGACGCCTGCGCCCCGGCCGCATGTTCGTCGTCGACACCGTGGAGCGCCGCCTCGTCGGCGACGACGAGCTCAAGGGCCGCATCGCCGCGCGCCGCCCCTACGCCCGCTGGGTCGCGCAACATCTCGTGCGCCTCGCCGCGCTCCCGGCCCCCGCGGGATCGCGTCCGCCGCCCCTCGACGCCCGCACGCGCACCGCGTGGCAGCGCGCCTTCGGCTACACCGACGAAGCGTTGCGCCGCGTGCTCACCCCCATGGCCGCGCAGGGCGAAGAGGCCGTGGGCTCCATGGGCAACGACGCGCCGCTCGCCGCGCTCAGCGACGAGCCGCAGGTGCTCTACAGCTACTTTCGCCAGCTCTTCGCGCAGGTCACCAATCCGCCCATCGACCCGCTGCGCGAGGCCCTGGTGATGTCGCTCGTGCAGCGCCTCGGGCCCGAGTCGAACCTCTTCGAAGAGAGCCCCGACCACGTGCGCAAGGTCGAGGTCGAGAGCCCCATTCTCGGCGACGACGACCTCGCCCGCATGGCCTCGCTCCCGCAGCTCGGCGCGCGCCGCATCGCGTGCCTCGTGCCCCTCGCAGACCTCGGCGACGGCGACGCGCCCGACGCCCGCGCGCGCATCGAGGCGTCGCTCGAACGCATCGCCCGCGAGGCAGAAGACGCCGTGCG
The DNA here is from genome assembly GCA_945952225.1 of uncultured Myxococcaceae bacterium. Classification (GTDB taxonomy): domain Bacteria; phylum Myxococcota_A; class Polyangia; order Polyangiales; genus CAISKJ01. The sequence goes on from CAMFHP010000024.1 coordinate 56,871, forward strand.
CACGGGCGCAAACCTTCTTGTGTTGAGCGACCGCGGGGCCGATCGTGCGCACCTCGCGGTGCCCGTGCTCCTCGCGCTCGGGGCCGTGAACGCGCACCTCGTGGCGCAGGGGCTCCGGCAGCGCTGCGGGCTCGTGGTCGAGACCGGAGAGGCCCGCGAGGCGCACCACGTCGCGCTGCTCATCGGGTTCGGCGCGGGGGCGATCCATCCGTACCTCGGGTACGAGACGGCGCGGCAGCTCGCGGCGTCGGGGGCGGTGCCGTGCGGGGCCGACGAGGCCGCGGCGAACTACAAGAAGGCCCTCGAAAAGAGCCTGCTCAAGATCATGAGCAAGATGGGCATCTCGACGGTGCAGTCGTACCGCGGCGCCCGGATCTTCGAGGCCGTCGGGCTCTCGGAGCGCCTCGTGGCGCGGTACTTCACGGGCGTGCCCGCGCACCTCGGTGGGCTCGATCTCGAAGACGTGATCGGCGAGGCGCGCGTGCGGCACGCGCGGGCCTTCGCGACGCTGCCCGTGCTCCACGACGACGGCGCCCTCGACCGCGGCGGGAGCTACCAGCAGCGCCTCGGCGGCGAGCGCCACGCGTGGAACGCCTCGACCCTCGCGATGCTCCAGCACGCGGTGCGATCGGGCGATCGGGCGAGGTTCCGCGCGTTCTCGCAGCGCGCCGACGAGGAGGCGCAGCGGTCGTTCGTGCGGGGCCTGCTCGACTTCGTGCCGGGGGAGCCCGTGGCCCTCGACGAGGTCGAGCCCGCGCACGAGATCGTGCGTCGCTTTCGCACCGGCGCGATGAGCTTCGGCTCCATCTCGAAGGAGGCCCACGAGACCCTCGCCGTCGCGATGAACCGCCTCGGCGCGCGCTCGAACACGGGCGAAGGCGGCGAAGACCCCGCGCGCTACGTGCCCGATGCGAACGGTGACGCGCGGCGCTCGGCGATCAAGCAGATCGCGAGCGGACGCTTCGGCGTCACCATCGAGTACCTCGCGCAGGCCGACGAGCTGCAGATCAAGGTCGCGCAGGGCGCCAAGCCCGGCGAGGGAGGACAGCTCCCGGGCCACAAGGTCGACGCGATGATCGCGAAGACGCGGCACTCGACGGAGGGCGTCGGGCTCATCTCGCCGCCGCCGCACCACGACATCTACTCGATCGAAGACCTCGCGCAGCTCATCTACGACCTCAAGAACGCCAACCCCTCGGCGGCGGTGAGCGTGAAGCTCGTGAGCGAGGCGGGCGTGGGCACCGTGGCCGCGGGCGTCGCGAAGGCGAAGGCCGACCACATCGTGATCGCGGGCGATGCGGGCGGCACCGGCGCGTCGCCGCTCACGTCGATCAAGCACGCGGGGCTGCCGTGGGAGATCGGACTCGCCGAGGCGCAGCAGGTGCTCGCGCTCAACGGTCTTCGCGGGCGCGTGCGGCTGGAGACCGACGGGCAGCTCAAGACCGCGCGCGACGTGGTGCTCGCGGCGATGCTCGGCGCCGAGGAGTTCGGCTTCGGCACCGTGGCCCTGGTCACCGTCGGGTGCGTGATGATGCGCGTGTGCCATCTCAACACCTGCCCCGTGGGGGTGGCCACGCAGGATCCGAGGCTGCGCGCGCGCTTCGCGGGCGAGCCCGAGCACGTCGTCGCGTACTTCGAGATGCTCGCCGACGAGGTTCGTGCGCTCATGGCGTCGCTGGGCTTCCGTCGCTTCGACGAGCTCGTGGGGCGCGTCGAGCGGCTCACGCGTCGCGCCGATCTCACGCACCCGAAGGCGCGGCGCCTCGACGTGTCACGGCTGCTCCACGCGCCCGCACCGGGAACGCCGCGGCGCCGCGTGGCCGCGCAGGATCACGAGCTCGAACTCGCCCTCGACACGGTGCTCCTCGAACAGTGTCGCGCCGCGCTCGAACACCGCGAGCCCGTCGAGCTCACGATGCCCATTCGCAACGTGCACCGGAGCACCTGCACCATGCTCAGCCACGCCATCGCGACGCGCTACGGCGCCGCGGGGCTCGCCGACGGCACGGTGCGCATCCGATTCGAGGGATCGGCGGGGCAGAGCTTCGGGGCCTTTCTCGCGGCGGGCGTCGACGTGACGCTCGTGGGCGACGCGAACGACGGGGTGGCCAAGGGGCTCTCGGGCGGACGCATCGTGGTGATGCCGCCCGACGGCGCCGCAAGCGCGCGCGACGAGAACGCCGACGAAGACGTGATCGTGGGCAACGTGGCGCTCTACGGCGCGACGAGCGGCGAGGTGTTTCTCCGCGGCCAGGCGGGCGAGCGCTTCGCGGTGCGCAACTCGGGCGCCGTCGCGGTGGTCGAGGGCGTCGGCGACCACGGCTGCGAGTACATGACGGGCGGAAGGGTGGTGGTGCTCGGACGCATCGGGCGCAACTTCGCCGCGGGCATGAGCGGCGGCATCGCGTACGTGCTCGACGTCGACGGCGACGCGGCCGCCCTGGAGGCGCTGCTCAACCGCGCGTCGGTCTCCCTCGACCCGATGTTGCCCGAGGACCTCCAGCTCGTGCGACAGCTCGTGCACCGGCACCACCAGCGCACCATGAGCCCCCGCGCGTGGCGCGTGCTCACCGGGTGGAAGCAGTGGTCGCGGCGCTTCGTGAAGGTCATGCCCGTGGAGTACCGACGGGCCCTCGCGGCGGCGCATCCCTCGACGCGCGCGGCGGCTACCACAAACTTTCTTGTGCAGACGGGGAGGCCCTGAGCCATGGGCAAGGTCACCGGCTTTCTCGACACCGCGCGCGTCGAGCCCGCGGAGCGTCCCGTCGCGGTGCGCGTGCGCGATCACCGCGAGGTGGGCGTGCGGCTCCCGATCGTGGAGGTGCGCGCGCAGGCGGGGCGCTGCATGGACTGCGGCGTTCCCTTCTGCCACACGGCGCAGGGCGAGGGCGGCGGGTGTCCGCTGGGCAACGTGATCCCCGAGTTCAACGACCGGGTGTACCGCGGCGACTGGGAGGGCGCGTCGCGCACGCTGGCCGAGACGAACAACCTCCCCGAGGTGACGGGGCGCGTGTGTCCTGCGCCCTGCGAGCGCGCGTGTGTGCTCGACCTTCACGGCGCGCCGGTGACCATCGAGAGCATCGAGCGCGCGATCGCCGACGCGGAGTTCGAACGGCACGGCGCGTTCGTTCCGCGGCCTGCGACGGTGCGCACGGGGAGGCGCGTCGCCGTGGTGGGGAGCGGTCCCGCGGGCCTCGCCGCGGCGCAACAGCTCGCGCGCGCGGGCCACGACGTCGAGGTCGTCGAGCGCGCCGACCGCGCGGGCGGATTGCTCCGTTACGGCATTCCCGACTTCAAGCTGGAGAAGCACTGGATCGACCGACGCCTCGCGCAGATGGAGGCCGAGGGCGTGGTGTTTCGCACGGGCCTTACACTCGCCGCCGCCGACGGACCGGGCGCGGTCTCGCTCGCCACGCTGCGGTCGCGCTTCGACGCCGTGGTGCTCGCGACGGGCGCGACGGTGCCGCGCGACCTCGACGTGCCGGGACGCTCCCTCGCGGGGGTTCACGTCGCGATGACCTACCTCGACGCGAGCAACCGCGCGGTGGCCACCGGGAGTCCCGCTGCGCTCGATGCGAAGGGGCTCCGCGTGGTGGTGATCGGCGGCGGCGACACGGGCTCGGACTGCGTGGGCACCGCCGTGCGACAGGGCGCGGCGCGCGTGGTGAACCTCGAAGTGCGTCCGTCGCCGCCGGAGACGCGGAGCGCCTCGACGCCGTGGCCCGCGTGGCCGCTCGAACTGCGCACGTCGAGCTCGCACGACGAGGCCGCGCACGTGTGGGGCGGCGACGTGCGACGGTGGGCGCTGGAGACGCTGCGCTTCGTGGGCGAGGGGCGCGTCGAGGGCGTCGCGGTGCGCCCGGTGGGCGGCGGCGAGGTCACGGTGATCGAGGCCGACCTCGTGCTGCTCGCGCTGGGCTTCGTGGGCCCCGAACCCGCGGCGCTCGCGGGCCTCGAACGCGACGCGCGGGGACTCGTCGCGACGACCGCGTGGGCCACGTCGGTGCAGGGTGTGTTCGCGTGCGGTGACGCGCGGCGCGGACAGTCGCTCGTGGTGTGGGCCCTCGCCGAGGGTCGCGCGTGCGCGGCGGCGGTCGACGCGGCGCTGCGGTGACGTCGGTGCGAATTCGTCACGCGCGCCGTGGTGTTGTGAACCGCTGCGCGCCTCGTAGAGATAGGGTCGCGCGATGAACGAACCGACGCCCGTGAAGCCCCGCCTCCGGGGTGTGTCGCACCAGATCGCGGCGGGTGTCGCGCTCGTCGCGGGCACGCTGCTCGTGCGGGCCGCGCCCACCGAGGCCGCACGGCAGAGCGCGATGGTCTACACCGCGTGCCTCACGGCCCTCTTCGCGATCAGCGCGGCGTATCACCGTCCGACGTGGCAGCCCACGGCGCGCGCGTGGATGCGCCGCCTCGACCACGCGGGGATCTTTCTCTTCATCGCGGGCACCTACACCCCGCTGTGCCTCGCGCTCGCGCCGCACGATGGATCCACGCTGCGCGCGGTGGTGTGGTGCGGGGCCATCGCGGGCGTCGTGCAGTCGGTGCTGTGGGTGCAGGCGCCCAAGCCGCTCATCGCGGTGCTCTACGTGATCCTCGGGTGGAGCATCCTGCCGTACGTCGGTCGCATGTACGCGGCGGTGGGCGTGATGCCGCTCGCGCTGGTGCTCGGCGGCGGCGTGGTCTACTCGCTGGGCGCGCTGGTGTACGCGAAGAAGAGGCCCGACCCGGTGCCCGCGGTCTTCGGCTACCACGAGGTGTTTCACGCGCTGGTGATCGTGGCGGCGGCGCTGCACTACGCGGCCGTCGCGCGCGTGGTGCTCCGCGCCTGAGGTGCTCTACCATCGCGCGCCGTGATGGCCACGACGAGCTACGAGAACGCGCTCCCCTGGATCCTCTGGGTCGTGTGCATGGCGCCACTTCTCATGTACGCGATCGTCGCGCTGCGGCGCTCGGTGAACCTCGACGCGTTCGCCGCGGCCGTCGAGCGGCTCCTCGATGCGGGCAACGTCGACCGCGCGCTCAAGCTCTGCAACGCGCTCCCCGAGGCGCCCGCCCTCGCGGCCACGCAGCGCGCGATCGAACGGGCGGTGCAGGGGCCCTCGAACGACGGCGCCCAGGGCTATCGCGCGCACTCGCCAGAGTCCTTCGAACGCGACCTCCACGCCCTCCGCAACGCGTGGAACACGGGCTGGCACCTCGCCCTCTCGCCCGTGCGCGCGTGGCTCCCGTGGACCGTCGCGGGTGGCCTCTTCGCGGCGGTCGACGGCTACCTGTGGCTGCGCGCTGCGGCGCTGGTCTCGGTGCTCGCACCCGTCGTGGCCGTCGCGTGGGCCCTGCGTGTGCTCATGGTCTACACGCGCGATTGCGATGCGCTCTACGCCCGCCTCGCGCCGCGCTTCGAAGCGTTGCTGCGCGCGCGTCCGCCGACGTGATCCGCGGTCAGTGCGAACGCACGAAGGCCGTCACGCGCCGCGCGATCTCGTAGAGGTCGCACCAGTAGAAGCCCGCGGAGTTGAAGCAGTTGGTCTCGATGACGCGCAGGCCCTCGTCGACCTCGCCCACGTCGAGCACGAACACCGGCGCGGGCTGATAGCGCGCGGCCATCTCCGTCGCGAAGCGCAGCACCGCGTCGGGCACATCGCCGGTGACCTTGAGGCGCCCGCTGCTGCGGTACTGGCTCGCGGTGACCACCGCGCCGTCGACCACCACGGTGCGCCACTCGCGTCCGAGAGCGCGGGGCTCGGCCACCTGCACGCGCGTGTCGAGGCCGAGGGGGCCGTTCGTCGAGGCGAGTCCGTCGCGCCAGGGCGCGAGCTCGGCGAAGGTGTGAACGCGGCCTGCGAACTCCTTGAGGTCGCCTGCGGGGCGCAGAAAGAACTCGGCCTCGGGGGCGCAGTCGCGCGCGAGGAGCTCGCCCACCGTGAGCAGCTCGCTCGCGCCGTTGAGCAGCATCGATCCGTAGCCCGCGCGCAGCGCTTCGAAGGAGAAGCGCGCCTCGTCGAAGAACACGCCGGGCGTCCATCGGCCGTCGCGCGCGACGTTCTTCATCAGCGTGGTGGAGCCGTAGAAGACCGTGCGTCCGTCGGTGGCGACGTCGGGCGGCGTGTCGTCGAAGGGGATCACCCGGAGCTTCACGAGCTCGACGTCGAGGCGTTCGAGCGAGAGGCAGAGCTTCTCGACGTCGTCGGCGCTCCCGAGGTTGGTCTGCACGGCCCAGCGTACGCGGTTCATGGCGCGCGCCGGTGTAGCACCCTTCAGCGCTTCTGCTTCGCCTCGATGGCGGCCACGCGCTCGGGAAAATTCTCGCGCATCGCGGCCACCGCGGTCTCGGCGCCGGGCTTCGAAGCGAGCGTCAGCACGCCCTTCACGGCCTCGTCGGTGTCGACCTGCGCCACGAGCCCGAGGAGGAACTTCACCGCGGGCTTCTGTCGCGCGTTCGAAGCCGCATCGAGGAGCGTCGGCACCGCGCGGGGACCGCTCGCGGCCAGCATCGAGACCGCCGACTCGTCGAAGTATTCGTAGAAGTACCCGAGCATCGTGTAGGGCAGCGCCGCGGGGTCGCGCACCGCCGCGGTGAGGATCGGGTGCACCGCGTGGCCCTTCTCCGAGGCGAGCGCCTCGGCCCACGCCGGACGCTCGGGATACGCGAAGGCCACGAGGTGACGCACGAGCGCCGAGGGGTGCGCGATCAACGCCTCGGCGTGCGGAAGCGTGGATTCCCACACGTCCTGCGGGGCGGCGGCGAGGTGGGCGCGGAGGCGGATCCAGGCCTCGCACTCGTCGTTGTTCGAGGTGAGCGCGGGCGTGCGCCGCGCGAGCTCGGGGATCTCCTCGGGGCGGAAGTACAGCAGCCCGTTGTGGGCCCCGCGCACGAGCGTGAGGTCGCCGTACGACACGGCCATGGGCCCCTGCGTGCCGTAACCCCGACGGAGCCCGCGCGCAGGAAAGGTCACCACCGCGCAGTCGTGGCTCATCGCGAAGGCCACGTCGAAGGCCGCGGCGAGGGCGTCGAGCGCGAAGGCGAGGCCGAAGCGCTGCACCCACAGATCGACCATGAACGTGGTGAAGCGCTCGCGGCGAAAGTGATCGCCGGGCACCGCGAACTGGTACGCGAGCGCGGCCACGTCGAGGGAGGGCTGCGTCACGGCGCCTGCGTCGAGCCACGCGAAGGCCTCGCGGAGCAGCACGTAGAGCGACGCGTCGGCGCCGGGCGCGGAGGCGCCGCGTTCGAAGGAGGGCATCCACGCGTGGGCGGCCGCGCGGAGGTCGGCGGCGAGGGCCTCGGGCGCGTCGACGCTCGGGGGCTTGAGCGCGAGCTCGCGGCGGGGAAGGACCTTCTTGAGCATCGGCGGCGTCCAGCGCACCGCGCCGGTGGGGTCGCCGAGGGGAAAGAGCGGACCCGTGGGCGCCGCCGCCTTGCGCTTCGTGGTGGCCATCGCGGGGAGCGCTACCGCCCTTCGAGGGCGCGGGTCAACGGCCGCCGTTGTAGACCACGTCGAGGGTCTCGAAGCGCACGTAGGGCCAGCGCCGTGCGACCTCGCCCCAGCGGCCGTCGCCGCGGACGAAGAGACGGTTTCCGTGGAAACCTTTCCATTCCGTCACGGGCGTGGACCAGTCGTCGCGGGCGAATCCGCCGCCGTCGAGGCTTCGCGATCGGTCGTGGGAGACGAAGTCGACGAGGTCGCCGTCGGCGTTGAAGGTGAGCGCGGCGCGCACGGTGATTCCCTGGTGGGAGAAGGTTCCGCGGAGCGTGCGGTCGTCGAGGGTCTCCCACGCGACGGGCACCTCGACGAGGGCCGCGGGCGCGAGGAGGCACAGGTCGTTGAAGAGGGTGACGGTCTCGCTGGTATCCATCACCGGGCCCTGCGCGTTCACCATGGTGACGAGGCCCGCGAGGCGCACCTCCATCGTCGCGTGGTCGGTGAAGCGATGGAGCGCGTCGAAGGGCACACCCGCGCGCGCGGCGGTCATGAAGAAGCGCCGCGAGAGCGTCGGGTACGTGTTGATCTGCGTGGCGGTTCCCTCCATCCACGGCGCGTCGGGGGCGCTGCGAATGCCCACACGAAAGCGCGCCTCCATCGTGCGCACGCGGGGTCTGCCCACGACGCCCACCCGTCGGAGGTATCGCTGGAGCAGCGGCGGCAGCGGCGCGAGGTCGGCGTCGGTCACCACCGGGGCTTCGACGGGTGCCGCGAGGGCTGCGCGCTCGCGGACGTACTGCGCGCGCAGGCTCGACGGGCGCAGGTCGGCGAGCGCCACCAGCAGCGGAACGAGCGCGATCACGTTGGCCACGGTGCCCGCGCGAGCGTCGCGCCACGCGCCCACGATGAGCCATTGGGAGAGCGCCACGGCGACCGCGAGCGCAGGCCACGCCAGCGCGGGACGGGACGCAACGAGCAGCGCCGCGGAGGCCACGAAGAGCGCCGCCGTCGCACCCCACGCGAGGCCCTGCGCGCGTGCGATGGGGAGCGTGAGCTGGGGCACCGGCGCGAGCCCGAGGCCCTTCACCGCGCCGAGCACGTGGATCATTCCGTGGAGCACGAGGAGCGCGACGAACGCGGTCTTCATGCGCCGCCGCGGCAGCAACGGGTGTGCCCCACGGCGCACGGAGGAACGCCATCGCGAAGTCGCACATCGCCGACCACAGGGTGCGCGCACGAAGGGTGCGAGACGCACGGACCGCAGTTGCCCCGCGCGCGTCGAGCGGCAAGGCTTCGCGCTCCTTCGTCCTCTCTCTGTCGGAGCGGTGCATGGACCGTGATTCGTTCCTTCGCCTCGTGCGCGCCTCGTCGTCGCTGACGCTCACCTGCGAGACGCTGCACGCCATCGACATGATGCCCCCACGGGCCGAGCGTCCGTTGCGCTTCGCAATGCGCGTCGCGGGCGGCGCGTGCACCTACCTCTCGCCCACGGGCAGCGCGTTCACCGCCGTCGATGCGCCCGCACACGAGCGGCTCCTCTCGCTCGCCGAGTCCGTGCTCGCCGCGGGGTCGCACCCGCCCGCCGTCGACACCGCGCTCGCGCGCGACCTCACCACGCTGCGACTGAGCGTCGAGGGCGCACCGGACGGCGCACGCACGGTGACCTGCGGCATCAACCACCTCGTCGCGACGCGCGAGATCGATGCGCCCGCGTGGGTCGCGCTGCTGCTCGCCTTCGCCGACCTCGCCGCGCCGCACACCGCCGAAGACCTCGCCGTGTGGACCTTCGTGATGCGCGCCTGCGACCTCTCGCTCGTGGCCCCGCAGCTCGATGCGTCGCGCGCCGTTCCGCTGTTGCCGCGCACGTGTGCGTGGAACGTTCCGCTGCGCCCGCGCGGGCTCTATCTGCGCCTCGGGCAGCCGCCGCATGACTCGCCGCTCTATCGCCTCGCCGCGACGGATCATGGCGTCGAGGTGCGTCCCGTGGAGTCACCGGGCATCGAGGGCGAGCCCGTGGCCACGCTGCGCTTCGAGGCGGGCGTGACCGCGCGATGGGCGCCCACCGCGGGCGCGTCGCCGTACCGTGGGCCTTCGGAGCCCGAGGTCGAGGTGTTCCTCGTGGGCAACGGCGCCGTGCTGGTGCGCGCGGGCGCGCAGGGCCGCGGCGTGTTTCTTCAGCGCGCGTAACGGAGCTGCGCGAGCCCCGACGCGAACGGGCGCGCGTCGAGGAGCTTCCATCCCCGATCGGGCAGACCGCGCACGAAGAGGGGACGACCGGACCCGAGCACGCGCGGCACGACGGTGAGCGTGAGCGTGTCGACGAGGTCGTCGCGGAGCGCCTGCTGCACGGCCACGCCGCCGTCGAGGTACACGCGCGAAACACCTTCTGTCATGAGCTTTTCGAAGAGAGGGAGGAGCGGGCCGTTCCAGGTCTCCTCGCCGTGGAGGGCTGTGAGCGCGCGCGACGTGAGCACCACCATGCGCTTGCCCGCGTAGGGCCACGGGTCGAAGTGCGCGACGGTGTCCCAGGTGGCGCGCCCCATCACCACGGCGTCGATCGACGCCATGAACGCTGCGTAGCCGTAGTCTTCGCCGTCGAGGGGAGGGATCTCTGTGAGCCAGTCGATGGCCCCGTCGTCGCGGGCGATGTAGCCGTCGAGGCTCACGGCCAGGTACACGTCGATGCTCGGTCGCGTCGCGGTCATCGCGGGAATGTATCCGCGATCGAAGACCTCGCGGACGAGATGCGCGAGCGCGCCTTCGGCGAAGGGTGACGGGAAGTTCCACGCGTCGCGGTCGGTGACGTAGCGTCGCGCGCACCATGGCAGCGATCACCCCGAAGGACCGCGAGGCGCTCACCGCCCGCATCGCAGCGTTTCTCAAGGCCCACTACACCCCCGAGCAGGCCGCGTCGGTGCACGTCGGCTTCCGCGGCGCGACGGCGACGCTGGAGGTCGAACGCAACGGCGAGCGCGTCAACGCGGGCATCCTGCGCGCGACGGGCGATGTAGGGCGCTGGGGCCTCGGCACACCGAAGGGCTCGAAGTACACGAACTTCTGGGTCGGCGGGCACAAGGAGATGCCGCCGGAGTGGGCCGTCGCGATGGCGATCCACTACGCGGGCGTGACCGCTGCGGGAGTGCCGGGCCTCTACGGTGACCCCAACGCGATGGACGTCGAGCGCTGGGTGGTGAAGCTCATCGATCCGTGACCCGCGGGACGGGTGCGCCGTGCGGGAGAGGCCGGTGCATCGTCGCGATGTCAGATGGAGCGCGTGGCCGACGTGAAGGGGGCGTCGGCCGGTCGCTCCTGCGGGTGCAGCGTGCGGGCGGTCGGCGCGTGCGACGCGAGACGACCGCGTGTGCGCGCTCCACCCGGATCTGCGTCGTCGGTCAGGAGCTCGCTCCGAGGTCATGGACACCGATTCCCCTTTCGACGGGCCGACGCGGCTCGTGCGCGTCGACGACGGCACCACGCGTCTGTACGTCGCGGGCGCCTGCACGGCCTTTGTGGTCGGCGTCGCGCTCGCGGTCTACGGATGGGTCGCGCCCTTCGCGCATCCCGACGACGCGCTTCGACGCTGGCGCGAGGCGCTCACCCACGGCGACATCACCGCGCTGACCCGCGACGATCGCCTCGGCATGGAGGCGTGGACGCACGACCTCGCGACGGAGCTCGGCACCGCGGAGTACGAGCGCGTGCTGGCGCTCCATGACCGCGCGATCACCGCGGGGCGTGACGAGGTGCGGCGTCTGCGGGCTGCGGTCGAAGGCGCGGGCTTCGCGGCGTGGTCGCGGCTCACGTGGTCGGAGCAGCGCGCGATCGAGTCCCAGAGCCACCGTACGTGGGTCGAGGAGCGGGGCTTCGCGGCCGTCGCCGAGGCTGCGGTGCTCGGGAACCGCGCGCGCCTCTTCGCCGAGCCGCCGCCGCCCGACGTGCTCGCGCGTCTCGGGGCCGGCGCGTTGAGCGACGAGGAGCGCGCGCTGCTCGGGCAACGTGCGAGCGGCGATCCTGCGGTCCTGGCCGACGCGGTGCTGACCGAGCTCGCGGCACGGCGCGACGAGGCGGGCGCGCGGGTGCTCCGTCGGCTGCGTGAGACGGTGCTCGCGGCGGGGGAGCGTCGCTTCGAGGGGCTGCCCTCACGGGAGCAGCGCGAGATCGACGCGCGCAGTCGAATGGACTTTCTGCTCGACCGCGGTTTCGCTGCGCTCGACGCGACGGATCGCGGTCGCGTGGAGTCTGCGTCGGCCCTCTTCGCCGACGACGATGAACTCGCGGGGCGCCTCGGGGTCACCACGCTCGACGCCGCGGCGCGCACCGAGCTCGGGACCGTGTCGCGGCGCGCGTTCGTCGAGGGCCGTGAGGCGTGGATCGCCCGCGTCGGCCTCCAACGCGCGGCCTTCGTACTTCAGCGGGAGTACGCGCGTGCCGAGGTCGAGACCGACGGACCGCATCCGATCGGCGACGGCGGGCGCGACCTCGTGCGACGCAGGCACGCCGGGGCGCGTCTCGTGTGGCGCGGACGCAGCGGTGCATTGCGCGTGTGGCCCGATCAGGTCGACCTCGATTGGGACGCGCGCCGACACCTCTGGCGCGTCGCCGGGGTGCACTGGAGCCGTGATCCCGAGGAGCGGTCGCGCGCATCTGGCACCCTCCCGGCACCCGCAGCGCCAGCGCCCGACGCAACCCCGGAACCCATCGAGGCGCCCACGCAGAAGGTCGGAGGTGCGTCGTGAGCGCGGTGCAGGGATGGGTGTTTCTTGCGGTGCTCCTCGGCCTCGGCGCGCGCGCGCACGGCGGTGTACGGGTGGGCGCGTCGGAGCTGCGCTGGGCCGCGTTCTCCGTCGCCGTCGCGATGCTGCAGGTGTTGACCCTCGGCCAGGTCGCGCTCGACGACCCGTGGTGCTCACCGCTGCTCCTCGCGCTTCCGATCGTTGCTGCGCGTGAGGGCGACGCCCGACGTGCGATCGGCGCCACGGCAGCCGCGTGGATCGCGCTCGTCGTCGTCGCGGGCAGCGCGCCGAGCGACGCAGCGGGCGAGCTCGCGCAGGGGCCGTACCTCACCGCCACGGTCTTCTCGCTCTTGCTCGCGGGCGTCGCGGCGGCGGTGCCCACCGTGCGCGCGCTCGGTCCGTTGCTCGGGCTCGCGTGGATGGTGTTCTTTCTCCAGCGCGACGCTTCGCTCCTGCTCGCGCCGTCGGTGTGGGCCGTGGTGGTGCTCTCCGTCGGGTGGTGCGCGCTCGCCAGCGCCGCGCCTGTCGCGCGGTGGCTCCCGTGAGGGCCGCGGGGCTTCTCGCGCTCGGTCTCGTCGCGTGCATTCCCATTCGCACGGAGGTGGAGACCGCCTTCCACGAGACGGGGCGCACGAAGTCGGTCGAGCGTCACGTACGAGGCCTTGAGCTCGCCGTCGAAGCCGAGGGCGCCGAGGCCGTGGTGCACGTGCACCGCGCGATGGAGTGCCGCGACGCGATGCGCCTCACGGGCAGCTACGTCGAGCGAACCACGCGCTCCGTCGCCGATCCGCAGGTGCCGTGGCTGGTGGGCATCGGCGGCGCGCTCTCGATCGTGGCAGGTGCCGTGGCGTTCGCCCTGCCCACACCCGAGGACCCGGAGGCTGCGCGGAGTCACCTGGCCGGGGGCATCGCCGGCCTGAGCATCGGCACGGCCCTCGTGGCCGACGCGATCCGCGTGGCGGTGGTCACGGGCACCTCCGAGGTGTCACGGCCTGGCGACCACGACGAGACGCCGTCGGCGTGGAGTGCGTGCGATCGCGAGCCCGCGTCGCTCACGCTCGTGCTTCAACGTCGCGCGCCCGGCGTGGCGTTCCGGCGCACGGTGCCTGTCGTCGATGGGGCCCATCTCGACCTCGCGGCGTTGCTCCCGACGGAGGCGCTTCGAGGCGCTGCGCCGTGGTCTTCGGTGGAGTTCTCCGCGGGCTCGGCGGGGCCCACCGTCGACGTCGACCTCGCGCCCTTCGCGCGCGCCACCGCCGATGCCGCGTGGAGCCGCCTCACCGCGCACCCCTCCATCGACGCGTACGAGACCTTCCTCCGCGACTTTCCGTCGGACCCGCACCATGACGACGTCGTGGCGCGTCGTGCGGCGCTCCAGCGTGCCCACGCGATGCTCGCCCTCGACGAGGAACGGCGCGCGGCCTGGGTCGCTGCGGCCGACGACTCGTCACGTCTCCTCGCGCTGCTCGAAGGCACGCCCGGCGACGTGTGGGAGGCCGAGGCGGCGTGTCGTCTCGCGAGTCGCGCGACCGCCCTCGCGACGCTGCGCACGCTCGCGGAGACGTGCCGCACGCGCATCGCCGCGATGCCCCTCGAAGTGCGCACGTTGCATCCCGACGTGCTTGCGCGAGCGGTGCACGAGGCCCGCGACGCCGAGGTGCGCCTCGCCACGGCCGAAGAAGCAGCGCGCGAAGCCGAAGCGCGCGACCTCGCCCGACAGGAGGAACTCCGCGCCCGCGACGCCGCCCGTCGTGCCGCATCGGAACGCAGCGCGCGCGACGCCGCCCGACGCGCGACGGCGCTCGCCGAGAGCACCATCACACGCTGCCGTTCCGGGGCGCGCGGCGCGGGAGCCGTGCGCGCGACCTACGAGGCCCTGCGCGACGCGAGAGATGGGTTCAACGGCCGCTCGCTCCAGTCCACGGTGCTGCGCGTGGCCGTCGCGTGCGGGTGCACCCCCTCGTGCGCGGGCGTCACCCTTCGCTAGCGACTCACCCGACCTTCGCGACCACCACCCGCTCGGCGCGCGCATCGAGGGCCGCGCGATCCGTCGTCGAGAGCCCTTCGCGCGAGCCGTGCTCCACCGCGACGCTCGCCGCGGCCGCACCGAGCGCGAGCGCGCGCTCCACCGCGAGCCCACCCCGCAGCGCCGCGAGGAAGCCCGCCGCGAACGCATCGCCCGCCCCGGTCACATCGCGCACCGTCACGGGGAGCGCCTCCCAGCGCCACAGCGCGCCCTCCTGCGTGTCGAGCAGGAACCCACCCTCGGCGCCGCGCTTGTGCACCGCGTAGCGAAGCCTTCCGACCGCGAGCGCTTCGAGGCGCGCGCGGGGATCTCCCGTCAGCCGCATCTCGTCGTCGCTCGCGAGAAACGCATCGCAGCGCGCCGTGAGTCCGCGCCACTCGTCGAGCGTGTCGTCGCCCACGGGACGCAGCGGATCGAGGGACAGAAAACGTCCGCCGTCACCCGCCGCATCGACGAACGCGCGCTGCGACGTGAAGGGCATCGGGGCCACGTGCGCGAAGGGCGCCGTGCGCCACGCGGGCGGAACATCGTCGGTCGCGGGCGAGACCTCTTCGTGTGTGGGCCTGCCTTCGCGGAGCACCATGCGCCGCGTGCCGTCTTCGTGGAGCAGCCACGCGCGCACGCCGGGCTTCGCGAGCGACCGCACCCCGTCGAGCGACACACCGCGCGCACGCAGCAGGTCGAGCGCGTCGGCGGGATAGTCCGTGCCCACCACGCTGGTGCACCCCACGGAGAGCCCGCAGGCCGCCGCCGCGAGCGCCGCGTGAAAGAGCGCGCCGCCCGCGCGGGCCATGTGCGTCGTGCCGTCGCCGAAGACCACGTCGTCGACGAGCAGGTTGCCCACCATCACCAGATCGATCGGAGTGTCGCTCATCGTCCGTCAAGCTCCTGAAAGGCCCTCGCCACGGCGCGCGTCGCGTCGACGTCGAGGGGGTTCGACCAGCGCCCGTCGCGCTTCACCGACGAGCCCACGATGAAGCCCTGCGCCCGCGCGTACCGCGCGAGGTTCGCCGGGGTGATGCCCGAGCCCACGAGCGCGGGAAGCGCGCATCCGTCGCGCACGGCGGCCAGGTCCGAGGGCGCGCAGGGGTCGCCCGTCGCCGCGCCCGTCACGATCACCCCGTCGGCGGAGAAGAACTCCGCAGCGCGCGCGGTCTCGGCGAGGGAGACGTCGGCGGTGATGGCGTGCGCCGAGTGCTTCTTCTTGATGTCGGCGAACACGGCGATGTGCGTCGCGTCGATCGCGCGTCGGTAGCGCAAGAGCGGGCCCGCGCAGGCCTCGATGATCCCCTCGTCGGCGACGTGCGCGAAGGCGAACCCCTCGACGCGCACGAACGATGCGCCCGACGCGAGGGCCACGGCGAGGGCCTCGCGGTTCGCCGCCGCGAGCACCTGGATGCCGAGCGGGAGCGCCACCGCACGACGCACCTCGCGGGCCACGGCGGTCATCGCCGCGACGATCTCGGGCCCCACCGCGCCGTTGAGGTACGGGCGGTCATGCATGTTCTCCAGCAGGAGCGCGGTGAAGCCCGCGTCGCGGTAGATCCGCGCTTCGGCGATGGCGGTTTCGACGATCGCGTCGAGGGGATCGCGCGCGTGTGCGGTGCCGGGGAGCGCGCCCGCGTGGAGCATCCCGACAAGCGCCCGCGGCGCGCCGAAGAGTTCGTGAAAGCGGTCGAGGGGAGCGGTCACGGCGCGACGCTACTGCAACGCGAACGGTCAGCGCGAGACCATGAGATCGGGCCGCTCGCGCGCGAGCACGTCGAGGCCCGGCGCGTCCGGCGCGGACCCGTAGAGCGACACGGAGCGCAGCGTCTTGATCTTCGCGAGGGGCGCCACGTCGGGGAGCACCGTGTAGTTCACGTTGAGCTGCTCCAGCGGCAGGTCGACGAGCGGTTCGAGCGACGCCACGCGCGTGCCCCAGAGCTGCAACGAGCGCAGTCCCTTGAAGGCGCGCAGCGGCGAGAGGTCATGGGCCTGCGTGAACGACAGGTCGAGGTGCTCGATGCCCGTCAGCCCCCAGATCGGCGTGAGGTCGGCGTGGAGCAGACGGAGCACATTGAGCGAGCGCAGCGAGGTCATCGCTGCGAGGGGCGTGAGGTCGGCGACCTGCGTCTCGCCCACGTTCAGGTGTTCGAGCGCGAGGCCGCGCAGCGACGACACGTCGGTGATGCCCGTGTGCGAGAGGTCGAGGCGCGTGAGGTTCGTCCACGAGGCGAGGGGAGACGGGTCGGAGAGGCCCGAGTACGCGCCGCGCAGGTCGAGGCCCGAGATGTTGTGCTTCGCGGCGTCCCAGAGCGAGAGCTTCACGTCCTTCACCCAGAGCGACATGCGAAAGCGCTGGGGAATCTCCGCGAGTTCGGCGATGTGATCCGCCGTGCGCAGCGTGCCCTCGGGCACGCGGAGGTAGCGCAGCGCGCGCAGCTTCGAGAGGCCCGGCCACAGCGTCTTCTTCGGTCCCGGGAGGTACACCTCGGGCTCGTCGGCGAGCGCTTCGAACACCTCGGGCTCGCGTCCCGCGTAGCGCAGCGCCGCGAGGAGCGCGCCGTCGAACTGGAGCCCGTGCACGTTGCGGTTCACCGTCGGACGCTGCGCGCGCACCATGGCCACGGCGAGCGCGAAGCCGTCGAGTCCGAGGGACTCGTACTCGGCCACGAGCTTCACGACCTTCGACGCATCGGCGATCGTGTGCACGTTGCGCTTGTCGGTCTTGAAGTACGCCGACACCGTCGCGTCGGGCAGCGCCGCGAGGGCCGCGCGGGCCTTCTTGCGTGTGGGCGGATCGTCGGAGAAGAGTCCCTGCGCGATGAGCTCGATGGGGTCGGCCGTGTTCATGGGGCCGTGACTCTCGCCGAAGTGCCGCGGCGATGCATCGGACTTCGCCGTTCACGCCACGGCGGTGCGCGCGCTGCGTTTTCGTTGATCGCCCGCACCGTCTTCGGCCTACCTGTGTGCTCGATGCGATCGACCTTCCTCCGCGACGCGCTCGCGACCCTCGCGTTGCTGCTCTCGGCCTGCACCGACGAGGGCGCACGATGTGTTCCCGGCATGGCCTCCGCGTGCGCCTGCACCGATGGCGCGCAGGGCGCGCAGACCTGCGCTGCCGACGGAACGTACGGCGCGTGCGTGTGCGACCGCACCTCGCCCGATGGGTCGTCGCCCGATGGGTCCTCGGCCGATGCGTCTCCGCGCGATGCGTCTTCGCCCGATGCGTCTTCGCCCGATGGGTCTTCGCCCGATGGGTCGTCGCTCGACGCGGTGTCTCTCGATGCGTCTGCGCGCGATGCGTCTTCGCCCGATGCGTCGATCGCGATGGATGGGGCCACAGACGCGGGTGGGCTCACGGCGTACGTCACCGAAGCGCAGTTCGAAGCGATGTTTCCCCATCGCGGAGACACGGCCTCGGGGTGCAACGGGGCGTACTACACCTGGCAGGCCTTTCTCGAAGCGGCGCGCGCGTTTCCGGCCTTCGCGAACGAAGGAAGCGATGCGCAGCGGCGGCGCGAGCTCGCGGCCTTTCTCGCGAACATCGCCCACGAGACCACGGGCGGATGGGCCACCGCGCCGGGCGGTCCCGAAGCGTGGGGGCTGTGCTTTCGCGAGGAGCTCGGATGCAGCACCGCCGATCCGCCCGCGTGCGCGTACTGCGTGCCGAGCGCCGAGTGGCCCTGCGCGTCGGGCCGTCGCTACTACGGCCGCGGACCGATCCAGCTCTCCTACAACTTCAACTATGGGCAGGCGGGGCGCGCGCTCGGCGTCGACCTGCTCAACCAGCCCGAACGGGTGGCCACCGACGGCGTGATCGCGTTCAAGACCGCGCTCTGGTTCTGGATGACCGCGCAGTCTCCGAAGCCTTCGTGCCACGACGCGATGACGGGCCGATGGACGCCCTCCGCCACGGACCTCGCCGCGGGTCGTCGACCGGGCTTCGGCGTCACGATCAACATCATCAACGGCGGCCTCGAATGCGGCTATGCGCGCGCCGTCTCGTCCACACCACCGCCCGCCAACGTCGCCGATCGGCTGCGCTTCTACGCGAGCTTCACCGCGCGCCTCGGCGTCTCGCAGGGTGACGACACCGCATGCGGAACCATGCAGCCCTGGTGAGCGCGCGACGATCGGTCGGCGACTGCGCTACGCGGGCTCGCGGTCACCGCGCACGGAGATTCCCTCGATGAGGTGCCACGTGCCCTCGGCGATCTCCCACACCCACTGGGCGCGCGGAAGCTCGGGGCACAGCGCGCTCGTGCGGTGGTCGATGAGCGAGAGGTTCGGGTCGTCGGTGAGCGGGTAGTGCTTCGCGACGAGCTCGGTGGAGGGAGACCACGCGACGAGCGCGCCCTCGTCGATCGCGCGCGGTCGCACGTTGCCCGAGAGGCGGTCGTGAAAGCTCGCCCAGGTGCGTCCGTGGAGCGCCTCTGCGAGGCCCACGAGCCAGTGCTCGTACGAGCCCTCGGGCGGATCGTCGTCGGACTGTTCCGGCGCGGGCGCATCGCCCAGCAGCGGGAGCTGCCCGAGGAGGTTGCAGAACAGCACGGCCGCGTCGGGGTGCGCGTCGAGGAGGGCCCTCACGGGCGCGCGGTCGAAGCCCTTCGCGCCGGGCGAGAGGTGATCGCGCGAATCCCACGTGAGCGACACGCGACCGTCGGCGAGGAGGTGCCGCGCGCGCCAGCGAAAGACCATCGGCGCAAAGGGATCGAAGTCGACGGCCACGAGGCGCTCGAAGCGACGGAGGAACGACAGGTCGAGGCAGTGGCCGCCGCTCGGTCCCACGAGGAGCAGCGTGCGTTCGCGCGGTGCCCAGCCGTGGAGAAAGCGCGTCGTCGCGCGCACGAAGGGAGCCCAGCGCGTGCGGCGTCGCGAGAAGGCGCGGAGGTGGTAGCCGAAGCCGCCGGTGGGGTTGTTCCAGCGCGAGGTCATCGATGCGCGGCGGAGCGAAACACGGCCCCGCGCGGCGCAGGGAGCGAAAACCAACGCTACGGGTGGTGGTACCAGTACGAGCCCATGGGGAGCGCGCTGTACGCCGCCGGCGGCATCGTGTCGGTGGAGCTCACCACGGCCACCACGCGACGGTTCGCACCGGTCGGCGTCGGGAGGTTCATGAAGGTCACACCCGTGAGCGTGGGAAAGCTGAAGTCCATCGGGATGCTCGTGTCGGTGAGCCCGATGGGCGCCGTGTAGAAGGTCGACGGCGTGGTGCTCGACTCCTCCCACTCGCCACCCATCGCGCGTGCGATGACGGTCTCCGTGAGGCTCGACGGCGCCACCTTGTTGTGAAAGCTCACGCCCGCCCAGGTGCACGTGGCGCCCGCGCAATCGAGGGTCACGCCGCGCTCCACGGTGACGCCCGCGCTGCCCAGCGTCGGATCGTTCGCAGCCCCCACGGAGAAGGTCTCACCCGGCGCGAGAAGAATGCGATTCGGTCCCGCGACGGTGACCGCGGTGTTCGCGCGTGTGCCCGCGGTGATGTTCAACGACCCGAGCACGTGGAGCGCCACGGGCTGCGACCGCACGGTGCCGCTCGCGGTGATGGCCCCGCTCTCGACGACGATCTCGCGCGCCATCGCCGCCGTGTCGACGGTGAGCGACGGGAGCGACGTGAGCGCGCTCTGGTTCACGCGCGCGACGCCCATCGCGGGTGACTCCACGCGCACGCCGCTCGATGCCGCCGCGAGGGGCGTGTGCACGTCGAGTCCCCATCCCGCGCTCTGCGAGAGCGTCACGTCGTCGAGGAGCAGCGGCGTTCCCGCGTTCTGCGAGACGAGCGCCGTGTCCGAGGCGCCGCCGCCTGCGAGGCGCGTGTGGTGAAGCTCCAGCCGCGCGGGCGCGCGGTCGTTGCCGCTGTTCGAAAGTGCGAGGCTGCGCCAGGGGCCTCCCTGCTGCGCGCGAACGACCACGGGCGCAGCGGCGGTTCCGTTCGCGACGAGGCTGCCGGGGCCCGTGATGCTGAGCGTGGTGTCGGGGGCCATCTCGATGGCGACGCCGGGCTCGATGGTGAGCGCGGTGCTCACCGTGGTGTCGCGCGACATGACGTAGGGAGAGCACATCGCCGTGAGGGTGATGTCTCCGCCCGCGGCGGCGAGGGCCGCGAGGTCGCGCGGCGTCGCGCACGTGGGACCGGGATCGCCGCAGCCCACGACACCGAGCGCGAGCGCGAGAGACGTCACGACCACGAGGCCGCGCGAGACGAAACGATGGGCGGATGAAGACTGCATCGAGAACCTCCTCGGCCCTCACGTACGCACCGGCCCGCGCCGAACCGCACATATCATTTTGCGACATCGACCCCGTCTCGTTCGCGCGTGTGCGGCGCAGCGACGAAGCAGCGCGGCGCCCTTCGACGCGCGGGAATACGCGCCGGGAGCTTCTTCCGCAGCGCCCGCGCGGGCCTCGGGGAGTTTGTCCCCGGCGCTTGTTTCACCGGTGTTTCAGCGCGCGTTCTGCCGCGGTGATCGCGCGCCGTGGGGCATCGCACCCGTGATGCAAGACGCCACGCATCGGCGTGGGGTGACGGGTGCGCTTGATGACTTCTGCCACGCCCCGTTCTGCGCATCTGCCACAGGGGTGTGCGCGGTCACAACGCGCGTGGCAAACGTTGCCTGTCGCATCGCGTCGTCACGGCGACTGGCACGCTTCGCGCTCTGCGCCCCGACGCACGAACGCTCCCCACGGGCCGCGATGGCGCCATGGAGCGTTCGCTGGAGCGCAGCGAATGATCCAGAAGTTCATCCATCGGCCCGTGCTGGCCATCGTGGTGTCGCTCGTCCTGATTTTTCTGGGCGTGCTGGCGATCCGCAGTCGGCCCATCTCGCAGTTCCCCGAGATCGCGCCGCCGCTCGTGACCGTGACGCTCTCGTATCCCGGTGCGAGCGCGTCGGTGCTCGTCGACGCCGCGCTCATTCCCCTGGAGCGCTCGATCAACGGCGTGCCGGGCATGAAGTACATGGTCTCCGACGCGACGAGCGCGGGCGAGGCCACGATCCAGGTGGTCTTCGAACTGGGCACCGACGCCGACCTCGCGGTGGTCAACGTGAAGAACCGCGTCGACCAGGTGCGCAACCAGCTCCCCGAGCTCGTTCAGCTCGAAGGCATCGTCGTCAACCGCGTGCAGCCCAGCATGCTGATGTACGTCAACCTCTACAGCACCGACCCCAACGCCAACGAGACGTACCTCTACAACTTCGCGAACGTGAACCTCCTCGCGGAGCTGCAGCGCATCCCCGGCGTCGGGCGCGCGAGCATCCTCGGCAACCGTCAGTTCGCGATGCGCGTGTGGCTCAAGCCCGACCGCATGCGGGCCTACAACATCTCGACCGAAGAGGTGATGCGCGCCATCAGCGAGCAGAGCCTCATCGGCCGCCCCGGACGCATCGGCAGCGCGACGGGCCGCACCACGCAGTCGCTCGAGTACGTGCTCACCTACCAGGGCCGCTACAACCAGCCCGAGCAGTACGCGAACATCATCATCCGCGCGACGCCCGAGGGCGAGAGCCTGCACCTCCGCGACGTGGCCGACGTCGAGCTCGGGAGCGAGTTCTTCGACATCTACTCGAACCTCGACGGCCACCCCTCCGCGGCCATCGTGCTCAAGCAGACCTACGGCAGCAACGCGAGCCAGGTGATCCGCGACGTGAAGGCGCGCCTCGACGAGCTGCAGCGCACGACCTTTCCGCCGAACATGCGCTACTCGATCAACTACGACGTTTCGAGCTTTCTCGACGCGTCGATCGAGAAGGTGCTCCACACGCTCGGCGAGGCCTTCGTGCTCGTGGCGCTCGTGGTGTTCATCTTCCTCGGCGACTGGCGCTCGACGCTCATTCCGACGCTGGCGGTGCCCGTGTCGCTCGTCGGGTCGTTCATCTTCATGCAGGCCTTCGGGCTCACGATCAACCTCATCACCCTCTTCGCGCTCGTGCTCGCGATCGGCGTGGTGGTCGACGACGCCATCGTGGTCGTCGAGGCCGTGCACGCGAAGATGGAGGCCGAGAACCTCGCGCCCTATCCCGCGGTGAAGAAGGTCATCGGCGAGATCAGCGGCGCCATCATCGCCATCACCCTGCTCATGGCCGCGGTGTTCGTGCCCGTCGCGTTCATGACGGGCCCCGTGGGGGTGTTCTACCGCCAGTTCTCGATCACCATGGCCTCGTCGATCGTGATCTCGGGCATCGTGGCGCTCACGCTGACGCCGGTGCTCTGCGCGATCATCCTCCGCAGTCATCACGGGCAGCCGAAGCGCCGCACGCCGATCACCGTCGCGCTCGATCTGTTCAACCGCGCCTTCGGCGTCGCCACCGACCGCTACGTGCGCGTGCTTTCGAAGGTCGTCGGGCGCCGCGCGTTCACCCTCGGCGTGCTCGCGGTCTTCGGCCTGGGCATCGTGGGCATCAACCGTGACCTGCCCGCGGGCTTCATTCCCAACGAAGACCAGGGACAGATCTACGCGATCATCCAGACGCCGCCGGGCACCACGCTGGAGCGCACCAACCAGGTCGCGCGGCAGCTTCAAGACATCGCGCGCAGCGTCGACGGCGTCGAGTCGGTGTCGTCGCTCGCGGGCTACGAGATCCTCACCGAGGGCCGCGGCTCCAACGCCGGAACGTGCCTCATCAACCTCAAGCCCTGGTCGCACCGCACGCGGTCGGTGCGGGCCGTCATCGAGGCGCTCGAAGCGCGCACGCACAACCTCGGCGCGGTGGTGGAGTTCTTCGAACCTCCGTCGGTGCCGGGCTACGGCGCGGCCGACGGCTTCGCGGTGCGCCTCCTCGATCGCAGCGAGACCGTCGACTACCAGGAGCTCGACCGCGTGAACCAGCGCTTCATGCAGGCGCTCGAACGGCGCCCCGAGCTCGCGGGTCTCTTCACGTTCTACGCGGCCAACTATCCCCAGTACGAGCTCGTGATCGACAACGAGCGCGCGATGCAGAAGGGCGTGTCGATCCGCACGGCGCTCGACAACCTCGACATCCTCATCGGCAGCACCTACGAGCAGGGCTTCATCCGCTTCGGGCGCTTCTTCAAGGTCTACGTGCAGGCGCTGCCGGGCTACCGACGGCTGCCCGGCGACGTGATGAACCTCTTCGTCAAGAACGACCGCAACGAGATGGTCCCCTACGCGGCGTTCATGTCGATGCGGCCGTCGCTCGGGCCCAACGAGATCACGCGCTACAACCTCTACACCTCGTCGGCGATCCGCGGCGTGCCCGCGCCGGGCTACACCAGCGCCGACGCCATCCACGCGGTGCAGGAGGTCGCGCGGCAGACGCTCCCCCGCGGCTACGACATCGCGTGGGAGGGGCTCTCGTTCGACGAGGCGCGGCGCGGCAACGAGGCGATCTACATCTTCGCCGTGGTGATCGCCTTCGTGTACCTGGTGCTCGCCGCGCAGTACGAGAGCTTCATCCTGCCGCTGGCGGTGCTCTTCTCGCTGCCCGTAGGCGTGTTCGGATCGTTCCTGCTGCTGCGGGTGTTGGGGCTCGCGAACGACATCTACGCGCAGGTCGGGCTCGTGATGCTCGTGGGTCTGCTCGGCAAGAACGCGGTGCTCATCGTCGAGTACGCGGTGCAGCGGCGACAGGCGGGGCTCTCGATCTTCGACGCGGCCATCGAGGGCGCGAAGGAGCGCTTCCGACCGATTCTCATGACCTCGTTCGCGTTCATCGCGGGGCTCATTCCGCTGGTGCGCGCGACGGGTCCGGGCGCCGTGGGCAACCGCACGATCGGCGCGTCGGCGCTGGGCGGGATGTTCTTCGGCACGGCCTTCGGCGTGCTGCTGATCCCGGGGCTCTACTACATCTTCGGCAGGCTCGCCGACGGCCGCTCGCTCATCCAGCAGGAGGAGCAGAGCCCGGTCACCGAGGGAGACGAGCTCCATGACTGACCGTCGCGTACGCACCACGCGCCGCGCGCTCGTCGCGTCGTCGCTCCTCGCCTCCGCGCTCTTCGCGAGCTGCGTGCCCACGCTGTCGCAGGGTCCCGCCCGCGCGCCGCGCACCACGGTGCCCGCAGACTTCGGCGAGGCCTCGGAGGGAGACACCTCGGCGCTCGTCGACTGGCGCGCGTTCTTCGGCGATGCGCACCTCGTGGCGCTCATCGACACGGCGCTCACGAACAACCAGGAGCTCAACATCGCGGTGCAGGAGACCCTCATCGCGAGCAACGAGGTGATGGCGCGGCGGGGAGAGTACCTCCCGCGTCTCGGGCTCCAGGCGGGCGCGGGCCTCGACCGCGTGGCGGCCGACACGAGCCAGGGTCGCAGCGACGAGCGCAACGGGCTCCCGTCGCTGATGCAGAACTACTCCATCGGGCTCTACGCCTCGTGGGAGGTGGACATCTGGTCGAGGCTCCGCAACGCCGCCGACGCCGCGATGTATCGCTGGCTCGCGACGCGCGAGGGGCGGAACTTCACCGTCACCCGCCTCGTCGCCGAGATCGCCGGTCGCTACTACGAGCTCGTCGCGCTCGACCGCCAGCTCGCGATCGTGCGCGACAACATCGAGCTCCAGCAGCAGGCGTTGGAGATGGTGCGGCTCCAGCAGCAGGCGGCGCACGTGACCATGCTCGCGGTGCGACGCTTCGAGGCGCAGCTCCAGGGCTTTCAGAGCCGCGAGTTCGAGATCCGTCAGCGCATCGTCGAGGCCGAGAACCAGATCAATTTTCTCGCGGGACGTTTTCCTCAACACGTCGAGCGCACGACGCAGAGCGTGTTGGAGATCGATCCGCCGGCGGTGCACCTCGGGCTGCCCGCGCAGCTCCTCGAGAACCGTCCCGACGTGCGTCGCGCGGAGCTCGAACTTCGCGCGGCGCAGCTCGACGTGTCGGCGGCGCGCGCGCGCTTCTACCCCGCGCTGCGCCTCGATGCGGGCCTCGGGGTGCAGTCGTTCGACGCGCGCACGCTGTTGAGCGCGCCCGACTCGATGCTCTTCAACGTCTTCGCGGGGGTGATGGCGCCGCTGCTCAACCGCCGCGGAATCACCGCGGAGTACGAGTCGGCGAACGCGCGGCAGATGCAAGCCGTGCTGGGCTACGAGCGCGCGATCTTGAGCGCGTACGTCGACGTGAACACGGGCATCAACCTCGTGCGGAACACCTCGCAGAGCGTGGCGCTCAAGACCCAGCAGGTCGCGAGCCTCGCGGAGTCGGTGACCATCTCGACGCAGCTCTTCAACTCGGCGCGGGCGGAGTACCTCGAAGTGCTCACCACGCGCCGCGACTCGCTGGAGGCCCAGATGGACCTCGTAGAGACCAAACAACGTCAGCTCGCCGCCACGGTGACGCTCTACCAGGCGCTCGGCGGCGGATGGCGCGCGCGCGACGCGCAGAACGCGAACGCAGGTGTGACACGATGATTCGCAACGCAACGATCCGATTCGCCGCGGCGCTCGCGCTCGCGACGGCCGCCGGGGGATGCCACCACACGCACGCGCACCACGAGGCTCGCCAGCGCTTCGAGGTGACCGCCGCGGTGCGCCGCGACGTGGAGCTCACGCACGAGTACGTGTGTCAGATTCGCGCGATCCAGCACATCGAGGTGCGCGCGCTGGAGCGCGGCTACCTCCGCGACATCTTCGTCGACGAGGGCCAGACCGTGCACCGCGGACAGCCCCTCTTTCAGATCGCGCCGGTGATGTACCAGGCCGAGGTCGCGCGCGGCGCCGCGGAGGTTCAGTACGCGCAGGTCGAGTACCAGAACACGCAGCTCCTTCGTCAGGGCAACGTGGTGTCGCCGAACGCGCTGGCGCTGGCCCGCGCGAGCCTGAGCCGCGCCGAGGCCGAACGTGCACTCGCGCAGGCGCACCTCCGCTTCGCGCGTCTTGAAGCGCCCTTCGACGGCATCGTGGGGAGGCTCATGGCGCGCCGCGGGAGCCTCATCGAAGAGGGCGACCTGCTCACGGTGCTCGCCGACAACAGCCAGATGTGGGTGTACTTCAACGTGAGCGAGCGCGAGTACCTCACGTACCGCCAGACGCACCGCGCGGGCGATCCGGTGACCGTGCGTCTGCGCATGGCGAACGATCGTGTGTTCGAGCATCCCGGCGTGGTGCAGACCATCGAGGCCGACTTCAACAACGAGACGGGCACCATCGCGTTTCGCGCGGGCTTTCCCAATCCCGAGGGGCTGCTGCGCCACGGCGAGACGGGCGTGATCCTCATGCCGACGGTGCAGCGCGCGGCGCTGGTGATTCCGCAGATGGCGACGTACCGCGTGCTCGACAAGACCTTCGTGTGGGTGGTCGGTCCCGACAACGTGGTGCGTGCGCGGGAGATCCATGTGGGCGAGGAGCTGCCGCATCAGTACGTGGTCGAGTCGGGCCTGCGCGATGGCGAGCGCGTGCTCATCGAGGGGCTGCGACGCGTGCGCGATGGCGACACGATCGATCCCAATGAGGTCAGCGCCGAGCGCGTGTACGCGGAGCTCGCGCACATCCACGCGGAGTGAGGTGACGCGGGCGGCGGGATGCGCAGCGGGCCGCGAGGCCGGGGTTCCCGGTGGTCACCCCGGGCAAGGGTGTGAATCGCACCGGGCGTGGCCCGGCGCTCCCAGAAGCGGGCGCAGCGGGCGAAGATCATGCAGCGTCGGAGGCCGGGGTTCCCAGAGTCACCCCGGGCTTGGGTGCGAATCGCACCGGACTGCGTCCGGCGCTCCCAGAAGCGGGCGCAGCGGGCGAAGGTCATGCAGCGTCGGAGGCCGGGGTTCCCAGAGTCACCCCGGGCTTGGGTGCGAATCGCACCGGACTGCGTCCGGCGCTCCCAGAAGCGGGCGCAGCGGGCGA
>CAMFHP010000025.1 GCA_945952225.1 uncultured Myxococcaceae bacterium
CCGGGTGACCGGGGTCCCTACTCGATACGGCCGACGACGTGGATCTGCCGCAAGCAGCGGGGAATTCCACGTCAACACCCTCTCAGGGCAGGAAGCACTGACACGTGAGCTGCGAGCCCGTGACGCTGCCGCAGGGACACGGTCCCGCGCAGAGCGATCCCGCACAGCTGCAGGTGAGCTCCGCGGAGCATCCCGACGGACGCGCCGCGCACGCGAAGGTCTCGCTGTAGTACACGCAGCAGTCGCCCGCGCGACGCTCCGACGGACCGCACTCCTCGCCCTTCATCACGCGTCGACACGCGCCACCCGTGGCCACGGTGCGCACGCACACCTGCGAGGCCGCGCAGTTCATCGCGCCGCAGTTGCCCATCGCATCGGCGGCCGCGTCGGAGGTCACGTCAGCGCTTCCCGCGTCGGTGGCGGCATCGGTCGACGAGGCATCGCTGGCGCCATCGAGGCGCGCCCCATCGGCGGCCGCGTCGGCGAGGGCATCGGTCGGAACGTCGCTCACCGTGGCATCGGAGCGTGCGGTGTCGGTGGCGACGTCGGTGGCGCCCGTGTCCGTGGAGCCCGCGTCCGTGGAGCCCGTGTCGCCAGGCGCGTCGGCGGTGTTCCCATCGCGTGCGACGTCGGTGGAGGGCGTGTCGGTGGCGGCATCGGTGACCGTGGCGGCGTCGTCGCTGCATCCGACGAGGGCCGCGAGGGCGAAGGCGAAGAAGGTGGCGTTGCGCATCGGCCCGATGATCCATGGGAACACGCGCGGACTCCACTTCGCGCTGCGTGCACACCGCGCGGCGGGTGCGATAGGCTCGCGGGTGATGCCGTACCGCACGTCACGACTTCGGATCCCTCGCGCGCCGCGTCCGATGGTGAACGGCCTGCTGGTGCTGCTCACGATGGCGAGCTCGATCGTCGCGATGGGCTGGCTGGTGCAGTCGCTCGGACGCTGACCCTCAACGGCGCCGCAGCGCTTCAAACACGCGGGGATGGAGCATCCACGCGAAGCCCACGCGGCACAGGTCGTCGACGAACTGCGGGAGCGTGAGCTTCGCGAGGGTCGCTGCGCGCGCGAGGTTCCAGTCGGCGCGGGCGAGGGCGTCGAGGGCCCACACGCGTCGGCCCTGCGCGGTCGAGAGGCGGTAGGTCTTGAGGTACGCGAGGGTGCCGTCGCGGGTGGTGACGCGCTCGCCCGCGTGGTGCTCGCCCTTGCGGCGAAGGTGCGTGAGAAAGCGCTCCAGGGTGAAGCCCTCGGCGCGCCACACGGTCTCTGCATCGGCCTCGCGCAGTAGGTCGCGGGCGACGTCGCGGTAGAACGCATCCCAGCGGCCGCGCTCGTCGTCGAGGGCGCGGCGCACGTCGCCGAGCGTGCGGGGTGAACCCTCGATGCGCGCGTGGAACACCGGCGCGTCGTAGCGCGCGCACGCGGCGATCTCTGCGGGAAAGAGGTCGTACACGAGGTCGTCGTGGCACGCGCGGTAGTCGTCGGCGGTGGGCGCGACGAAGGCTCCGAGGAGCGTGTCGTGTGAGAAGAGCAGCATGCCGCACTGGCCCTCGACGATCTCGAAGACGCGCAGCGCATCGGCGAGGTCGGGCATGGCGCGTCCCGAGAGCGCGCGCTCGACGCGGGGGTCGAAGCCCGCGCGCAACACACGCTCGGACCAGTCGTGCGTGGCGATCGAGGGGCCGCCGAAATAGAGCGCGAGGAGTCCCTCGATGGCGAGGTGCTGCGGAAGAAAGCGAAGGCTGCGCTCCGACGCGCGGCGCACCATGCGGAGGCGCATCTGGACGTTGTGTTCGCGGTTCACGACGCGCCCCTCGTCGCGGGTGAAGCGTCCGCCGAGCGAGAGTTCGGCCTCGGCGTCGTCGCCCCACGCAAGCACGTACGCATGGGGAATCACCGCGAGGTAGTGCTCGCTCCGCGACGGGTGCGACGGATGCGGATCGACGGTGGTGATCGTCGGCGCATGCACGTCGGCGCGCGCGAGCCGGAGCTTCGGCGGCGCCGTGGTGCGCACCAGCGGAACGAGCCGCACGCCGCGCCACACCTGCGCGCCGCGCGCTTCGAGACCCTGGAGGGTGACGCGGGTGCGATGACGGCTCACGACGCCTCCGTGGGGGGCTCGCTGTCGGTGGAGCCGTGCGCGGCGAGAAACTCCGCGGCGCGCGTGTCGAGGTACGCGCGGAGCTCGTCGAGCGAGGCGCGTCCGTCGGCGAAGCGCGCGAAGCCGAGCGCCGTGGGCACGTCGTCGACGTCGCGCACGCACACCATGGGCGCATGGGGACCGAAGCTCGGTGCGCCCAGCGTGGCCGCTTCGAAGACCGGGTTCAGGTGCACGACGCCCATGCGCCGCTGCGGGTCGATGCGATCGCGCAGCACACGCAGCACCTCGGAGCACGCGCCGGGCGGGTCGTTCTCGTACCCATCGGAGACGATCACGACGAGCTCGGGACCCTCTTCGAGCGCGTCGAGGAGGCGCGCGGCCACGCCGGTGGCGCCTCGGGGGCGACGCGCCATCCACGGCGTGCGTTCGTCGCCCGAGAGCCAGTGCGCGCGGTAGTGCGAGGCGCTCGCGCGCAGCAGCGCATCGACGCCGACCGTGACGGCGAGGGGACGGAGGTGCTTCTCGCGCGTTCCCCGTGCGGAGTGGCTGTCGTCGAGCACGGCGCTCACGCGGCCGAGCGCGAGCGGCGAGCGTGTGCGGATGCGTGCGATCGCGCGGGTCATCGCGTCGTCGAGCTCTGCGGCGCGGGTCTCTCGCTCGGTGCGTGCGAGCGACCACGCGTAGAGCGCGAGGCGCGTGGGATCGACCGCGGCGAGGTCGACGGCGAGGTCGACGTGGGCCCGTGTTGCGGCGCCCTGGAGTCGGTAGCGCTCGCGGGCGGTCATGCGCGGCGCGATGCCTTCGAGAAAGCGCTCGCGGGGGATGCGGTGCTTGCGCGCGAAGCCTTCGGCGATGGAGTACGGCAGCTCGTACACGGCCTCGGCGGCGTAGTGCGCACGGCGCCACGCGTCGAAGAGCGGCGTCGTGAAGCGCACGCCACGGAGGTCGCGCGCGAAGAGAAACGCGCCCGTCTCTCCCGGCGTGCGGAGGTGCAGGTGCGCCACGAGCGTGCGCAGCGCGCGGCGGTACTTCACGGCGTCGAAGGCGAGGTCGCGCGTCGCGAGCCACTGCGAGGCCACGGCGCGAAGGCGACGGTTGCTCACGCCCCGCGCGCAGATCGCTTCGAAGAGTCGGTACACGCGCTGCGGCGGGAGCGCGCGCAGGGCCGCGGCCACGAGGGCGCCCTCGTCGCGTCGCTGTGCGGGCGAGAGATCGCGCGAGGCCGTGAGGAGCTCGAACACGATGCGGCCCTGCGCGTGGTGGTTGATGCCCGCGGCGAGCGTGCGGGCGTAGAGCGCGCGGTAGTGGTGGGCCACGTAGGCGTGCACAAAATCGAGCGCGAGGCTCTGCCCGCGGGCGTCTTCGTAGTACTCGGCCTGCGCGGTGGCGGCGAGGCACGCGTTGACGAAGAGCACGAGGTCCTCGCGCTCGATGCGCTCGGTGTGGAGAAGCACAGACGATCCCCGCGGAGGTGGTGCGCCGCCGCGCGCGACGATCGTGTGGAAGCGACGGCGCGCGCGGCGGGCGAAGAGGTGCCCGGGGAAGAACCGGGGTGACGGTGCGAAGTGCAACCTTCCAAGGGTCGTTCCGAAAGTCACCCCGAAGGCCCGCGGGCGGCGGCGAGTATGACCCGCGACGGCGCCGTGTCGAGCCTCTGCAGATGCCTCTCGATCGCATCGAGGGTGCGCGGCTAGGCTCCGCGCCCATGAAGCTCTACCACCACCCGTTTTCGTCGAACGCGCGCAAGGCCGTCATGGCCGCGAAGCTCCTGAACGCGGCCGTCGAGCCCGTCTTCGTCGACCTGCTGAAGGGCGAGCAGATGACGCCCGAGTTCCTCGCGTTGAACCCCAACCACGCGGTGCCCGTGCTCGTCGACGGCGACTTCGTGCTCACCGAATCGCACGCCATCATGGTCTACCTCGCCGAGGGGGCCGCGCCCTCGACGCTCTATCCCTCGGATCGTCAGGGCCGCGCGCAGGTGCTTCGCTGGATGTTCTGGGTCTCGAACCATCTCAGCCCCGCGGTCGCGGGCCTCAACTTCGAGAACAACCTCAAGAAGCTGTACGGCCAGGGCGAGGCCGACCCCGCGCAGGTGGCGCGGCACGAGCGCTTCTTTCACCAGTACGCGAAGGTGCTCGACGGGCAGCTCGCGACGCGCGCGTACGTGACGGGCGACACGCTCACGCTCGCCGACCTCGCCATCGCGGCGCCGCTCATGTACGCAGTCGCCGCGAAGCTTCCCGTGGAGGGCTACGCCCACGTGAAGGCGTGGATGGCGCGCATCGAGGCGCTGCCCGCGTGGCGCGAGACGTCGCCGTTCTGAGGGCGTGACGAGACGCTGCGGGGGACGCGCTCGAAGGGCGTCCCCGCGCGGCGGGTGTTGTTCAGGTGGGGAGCGAGGCGATCGGGGCGGGGAAGGGGCGCGTCGCGCGGATCAGTGCGCGGCGGCGAGGGCGGCGTCGATGCGGCGCTGGAACTCCTCGAAGGGGAGCGCGCCGGCGACGAACTTGCCCGCGATGAAGAACGCGGGCGTGCCGATCTGGGCGCCGGTCGCGTCGGCGGCGGCCATGTCGTCGCGGATGCGGGCCTGGTGCGTGTGGTTGTCGAGGGCCGCGCGGAAGCGGGTCATGTCGAGACCCTGCTCCTGGGCGTAGCGCTCGAGGTCCGCGCGCTCGATGTGCTGCTGGTTGGTGAAGAGGGTGTCGTGGAAGCGCCAGAAGCCCGCGTTGCCACGCTGCGCGAACGCCTCCTGGGCGGCCTCGGCTGCGAGCATCGCGTTGTTGTGGAAGGGCAGCGGGTAGTCACGCCACACGAACTTCACGCGGTCGCCGTAGCGCTGACGGATCTGCTCGACCTGCGGTCCGACGCGCGAGCAGAAGGGGCACTGGTAGTCGGAGAAGTGCTCGATCACGACGCGCGCGTTGGCGGCGCCGAAGAAGGGCGCGCGCGGGTTCGGACGCACGGTGTAGACGCGGTTCTCGTCGTCGCCCTGGCCCTGCTGGGCGGCGGGCGCGGGGGCGTTGCCGCCGGGGAGGTACACGGTGCCCGTGGCGCCGTTGGCGATGGTGCGCTCGTACACGTTCGCGCGGGTGGTGCCCGGCACCGTGCGGATCATCTCTTCGGCCTTGGTCTTCACTTCGTCGATGAGGCGGGTGAAGGCTTCCTCGGGCTGCGCGCCCACGAGGCGGCGGCCGTTGATGAAGAAGTGCGGCGTGCCGTTCGCTTCGACCTGCTGCGCGAGCGCGTGGTCGGCGTTGATCTCGGCGTCGTGCGTGTTGCCGTCGAGGGCGGCGCGCACGCGGGCCATGTTCAGGCCCTGCTGCTGGGCGTAGCGCTCGAGGTCGGCGCGGTCGAGGTGCTGCTGGTTCTCGAAGAGCAGGTCATGCATCGCCCAGAACTTGGCGGCGCCGCCCTGCGCGAAGGCTTCCATCGCGAGCTGCGCCGCGGGGCGAGCCTTGTCGTGGAAGGGGAGCGGCTCGTTCTTCCACACGAAGCGGATGTCGTTGCCGTAGCGGGTGCGGAGGTTGTGGAGCGTGCCCTCGACGCGCGAGCAGAAGGGGCACTGGAAGTCCGAGAAGACCACCACGGTCACGAGCGCGTTGGCCGGGCCCTGCGCAGGCGAGTTGCCCACGGGCACGCGGTACACGGCGTTCGGGTCCTCCTGGCGCTGCGGCGCCTGGGGCTGCGAGGGCGTCGGGGCGGCGCCGGGGGCGGCGATCGGGTCACGCACCATCTGGGCGTAGACCTGCGTACGGGGGGTGATCGTGCGGGCGCGGGCGAGCACCGCGTCGACGAGCTCCTTGAACTTCTCGTAGGGCTGCGCGCCCACGAGGTTCGTGCCGTTGATGAAGAAGTTCGGCGTGCCGTTGGCCTGCACCTGCGTGGCGAGCGTCTTGTCGCGCTCGATCGCCGCCTGGTGCGTGTGGCCGTCGAGGGCCGCGCGGAAGCGCTGCATGTTCAGACCGAGCTGCTGGGCGTAGCGCTCGAGGTCCGCGCGCTCCAGGTTCTGCTGGTTCTGGAAGAGCAGGTCGTGCATCGCCCAGAACTTGGCGTTGCCGCCCTGCGCGAAGGCCTCACGCGCGGCTTCGGCCGCCGGGGTGGCCTTGTCGTGGAAGGGGAGGGGGTTGTCCTTCCACACGATGCGCACGTCGTTGGGGTACTCGCGGCGGAGACGCGCGAGGGTCTCCTCGACGCGCGAGCAGAACGGGCACTGGAAGTCCGAGAAGACCACCACCGTCGCGAGCGCGTTGTTGGGGCCCTGCACGGGCGACGTTCCGACGGGGATGCGCTCCGCGTCGGCCATGGCTCCGCCCGCCGGGGCGTTCGCCGAACCCTCGGCCGCGACTTCGCTGCCGGGCTCTGCTGGAGACTTCGCGCCCGTGATGTTGCCCACCACGAACCCGAGCACCAGCGCCATGATGATCGAGATGGCTGCTGCGCCTTTACTCACTGTGAACTCCGTCGATCTCTGCAATCGATCGTTGTGAAACCCGCCGCGCGGTGCAGGGCCCGAAGTGACCCCACTGCCGCGTGCGGAAGCCCATGAAAAGCCCTGGACCTCTGCGACGACACACCGTCCGTGACCCCCGCGCGGAGCTGCAACGCCAGGGCATTCGGCGCAGCGCCTCGCGGTCTCTGCGCGTCCCCGCGCCTCTCGTTGCGATGCCTGGAGTTGCTCCCCGGTGCGATCGTACGCAGCGCCTCTCGACGGACCTTCGCGACCCCTTCGTGCCCGCGAGAGACGCTCCGTCAGAACCTCCGTCGCCGCGTGCTGCGACGTGCGGAATGCCCATGGAGTTCGCGGGGGTTGCGTAGCCGTCGCGGTGCGCCCGTCGATCGCGGTGGGAGAGACCCGTCCGCGCGTCGAGAGGGCGGTTCCGCGATGCGCGTCACCGATGCGAGAGCGCTTGTGTGCGAAGTGCCTTCCCCAACGAAGTGAGCCGTCGAGTCGAACACCGCGCACCGCCCCGCATCACGGGTGGCGCGCGTCAGGCGGAGGGAGGCCGCCACGTCGAAGGCCCATGCCCTTCGCGCGCACACCCGATGTACGGAGTGTCTGCGCAGGCGATGCCTTCGGCGGGGGGAATGCCGCCAAACAGCGTTTCTGCGAAGGCCGCCTCCCAGGCGATCATGCCCATGGAGTGATGGTGCGGCGCTTCAGGCGCATCGAGGTGGCAACCCGGCGTGTTCGGGTCGGTGCACAGGATCGGGATGCGCGATTGATTGGGAGCAGGCTGCGCGGGATGGAGCGCCACCGTTCGGTGCACGCGGTCGACATCGCGCGAGGCCATGGTCGACGCGTCCTTCGCGGGGGGCTTCGCGCCGTGCGAGAGCGTCACGGAGAACGTCGACGTGGGCACCATCTCCAGCGAGCGGCTCAGACACCCGACCCCCGTCTGCGCAGACGCCACCGAGGCCGTGAAGAACACGGCGAGGGCTGCGAGGGCTGCGTAGAGGTAGGCGCGCATCGGTTCGCTTCAGGTTCCCGTCGGCCGCGATTCTATGGATCCCCGCGAAGAGATCAACGTCCGTGTGCGTGCGCTCGAAACAGAGCGCGCAGCGCGTCTTCTCTGGAACGAACGCACTCCCGCGTCAACAACCGCTCGAAGGATTCTCATCCCGCCGCGAAGAATTTTTCGAGCGACGCGCGGATCTCCTCGCCGAGAAGTGCTTCCGGCGTGGTCCATGTCACGCCCTGCTCGCCGCGAAACCAGGTGCGTTGCCGCTTCGCAAACTCGCGGGTGCTGCGCGCGATCTCTTCGACGAGGTTCGCGCCATCGAGCGTCCCGCGCGCATGGGCGACGACCTCTGCATAGCCCACCGCGCGCAGGGGCTTGAGGTCTGGCTCGTACCCGTCGGCGAGGATCGCGCGCACCTCGTCGATCCATCCGTTCGCGAGCATCGCGCGGGTGCGCGTCTCGATGCGCGACGCGAGCACGGGGCGCGGAACATCGAGCGCGAGGAAGCGCGCGTCGTAGCGCGGCGGCTCGGCGGCGTGCCGTCGATGATGGAGCGAGATCGGCTCGCCGGTGGCCTCCCACACTTCGAGCGCGCGCACGATGCGAATGGGGTCCGTGCTGTGGATCTTCGCGGCGTACTCGGGATCGACCTTCGCGACCTCGGCGTGCATCGCCGCGAGCTCCGCGGGCCCGAGCGCAGCGCGCGCGTTGAGCCTCGCGCGAATCGCTGCGTCCGAGGGAATCCCCTGCGCCAGCCCTCGCACGAGCGCGCGGAGGTAGAGCCCCGTGCCGCCCACCACGATGGGCACGCGCCCGCGCGACCGCACATCGGCGATGGCCCGGTCGGCGTGCTCGACGAAGCGTCCCGCGTCGAAGGGCTCGCGCAGGTCGACCACGTCGAGGAGGTGGTGCGTCACACCCCGGAGCTCCTCGGTCGAGGGCTTCGCCGAGCCCACATCGAGCCTGCGGTACACCTGCACCGAGTCGGCGCCGATGAGCTCTCCGCCGAGCGCGAGGGCGAGGTGCACGGCGCACGCGGTCTTGCCCGAGGCCGTGGGGCCCGCGATCACGACGATGCGCGTCGGCGGGCGGTGCGTGGTGGATGCGTGCTGCACGGGGGGCGCGTGTCTGACACAGAATCGACGGAGGCGCGAGCGTGTGCGAAGGCTCCCGCACGATGAGCCCGTGGTCTGTCTTGAAGCGTGCGAAGCGACCTGCGATGGCGATCGCAGCCACCCTCTTCGTCCTCGTCGCGGCGGCCAACGCGGTGGTGCTCACGCAGGGCGCAGCGGGGGCCTACGCGCGGCCGAACGAGGTGCCCGCGCGGCCCGTGGCCATCGTGCTCGGCGCCCGCGTGTGGGACGACGGTACGCCCTCCGACGTGCTCGAAGACCGGCTCGCGACGGCGCTGGCGTTGTACCGACGCGGCGCCGTGCGGCACATCCTCGTGACGGGCGACAACGGCAGCAACCGTTACGACGAGGTGACCGTGATGCAGCGCTGGCTTCTCGATCGGGGCGTCGATCCGAAGGCCGTCGTGCGCGACCACGCAGGCTTTCGCACGCACGACTCGATGGTGCGCGCGGTCGAGGTCTTCGGCGTGCGGCGCGCGGTGGTGTGCACGCAGCGCTTCCACATGGCGCGCTCGCTCTTTCTCGCGCGGGCTGCGGGCATCGACGCCGTGGGCGCGCTCTCGGACCGTCGGCGCTACCGTGGGCGCGTGAAGAACGCGCTGCGCGAGGTGGTGGCGCGCGCGGTGGCCGTGGGCGATGTGTGGGTGTGGCGTCGCAGGCCGCGTTTTCTCGGGCCACGGATTCCCATCGGGGCGTGAGGCGCGTGCGCCGTCGACGCTCTGCGCGTTCGTGATAGGGTCGCGCCCGCAATGCTCCAGCTGGAGCCAGGAACCGTCTTCGCCCGTGATTTTCGCATCGTGCGCGCCCTCGCGCGCGGCGGCATGGGTGCGGTCTACGAGGTCGAGCAGCTCAGCACCTCGAAGACCCGCGCGCTGAAGGTGCTGCACGCCCAGCTCGCGGGCGACCCGAAGATCCGCCAGCGCTTCGAGCAGGAGGCGCGCATCGGCGGTCGCATCGAGAGCGATCACATCGTCGACGTGGTGGCCGCGGGCATCGAAGACCCGGGCACGCCGTGGCTCGTGATGGAGTTCCTCAAGGGCCACGACCTCGGCGCGCACCTCGACCGCAACGGTCCGCGTCCGCCCGCGGAGGTCGACGAGATCTTTCGTCAGATGGGGCACGCGCTGGCTGCGGCGCACCGCGCGGGCCTCGTGCACCGCGACCTCAAGCCCGAGAACATCTTTCTCGCCGAGTCGCGCCGCGAGGGCGCGCCCTTCACCGTGAAGGTGCTCGACTTCGGCATCGCGAAGGCCCTCGAAACAGCCCCCGAGCGTGCGACCCAGGCCATGGGAACGCCCTACTGGATGGCCCCCGAGCAGTGCGCCGACAGCAAGCTCATCTCGCCCGCGACCGACGTCTGGGCGCTCGGGCTCATCGCGTACTCGCTGCTGACCGGCGCTTGTTATTGGCGCGCGGCGGCGCTCACCGACGGCGCCGTGGCCGCGCTGCTCATCGAGATGACCTCGGCGCCCCTCGAACCCGCGAGCGTTCGCGCGCGGAGCTACGGTCGCGACACGCTGCTTCCGCCCGGCTTCGACGCGTGGTTCGCGCGCTGCGTGTGCCGAGAGATCGACCAGCGCTTCCGCGATGCCGCCGAGTGTGTGGCCGCGCTCACGCCGGTGCTCACGCAGGCGTCGTCGCCGACCATCCCGACGCCGCCTCCCGCGGCGCCGCTTCCCGTCACGGCGCAGGGCGCACCCACGGCCCTCCTCGGCGGCCCGGCCCCCGCGCAGCCCGCGATGGAAGGTGCACCAATGCAGTCTGCGCCAATGCAGTCTGCGCCGATGCAGTCTGCGCCGATGCAGTCCGCGCCGATGCAGTCTGCACCGATGCAGTCCGCGCCGATGCAGTCTGCGCCGATGCAGCCCATGGCCATGCAGCCCATGGCCATGCAGCCCATGCCGGTCGCGCCCATGGGCGGGCCTGCGATGCCGTCGACGCCGCGCACGCCGTGGCTGCTGATCATCGTGATCGTGGGATCCTTCGCGGCGCTGATCGGCGCGTTCACCGCGTGGCGTCAGCTGAGGCCCCGCCATGGTGGGGTCGCCGACGTTCCCCACGCGGAACCGCAACCCGACATGGGCTCGCCTGTGATGCAGCCCATGCCTCCGCCCGTGATCGTGGCGCAACCCACGGGAATGCAACCCGTGCCCCCCTCCGTCGTGCCGATGCCCACGCTCGATCAGCCGCCGCGACCCGCCGCGATCGAACAGCGCACGGGCTACGTGGTGCAGCTCGCGGGCGTTGATCCCGACCACACGAGCGCGTCGACGATGGAGAGCGCGCGTCGCATTCGCCTTGCGTTGGCGATGTTCACGAGCCGCGTGGGCGTGTGCGTGCGGGCGGCCGCGGCAGAGACCCGCAGCGACCCTGGCAACGCGTTCGTCGTGCTGCTCTCGATCGGCGCCACCGGCGATCTTCAGAGCACCACGGTGCTCGACCTCGACTCGACGACGCTCGACCGCTGCATCGACCGCACGTTCAAGAGTCGCACGTACGGTGCGAACAACGTCGGCGGGTACCGGCTCACGTACACCGTGTCGCGACGCTGAGACCCGTCACGGCCCGCGCACCTGCACGCCGAGGTTCGCGTCGATCACGCACGAGAAGTTTCGCAGCAGTCCGAAGCTCTCGCCCGCCACGGCATACACGCCGAACCAGCGGTTGACGTCGTACTGGAGGCCCTCCTCCGCGCGGAGCACCACGTCGAAATCACCGCCCGCGCGCCGTCGATCTGAGGTCACGTCGACGAAGGCCGCGGCGCCCAGCGCGAACTTCAGCGGGCTGTCCGGATCGCTCAGCGTGCGGAGGCCGACACCGAGCTGCAGGGGACGGCTGTCGTCGAAGTTCGTCATCACGCCGAGACGCATGCGCGCTTCGAACTCCAGCGTGCGCGTCGCGCCCACGCCGAGCGCCGCGTCGAGGAGCAGCGGCGAGAGCCCCGTACAGAACTTGTTGTTGCCGTCGTCGCAGGGGTCGGCGCCGCCGCCGTCTTCGTAGCGGATCACGAAGCGGTAGCCCGCCGAGAGGCCCGCGCGGAGCGTGACCTGGCCGCGGTGATCCCAGGTGCGAACGGGCGCGACGATCTCGGGTGCAGACTGCGCGAGGGCGACTGCGGGGAGGGCGAAGGCCGCGAGGAGGGCCGCGGAGGCGAGCGTGCGAGGTGTCATGACGGCGGTGTGCGATTCGTCGCACGACCCGGCGGGGCAATTCCACGATGTGCCGTGTGTGCCCTGCGCGCGGCGCGCGTGCTTGACGGGGCCGACGAAGGTTCGTAGGGTTCGCGGCCCGATTTTTTCGGCCGAAGGATCACAGCATCATGCGCAAGGACGTCACCCCGCTTCACACGCTCCTCGACCGTCGTGTGGTTGAGCGCAACATCCGCAAGGGCATCGTCACCCGCGAGGAGTACCAGAAGTTCCTCGACGGCCTCGGCGACGTGGCGACCAACGCGGAGCTCATTCGCGCGCGCCTCGGCGAAGACGAGGAGCCCGAGAGCGTCGGCGCCGATCTCGACGACGACGCGGAAGACGACGACGACGACGAGGGTTGATCCGCGGTGACCGCGCCGGGGCCTTCGCGAGATTGCGCTCGCGAGGCACGGCGTGATAGCGCGATCCCCATGGCGAACGACTCTCACGACGCCCCGCACGACGACCACGACGCGCCGCTCCCGCACGTTGGCGACCCGATTCCTCCGATCGACTTCACGACCTTCGTGCTGTCGCTCTCGGCGTCGGCCCTCGTGCACATGGGACTGACGCCGGGCCCCGACGGCAAGCGTCACGAGCCCGACCTCCCCCTCGCACGACAGAACATCGACATCCTGGTGCTGCTCCAGGAGAAGACGAAGGGGAACCTCTCGGGCACGGAGGAGCGCCTGCTCCACCAGATCCTCTTCGACCTGCGGATGCGCTACCTCGACCTGGCGAAACGTTCGTAGGAGGTGAGTGACGAATGCCCACGACCCCGCGGCTCTTCTCGTTGGCCCTCGCGCTGACGTTGGGAATCTCCACGGTCTCGTGCAGCAAGCTACGGCGCGAGCCCGCGCGCCCCGCGATGGCCCCCATCGACGCGCCGCGGAGCACCCGCAACCCCGCGCAGCCCGCCCCGACCCCGACGCCCGCGCCCACGCCCGCATCGCCGCCGCCCGCGGTGGCCGGTGGGGGGCCGCTGCCCGGGAGCCCGAGCACCTTTGCGCCGCTCGTTCGCGCGACGCGCGCCTCGGTGGTGAGCATCTTCGCGAACACGCGTCAGGTGGTCGGCAGCGCGTGGGGATGGTCGCGCCCGCAGGAGCGCTACTCGCTCAGCAAGGGCACGGGCTTTCTCATCGCCGACAACGGCGAGCTGCTCACGAACAACCACGTCATCGAGGGCGCGGAGTACATCCAGGTGCAGCTCGATGACGGACGCCGATTCGAAGCCTCGGTGCTCGGACGCGACCCCCGCCTCGACGTGGCGCTGCTCCGCGTGAAGGCTCCCGGCGTGCGCCTCCAGCCCGTGCGCCTCGGTGACAGCGACCATCTCGAAGTGGGCGACTGGGTGATGGCCATCGGCAACCCCTACGGCCTCGCGCAGACCGTCACCGCAGGCATCGTGAGCGCCACGGGACGCACGGGCCGCGAGGTCGACCTCGGCGAGGGCAACTTCGGCAACCTGCTCCAGACCGACGCGAGCATCAACCCCGGCAACTCGGGCGGGCCGTTGCTCAACCTCGCGGGCGAGGTCGTGGGCATCAACGTCGCCGTGCGCCGCGACGCGCAGGGCGTGGGCTTCGCGATCCCGATCAACATGGCCCGCACGGTGGTGCCGCAGCTCCGTCAGTACGGCCGCGCGGTGCGCTCGTGGCTGGGCATCACGCCGGGCGAGGTGACCGAGCAGATGCTCGACTTCATGAGCCTCCCCGACACGCGCGGCGCGCTCGTGCGCGAGGTCATCGACGGCAGCCCCGCGGCGCGTTCGGGCATCCGTCCCGGCGATGTGATCCGCCGATTCGATGGGCACGACATCGTCGACCCGACGCAGCTCCCGTGGCTCGCGTCGTCGGCCGGTGCGGGCCATCGCGCGCACGTCGAGATGATCCGCGAAGGCCAGCCCCTGGCCCTCGACGTGACCCTCGAAGCGCTCCCCGAGGCGATCCCCGTCGCGGGCGGTCCGGGGCAGGGGATGGTGCCCATTCCGCCGCCGGGCGCGCCGTAGCGTCGCCGCTTCTTTCATGGGCTCCGCGCCGTGCTGCTATGCACCCGCGCGATGGCCACCCTCCGCGCGAAGAAGACCGTCTCCACCGTGACCGCCGGGCCCGCGAAGGCCCGCGCCGCGAGCCCGCTGCTGCGCGCCCACGCCCTCGATGTGCCCTTCGAACTCCGCGGCGTCGCCACGGCGAACGGCGCTGCCTGGGACGCCGCGCATGGCGTGTTCGTGTTCCGCGGCGCGACGCTCCCGCGCGCGCTCCATCCCTTTCGCGCGCAGCCCTGGTCGTGGGAGCGCGCGGTGGAGCGCAGGCTCAACCGCGACACCATGCTGGAGGCCTCGACGCCCTCGAACCCGATGACCCTGCGACCGCACCAGCGCGAGGCGGTGAAGGCCGTGCTCGCGGCGGCGAAGGCGAAGCGTCCGGGGTTTCTCCTCGCCGACGACGTGGGGCTCGGCAAGACGCTCACCGCGTGGGAGGCCGTGTGCGCGCTGCCCGACGTCGAGACCGCGCTCATCGTGTGCCCGCTCGCGGTGGTGGCCCACTGGCGCCGCACGCTCGACGCGGTGGGCGATCGGGGCATCGACGTGGTGGTGATCAACTACGACCGCGTGGGCAAGCTCTTCGAAGTGTCGCCCGAAGCGCGACGTCGCATCCGTTCGAAGAAGGGACTCGCGCGCGCAGGCGCGGCGCCCGAGTACGACGTGGTGATCTGGGACGAGAGCCACCGCTGCAAGAACCCCACGGCGGCGCGTTCGAAGCTCGCGGCGAAGCTCAACGCGAACGCGGGCTTCGCGCTGTGGCTCTCGGCGACGGCGGGGCAGAACCCGCTCGAACTCTCGTACCTCGCGCCGCTGCTCGCGAGCGTCACGGGGAGCCGCGTGACCGAGCTCAAGGAGTTCGAAGCGTGGTGCGCCGCGCAGGGCCTCGGCGTCACGCGCGGAACCTTCGGGCGATGGGCCTGGCGTGGCGATCGTCGCGACTGCGAAACCGTGCGCGCGATGCTCTTCGATGGCGGTGTGCCTGCGGGGCTGCGACGACGGCCGGAAGACATCGCGGGATGGCCCGAGATCAACCGCATCCTCACGCCCATCGCGCTCGAAGGCGCCGCGCGCGAACGCTACGAGCAGGCGTGGACCGAGTTCCGCGAAGCGATGGAGCTCGCCCCCGGCGGACGTGACCCGCGCACGGCCCTCACGGCGGCGCTGCGGCTGCGTCAGAAGAGCTCGCTCATCCGCGTGCCGGGCACCGTGGAACTCGCGCTGGAGCTGCTGGAGAACGGGCACCAGGTGGCGATCTCCGTGGCCTTTCGCGAGACGCTCGACCTGCTGCGCGAGTCGCTCGCGGGCGAGAAGATCGAGTGTGCGTCGCTCCACGGTGCGATGCCCGCGGCGCTGCGCGAGTCCGAGCGGCTGCGCTTTCAGCGCGGCGAGGTGCGGGCGATCCTCTTCACGGTCGAAGAGGGCATCTCGCTCCATCAGGGCGAGCACAACGACGTGCCGCGCTCCGAGGTGATCCACGACCTTCGCTGGTCGGCGATCCAGATGGCGCAGATCGAGGGCCGCTGCCACCGCGACGGACGCTTCGCGCAGGTCTACTGGGCCTACGCCGACGACACCATCGAGGCGCGCATCGCGGGGGTTGTCTGCCGCCGCATCCAGGCGATGAAGGCCATGGTGGGCGACGACGTGGAGACGCTCCGCGAGATCGAGCGCCTCCTCGTCGACGAGGCCCGCGCGTAGCGTCCGCTCAGTCGTGGGGCGCGACGGCGGCGTCGGACGTCACCGCCACCGCAACACCACCAGCGTCGGTCGCGGCGGGCGCTGCCGAGGGAACGGCCGCGGGCCCGGGCTGCATCGGTGCAGGGGCAGGCTGCGCAGATGCAGGGGCGGGCTGCGGGGGCTCCGCGGCTTCGGGGGCGGGCGACTCACGGCGGCAGGCCGACGCGACGAGCACGAGCACCAGGGCAACACGCTTCATGGGAACACCTCTCCGTTCGCTCGCGAGCGGACGCACCGCGCCGTCTCCGCCACGCGCCCTCGCGTGCAGATGCGCCGTGCGGCGGCGGAGTGCGAGCGACCTCCACCGCGCGATCGACGGGTGGAGCATGCGCGCGCGACGGGGGCCGCGCTGTCACGCGGACGCACCGTGATTGCACGCGTTTGTGGGCGCTTGTCGCGAGGCTGTCGCGCGTGTGCGCGGGCCGTGTCGTGTCGTCGTGGAGCTACGCCGACGATGCGGCGAGTGTCGCGGCGAGCTTGTCGGCGAGCGCCTCACCGAGCGCGCGGGCCTCGTCGACGTCGTGCGCGGAGCCTTCGTGCGAGGTGCGCACCGCGCGGGTGCCGTCTTCGCGCGCGTAGAAGCCTTCGAGCGTGGCGCGGCCGTCGACCCAGCGCGCGAGGGCGCCCATGGGAACGACGCAGCTCCCGCCGAGGCGGCGCATCACGGCGCGCTCGGCGACGGTCTCCAGCTCGGTGCAGGGATGATGAATCCGGCGGACGATCTCCGCGGTGGCGAGGTCATCGGCGCGGCACTCCAGCGCGAGGGCGCCCTGCGCGATGGCGGGCACCAGCACCCCTTCGAGGCGCACCGCCGAGGGGCTCAGTCCGAGGCGACGCACGCCGGCCTCCGCGAGGATGATCGCGTCGTACTCCCCCTCGGTGAGCTTGCGGAGCCGCGTGTCGACGTTGCCGCGGAGCATCACCACGTCGAGATCGGGACGCACGGCCTTGAGGGCGAGCTCGCGGCGCTTCGAACTCGTGCCCACGCGCGCACCCCGGGCGAGCGCGTCGAGGCTGCGGCCATCGCGCGTGACGAGCAGATCCCACGGGCTCTCACGCGGCGGGACGCACGCCACCACGAGGCCCGGCGCGAGGTCCGCGGGGAGGTCTTTCATCGAGTGCACGGCCACGTCGGCACGGCCGTCGAGCAGGGCCTCTTCGATCTCCTTCACGAAGAGTCCCTTGCCGCCCACCTCGGAGAGCGCGCGGTCGGTCACGCGGTCGCCCTGCGTGACGATGTGCACCTCCTCGACGGTGAGTCCCGGCGTGCGCGCGATGATCGCCGCGGCCACCTGGCGGCTCTGCGTGAGGGCGAGCGCGCTCCGGCGCGTCGCGAGACGAAGCGTGGTCATGCGGTCTCCGTGCGGGGCCGCGCGGGCTCCGCGTCGTGGAGGTCGAAGAGCGTGCGGAGCAGCTCCTCGGCCTGTTCGCCTTCGGGCGTGTCGGCCTGCTTGCGCAGCGCCACCGTGGGCGCGTGCAGGAGCTTGTTCACCATCGCGTCGAGCATCACCTCCAACGCGCGTCGGTCGTCGTCGCCGAGGTGCCGCAACGAGCGGGCGAGGGAGCGTTCGAGCTCGGCGCGCGCCGTGTCGCGGAAGCGTTGGCGCAGCGAGGTGATCACCGGCGCGGCCCCACGTGCGCGCTGCTCCGTGCGGTACGCGTCGAGCTCTTCGGTGAGCACGCGCTCGGCCGCGGAGGTGGCCGCGGCGCGATGCGAAGACCCCTCGGCGACGATGCGCTCTAGGTCGTCGATGTTGTAGAGGTACACGTTGTCGAGGTCGCCCACGCGCGGGTCGACGTTGCGCGGCACCGCGATGTCGATGAGGAACAGCGAACGCCCGCGACGGCCCTTCATGGCGCGCTGCACATCGTCGCGTCCCACGACGTAATTCGAAGCCCCCGTGGAGCACACGATCACATCGCCGTGCTGCAACAACAGCGGGAGGTCTGTGAGCGGGTGCGCGACGCCGCCATGCTCCGACGCGAGGGCGACGGCGCGCTCATAACTACGGTTGGCGACCGCGAGCTTCGCGCCGTGTCGCACGAGCGAGCGCGCCGATCCGAGGGCCATCTTGCCCGCGCCGAGCACCACCACCTGGCGTCCTGCGAGGTCGCCGAAGATGCCC
Organism: uncultured Myxococcaceae bacterium; assembly: GCA_945952225.1. Taxonomy (GTDB): domain Bacteria; phylum Myxococcota_A; class Polyangia; order Polyangiales; genus CAISKJ01. Next base: position 17,793 of record CAMFHP010000025.1, read on the forward strand.
CGAGCGAGGTCGACCGCGACGCTCGCGATGCTCACCTGCCCGTGGCCGATGTGGGTCTCCGCGCGCACGCGCCGCGCCGCTTGAAACGCCCTCGGGAGCAGCTTGTTGAGCGACGGACCCGCGCAGCCCGTGTCGCGCGCGATGCCGAAGGCCTCCTTCACCTGACCGAGAATCTGCGCATCGCCGGGCACCATCGAGTCGAGGCTCGCGCACACGCGAAACGTGTGGCGCACGCCCGCATCGTCGCGGTGCTCATAGAGGTACGGCGCGGCCCCACGCTTCTCGAAATAGCCTCGCACCGCGCGCGCCACGGAGTCGGCGTCATCGCCCGTGGCGTAGACCTCTACGCGGTTGCACGTCGCGACCATCATCGCCTCGCGCACGCCCGTGAGCGAGCGGACCGCGCGCACCTCGCCTTCGAGCGCATCGGACGACACGGCGACGCGCTCGCGCGTCTCGATGGGGGCGGTGCGATGGTTCACCCCGATGACCACGAGGTGCGGGCTCATTGCGGGTTCGCTCGGAGGTAGTAGCCCGCCAGCACGAGCATCGCGCTCGCGTAGCCCAGGATGGTTCCGAAGGCCGCGCGACGGCCGCGCCAGCCCGCGGCGAGGCGGAGCACGAGTACACCCGCGAACACGATCCACGCGCCCATGCCCACGTACTGCTGCCACGTCGCGAGGGGACCGCCCGACGTGCTGCGCGCACCGACGAAGAAGCCCGTCACGATGCCCAGCGTGAGCGCGGGGAGCCCCACGGCGACGCAGCGGTATCCGAGGTCGTCGAGCACATCGAGCGGAGGCAGGCGTTGGAACACGCCCGTCACGCGCTTGCGCTTCACCTGACGCTCCTGGAGCAGGTACGAGAGCGACATCGCGAAGGCCACGGTGAAGGCCGCGGTGCCCGTGAGCACCGAGCCCACGTGGAGCGCGATCAGCGCCCCGCCGAGGTGACCGTCGGGACGCCCGGTCGGCGCGCGCGACGCGAGGAGAAGAAGCAGCGTGAGCGGTGCCACGAAGGCGCCCACGACCTCGACGCGGTCGCGCATCCGACGCACGACGAGGAACGCGAACACCACCAGCAGCGAGAGCGTCGAGAGGGCCTCGCGGATGCCCGCGAAGGGGCCGTGCCCATCGCTCCATCGGATCACGTCGTGGAGGCCGTGGAGCACCGCCGCGGCGACGAGCAGGCGCTGCCCCCACATGACGGGCACCTTGCGGCGTGTGCCCGCGAGGTGCGCGAGGAGCATCGCGCCGGCGAGGCCGTAGAGCGTCGCGGCGAGATAGAACGCAGGGGTCGAGAGCCAGGGCGACACGGTGGGGCGCGGAGACTACTTCACGTTGTTCAGAAAGAACTTCTGCAACGCGACGAGGGTCTGCGACTGCATCGGATCGTCGCCCTCCGCAGCGGGCTTCGGGGCCTTGCGTCCGGCGGCGGGGAGCGGCGGCGGGGTGAGTCCCGCGGCGCTTCGTTCGGTGGTGAGCGGGCCGGGCATCGTGCGGTCGGGCGAGGGGCGCGGCGCACGTTCGACAGCGCCCTGCGCGGCGGCACGGGGCGCCGGCGGGTGGAGCGCCGACGGCATCACCGGCGGCGTGACGAACGAGGGCGTCTGCGAGCGCGGCGGGCCCGCGAGGCTCGCTTCGATGGGCGCGGTGCGCTCGATGGCGCTCACGAGCGTGCCCAGAAATCCGGGCTGCACGCGGTACGCGTTGTCGCCGAGGAGCACCGAGTCGGCCATGTGTTCGCCGCCCAGCTTCGCGACGGATTCGAGATCCTTCACCTTGCCCACGAGCGACGCGGTGTCGGGCGCGCCGGTGACCTCTTCGAGGAAGCGCAGCGCCTCGCGGAGCTTGAAGCGACGGCCGGTCTCACGGTCGCGAAGCTCCTCGGCGTCGATCTCGGCGCGACCGTCGGAGACCCAGGCCTCCAGCGCCTCGTGCGCAATGAACAGTCGTGAGGGGATCATCGTGGGCGCTCCGCGGCGCGACTATAACGCGACGCGCGCGGTGTGGCAGAGGAGACGTTGCCGCGCGATCGGCGGCGGTGACTCAGGCCAGCACGTCGAGCGGGCGCTCCACGAGCTTGCGGAGGCTCTGGAGCACGCGCGCGCCCAGGGCCCCGTCGACCACGCGGTGATCGCACGAGAGGGTGACCGCGCAGCGCTTGCCTGGAACGATGGCGCCGCCCTTCACCACGGGCACGTCGCGGGTCGCGCCGACCGCGAGGATCATCGACTCCGGGGGATTGATCACCGCAGCGAATCGGTCGACCTGGAACATCCCGAGGTTCGACACGGAGAACGTGCCCGCCTGCATCTCTTCGGGCTTGAGCTTGCGCGCCCTCGCCCTCGCGATGAGGTCGCGCGCGGTGCGGGCGATGCCGCGCACGCTGAGGCGGTCGGCGCCGCGGATCACCGGGGTCACCAGGCCGTCTTCGATGGCCACCGCGATGGAGACGTCGACGCGGTCGTACACGACGATCTGCCCATCGATCCACGACGCATTGGCCTCGGGCACCGCGCGGAGGGCGAGCGCCGACGCGCGCACCAGCAGGTCGTTGAACGACACCTTGTCGTCGGGGGCGGCGCCGTCGTTGATCTGCTCGCGAAGGGCAGCGAGCGCTTCCACATCGAGGTCGGCTTCGAGATAGAAATGCGGCACGGTCTGCTTCGCCTCGACGAGGCGACGGGCGATGACCTTGCGCATCGGAGACGGCGCCTTCACGACGTCGCCAGGTCGAACTGCGAGCGAGAGGGCATCGCTCGCCGCGTGCTGCGCTGCGGGTTGCGGCGTGTGCACGGGGAGGTCTGCTTCGGTCACACGGCCGTGGGCGCCGGTTCCGGTCACGCCGACGAGCGACACGTCGAGTTCACGCGCGATGCGGCGCACGCGAGGGGTTGACGGCGCGAGGATCACGCCCGCGACGCCCACCTCGCCACGCTCTGCGGGGCGCGCAGGGCCTCCCTCCACGGACTTCGGTGCCTGCGTGGGCGCGCTCGTCGGCGTGGCAGGCGCAGCGGGCGCAGGCGGCGCTTCGGGGGCCTGCGTCGCGATGGGAGACGGCGGAAGCGCAGGCGTCGGACGCCGAGGAACCGCCGCCCCCGAAAGCTGCGCGAGGAGCGCGGAGACATCTTCGCCCGGGGTGCCGAAGATGGCCACGGGCTGACCGAGCTTCGCGACGGCTCCTTCGGCGATGAGCTTCGCGAGCAGGGTGCCCTTGTCGAAGCTGCGGAACTCCATGGTGGCCTTGTCGGTCTCGACCTCGGCGAGGAGGTCGTCGACGTTCACGGCGTCGCCCTCGTTCTTCGCCCAGCGGACGAGGGTTCCTTCTTCCATCGTGGGCGACAGCTTGGGCAGTTCGATGACTCGTGCCATGGCGGTGTGGATCTCTCTCAGTACGCGAGCACTGCGCGGGCGCCGCGCACGACGGTGTCGGCCGACGGAATGGTGAGGTCTTCGAGCTTCTTGTTGTAGGGCATCGGCGCGTCGCGCCCGGTGACGCGCAGCACGGGGGCTCGGAGCGCGCCGAAGGCCTCGCGCTGCACGCGGTCGACGATCTCCGCGCCCACGCCGCCGAAGGGCCACGACTCCTGCACGACGAGGCAGCGGCCGGTCTTCTCGACGCTCGCGACGATGGTGCCGTGATCGAGCGGTCGCACGCTGCGAACGTCGACCACCTCGCACTCCACGCCCTCCTTCGCGAGCTGCTCGGCCGCGGCGAGCGAGGCGAGAAGCATCTTTCCCCACGTCACGATCGTGAGGTGCTGCCCTGCGCGCTTCACGTCGCTCACGCCGATGGGCACCACGTGGTCGCCGTCGGGCACTTCGCCCTTGGTGCCATAGAGGCGCTCGTCTTCGAGTACGAGCACAGGGTTCTCATCGCGAATGGCCGCCTTCATGAGGCCCTTCACGTCGGCGGGCGTTGCGGGCACGACGACCTTCACGCCGGGCACGTGCGCATAGATCGCTTCGAAGCACTGCGAGTGCTGCGCGCCGGTCTGACGTGCAGCGCCGTTGGGACCACGAAATACGATGGGGCAGGTGAACTGCCCGCCGGACATCTGCCGCACCTTCGCCGCGTTGTTGAGAATCTGGTCGAAGGCCACCGCGCTGAAGTTCCAGGTCATGAACTCCACGATGGGGCGCAGGCCTGTCATGGCCGCGCCGATGGCGAGGCCCGCGAAGCCCGACTCCGCGATCGGCGCATCGATCACGCGCTTCGCGCCGAAGCGATCGAGGAGGCCCTCGGTGACCTTGTAGGCGCCCTGATAGTGACCGACCTCTTCGCCCACGATGAACACGTTGGCGTCGCGGTCCATCTCCTCGGCGATGGCCTCTCGCAGGGCCTCGCGATAACGCAGCTCACGCATAGGTGTATGCCTCGATGAGTTCCTCGCCCGGCTCCGGGCTCTCGTCGGCGAAGCGCACGCAGTCTTCGACCTCGGCCTCGACCTCGCGCTCGATCGTCGCGAACACGTCGTCGTGCACGCCCATCTCGCGGAGTGTCTTCTCTGCGTTGGCGATGCAGTCGTCCTTCTTGCGCGCCTCGACCTCGTCGGCGGTTCGGTAGCGCCCGGGGTCGCTCATCGAGTGCCCGCGGTAGCGATAGGTCTGCACTTCGATGAGCGTCGGGAGCGACTCGGCGCGCGCGCGATTCACGGCCTCTGCGACGCGCTCACGCACGTGCGTCACATCGCGCGCGACGAAGCGATCGCGGGACATGCCGTATGCCACGGCCTTCTGACTCGAATCGTGCACCGACATGGTGCGCTCCAGCGGGGTGCCCATGGAGTACTCGTTGTTCTCCACGATGGTGACGAGCGGGAGCTTCCAGAGCGCCGCGAGCGAGAGGGCTTCGTGAAAGTCGCCGATGCTGACCGCACCCTCACCGAGGAAGCAGAGCGTGACCTCTCCGAGCCCGCGGTACTTCGACGCGAAGGCGCACCCCGCCGCGAGCGGAACGTGCCCGCCCACGATGCCGTAGCCGCCCATCATGCGCTTCTCGGCGTCGAAGAAGTGCATGCTGCCGCCGAGGCCTTTCGAGCACCCCGACACCTTGCCGTAGAGCTCTGCCATGCAGGCGCGCGCAGACATCCCCCGCGCGAGCGCGAGTCCGTGGTCGCGGTAGGTGCCCACGACGTAGTCGTTCGGTGTGAGGGTCGAGAGCGCGCCCACTGCGCTGGCCTCCTGACCGATGTAGAGGTGTAGGAAGCCGCCGATCTTGCCCTGCGAATATGCCTTCGCTGCGGCCTCCTCGAACCGTCGGATGAGCACCATCTGACGGTAGAGACCGAGCAGCTCGTCGCGCTGATTGCTCACGTTGACCCTCATCGCGTCGGCCCTGAATGCCGACGCGAGGCGCGGAGCATAGAGGCACGGTCCCGCGATGGGAAGTGCTTGTAATTGAGCGGATTTGGGAGACGTGCAGCGCGAGCGCGTGGCTCGCGCGCGGGGGATCAGAACGTCGCAGCGAGGGGCGTGCGGCGGGGCGTGTTCTGCGTACGGATCACGCCGCCACCGCTGGCGCCGGAGCCCGTGATCGCCTCGTAGAACTTATCGAGCACGATGTTGGCGTTCAGGTATACGCGCCAATCTTGATACTGCGCGTAGAACGGGTTGCCGTAGGTGCCATCGCCATCGAGGATGTTGCGGAACTGGTAGTAGCCCGCCTCGATCGTGAGCCAGGGGTTCGGGTTGTAGTCGAGCCATCCCGAGAACGACGTGAGCTGGCGAAGGTGCGAACCCGTCGAGCCCACCTGCGTCGAGCTCTGCGAGTCCGACGAGAGCGTGTAGGCCCACTGGTGGATCATGCCGAACGCAACACCGGGACTCCAGTCTCCCCACGTCTGCGCGAGGATGACCGTCCACGAGAGCTGGTCGTGCACGTTGGGGCCGCCGCGGAGCTGACCGCTGCAGTCGGCGGTGTTACCCACGCACGAGAACGCATACGGACGCGCCCCGCGGACGCCGGGGGTGGTGTACTGCGTGAACGGATGCGTGTAGAGCGCCTGCCCGATGAGGGCGAAGTCGCCGCCGAAGAGCTCTTTGCCCCAGGCGAGCTGGGCCACCACGCGGGGCGTGACGATCAACGTGTTCGCACGCGACTCCGACGACACGGGGAAGATGAGGCCCGCCGCGAGTGCGATGCGAAGATCGCCGAGGGGGGGCACGCCGAGGAACCACATGTCCACCACGGGATCGCTGAAGCGCGGCTCGCGATTCGTCGTGGTGCTGTCGGAGTTGGTGAACTCGAGGTTGAAATCCCAGCGAGCGCGCACCTGGAACGCACGGCTCAGGCGGTAGCGCGGACGGAGCGACACGTTGAGGTCCCACGTCGACACGTTCTCGCCCGAGAGTACGTAGGAGCGGTCGAAGAAGGCGCCGTTCGCCGACGTGGTGATCGAGAGCTGCGAAGCGGCCCACGGAGTCGTGCGGGGGCGCGCCGCGGGCGTCGGGGCAGGCGCAGGCGTCGCCGCCGGGGCAGGGGTCGACGACGTGCCCGCGGGGGCGGGCTGCTGCTGCGCCAGCGCACTCGCGGGCACAAGGCCGGCGAGGAGCGCCGCGGTGACGAACCTTCTCATGGACTTCATGGCTCCCTACAGCGTTGTTTCGAGCAGCGCTCTCCGACGAGGCCGCGCAAAACGCGCCGCGTCTCGTCACACGAACACGCGATGCTTGTCAACGACGCACATCGACGAGACGGAGCGAAGAGCGGGGAGCCATCGCGCAAGATCCAGGCCGCATGCGCGAATGCACGAAGTACCGAGAAAAATGGATTCAGGGCAGGGGCGGTTGTGGGGGCGACAGGATCCTAACGGGAGCGGGGGTACGCTCTTAACCGTCGGAACCCGAGTCGTTTGGAGGGATGCGGCTGCCGAGGTACAGGAGACCGCCGAGGAGGCCGAGCACGATGAGCCCGGCGAGGATACGCGCCCAGAGCACGCGCTACTCGCCGCGCCCCTTCAGGACGAGGAGGCGGAAGTCGGCGAAGCCCGCCTGCGCGCAGGTGTAGAGCACCTGAAAGACCGTACGCGACGGAATCCCGTGGTCCGCGATGATCGCGATCTCGCCACGGAACGGCCCGTTGTTCGCGCGCGCGGCCATCGCCTGCTGCACCTGAAGCTGATCACGCATGTTCTCTGCGAGGGGGTTGATCAGCAGGCCGGTACCGCCGCCGCGCACCTGCGACGGATCGACGAAGCCGTTGCGCAGCGAGGCGATGAAGCGGCCGTTCACCGCGATCGACACACGAGAGACGATCACCTGCACCGCGTTCGACGGGCTGGTGTTGATCGTCGAGTGCGGCAGTCGCAGGTCATCGCCCTGCGGGATGTTCGCCGACGACGAGGAGAGCGACTTCAAGAGGAACACGAGGATGATGGTCATCATGTCCATCATCGGAACGACGTTCAGTCCCTCGTCGGCGTGCTCGACCTTGTGGCGCCGCTTGCGGCGGCTCACTTCGAGCATCACCTGGGCCATCGTGGCCTTTTCGGTGTGTGCGGTCGCAGACATCGCGGGTCCTTCCGGAGGGGGCGGAGGGTCAGTTCCTCAGCACGCCGAGGGTGACCTCGGGGAAGAGGCAGTCGTTGTTCGAGAAGTCGCCCGCCGCGCCGTTCTCGGGCATGCGGCATGCGCCAGAGCGCGACTCACGCACGGCATCGATGGTCTTCACGAGCACGCCGTACGGGATGTCGCCGTTCGGCGAGATGTTGATCGAGTGGTCGTTGGCCACCTCCGTCGCCCACTGGCGGCGGATTGCGACCATGCACTGGGTGAGCGTCGTGAAGTCCTGAAGGTGCCCATCCTGATCGGGGTTCCCGCGGTTGGGCACGGTCACCGAAGCACTCCCGATCGTCGTGCACCCGGGAAGGAGAAAGCCTCCGCCCGCGCCGACGATGTAGCCCGTCGGCGAGATCTTCACGGTGATGTTCAAACGCTCGGGAGCGTTCGTGGGCCCGGGCCGGTTGGAACTCGAAGGAGCGGGAACAGGGATCGAGGCGGTGAACACCGTCGCGATCGTTGCGAGCAGGAACATCAGCACGTTCATGATGATGTCGAGGAACGGGATGATGTTCAGCTCGCCGCCGCCCTCGTCGGGGCCGACCTCCCGGTGTTTGGAGCGCTTCGCGATGAACGCGTGTTGGGCTGCGGTGAACTTGGCGGCCATGGCGTGGAGTCCTTCGGGGTGCGGGGAGGCGCTTCGCGCTCCACCTGATTCAGCCCTGGGGGCGTCCCACCGTGAGCAGGTTCTGCAGCTTCGAGACGTTCAGGGAGAGGTCCGAGAGGATGCGCTTCTTCCACTCGCTGATGAGGAGGTGAGCGACCATGCAGGCCACCGCGATGCCGAGGCCGAGCGCGGTGTTGTTCATGGCTTCCGAGATGCCGCGCGCGAGCAGCTGCTGCCGACGGCCCGGATCGCTCACACTGTCGAGCGCACCGAACGTGTGGATGAGGCCGAGGATGGTGCCCAGGAGGCCGAAGAGGGTTGCGATGTTGGCGAGCGACCAGAGCGCGTTGATGCGCTTCTCAACGGTCGGCTCGATGTCCATCATCTGCTCTTCGATCGAGGTGATCACGGCCTCTTCGCCACGGTTCACCTGCGTGAGGCCCGCGCGAAACACGCGAAAGACCGGGAAGTCCCCGGCCTCGCAGAGCTTCACGGCGCGGTCGATGTTGCCCGCCTGCACGAGCTTCCGAACCTGCGCGAGCAGCTCCTTGTTGTTCACCCGGAACTTCGTGAACAGGAAGATCACGCGCTCCGCGATCGTCGCGAGCACGATGATCGAGATGAAGATGTTCACGAAGAAGGGCCAGCCGAGCTTCTCGTAGAGCCCCGCGAGTCCCACCGCCTCCTGCGTGTGTTCGGCGCCACCGTTCTGCTGGGCCAGCAAGAGCAACTGCACAAGCGTCGACTGCATCGTCCCTTCCGCTCCTTACTTCGTCACCGAACCGACTGCGGTTCCCACGTGATTGGCGGAACCTAGCCCATCGCTCCCAACGGGAGAAGCACCTCGTGCTGCACAACAGGCTGGGACCGTCCGATCCTCTGTCAGGGTGTCCGTCTCCCGTCTGCGACCGTCGATTGATTCGGCCGACAGGCGCCGGAACCCAGAGCGGCGGGACCGTAGCCCGCGCGAATCCGCGATGTCAACCACTCCCAACGGCGCGGAGAACGCGGTTCGCAAGGTGTCCACGCCTGGAACGCTTGCATCCGAGGACGCAGGGCATGGAAGCGACAGCGGTGCGGGACAGACGTCGCGGTGGTCAGGCCACCCTCCATGGCAAGAACAGCCGTGAAATCAACAGGTTGTTGCCGGATTCGCTGACCAGGGCTGATGTTGACAGCCGACGAGGGCTCGCCGATCATCGTGTCGCTCTTTTCTGGAGAGTCCGGGTGACGGCACAAATCGTGTGCGGCCCGGGAACCTTGTGCGACGACCGATGTCGGTCGTCTGCTCGACGGCATCGGTGGTCGACGGCCAGATCGCTTCGGGTGTGCAGCGCGGCAGCGCTGGATTTTTCCTGCGGCGTGGAGACTGGCCTCGCCTCGCGCCAGGTTCGCCCGATCGGTTCCGACACCCGGTGCGAAATGTATTGGAATCGGATGCCGTGGGTCGTGTAGAGGATCAACGCGCCCCGCCCCGGCGGGATGTGATTGGTGCCCGTGAACCACCCGGTTCGACGGGCGGTAGGACGCCACCGCCAGCGCCCGTTCGTCAGCGGGCAGATCAGATTCTCTGAGGAGGAATCCGCGATGTTGCACAGTTTGGGACAGCACTTCAAGGAGGGCGGCTGGGGCATGTGGCCCATCGTCTTCTGGGGCGTGTTCGTGATCGCGATCACGGTCGAGCGCGCGATGTACCTGTTCAAGTCGTCGATCAACAAGGACGCGTTCCTCTCCAACGTGCAGAAGTGCATCCTGGCGGGCGACGTCGGCCGTGCGATCAAGCTCTGCTCGAGCGCGCAGGCCCCTCTGGCGCGGATCGTCAAGGCTGGCCTGATGAAGGTCAACCGTCCTGACTCCGAGGTCCAGGCTGCGATGGACGAGTCGGCGCTCCGCGAACTTCCGAAGCTCGAGCATCGCACCGCGTACCTCGCGCTTCTGTCGAACCTCGCCATGCTCTCGGGCCTTCTCGGCACCATCACCGGCCTCATCGCCGCGTTCGGCGCGGTGGGTGGTCACGGTGAGGGTGGCCCGACGATCGATCCCGCCCGCAAGGCGGAGCTCCTCGCCGGCGGCATCTCGGAAGCGATGAACTGCACCGCGTTCGGTCTGATCATCGCGATCCTCGGCCTCATCGCCTTCGCGCTTCTCAACGGCAAGACGCAGGCGCTCGTGGACGACATCAACGAGGCCACCGTGCAGGTGCTCAACCTCGTGACGAACAACCGCTCGAAGATCAACGTCGCGGGCGCGAAGGACGCTGGCTGAGCGACCGGACATGCTCGGCGTCTCTTCAGACCTGAGCACCACGGAGGCGTAGACCATGGGTGGCGTGTCAGTCGATAGCGGCGGTGGCGGCGGAAAGAAGTCCGTCGACGCACAGATCAACATGGTCCCCATGATCGACCTGTTGGTGTCGTGCATCGCCTTCCTCCTGATGACCGCGGTGTGGACGCAGGTGGGGTCGCTGCAGGCGCAGCAGCCCCACGGCGCTCCTTCTCCCGATCAGCCGCAGGATCAGCCGCAGGACCAGCTCAAGATCCAGATCTCTCCCACGGGGCTCCGCATCGGCGTCAACGCGACCGACATGCGGGACATCAACCACGGGCAGCAGCAGTGGGACGAACTCAAGCGTCTGCTTGATGAGCGTCACCGTGCGAACCAGCAGAACCGCGAAGTCTGGCTTCAGCCCGACGGGGCCGTGTCGTACCAGGAGATCATCCGGGTGATGGACACGGTCTACGAGGTCTACGGACTCGCCTCCCGCAACGAGGTCACGATCCGCTTCCTGTAGGCGGTCGTCATCTCCCACTCGCAGCGAGGATCCCGATGCCCGTCAGCAAGCCTGGCAAGATGGCTCACAAGACCGGCCCGCTCGGTCGCCCCGTGGCGGCGAAGCCGGTTCTCTTTCACGCCCTCCCGCTCCAGTTCGCGCAGAAGCGTCTGCGCGGTGGTGGACACAAGGGCGTCAACGCCGACCTTAACCTCACCTCGATGATCGACTACCTCGTCATCACGGTGGTGTTTCTGCTGTCGCAGTTCGGCACGCAGCAGCAGATTCAATCGTCGGCGAACCTCGAGGTTCCGCAGGTCCCCCATGCCGACGCGCTGATCAGTGCGCCGATCGTGTCGATCTCGGATCAGGCGGTGCTCATGGACGGTCAGCGCATCACGACGCCGCGCGAACTCGCCGGAGTGACCGATCGCATCGACCGTCTGTACGAGCGCCTTGATCAGGCCAAGCGCGAGTTCCCCGTGCTCCATCCGGGGGAGACCTTCCAGGGCGACATCGTCTTTCAGATCGATCGTCGCGTCAGCTGGCAGGTGATCAAGACTGTCGCGAAGACCTGCGCCCTCGCCGGCTTCACGCGTCTGAACTTCGCCATCACGAAGGGCAACGTTCCCGCGACGAACGAATAGTTCGCGGCGCGGTCTGTGAAGCGGTACCGCTCACACACCGAGGTGTCCGTTGTCCTCTGATCCCCCCTCCGCTCCGCTCCCCCCGAACGACTCTGAAGCGCCGCACCGCGGGATGATCGCCCGCGGTGACCTGGACTTCCTCCCGCGTGTCAACTGGCGCTTCTGGGCGCCGGTTCTCACCCTGGTGATCGCGTTTCCAGCCATCTGGACGTATCTGCGCCACCGCGAACTCGAGGCGCGCAGGGGCGAACTGTTGCGTGAGCACGCCGCGCTCACGGGCGACCTTGCCAGTCGCTACAACGTCGTGCGTGATCGTCTCGAAGGCCTCGTGCTGCGATCCGTTGGCCCCTACGAGGGCGACCTGCGCGAGCCGACGTTTCACCTCGAAGACCTTGCGTCGGGCGCGTCGCTCTATGCCCGCACCCGCCTCGGCGAGATTCACGATCGCAACGATCTCGCAGCATCGATTCGGCATCGTTACGCAGATCAGGTGATGCCCTGCCTCGGACTCGAAGGGGCCTGGCTGCGCGAACTCTTCGACAAGGGCGCATTCCTCCGTCCTTCGTACGTCGATACCGTGCGTGGGGCGGACTCTCCCGAACGCATCGCGGCGCTTCGCACAGATCTGCGCGGACGTCTGTCGCGTGATCGCGCGTCGCTCGAACAGGCGCTCGCGCTTCGGTACTTCGTGCTCGCCGTCGACGAGGCCGCCCTCTCGATCGAAGGGCCGACACGGGTGTACGTGTTCGACGTGACGACGGGGCGTCCGCTCCTGCGGGTGCGCGGCGAGGGCAACGATCTGGTGCTTGTTCCCTTCCGCATCGCGGGGGTGCCCGCGCCCGCTGCGAATGCCCCGCGTGGACGCACGCCGACGGTGAGCCAGCACGACTGTTCCGTCGCAAACTCGGTCCGCTCCGCGCTCGGGGTCTCGCCGATGGGACTCACGCACGGCCCTGCGCCTGAGCCGTTCGATCCTTCCGCTGCGGACGCGTCCAGCGCGACCGATGCAGCGAGTGCGCGCGACTGACGCACCCAGTTCCCAACACTTGACGATCCGTCTTGAACAGCCGACGTTCGGGGCGCATCACGCCCGTCGGGTACGGTCCGTTGTTGCCAACCGACCCGATGGCCACGAGGAGTGTCCGTGCACGACCCCCCTGACGTCGACTCGCTCCGTACGCGCCTTCGCGACCACGTGCAGCGCAACAAGCTCAAAAGCTCGTCTCGTCGCGAGCTGATCCTCGAGACCCTGGTCTCGATGGGCCGCCACATCACCGCCGAGGAGCTTCTTCGCGCTGTGCGTGACCGCGATGAGCGCATCGGCGCTGCGACCGTCTACCGAACACTGCGCGTGTTCCAGGACAGCGGGATCGTCACGGAGCGCCGCTTCGAGGGAGGCGCGACGCGCTTCGAACTCGTCGGCGATCATCACGATCACCTGATCTGCACCTCCTGCGGGCTGATCATCGAGTTCGACGACGACAGCATCGAGCGAGAGCAGGCGCGCGTCGCCGCCGCCCATGGCTTCGAGGTGCACTCGCACCGCCACGAGCTCTACGGAATCTGTGCGAGCTGCCGCAAGGCTCAGCAGCGTCAACGCCCCGCGCGTGCTTGACCCGTCGGCTACTGCAGTCGAATCGGCAGCGGCATGAACAACGCGAAGAAGCACAGCAGCGCGAACACGCCGACCCTGCGACGGCCCGGTGAGAGCGGCTCGTCGCCCGTCGGAGGGTGACGGTCGCCGCCGAGGCGCATCACACCGCGCGAGAGCAGCGACCACATGCACCATACCGCTGCGGGCGTGAAGGCCGTGCTGTCGAGACGGTCCGTGGGCATCGTCCTCCAGACCCACAGCGCGATCCCTGCGGCGAGCGCGAGGAGCGCGTACGAGATCCATCGCGACCATCGATCCTGACGGACGCCGAAGAGCGCGTAGGCGACGTGGCCGCCATCGAGCTGTCCGATCGGGAGGAGGTTCATCATCGTCACGAAGAAGCCAGTCCACCCGGCGAACGCGACGGGATGAAGCCACACGTCGTGCCCCGCTGGGATCGGTCCGCAGACCACGCGCTTCAATGCGAGATACAGCAGCGAGTCGCCCTCGACGATGATGCCCGTTCGACCGCTCATCGGCTCGACCTTCGAAAGCGAGAGCCCGAGGATCGCGACAGGCACCGCCACGGCGAGGCCCGCGAGGGGACCGCTGGCGCCGATGTCGATGAGCGCGTCGCGCGTGCGAATCCGTCCACGCATGGCGATCACCGCCCCCATCGTGCCGAACAGGTTGGGGAACGGGATGAACATCGGCAGGCTCGCACGCACTCGATGACGACGCGCCATGAGGTAGTGCCCGAACTCGTGGCACAGCAGGATCGCGAGGAGCGGAACGGCGAACACCCAGCCCTTCGCCGTCGCCCAGAGCATGGCGCGCAGCGCGATGACAACTCCCTCGGGACGGCGCTGCGTGAAGTACTCCAGCGGTTCGTGTTGGAGCACCTGGCCCGCGCCCACGTAGAACGTGCTGCACACGGTCAGGAGGAACAGCGCCAACGGGAGGCGCCAACGGAGCGGCTCCGGCGCATCGGGCACATCGGACTCGGGGCCGAATTCGGCGGATGGTTCGTCGGAGCGCACGCGGGGCCGTAGATCTACACGATGGGCGCGCGCACATCGAGAATGCGCGCAACGTGTTCGAGGAGCGCGTCGAGACGCGCGTTGTAGGTTCCCAGCTCGGTCTCGACGAACACGCCGCCGCGTTCGAGCGTGGCGTCGCCCTCGACGAGCAGGTCGTCGTCTCGACGTCCCACACGCCACAGTCGTCGGAGCCCTTCATCGAGTGCCTCGGCGTCGTCGGGATGCACGCGCACACGCATCACGCGAGCGCGCCGCATTCGGGTCATCGCCTCGCGGGTGTGGCGTGCAACCAGTTCTCGCGACAGCGCGTGATCGCGAGCGAGGAGCGTGCGAACCACCTCCAGCGAGAGCGTCACGACATCGTCGAGGCGAGCCTCCATCGCACGCGCATGCACCTCTCCGACGGTGATCAACAGGGCCGCACGTTCGGCGCGCGCCTGTTCACATGCGAGTGCGAGCATCGCATTGGCCTCCGCGCGGCGTGACGCAATGGGGGTCGCATCGTCACGTCGCCCGAGGCGTCGGAGCGTCACGATTGCCTCCACGTGCGGGCGAACTCGGCGCACTGCGTGTGACGACCCAGCACGCGGATCGATCGCTCCCACGCGATCTGAGCGGGTGTGATCACGTCGCCCTCACCGCGCAGTGCGCAGAGCAGGATCGCGAACGACAGCGTCGGTGGGGTGCGACGGTGCGCGCGCGTTCCCTGGGCGACGAGCCAGGTGGTCGTTCGCGTGGCGACGGCCGCGAGGGGAGGGAGACGCGCATGCGATGCGATCGCCGTGAGGTCGCGCTCGTCGAACATTCGCACGGCGCGATCGCGCGTGACCGCATCCACAGCACGGAGCCAGCGCGCGTAGAGCGCAGCGCCCTCGTGGCGATCGAACGGGCGTGGCGCGTGTGGCGCGAGGTCGGTGCGGAGCTTCGCGATGGCATGGGCGATGGCCACGCGATCACCCGCGCTTCGGAGACTGCGATGAAGCGAGATCGCCGACGAGCGGTCGGGATCGTCGAGCAGCATCCAGCTCGGAACGTCACCCGCGAGCGAGGCCGTCGCGACCGCTGCACGCACTCGTATCGGCGCCACCACGCGCGAACTCTGCCACGGTGCTGAGGGCCGCAACAATCGCCCGCGTCGCCGAAAACTCGCGGAGCTCTCGCGGGGTGAAGTAACGCTCCCCGCGGTGGACGTGGTGAAGCGCTCGTCGTGGTGGATCTGCCTGCTCGTGTGGCTCCTCGTGTGCTCCGCGCCCGCGACGGCATTCGCGTGGACCGAGGCGCGCCCGTCGGGGCTGTCGACGGAGGTCGCGATCGATCGCGATGGAGCCGCCATCGTCTCACTTCGCGTGCGCTGGACGGTGCTCGGCGGACGGATGCACCAGTTCGATGTCGCCGAGCTCCCCACGGATCACACGCTCCTGGAGGCCTCGGCCGTCGCGGGCAACGGTGCGGTCGTTCCCGTCGCGACGCGTGCGCCCGCGCCCGATCGCATCGAGGTCACGCTCGGTGATGAGACCCGCGGCGTGCGGCGCGGCACGGTCGATGTGCTGATCCGGTACGCGACCTCGCTGCGCGCGCAGGGCGCGATTCGCAGCGCCGGCGACGAGGCGGTGATCGAGGTCGCGACGGTGCCGTGGGGACGTGCGATCGAGGGGGTCGAGCTGCGCGTGGTGCTGCCCTTGAGCGTGCGTCGCGCGCAGTGGATCTCCGACGCGATCCCTGGCGTGCAGTCATCGAATGCGGTGGAACTCTCACGCGATGTCGTCCGCGCCGTACGCGGACAGCTCCCCGCGAATGAGCGCTGGGTCGCTCGCGTCGCCGCAGATCCGCGGGTGTTTCCATGGCTCACGAGAAACGCGGCGCAGCGCGTGGTGACCGTGCGTCGCGCGCGTCCTGCCTATGCGACGACACTCGCACTCTGCGCGGGGCTGCTCCTCTCGCTCGGCCTTCTCGCACACGCGCTGCGGCGCTCGGGGCATTCGCCGCCCCACGCCCTGCGTCTTCTGGCCATCGCAGCGACGGGGCTTGTGTTGCAGTCGCTCCACGCGATGCAGATGCCCGGCGCACTCACGCTCGGAACGCTGGCCCTCGCGATCGCGACGCTTCGCGCGCTTCCTGCTGCCCCGATCGCGGTCGGTGCCATTGCCACCCGCGTGGTCGCGCGCACGGTGTCGGAGCGCGACCTCGCACGCCTCGCTCCGATGCGCATGCTTCGCCTCCGCGCGGTGGCGCTCACGATCGCGCTCGCCGCGGTGGTCGCCCTCGTACTCGCCGCGACGCAGGCGAACACCTGGGCCTCGGTGATCGCCACCGACCTCGCCATGGCCTCTCTCGCAGGCGCCGTGTGGATCTCTCGCAGCGCGCCATCAAGCACCCTCGCGGCGCTTTGGGCCGTCGGTCGTCGCGTGCACGTCTTCGCGCGATGGAGCGCCCGCTGTCGCATCGCGTGGCGCGTGCGTGGCGATCTGTGCGCGGGAGGCGCGCTCTCGTTCCGCGTCGTGCCGCTGCCGGGGTGGCGGCTGTCGCGCGGGCTCCGCGCGATCGAGTGCGCGTGCGAGGGCGAGGGCGTGCAGCTCCGCGTGCGCTTCGAGGTCGGCGCGCCGGTGGAGCGGCCGGTTCGCATGCTCGCGACGCGTGTGGGCCACGTGGTGATGGCGCCCGATGGAGAGGCCGCAGAACTCCGCGTCGACCTCGTGGCCGTTGACGAAGACGTCGCGCTCGAAGGGCTCCGCGCGATGCTCGATGAGATGTTCGTGAAGGCGCCCCGCGCGCGCAGCGCCGAGCGTCACGACGCGGCCGACGTCTCCGACGACCGCGCGACGACCTGAAGGGATCTACTTGACGCTGACGTCCGCCATGACGATCGGCGGAAGGTGCAGACAGGTGATCTCGGGGGAGGGAGGCGCGGTGTCCTTCGCCATCTCGAGCGCCTCGTGCATGTTCGGCGCGGTCTCGTAGCCGAGGATGCGCGGCATGTACTCGTTGTCGGCGCCCACGACGATGACGCGGCCGATGTGCTGACGTCCGGCCTCGCCCCAGTACCACATGAAGAACGGGTGCACCGGGTGGTACGCGCGGCCCTTGCGGTACATCGCGAGGTACGCGGGGTTCTCCGCAAACTTCGCCTCGTAGCGCTTGTGAAGCTGGAGCGCGTCGCGCGTCTCGGGCAGCAGGCGGTGCACGAACTCGACGTACGGCGCGTGCTGGTCGTGGTCGAAGCGGTCGGAGACCGGGTGCGTGATGATCAGCGTGCCGCCCTTCTTCAGAATCGGCGCGCCCCGGTACATGTTGAACATGTAGCCCTGCGCCATCACCTGAACGAGCAGCGGGTTGAGGAACGCGTTGACGTTGTACGGCGAGATGTACGGCACGCCCGTCACGAGGATGTCGGCCTGACCCTTCACGGGCACGGCGTACTGCTCGAAGCAGCGCTTGAGCGTCTCCTTGTGAACGGCCTCGGTCTCGCCCGCGAACACGCCGGTGATCTCGAAGGGCGAGGGCACCTTGCGGAAGATCTGCTCGCGAAGCTCCTGCGGCGTGCGATCGAGCGTCGCGATGAGCGCCTTCATCGCGGTCTTGTCCCACGGCGACAGGTCGTCCTCGTTCTTCGCGAGGAACTCCAACGGACGATCAAACATCCGGTTGTTGATCGTCGTCTCGATGGTGAAGACGTTGAGGTTCTTGTTCGTGACCCGGCCCTGCCGCTCGACGATGGTGTTGAGCATCGAGCTCTTCGGGTCCATGTACGAATGGCACTGACGCATCACCTTGGGGTTGTGGTGCGCCTTGAGCATCTCGTAGCCGCAGAGGCCGACGGAGACGCTCTTGTGTCCGCCGTCCATGGGCACGAGGTTGAGGTTCACGTAGATGAGCAGGTCTGACTCGACGGCCTTCTTGTTGAGAATGACCTTCTCGCCGAGCTCGGTCTCGCCCACGAGCTTCATCCCGTTCGGGTCTTCGGCGTCGTGGTTGTAGAGGCGCTTGGGCCAGTACGCGTTGAAGATCTTGTCGCCGACGATGTGGCGCACTTCGTCGCCCGTCATGCGGCGGTGCACGCTCGTGGCGATGATGATCTCCACGTCGTCGACGCCGTAGTCGGCGAGCATCCCGAGCACCACGGTGAGCACGCGCTCGCGCACGTCGGGGCGGCGCATCGGCGGCAGCGGGAGCGAGATGTCATCGAGCGCGATGACCACCTTCATCCCCGGGCGGAGCTTCGCGTACAGCGGCTCGGAGTTGTACGGGTGGTTCAGCGCGTAACGGATCGCCGCGTCGGGGTCTTTGAGGCCCGCGAGCGGAGGCTTCGGATAGATGACCCGCGTGCCCGCGGGGAGGTCGACTTCGACGAGGCGGTCGCCGGAGAAGAGCACGCGCGGTGCGCTCCGTCGGTCGAGGGTGACGACGCAGGGATGGCTCATGGGCGGTCCAGATGTACGGTGGGCCACTGGTAGGCCCGCGCGAGGCGTTCGAGGGCGCGGTCGGGGTTGACCGCAGCGGGATGACCGACGACCGAGAGCATCGGCACGTCGGAGTAGCTGTCGCTGTAGGCGTAACACTCGTCGAGGTCGTGCCCGTGCTCCTTCGCGTGGTCGCGCACGAGCAGGGCCTTCGTCGGACCCGCGACGACGGGCGGGAGCATGCGGCCCGTCGCGATGCCGTCGAGAAACTCGAGTCGGTTTGCGATGACGTGCGTGGCGCCGAGCTCCTTGCGAAGTCGCTCCATCAGGAAGTCGAGCGCGCCAGACACGATCACCACGTCGTGACCCTTGTCGCGGCACGTCTGCACGAGCTCGCGCGCGCCCTTGATGATCGCAGGTCGGAGCACGGACTCGTACGCGTCGTCGGCGAGGGTCAGCAGGCGATCCTGCGAGGTGCCCTTGTAGAGCGCGTAGAGCTCTTCGTTGAAGAGGCGCCGATCGCGCACCTCGGCGACCAGAAGGCGCGGAGTGCGGAACACGGCGTCGGCGATCCGGCGCAGCGTGCGCTGCGGGTTCGCCTGATGGAGCAGATAGTAGAGCGTCGGGTGGACCAGGTTCGTGCGGACGAGGGTCCCGTCGACGTCGAAGTAGCTCGCGGGCATCGGGCGCGGGACCCTACAACAGTCGCCCCGCGCGGTGAAAGCCCATCATCGTCGCGAGCGGGCGTTCTTGAGAGGCGCGCCGCGTTGGGTGCAAAGTCCCCTTCGCACGCGCGCCGCCGAGGTGGCAGCGGTCGCGCGCAACGAGGAGCGGCGAACACCCGATGGCACCCGATGGCGACACGATTCCGGTGGGCCTCGTGCGCCACCGCGGCGGGCTGATCTCCTACGCCAACCAGCGCTTCTGCGAGATCGTCGGCAGGCCACGCGAGGCCGTCGTGGGCCACACCTTCGACGCGATCCTCTCGCCCGACGAGCACCGCCGCATCATGGATCGCTACGCTCAACGGCTCCGCGGCGAGCCCGTCCCCTCGGAGTACGAGGTCCGGGTGCAGCGCGCGAGCGATGGCGCGTGGCGGGTGGTCGAGGTCGCGGTGCAGATCCTTGGCGATGAAGTGATCGTCGTGGTGCGCGACGTCACCGAGACCGCGGGACGCAGAGACCGTCGCATGGGCCTCGCACTCCTCGGGGCCGACCTCGCGCAGGCGCGCTCCGAGGCGGCGGTGAAGTCTGCGTTGCGCGAGCGCGTGGGGCGCCTCGGGTTGTGGGGCGCGTGGCTCGTGCCCGATGGCGACGACCGGATGCGGGTCGAGTTCGCCGACATGCCCGACCGCGGAGCGGCCTTCGAATCCACCATCGGGCGCGCCGTCGCGGGGTGGATGGGGCCGTGGCTGCCGTGGTTCCGCCGCGCGTGGATCGAGGGAGCCTCGTACCACGACGACGCGATCACCGAGGTCGCGCGCTTCGTGGGCGCACCCTGGGAGGCCGCGGTGCGAGGCATGGCCGAGAAGAGCGAGCTTCGCCGCGGCGTGGCCCTGCGTGTCGATCAAGAGGGCGAGCCCGTCGCACTGCTCGTGCTGCGCGGCGGCTGGCTGTCGGAGGACGACCTTCCGATGGTGCGCCTCCTCGCCGCGCAGCTCTCATCGGCGCTCGACAACGCGCGCTTCATCGACGACGCGCGGCGACAGATGCTCGCGCTCGAAGCGCTCCACGGCCTCGCGACCACGGCGCTTCAGCAGGCCGCACACGCGCCGACGGAGCTGCTCCTGCGCGCGGCCTCGGTGGCGCGCGATGCGCTGCGCGGTGACGACGCACGCGTGTTCATGCTGCGCGACGCACGATCGCTTCAGGAACTCGTTGCCGAACGTGGCGAGGATCCACCGACCTTCCCCCTCGACGACGCGCCCCTCGTGCAGGATGCGCTCGAGGCCTCCGGGTGGTCCGTGTGCGACGACCTTCGGGTCGATCTGCGAGGCTTTCATGGCGGGCCGCTCGCCGAGGCCGTGGGCGCCGCACTCGTGATGGCCTTCGACAGCGGTCAGGGGGCGCGTGGCGTGCTGTTCGTCCATGCGCCCGCCGGTCGACGCTTCAGCGACGAGGACCTCGCCCTCATGCGCGCGCTGATGGGCGTGCTCCAGGTGGGCCTCTCGAACGCGGAGCTCTACGCGCAGGCGCAGACCCGCCTCGATGAGCTCCGTGCGGCGCAGACCCGGCTTCTGGAGCGCGAGAGGCTCGCCGCGTTGGGAGAGGTGGCGGCGGTCATCGCCCACGAGGTGCGCAACCCGCTCGCGGTGGTGTTCAACGCGGTGAGCGCGCTCCGGCGCCTCGTGCCCCGAGAGGGTACAGCCGCCGAGCTGGTCGAGACCGTGCGAGAGGAGGCTGAGAGGCTCAATCAGATCGTGGGCGACCTGCTCGGGTTCGCGCGTCCCGTTGCGCCCTCGCCCCGCGCAGAGGTGCTCGCGCCGATCGTCGAAGGAGCGCTCTCGGTCGCTGCTGCGCGCGCAGCGACGAACCACGGAGGAGGGCGCGTGCGCGTGGCGCTGGATGTGCCCGAGGCGCTTCCCGACGTGCGCGTCGATGCACGACTGCTCCGGCAGGCGATGGTGAACGTGTTGTTGAATGCGTACGAGGCCATGCCCGGCGGAGGGGAGCTCACCGTGCGTGCATCGCACGACCTCGCGCGAGGCCGTGTGGTCGTCGCCGTGAAAGACACCGGTGTGGGCATGCGCGACGACGTGCGCGCGCGGATGTTCGAGCCTTTCTTCACCACGCGCCCAACGGGGACCGGGCTCGGACTCGCGCTCGTGCGTCGCATCGTCGAGGCGCATGGCGGTGAAGTGAACGTGAGCTCAACGCCTGGCGAGGGCACCGAGCTGCGCTTCGACATCCCCGTCGACGATGCGTAACGCTCGCCGCAGCATGCATCGGAATCGCGCGTGAACGTTGCGCGAGCGTTGGCGTGTCAAGCGCGAGATTTGCCGACACGTTCAGCGTGAGACAGCCGACCGATGTAGAGACATCAGAAGCGCGCGGCAAGTCTTGCCGGAACACGGCCCGCGACCCCACGCCTTCGCACGCCTTGCACGGACGAACAGCAGGAAACCGTGTCGTTTCTTGGCTTGTTCCCTGACGAGAACTGATAGCGTCCGCCGCCGTCGGAGCCTGACACCACGGCTCGCCCCCGTGGTCACCGCGAAACGCCGCGTTCTACGCGCGGCATGGCGTGGTCTGGCCCGCCGCCGGACGCGTAGGGACTTGACAGTATCTCCGCGAAATGGTGCTAGCGGCGCTCGCTCTGCCTACCCCCACCCTCGGGCGGCCGTCGGGCGTCAACCATCGGCCCGCAGACCGTAGACGAATCACGTCATGCAGATCTTCCCACGCTCACTCAATCGTCTGCCGGCGATCGTCGCGATCGGGGTTGCCCTCGCCGGGGGCCTCGTGACGTCGCTCATCTGGTACTACTTCACCCCCAAGCACACGCACGTCGGGTACGAGCCCCGTCAGCCGGTGCCCTACAGCCACTGGCTTCACGCCGGGCAGATGGGCATGGACTGTCGGTACTGCCACTCCAACGTCGAGCGCGCTGCGCACGCGCAGATCCCTCCCACGCAGACGTGCATGAACTGCCACTCGCTGGTTCGCACGGACTCTGCTCGCCTCGCGCCTGTGCGTGAGAGTTGGGAGTCGGGACGCGCGATCGAATGGGTGAAGGTGCACCGGCTGCCCGACCACGCCTACTTCGACCACAGCGTGCACCTCTCGGCCGGCGTCGGCTGCGTCTCGTGCCACGGCCGCATCGATCAGATGGAGGTCGTTCGCCAGGACCAGCCGCTCAGCATGTCGTGGTGCCTCGACTGCCACCGCAATCCCGGGCCGAACATTCGCCCGCTCGATCAGATCACCAACATGGATCCCAGTCTCAGCGGCACTGCGCAGCCTCCGCGCCAGCTCAACCCGCCGCAGACCTGCTCGGGGTGTCACCGATGAGCCGCCGTTCTCCCTACGAATTCGAGGGCCCCGCTCCCGACGCACCGGTGTGGTGGACGAGCCTCGACGACTACGCTTCGCAGACGGACCCTTCGCCCGAGGCCCGCGCCGATCTCTCGGCTGAAATGCCCGAGAACGCGTGGGACTTCTCCGATCCGGTGAGCCGCCGCGGGTTCATGACCCTCATGGGCGCTGCCGTCTCGCTCGCGACGCTGCAGGGGTGCCGCCGTCCGGTCGATCACATCCTCCCGTACTCGCATGCGCCCGAGGACGTGACGGTCAACGTCACGAGCTACTACGCCTCGGTCGTCGACCGTCGCGGTGACGCGGTGGGTCTCCTCGTCGAGAGCCATGAGGGACGTCCGACGAAGATCGAAGGCAACCCCGATCACTCGGGCTCGCGCGGCAAGACCGACGTGCTCGCGCAGGCGTCGGTGCTTGATCTGTACGATCCCGACCGCTCGCGTCGACCCAGCCTTCAGGGCACGGCGAAGACCTTTGGCGACTTCGAGACCGCGCTCCGTGAGGCCCTCCAGGGGCACAGCAGCAACGGTGGAACGGGTCTGCACCTCCTCGTGCAGCCGTCGATCTCGCCCACGTTCGTGCGGCTTCGCGATGCGGTAAAGCGCCGCTTCCCGAACGCGCGCTTCCACACGTGGGAGGCGGCGTCGGCTGCGAACGTGCGCGCCGGTGCGAAGCTCGCGTTTGGCACTGCGCTCGCGCCGGTTGTCGACTACGCCCGCGCGCGCCGCATCCTCTCGATCGACTGCGACTTCCTGCAGACCGAGCCCGGCGTCGTGCGCAACACGCGCTCGTGGTCCGAGGGGCGTCGCCTCCGTTCGCCGCAGGACGAGCCCTCGCGCCTCTACGTCGTCGAAGCCGGGTACAGCACCACGGGCGGCAACGCGGATCACCGTCTCCGCCTCGCGGCGCGCGACATCGAGGGCTACCTCCGCGCGCTCGCGAAGCACCTCGTGGCCGAGCACCACGTCGACCTCGGCGAAGTCGGTGCGGCGGTGTCGAGTGCGGCGGCGCCTGCGGGCGTCGATGCGAAGTGGATCTCGGCGGTCGCGACGGACCTCGTGAACCACCGCGGCGCTTCGGTCGTCGTGGTTGGCGCGCGCCAGCCCGCGACGGTGCACGCGCTCGCCCACGCGATCAATCAGGGACTCGGAAACGCAGGGCAGACCGTTCGTTACGTTCCCGTCGCCGACGCGAACGAGAGCGATGATCACGGTCGCGACCTCGCCGCCCTCGCGGAGGCCCTCGGTGGTCGCCAGGTGCAGACGCTGCTGATCCTCGGCGGGAACCCTGTCTTCGACGCGCCCGGCAAGCTTGGACTCGGCGAGAAGATCGCTTCCGCGGCGTTCAGCGCGCACCTCTCGATCACGGCGGATGAGACCAGCGAGCGCTGCAAGTGGCATGTGCCGCGCGCGCACTGGCTCGAAGCCTGGGGCGACGCGCAGGGCCTCGATGGCGCGGTGGCGATCCAGCAGCCGCTGATCCAGCCGCTCTTCTCGGGACGCAGCGACCTCGAACTGCTCGGCCTCGTCGCCGACGCACCTTCGTACCGCGGGTACGAACTGGTGCGTGAGACCTTCCGCGCTGCGAACGCGGGCAACGGCTTCGAGCGTGCGTGGCGTCGTGCGCTGAACGTCGGCGTGAGCGCTCAGCCCACGACGCCGGCAGCGTCGTCGCTCCGCGCGGCCGACATCGCGACGGCGATCAGCGCTCGCGCGCTGCCCACGGGAGCGCTGTCGAAGAGCAGCCTCGAAGTGGTCTTCGCCGTCGACGCGAAGATGTACGACGGTCGTCACGCCAACAACGCGTGGCTTCAGGAACTGCCCGACCCCGTCACGAAGATCTGCTGGGACAACGCCGCGCTCCTCTCGCCGAAGACCGCGGAGGAACTCGGCATCCGCGGTGGCGATCTGGTGCGCATCGCGAAGGGCGATCGCACGCTCGAGATCGCAGCCTGGGTGCTCCCCGGCCACGCGGACAACTCGGTGACGCTCTCGCTCGGATGGGGACGCACGAAGGCCGGTCGTGTCGGCAATGGACACGGCTTCTCGGTCTCGGCGCTCCGCGCTGCCGATGCGCTGTGGTTCGAAGACGGCTTCACGGTCACTGCGGTGGGCTCGCGCTACGCGCTCTCGCAGACGCAGGACCACCACCGCATGGAGGGCCGTCCGATCGCGATCGAGTCGACCCTCGAGCAGTACCGCGCGCAGCCGAATTTCGCGGCCCGCATGTCGCCGACGCCCCGCACGCTGCCGCTCTGGCGCGCCGGGTACACGTACGAAGGCCACAAGTGGGGCATGTCCATCGACCTGAACGGCTGCTCGGGCTGCAACGCCTGCGTCGTGGCCTGCCAGTCGGAGAACAACATCCCGGTCGTGGGCAAGGAGCAGGTCGCGCGCGGTCGCGAAATGCACTGGCTCCGCATCGATCGCTACTTCGTCAGCCCGCGCGGGCAGGGTGATGCCGACGAGCGCGCCACGAGCGAGCCGCTGATGGCCGTGCAGCCCCTCGGATGCGTGCAGTGCGAGAACGCGCCCTGCGAGAACGTGTGCCCGGTGGCGGCGACGATCCACAGCCCCGAGGGCATCAACGAGATGGCCTACAACCGCTGCATCGGCACGCGGTACTGCGCCAACAACTGTCCCTACAAGGTTCGTCGGTTCAACTACCTGAACTGGCACAACGATGGGGTCTGGCAGCCCCTCGACGCCGATGTGCCCGAGATCGTGCGCATGGCGATGAACCCGAACGTCACGGTCCGCTTCCGCGGCGTGATGGAGAAGTGCACCTACTGTGTGCAGCGCGTCCAGGCTCGCAAGATCGAGGCGAAGCGCGAGAACCGTGAGCTGCGCGATGGCGAGGTCACCCCGGCGTGCGCCCAGGCCTGCCCGGCCGACGCGATCGTGTTCGGCGACCTGAACCTCCGCGGGAGCAAGGTGGCCGAGCTCGAACGCTCCGACCGCCGCTACGCGCTCCTCGGTGAGATCGGCACGAAGCCGCGCACGACCTACCTGGCCAGGATCCGCAATCCGAATCCGGAGATGCAGGGATGAGCAACGACGGGCCCATTCAGGACATTGGCGAGAAGCATCTCGTCGTCCCGGGGACGACCTTCCGGAAGATCACCGAGGCCGTCAGCCGTGTTACCGAGACGCCAGCCCCGCGCGGCTGGTGGATCATGTTCCTCACCGCGCTGCTCTTCACGGGCGTGCTCGGGGCGGCGATCGGTTACCTGTTCTTCCGCGGCGTCGGCGTGTGGGGTAACAACTCCCCGGTCGGCTGGGCCTGGGACATCACCAACTTCGTGTGGTGGGTCGGCATCGGCCACGCAGGCACGCTCATCTCCGCGGTGCTCTTCCTCTTCCGACAGAAGTGGCGCACGTCGATCAACCGCTTCGCCGAAGCGATGACGATCTTCGCGGTCATCTGCGCGCTGATCTTCCCGGGCATCCACGTAGGCCGCGTCTGGCACGCGTACTACATGTTCCCGATCCCCAACTCGATGGCGATCTGGCCGAACTTCAAGAGCCCCCTCTTGTGGGACGTCTTCGCAGTCGGCACGTACTTCACCGTCTCGACGCTCTTCTGGTTTACGGGCCTGATTCCCGACTTCGCCACGCTGCGTGATCGCTCGGCGAACCGCATCCGCCGCGCGGTCTACGGCTTCCTCGCCCTCGGCTGGCGCAGCTCGAACCGTCATTGGCAGAACTACGAGCGCGCGTACATGATCCTCGCGGCGCTCTCGACGCCGCTCGTGCTCTCCGTGCACTCGGTGGTGTCGTTCGACTTCGCCACCTCGGTGGAGCCCGGCTGGCACGCGACGATCTTCCCGCCCTACTTCGTGGCGGGCGCGATCTTCTCGGGCTTCGCGATGGTGCTCACGCTGATGCTCGTCGCGCGCTCGGTCTTCAAGCTGACCGACCTCGTCACGATGACCCACATCGAGCTGATGAACAAGATCATCCTCGCGACGGGAACCATCGTTGGCTACGCGTACGCGATGGAGTTCTTCATCGCCTGGTACTCTGGCAACCAGTACGAGCGCTACGTGTTCTTGAACCGCGCGTTCGGTCCGTATGCCTGGGCCTACTGGACGATGATCTCGTGCAACGTGATCTCGCCGCAGCTCTTCTGGTTCAAGAAGCTCCGCACGAACATCCCGCTCACCTTTGTGATCTCGATCTTCGTGAACATCGGCATGTGGTTCGAGCGCTTCGTGATCATCGTCACGTCGCTGCACCGTGACTTCATCCCGTCTTCGTGGGGCTACTTCCACCCGACGCCCGTCGACATCGCGATCTACATGGGATCGCTCGGGCTCTTCTTCACCCTGTTCCTGCTGTTCATCCGCTGGGTGCCGATGATCGCGATCGCCGAGCTCAAGTCGGTGCTGCCGGAAGCCTCCGCGCACCACCACGCCGACGATCACCACGGTCACGACCACGACCACGCGCACGCTGCGAAGGCGGAGTGAGACTGTCATGGCCGACGCAACCAACAAGCCCCTGACGAGGGTCGGACCCGAGGGCGGAACGCCCGTCCTCCTGCTCGCCGAGTACGACACCCCCGCGGCCGTCATGCACGCCGCGGAGAAGGTGCGCGACGCCGGCTTCACGCGCTGGGATGTTCACACGCCGTTCCCCGTGCACGGGATGGACAAGGCCATGGGCCTGCCCGACTCGCGCCTTGGATGGATCGTCGCGACGATGGCCCTGATCGGGTTCTCGACTGCGGTGAGCCTCATTACCTGGGCGAACGTCGTCTCGTATCCCTTCATCGTGGGCGGCAAGCCCGCGTTCTCGATCCCGTCGTACGCGCCCGTGTGCTTCGAGCTGACGGTGCTCCTGTCGGCTTTCGGCGCGGTCTTCGGAATGTTCGGGCTGAACAAGCTTCCGAGGCACCACCACGCGGTGTTCGAGAGCGACCGGTTCCGCGCGGTGACCGACGACAAGTTCTTCGTCTCGGTGGAGTACGCCGATCCGAAGTTCGATGACGTCCGCACGCGCGAACTGCTGGAGTCCACGAAGCCCAATCACATCGAGATTGTCGAGGACAACGAGTCGTGAACCCGAGAGCACTCACCGTGATGGCGCTCGCGATCGGCGTCGGGGCCTGCCGGGGTCAACCCTCGGAGGAGTCGCCCGTCGTTCTCCTGCGCAACATGCATTATCAGCAGCGGTACAACCCGCAGGCGGAGAGCGCGTTCTTCTCGGACAAGCGCACGATGCGTACGCCCCCCGAAGGTACGCTCCCGCGCTTTCCGGGTGGCGCCAACGCCCGCTACGTCGACGGAACCGTCGGCCGCGATGAGGCCTTCGACGACGATCGCGTGGTCTTCGGTCACGAGAACGACAGCCCCGTGTACGTGCTGACGGTGCCCGAATCCGTGGCGCGTGAAGCGGGGGGTGGCGAGGCCCTCGTCGCGCGCGGACGCCAGCGCTTCAACATCTACTGTTCGCCGTGTCACGGCGCGACCGGTGACGGCCGCGGCATCGTGTGGCGTCGCTCGCAGGGCGGCGGCGTGGCGAACTCGTACCAGTACATCCAGCCGACGAACCTGCACGACGAGCGGCTCAAGCACGTTCCCGATGGGCAGCTCTACGCGACCATCTCGAACGGCATCCGCAACATGCCCGCGTACTCGGCGCAGATCCAGGTGCGCGACCGTTGGGCCATCGTCGCGTACGTGCGCGCGCTCCAGGTCTCGGGCGCGGGCAACCCCTCGGGAGGTGCGCCGTGAGCGCGCAGGAACACGACTACAAGGCCAGTGGCTCGCTCGCGGGCGCCTGGAAGATCGCGGCCGGCGTGGGCGCGGTGGGCATCGGTGGTGCGCTCGCGATGGGCGCGGGCGATCCGAAGCGCTTCGCGTTCTCGTACCTCTTCGCGTTCGCGGCGTTTCTCACGCTGGCGGTCGGCGCGACCTTCTTCGTGCTCATTCAGCACGTGACCTCGGCGGCCTGGAGCGTGACCACGCGCCGCATCGCCGAGTTCTTCATGAGCGCGCTTCCGGTCTTCGCGCTGCTCTTCGTGCCGGTCGCGCTTCACGTCGACGACCTCTACGGCTCGTGGGCGAACCACGAAGCGCACGGCGCGGCCCACGCCCCGGCGGGCGAGCACGCTGCGCCCCACGGCGAGCATGCGGCGCCTGCGGAGCACGGCGCGGAACACGCGGCGCCGACCGAGCACGGCACCGAGCACGCTGCGCCTCATCACGAGGCGGGCGGTGAGGAGCCCCGTGGGTTCCTCTCGCAGGAAGAGATCGAGCATCTGGCCCACACCGAGGTCATCACCGCCAAGTCGGGATACCTCAACAAGGGCTTCTTCTTCCTGCGTGTGGCGATCTACTTCGCCCTCTGGATCCTCGTGTCGACGCGGCTCTTCCGCAATTCGACCAGCCAGGACGCTTCGCGTGACCACGAATGGACGCGTCGCTCGCAGGGCATGGCGCCGTGGGCCATCTCGGTGATGGCGCTGTCGACCACCTTCGCAGCGTTCGACTGGTACATGTCGCTGTTGCCGTCGTGGTACTCGACGATCTTCGGCGTCTATCACTTCGCCGCGTCGATGTCGGGCTTCTTCGCGTTCTTCACCCTGACGGTGATGTGGCTGCGGAAGAACGGCCAGCTCGGTGAGGCCGTCACCGTGGAGCACTTCCACGACCTCGGCAAGCTCACCTTCGGCTTCAACGCCTTCTGGGCATACATCGCGTTCTCCCAGTTCTTCCTGATCTGGTACGCGGGCATCCCCGAAGAGGCCGAGTTCTATCACATGCGCTGGAGCGACGGCCCGTGGAAGGTCGTCTCGGCCTCGCTGGCGATCCTCCACTTCGTGGTTCCCTTCGTGCTGCTCATGTCGCGCAACGTGAAGCGCAACCTGTCGGGCCTCGCGGCCGGCGCTGCGCTCATCTTCGTGATGCACATCGTGGAGATGTACTGGCTGGTGATGCCGAACTACGCGCACGCCATGAACATCCCCGCGGGCAACGATCACGCGCTCAGCATCTCTCCGCTCGACCTGCTCTCGTTCCTGGGCGTCGGCGGTGTGTTCTTCGCGGCGGTGCTCTTCCGTATGTCGAAGCACCCCCTCGTTGCGCTGGGTGACCCGCGCTTCGAGCGCTCGCGTCACTTCGAGAACGCCTAGGAGTCTCTTGCATCATGGCAACGGACAAGACTGAAGTCCCCGTAGGTACCGTGGTCGGCATCGGACTGCTGACCATCGGCCTCCTCGTGGGTGTTCATGAGGGCATCCAGGGGTACTACCACTCGATGTACGGCGACGAGCAGCAGCGCAAGGTGCTCGGCGTCCAGTCGGGCCTGCTGGAACGTGAGCGCACGGAAGAGACCGCGCGACTCGCGAACATCAACCAGGCAATGCAGACCGTTGCGACCTCGGTCGGTACGGCTGCGCGCCCCGGGGAGATCACCCCGCGCCCGTCGACCGATCTGCAGGCCCTCCAGGGCTGGCAGCTCCGTCCTCGCGTGGTGCCCAACCCGCCGCCCGCGCAGGGTGACGCGCCCGCGGGGGCCGACACCACGCCCACGCCCGCCGCTGCTGCGCCCGCCGCTGCTGCGCCCGCCCCCGCGGCGAACGCACCTGCCGCACACGCTGTCGCTCCGACGGCGGCCGTTGCGCATGTGGCACCTGCCGCGGCGCACCCGGCTGCGCCTACAACCGGTGCGGCTCACTGATCCATGACCACCCTACGCTCCAGCATCACGACGACGCTCGCGTTGACCGCGTTGATCACGGCTCCCGCCGTGGCCTCCGCGCAGGTCAACGTGACGCCGCGTGAGTTGGAGCGCATCGGCGTCGACGAACACCTCGGGGCGCGTGTGCCGCTGGACGCGCGCTTTCTCGACCACGAAGGGCACCCGGTTGAACTGGGACGCTACTTCCACGGTCAGCGTCCTGTGGTGCTGAATCTGGTCTATCACCGCTGCACCATGTTGTGCGGAATGGTCCTCAACGCGGTGATCCGTGCATTGAAGACCACGCCGTGGACGGTGGGTGATCAGTACGAGGTCGTCACGCTCAGCATCGATCCCCGCGACACCCCGCAGATTGCGGCGGGCAAGCGTCAGCGTGTGCTTGCGGCCTACGGGCGACCGCAGGCGGCGTCGGGGTGGCACTTTCTCGTTGGGCCCGAAGCTGAATCTCGACGCGTCGCCGACGCCGTGGGATTCCGCTACCGCTTTGACCGGACGAGTGATCAGTACGCACATGCCGCGGTGACGATGCTGCTGACGCCCGATGGGCGCGTGGCCCGTTACCTCTATGGCATCGACTATCCGCCAACCGACGTGCGTGTGGGGTTGCTGGAGGCGTCCGAAGGGCGTCAGGTCACGACGGTCGAGCGGCTCATCATGTTTTGCTACCACTATGACCCCCAGGGCCATCGCTACGCCCTGGTGGCGAAGAACGTCATGAAGGTGGGCGGCGTCGTCACGATGCTCGGCCTCGGTTCCTTCATGTCGGCATTGTGGCTTCGCGAGCGTCGGCGCCGGCGCGATGACGCGCCCGACGCTGATGTTCAACGTCCGGTTGAGACGAACTGACAACGTGGACGAAGGCTTCTGAGATGAATCACGAACCCACGGTACAACTGCCCGGCCAGTTCTCGACGTTCGCTTCGCACGTCGATTCCACCTTCTATTTCATCTACTGGATGAGCGTGATCCTCTTCGTGGGGATCATCGGCGTCGCGCTGTACTTCGTGTGGAAGTACCAGCGGAAGCCGGGCGTCCAGGCGGAGCCGACGGGCCACAACCTTCCGCTCGAAGTGGGCTGGACGGTGGCGCCGGTGTTCTTCCTGGCGCTGCTCTTCCACTGGGGCTTTCAGGGCTACGTGAACCTGACGGTCTCCCCCGCCAACGCGATGGAGATTCGCGTCCGCGCGCGCAAGTGGTCGTGGGACTTCGAGTACCCGAACGGCGCGCACGAGACCAATGAGCTCCACGTTCCGGTGAACCGCCCCGTTCGACTGGTCATGTCGTCGGACGACGTGATCCACAGCTTCTATGTGCCCGCGTTCCGCGCCAAGCGCGATGCGGTGCCGGGCCAGTACTCGATGATGTGGTTCCAGGCCACGCACGAGGGCACGGTGAACTTCTTCTGCGCCGAGTACTGCGGCGCGGCGGAGACCTCGAGCCGCAATGAGCGTGGTGAGGAGGTCTTCTCGGGCCACTTCAGCATGATCGGCCACGTGGTGATCGAGAACGATCAGGCCTTTGCGCAGCACCTGGAGCGCATCAACGGACCGCCCATGATCGATGGGCACGAAGCCACGCCCGCGCAGTGGGGGCAGCTCCTCTACCGCTCGTCGCAGTGCTACACGTGCCACTCGGTGGACGGCGCCGCGGGGACGGGACCGACCTGGCAGCACATGTTCGGTCACCCCGTGCAGCTCACCGACGGCACCACGGTGGACGTCGATGAGAACTACCTCCGCGAGTCGATCTTGAACCCGCAGGCGAAGGTGGTCCGTGGCTTCCAGCCCGTGATGCCCACCTACCGCGGTTCGCTCAACGATCGTCAGATCGACGCGCTCATCGCCTACATGCGGAGCCTTCAGTAGGCCTCTGCCACCGAAGCGGAACTCCATAGAGGAACGATCCAATGTCCACGCACGGTGAAGAAGAACTCAACACGAACTACCTCAAGGTGGGTAGTGGCGTGAAGTCGTGGCTCCTCACCCTCGATCACAAGCGGATCGGGGTGATGTACCTCGTCTCGGTCATCCTCGCGTTCTTTCTGGGCGGCGTCTTCGCCCTCCTCGTGCGCCTCGAGCTCCTCGCTCCGGGCCGCACCATCATGACCGCCGCGCAGTACAACCGCGCGTTCACGCTTCACGGCGCGATCATGGTGTTTCTGTTCATCATCCCGTCGATCCCCGCCGCGCTCGGCAACTTCATCCTGCCGGTGATGCTCGGTGCGAAGGACGTCGCGTTCCCGAGGCTCAATCTCCTGAGCTTCTACGTGTACGTGGTCGGCACCATCTTCGCGCTCTTCAGCATCATCTCGGGCTCGGTCGACACGGGTTGGACCTTCTACACCCCGTACAGCACCAGCACGAACACGTCGGTGGTCTCCATGACCCTCGCGGCGTTCATCCTGGGCTTCTCGTCGATCCTCACGGGCCTGAACTTCATGGTCACCGTGCACAAGCTCCGGGCGCCCGGGATGCACTGGCGTCGCCTGCCTCTGTTCATCTGGGGCATGTATGCGACGTCGATCATCCAGGTGCTCGCGACGCCGGTGCTCGCGATCACGCTGCTTCTCCTCGCGATGGAGCGCGTCTTCGGCCTCGGCATCTTCGACGCGTCGCTCGGCGGCGACCCGGTGCTCTTCCAGCACTTCTTCTGGTTCTATTCGCACCCCGCCGTGTACATCATGATCGTGCCGGGCATGGCCGTCGTGAGCGAGCTCTTCGCCACGTTCACGCGCCGCGCGATCTTCGGGTACTTCGCCATCGCGATGAGCTCGCTCGGCCTCGCGCTCGTGGGCTTCCTCGTGTGGGCGCACCACATGTTCACCGCGGGCATCAGCGAGTTCGCCGCGATGCTCTTCTCGGCGCTCACGTTCCTCGTCGCCATCCCCTCGGGCGTGAAGGTCTTCAACTGGACCGCCACGCTCTACAAGGGATCGATCTGGCTCACGACGCCGATGCTCTACGCGCTCGCGTTCCTCGTGCAGTTCACGATCGGCGGTCTGACGGGCCTCTTCCTCGGCACGCTTGCGACGGACATCCACCTTCACGACACGTACTTCGTGGTCGCCCACTTCCACTACGTGATGATGGGCGGAACCGTGATGGCCTTCCTCGGCGGCCTGCTCTACTGGTGGCCCAAGATCACGGGCAAGATGTACGACGAGGGCCTGGCGAAGATCTCGTGGGGCTTCGTGTTCGTGGGCTTCAACGCCACGTTCCTCGTGCAGTTCATCATGGGCTCGCGCGGCATGCCCCGCCGCTACTACGACTACCTGCCCGAGTACCGCCCGTACCACGCGTTCTCGACGGTGGGGTCGTGGATCCTCGGCGTGGGCTTCCTGATCTACGCCGCTGTGCTCATCAAGTCGCTGCGCTCGGGTCCGAAGGCGCCGCCGAACCCCTGGGGCTCGGCCGGCTTCGAGTGGGCCACGGAGTCGCCGCCGGTGCTCGCGAACTTCAAGGACGTTCCCACGATCACCCGCGGCCCGTACGACTACCACCTCGTCACCGAGGAGGAGCTGTTCGACGGCTTCCCCGAGGACGCGCCCAAGAAGGCGTGAGACAAGACTCCTGGACTCACCTTCCATCGCTGGAAAGACCTCATGAGCACGGCCTCCACCACCGAACACGACGCAGCCCACGGGCATGAACACCCGAAGTGGCTCGCCCACCACTTCGACTCGCCGACGCAGCAGTTCGACTCGGCGAAGCTCGGGATGTGGATCTTCATCTGTACGGAGATCCTCATGCTCGGCGGCCTCTTCGTGGCCTACGGCATCTTCCGCGGCATGGAACCCGACGTGTTCCATCACGCGCACGAGCACCTGAACTGGCGCCTCGGCGCGGTGAACACCGTCGTCCTGCTCTTCAGCTCGCTCACGGCGGCGCTCGCCGTCCGTCAGTCGCAGGTCGGTGACCGCAAGGGCACGACGAACTACCTCGTGGTGACCCTGCTCTGCGCGGCGGTCTTCCTCTGTGTGAAGTACGTCGAGTACTCCGCGAAGATCGAACACGGCCTCCTGCCGGGGCGCTGCTTCGGTCATCCGGGCTTCGCGGATCACTGCATCAATGCGGGCGCTTCGGTGATGCCCGCCGCAGTGCACGGGCTCACGACCCGCGCGAGCATGTTCTTCGCGCTGTACTTCATGATGACGGGCATCCACGGCCTCCACGTCGTCATCGGCATGGGCGTGCTCGGCTGGGTCCTCTGGCGCAACCTGCGCGGAGACTTCAGCAAGGAGTACTTCACCGCCGTCGAGATCGGGGCGCTCTACTGGCACCTCGTCGACCTCGTCTGGATCTACCTCTTCCCCCTGCTCTACCTGGTGGGCTGAAGATGAGCACGCACAACGAAACCCACGATCACGCGCACGGCGACGAACACGAGTCGTGGCACGTCCACGCCCACGTCTCGAGCGTGAAGTTCATGGTCGGCATCTTCGCGACGCTGATCTTTCTGACCTTCATCACGGTCGCGGTCTCGCGCGTCGACCTCGGCGCCGCCAACGGCTTCGTCGCGGTGCTCGTCGCCACGATCAAGGCCTCGCTCGTCGCCGCGTTCTTCATGCACCTGCGTTGGGACAAGCCGTTCAACGCGCTCATCTTCGTGTCGTCGTTTCTGTTCCTGGGCATCTTCATGCTCTTCAGCCTCGACGACCTGAACACCCGCGGCCGCATCGATGTGTCGAACGGCGTGAAGGTCTACGCCCGCAACGGCGAGCGCGCGCCCGGCGGGTTCACGCCCATCTCCGCGCCCGAGCACGCCGCGGGTGGCGAGCACGGTGCTGCTGCGGCCGGTGAGCACGCGGCGCCTGCGGGCGACCACGCGGCGCCTGCGGCCCATCACTGATCCTCTCCGTCTCTCCTCCGGGGTGTGTCTCCCGACGCGCCCCTGCCTCATCCAAGCAGACAGATCCCATGAAGCTCTCTCGCGCACTCGTGCTCGCGGCGCTCGTCGTCGTGGGCGGTTGCAAGCGCAAGCACGTGCCCGTCGCGTCGGTGCCCGAGCTGCCCTATCCGTCGTGCGGCGCGAGCGCGCTTCCGGCGGGCGAGGTGCTCGCGTCGGCATCGTTGCGTGCGGGGCCCGACTCCAATGAGCCCACCGTGGTCGAGCGCTACGAGCTGCGACGGCGTGCGTGCCTCTACGTGCTCACGGGCCGTCAGGAGTGGCTGCGCCAGTCGACCGATGTGGAGGTCGTCTACGACGACGCGCTCCGTCCGCTGCGCGCGTGGAAGCGCATGACCATCCCCGGTGTGTCGCGCGAAGACGGCAACGCCGACATCCGTCGCTACGAGCTGCGCGGCCCCGAGGTCACGATCACACGTCGTGTGGCGGGCGGGCCGAGGAGCTACGAGATGTTGCGCGGGCAGCGTCCCACCGTGGTGATCGCGCCGGGGCGCGGTGTGCTCACGCCGTGGCTCCGTCGCGCGCATCTGCAACCGGGCGGGGCCGTGCGCGAGTACGCCCTCGACATGCGCGAGCAGCTCGAAGTGATCCGCCCCGTGACGCTGCGTCGCGATCCCGACCTCTTCGTGCCCGCCCTCGGACGCACCGTGCGGGTCTACACGATCTATGGCCGCGAGAGCGTCTACGCCGATGAGCACGACGCCGTGATCGGCGACCTCGGAGGCATGCTTCCGCCCGAGCGTGTGGCGTCGCCGATGCCGAGGCCGACGCCGATGTACGGCGCGCCGGATCCGCTGCATACGCCTTGAAGTAAGGGGTTTTGTCAGAGAGCTTCGAGCAGGCGCACGATCGGAACGACCGTGCCGTCGTCGAGATGAAAGGCCGGGAGGTGCAGGTCGCGCGTTCCGGTCGTGCCTTCGACAGGGGGGGAGGTGAGGCCGCGCGCGTAGTGGCGCACGACGTCGTTGAGCGTCGTGAAGGTGCCGCCGTGGCCCCACGGTCCCGTGCGCGCGATCGAACGGAGCGTCGGCGTGTGAAAGTGCCCGACCTGCATCCGCGCGGCGTCGAGATCGGCCCCTGCGGCGGCGCTGCTGTGGCCGTCGCTGTAGGGGCCGTCGCCGCGGAACTCCGTCGACTCCAGGGCCATCACCGCGTCGGCGCGACCCCGGTCGGGGAGCCCGTCGCGGCGTCCCGTCGGCATGCCGATGTTGTGAAAGCTGTCGTCGCTCAGCATCGGCCCGTGGTGACACTCGATGCAGCCCACGGTCATGAAGTGGTGGAGGCCGTCGCGCTGTTCGACGGTGAGCGCGTTGGTGTCGCCCATCACGTAGCGGTCGAAGGCCGTCGGCGGCGGCACGAGCGTGCGCTCGTACGCGGCGATGGCGCGGCCCACGTTGGCGTAGAGCGCGTTGATCGCCGTGCGGTCTTCGGCGCGCATCGCGTCCCACGAGGCCGTGCCCGGGCGCGCGTCGACGGGAAAGCGCGCGGATTCCTCCAGCGCGGGGAGCGGGCCGAAGAGGGCGGTGTACGCCTCGCCGTAACGCGCGCGGATGCGGTGGGCCACGGCCGTGCGCGCGGAGCCCATCTCCAACGGGTTCTCGATGGGGCCGAGGGCCTGCGCCCACGCCGAGTCGGCGCGTCCGTCGAGGAAGCTCCAGCGCGCGAAGGGCGCGAAGAACACCGTGGGCGTGTTGCGGTCGCCCGTGTCGAGACCCCGTCCGCGCGGGCGCTGGTCGGTGAACGCGAAGGCCGGCGCGTGGCAGCTCTGGCACGACACCGTGCCCGTCGACGAGAGCCCGAAGTCGCGGAACAGAAGCTCGCCGAGCGCCGCGGCGCGCGTGTCGTCGGCGACGCGATTGGTCGGGTCGGGCTGCGGTCGAAGCGGGAGTGCCATGGCGCGGAGCTGCTCCCACTCGTCGGCGGTGAAGCGTCCGTCGATGCGCGGCTCCGAGGGTGGTGCGGGCGGTCGGGGGAGCCCGTCGAGCTGTGCGAGCGCCGTGGTGATCGCGTGCGTGAGCGAGGCCGCCGAAGGGCGCGTCACCACCTGGATCACCCGCATCGTGCGCGGGTCGACCATCGCGTAGAGCGGCAGCTCGCCGGCGCCGAAATACAGCGTGCGGAAGCGGTACTCCGGGTCGGCGGCGAGCGCGGTCGGAGGGGCATCGTAGCGGGCGCGCCAGGCCGCGAGGTCCGCAGCGCGCGCGGGGGTGTTGTCGGCCGAGAGCGCGAGCAGGTCGAGCACCGCGAGGCGCGACGCCTGCGGATGCGCGAAGAGACGCGACGTGTGGGCCGCCGCGTACTGCGACGGTCCCGACCACGCGGCGAGCGTGCGGATCACCAGCAGCGTGGGCGTGCGCGCGCAGGGCGTGTACCAGTCGGAGAATGCGACGGAGCCCGACTCCGTGGCGAAGCGCACATCGGCGAGGGGCATCCCTTCGTCGACCGTCGCAGGCCCCGTGGGGTAGGGGAGGCCGACACCGTTGGCGCATCGCGAGGGCGCATCGACGGCGGGAGCGTCGCGCGCATCGACCGCCGCGTCGTGGCTGTGCGTCGCCGTGTCGTCGGCCGTGTCGGTGACCGTGGCGTCGAGGGCGGGCGGCGCGGCGCTTCCGCACGCGGAGACGAGGAGCGCGGGGAGCAGCGCGCGGCGCAGAGAGATCATGGCGGGGTGACCGGGGTGTGGGGCCGACCGGGCGCGTCGCGAAGGGCCTCTTCGATCGCGGCCATCACGGCGAGCGCGGTCTCGTCGGCCCAGGGCTTCGACACGACCTGAACGCCCACCGGGAGCCCCGCGCTCTGGGCGTCGACCTTCGCGGCGTGACGCTCCACCAGATCGCGCGACGATGCGCGCTGCGTCTCGTCGGGACGCACCGTGGTGACGGGCACCGTGCCTCCAGGGAACTGGAGGATGTTCCAGAAGAGCGCGGACGACGACGCGAGGGAGAAGTTCTTCGACATGCCGTGGGGCAGCGCCGGGGTGGCGTAGGCCGGGCACACGATCACGTCGACCCCCGCGGCATCGAGCACGTCGAGCATCACCGCGCGGGCCGTGCGGATGCGGTCCGTGAGCTTCCACAGCTCGGCGACGGACTTCTCGCCGAGGCCGCGGAGCATCATCGCCGTGAGCCGCTGTCCCGTGGCGTTCGCCGCCGTGAGCAGGGCTGCGCGCGTGCGCGATCCGAGGCGCGCGGTCGTCCACAGGGGGCGCAGCACGGGGTCGACGTCGTCGGGGTCGCCCACCGCGTCGCGCAGCGTGGCCGTGCCGTCGGAGCTCAGGATCGCGAGGTAGTCGCACACGGTCTTCTCGACGTCGGGCGGCGTGAACGGGCGCACGTGGCATCCGCTGCGTTCGAGGGCCTGCGCGGCCTCCTCGACGGCGCGCGCCACGGCCTTTGATGGAGTGACCACGCCGTCGTTCGCGTAGAAGCCCACCCGGAGCCCCTGGAGCTTCACCGCGCGGGGATCTCCCCAGGGCAGCGGGGGCACGCGCGCGTCGAGGGCCGTCATGCGCTGCGGGTCGAGCGCGCGAAAGAACAGCCCCAGGTCGCCGACGGTGCGCGCGAGGGGACCGGCCACGCTGCGCACGCCCTCCTGACCCGCGAGGGCGCCGCGCTGGCCGCGCGTGGGGAGCCGATCGAGCGTGGGCTTGAACGCCGTGATGCCGCAGAAGCTCGCGGGCGAGCGCACGCTCCCGCCGATGTCGGTGCCGAGGCCCAGCGGAGACATGCCCGAGGCCACCGCCGCCGCTTCGCCGCCCGACGATCCGCCCGCGGTGTGCGCGAGGCTGAAGGGGTTGGCCGTCTGACCGAACACCGGGTTGCGCGACTCGGCGAAGAGCATCGTCTGCGAGAGGTTGGTGCGCCCGAGGATCACCGCGCCCGCCTCGCGCAGCGCCGTCACCATCGCCGCGTCGCGCGTGGCCCTGCGCTCGCGCCACGCGGAGATGCCCAGCGTGGTGGGTTGGCCCTCGTGGTCGAA
This sequence comes from uncultured Myxococcaceae bacterium, assembly GCA_945952225.1. Classification (GTDB taxonomy): domain Bacteria; phylum Myxococcota_A; class Polyangia; order Polyangiales; genus CAISKJ01. Next base: position 57,033 of record CAMFHP010000025.1, read on the forward strand.
GCACTCCTTCACGCTCACGGGGAGGCCGTGGAGCGGGCCGCGGGAGCGTCCGTCGGCGCGCTCGCGGTCGGCGCGTTCGGCGTCGCGGCGGGCCTGGTCGCGGAACACGTCGGTGAACGCGTTGACCCTCCCGTCGACGGCGGTGATGCGGTCGAGGTGGGCGTCGACGAGCTCGCGCGACGACACCTCGCGCGCGGCGAGCATCTGCGAGAGCTGCGTGGCGGTGAGCTGCCAGAGCGGTGCGGTCATGGTCACTCCGAGGCGGTGCGCGCGCGGGCCTCGACGATGAGCCGCGTGCGGAGGTCGTAGAGCGTCTTCTCGAGCCCCACGGGGTACTGGTGCGGGTTGTCGAAGCGGCGGATGCCCGCGTGCAGCGAGGCCACCTGCTTCGCCGTGCGCGCGCGGGCCGCGTGCAGGTCGGGGAGCTCGCCCACCGCGACGCCGTCGCGCATCACGGGCACGAGCAGGTCTTCGTACGCGAGGTCGGCGGCGAGCGTGCGCTGGCGCGTCGGGTCGAGCGTGTCGACGAGCGTGCGCGTGGGCTCGGGGCCCGCCGAGTCCCAGATGAGGTCGGCGAGAAAGGTGTCGCCCTGCACGTAGCGACGAACCTGTTGAACGCCGGGCGTCGAGATCTTCGCGGCCTGCTCCGAGAGCTTCACGCGGTACTGCCACGGTCCGCCGGGGTCGCGCACCGCCGCGAGCTTGTAGACGCCGCCGAGCGCGGGCTGGTCATAGGCTGTCACCAGGCGCGTTCCGACGCCCCACACGTTGATGGTCGCGCCCTGCTGCTTGAGGCTCGCGATGAGGCGCTCGTCGAGGTCGTTGCTCGCGACGATGGTCGTGTCGTGAAAGCCCGCCTCGTCGAGGATGCGACGCGCTTCGATGGAGAGGTACGCGAGGTCGCCGGAGTCGAGGCGCACGCCGGCGAGGCGGTGTCCCTTCGCGCGGAGGAGCCGTCCGACGTCGACCGCGTGGCGCACGCCGTCGAGCGTGTCGTACGTGTCGACGAGGAACACGCAGTTGTTGGGCATCGCGTCGGCGTAGGCGCGAAACGCTTCGAGCTCGTCGCCGAAGGACATCACCCACGAGTGCGCGTGCGTGCCGCGGACGGGCACGCCGAAGAGCCTTCCTGCGAGCACGTTCGAGGTGGCGGCGCATCCGCCCACGTAGGCCGCGCGGCTCGCCGTGAGGGCGCCGTCGATGCCCTGCGCGCGGCGGAGTCCGAACTCGAGCACGGGCTCACCCTGCGCGGCGGCGCACACGCGCGCGGCCTTCGTCGCGATGAGGGTCTCGAAGTTGATCAGATCGAGCAGCGCCGTCTCGATGAGCTGACACTGGATCAGCGGACCGCGCACGCGGAGGAGGGGCTCCTGCGCGAAGACGGCCGTTCCCTCGGGCACCGCGTCGATGTCGCAGGAGAAGCGCATCGCGCCGAGCCACGCGAGGAACTCCGGCGCGAAGAGGGCGTTGCCGTCGTTGCCCGTGAGCGTGGCGAGGTAGGCCACGTCGTCGTCGGTGAAACGCAGCGACGAGAGCCAGTCGACGGCCGCGGCGAGGCCGCACGCGATGGCGTAGCCGCCGCCGAAGGGCTGCTTGCGAAAGTGCAGATGGAACACCGCCTCGCGCGCGACGAGCCCCGAGCGCCAGTACCCGTAGGCCATGGTGAGCTGGTACAGGTCGGTGAGCAGCGAGAGGGGCGCGCGGTAGAAGGGAACGGTGCTGCGCAGCATGGCGCGGGAGTGTAGGTGCGCCGCGCGCGCAGGCGGAAGGACGAAGCGCGCGCTCAGACGTCTTCGCGGCAGAGCACGAAGTAGTGGTCGAGGGAGCGCTCGCCCTTGTAGGCCGCGCCGATGGACACGTGCTTCGACACGCGGCGCATGTAGTCGCGCGTGCCGTGGAACACGAAGCGCTGGAGGCCCTGCGTGTTGGGGATCACCGGCGGCCAGGTGTCGGCCACGGGTCCGTCGGGCACTTCGAAGTAGTCGACCACGATCTCGCCGCGCGCGGCCCACACGGGGCGGTCGCGCGTGGGCTTCGCGACGAAGTATCCGGGGCCCACCCACTTCTCCGAGGCGCCGGCGTTGTAGCCGAAGAGGCGCTCGCTCCCGTCGGCGGGGCGGCAGAAGCGCTTCTCGAAATTGCGAAAGGCCTCGGGCAGCGGGAGCGTGTTGCGCCCGTGGTGACGCACCTCGGTGCGGTCGGCGCGGTCGCGCGGCACGAAGTGATCGAGGTCGACGGCGGGGGCCAGCGAGGCGCGGGTGTAGAGCGCGCGCTGGTGCACACGTTCGAGCGTGCGCGTGGCCGCGAGGCGCTCTTCGGGGGAGCGCTCGTCGAGCCAGGCGGCGAGGTCGGCGATGCGAACGGAGGGGTCTTCGAGCAGGGCGCGGAGGCTCATCGGGAGCGCGACGCTATCACAGCGAAGGTCACGAACGGTCGAGTCCCCACTGGCGGCGCACGCGCTGTTCGAGGCGGCCGAAGAGGAGGTGATCCGACGCGAGGCCGAGGGCGATGATCACCACCATCACGGCCAGCACGAGGGCCATGTCGTGGAGCTCGCGGCCGAACTCCAGCACCTGCCCGAGTCCGCCCGACACGAAGAGCAGTTCGCCCGCGAGGAGCGAGCGCCACGCGAAGGTCCACCCGAGGCGGGCGCCCGAGAGCACGCCGGGGAGCGCCGCAGGGAGGATCACCCGCCACCAGAGCGTCGGACCCTTCGCGCCCATGGTCCGCGCGGCCCGCACCAGCAGGGGCGCGACGGTGTTCACCGCGCTCTCCGTCGCCACCGCGATCGACAGCAACGATCCCAGCACCACCACCACCTGGATCGCCGACTCGTTGAGCCCGAACCACAGCAGCGCGAGGGGCAGCCAGCACACCGAGGGCACGGCCTGGAGGCCCAGCACGAGCAACCCCACGGTGTCTTTCACCGCACGCACCCGCGCGAGGGCACAACCGAGCGAGACGCCCGCCGCGAGCGAGAACGTGTACCCCACGAGGAGCCGCGCCATGCTCTTCGCCACGGCGCGCGGGAGCATCCCCGACTTCACCCCCGTGAGCAGCGCGAGCGCCACGTCGTCGGGGCCCGGAAAGAGGAACGACTCGGCCTGCCTAGATGCCGCCGCCCACAGCGCCGTCAGCGCCGCCAGAAAGATCAGTCCCCGCAGGCGTCCACGCGTCGTCGAGCTCTTCACGAATCACCTTCTCGATCTCGATCTTCAGCTCGCGCTCGACCACCGCCGACAGCGAGGCCACGTCGCGGTCGTTGGGCTCGCGCGGTCGCGCCAGCGCGATGGAGAGATCGCGCTTCACCCGGCCCGGGCGCGTTCCCATGATCACCACCCGGTCGCCGAGCCGCACCGCCTCGCGCACGTTGTGGGTGACGAACACCACGGTCTTGCCCGTCTCGATCCAGATGCGTTCGAGCTCGGCGTGGAGCACGTCGCGGGTCTGCGCGTCGAGGGCCGCGAAGGGCTCGTCCATCAAGAGCATCGCGGGCTCGCTCACGAGGGCGCGCGCGAGGGCCGCCCGCTGACGCATGCCGCCCGACAGCTCGTGGGGATGGCTGTCACGGTACCGCCAGAGGTGCACCATGCGGAGGTAGCGCTCGGCCCGCGACTCGCGCTCGGCGCGCGAAACGCCCGCGATCTCCAGCGGAAACTCCACGTTGCGCCGCACCGTCAACCACGGGAAGAGCGCGCTCTCTTGAAACATCACCGTGCGCTCGGGCGACGGGGCCGTGACGGTCACACCCGCCACGCGCACCGCGCCCGTCGACGGGGTCTCGAGGCCCGCGATGAGGTTGAGGATCGTGGTCTTGCCGCAGCCCGAGGGGCCGCAGAGGCACACGAACTGCCCGCGTCGGATGGTGAGATCCACGGAGGCGAGGGTGGTCACCGCGCCGCCGTCGTCGCGGGGCCATGACTTGGTCACCCCGGCGAGCTCGATGAGCGGCGCACCGGGCGCGATGCTGGCAAGTGGTTCCGTCAAAGAAGACTCTCGTTCGGAAGAGTGAACGAGCGCGGGGCCGCTGGCAACGGGCTTCAGCGGCTGTAGAGGATGACGTTGATGTACCGCGACTCGACGCGGCCGGGGTTCTCGTACGTGTGGGGCACGTCGGCCTCGAAGTACACCGAGTCGCCCGCGGCGAGCTCGCACACCTGGTCGCCCACGTGGAGCTTGAGCACCCCCGTGAGCACGGTGAGGCTCTCGCAGGTGCCGCGCGCGTGGGCGTCGCTCTGCGAGGTGGCGCGGGGCGCGAGGCGGAGCTCGTAGCACTCGACCATGGGCGAGGCGCCCGCGGGGGTGAGGGGGCGCGATTCGAGCTTGCCGTCGGCCGAGCGGAGCACCTGGGCGTCGCCGCGACGGAGCACCCGCATGCGCTCGACCTGCTCCTCGCCGAGGAGCGACGCGAAGGGGATGCCCAGACCGGCAGAGATCTTCCAGAGGATGGCGATGGTCGGGTTGGTCTTGCAGGTCTCGATCTGCGAGAGCGTCGCGCGCGAGACCCCCGAACGGCCCGCGAGGTCATCGAGCGAGAGGTCGCGCTGCTTGCGGAGCGTGCGGAGGTTGTCGGCCACGCGGCGGGTGAGCTCCGCGGCGCCGATCTCGTCGCCCTCGGCCACGGCCTCCTCGGCGGGGCGCGTGCGAGGGTTTGACACTCTGGCTGTCTTCGACATAAGAGACCTGCCTCCGATAGAAGAGAGGGTGTCGGACGGATCCGCGGCCCCTCGCGAGACGCACCATACACGAAGCGGCCCCGGCGCCACCACAACGGCACGACCGCGCATTGAGGAACGATGACGGTGACGCCGCCCGCCGTGCGCGGGGTGACGATCTGGTTCACGGGACTGTCGGGCGCGGGCAAGAGCACCCTCGCCGAGGCGCTCGCGCCGAAGCTCCGCGCGCTCGGTCAGCGCGTCGAGGTGCTCGACGGAGACGCCGTGCGCACGCACCTCTCGAAGGGCCTCGGGTTCTCGCGCGAAGACCGCGACACCAACGTGCGCCGCATCGGGTACGTGGCCCATCTGCTCACGCGCAACGGGGTGTTCGTCATCACCGCCGCGATCAGCCCGTACCGCGAGGCGCGCGACTGGTGCCGCGAGACCATTCGCGACTTCGTCGAGGTGCACGTGGCCACGCCCCTCGCGGTGTGCGCCGGGCGCGACGTGAAGGGGCTCTACCAGAAGGCCTACGCGGGAGAGATCCCGAGCTTCACGGGCGTGAGCGATCCGTATGAGCCGCCCGTCGCGCCCGAGCTCACGCTCTCGACCGAGGGAATCTCCGTCGACGAGGGCGTCGAGCGCGTGCTCGAAGCGCTCCGCAGCCGCGGCTACCTCTCCGTTTGAATCCCCACGCACTTCACTCTGATGGAGCTTCGATGACCCTCCAGCCTTCGGTCTACCTCCCGCGCTTCAGCGACCCCGCGGACATCGACGAGTTCGTGGCGACGCTCGGGCGCTTCGAACGCGGCGAGATCTCGTCGGAGGACTTTCGCCGCTACCGCCTCACGCGCGGCGTCTACGGCCAGCGCCAGGAGGGCGTGCAGATGATCCGCGTGAAGCTCCCGCAGGGCGTCGCCTCGCCCGCGGCGCTCGAAGCGCTGGCCACCGTCGCCGAGCGCTGGGGTCACGGCTACGCGAACGTCACCACGCGGCAGAACCTCCAGTACCACTTCGTTCCGATGGCCGACGTCGAGGCCGCGATGCGCGTGCTCGACGAGGGCGGGGTCACCACCCGCGAGGCCTGCGGCAACACCGTGCGCAACGTCACGTGCTGCCCCTTCGCGGGCGTGCACTCGAAGGCCACCTTCGACGTGGCCCCCTACGGCGAGGCCATCACGCGCTTTCTGCTCCGCGCGCCGTGGGCCAACAGCCTGCCGCGCAAGTTCAAGATCGCGCTCTCGTGCGGCCCCCGCGATTGTGCCTACGGGGCCATCAACGACGTGGGCCTCGTGGGGCGCGTGGTCGACGGCGTGAAGGGCTTCCGCATGACCGTGGCGGGCGGGTTGAGCACCACGCCCGAGAACGCCGTGGTGTTCTTCGACTTCGTGGCCGCCGCCGATGTGCTCGACGCGACCGAGGCCGTGGTGCGCGTGTTCGATCGCCATGGCAACCGCGAGAACAAGCACCGCGCGCGGCTCAAGTACGTGCTGCGCAAGATGGGGCGCGAGAAGTTCCTCACGGCGCTGCGCGACGAGTACGCGGCGGTGAAGTCTCGCGGAGGCACCGCGCTCGACCTCGCCGTCGTGGCTCCGTTGCCCGCGCCGCCGCCGCCCTCGACGGAGGCGTCCGATGCAGACCGCGCCACGCAGCGCACGGCCGCGTACCTCGCCTGGCGCGCGTCGAACACCTTCACGCAGGATCAGCCCGGCTACACCGCCGTGCTCACGCGCCACGCGCTCGGACACGTCACGGCCGAGCAGCTCCGCGTGCTCGCGCGCCTCGCCACGGCCTACGGCGACGGCACCGTGCGCACCACGATCGATCAGAACTTCGCGCTGCGCTTCGTGCCCCATCACCGCCTCCCGGCGCTCTACGCCGAGCTCGACGCCGCGGGCCTCGCGCGTCCCGGTGCGGGCACGGTGAGCGACGTCACGACGTGTCCGGGCGCCGAGAGCTGCAACCTCGCGGTCACGGCCTCGCGGCAGGTGGGCGCGTCGATCTCCGCGCGGCTCGATGGTGACGCGGCGCTCGCCGAGGTGGTCGCGCTCGCGAAGGACACGGTGATCAAGGTCTCGGGCTGCCCCAACTCGTGCGGTCAGCACCACATCGCCGACCTCGGGTGGCACGGCGCCGTGCGCAAGGTCGGCGACCGCAGCGCGCCGGTGTACCAGCTCCACCTCGGCGGCGGCTTCGACGCGCAGGGCGCACGCTTCGGGCGTCAGGTCATCAAGGTGCCCGCGCGCCGCGTCGACGAGGCCGTCGCCCGACTGCTCACGCTCTACGCGAAGGAGCGCCGTGACGGAGAGGCCCCCGCGGACTTCTTCGCGCGCGCTACCAACGAGTCGGTCAGCGCGCTCCTCGCTGACCTCGCGCACCTCGACGAGCAGACGCCCGACGAGGTCTTTCTCGATCTCGGTGAGACGCGAGACTTCAAGGTCTCCATCGGCGCGGGCGAATGCGCGGCGTAGCGTCGTAGACACGGCCGCGCGGGGCGTTGTAGTGCTTCGCGCGCCATGAGCTCCCGACGATGGCGCGTGCAGCCCGCCGCCACCCCCCTGCGCGGCGCGTTCGATCTTCCCGGTGACAAATCCATCGGGCACCGCGCGCTGATCTTCTCGGCCCTCGCGAAGGGCACCTCGACGCTCCGAAACCTCTCCGGCGGTGACGACAACCTCCGCACGCGCGCGGCCCTCGCGGCGATGGGCGTCGCGATGCGCGACGAGGGCGCTGCGCTCGTGGTCGATGGCGTCGGACTCGACGGGCTCAAGCGTCCGTCGCACGACCTCGACTGCGGCAACTCGGGCACGACGATGCGCCTCCTCGCGGGCGTGCTCGCGGCGCAGGATTTCTCCTCGCGCATGGTGGGCGACGCCTCGCTCTCGAAGCGCCCCATGGGACGCATCACGCGCCCCCTGCGCGGTCGCGGCGCGCGCATCGAGGGCACGCTCGACGGCGTGCGACGCGACGAGGTGGCGCCGCTCGAAATCCTCGCGCTCGACGGGGGAAAACGCCTCTTCGAACTTGAGTACGAGCTCCCCGTGGCGAGCGCGCAGGTGAAGTCGTGCCTGCTGCTCTCGGGCCTCTGGGCCGATGGGGTCACCGCGCTGCGCGAGCCCCACGTCACCCGCGATCACACCGAGCGCATGATGTCGTCGCTCGGCGTTCCGCTGCGCACCATGGGGAGCGCCGTGATGCTCGACCCCGCGGGCTGGGACGGCGTGCTCGCGCCCCTCGACCTCGACGTGCCCGGTGACCCCTCGTCGGCGGCCTTTCTCGTCGTGGCGGCGCACATGGTCGCGGGCAGTCGCATCGCGGCGCGTCGCGTGTGCACCAACCCCACGCGCACGGGCTTTCTCGAAGTGCTGCGCGACATGGGCGGCGGCGCGCTCGTCGACCCGAAGGGCGAGCGCGGCGGAGAGCCCGTGGGCAACCTTCAGGTGGGCATCGGCAACACGGGAACGCTCCGCAGCGCGGCGCGCGTGGGCGGCGAGCTCGCGGTGCGGTGCATCGATGAGATTCCCGCGCTGGTGGCGGCGGCGGCGGTGGCGCCGGGCGAGAGCGTGTTCGACGACGTGGGCGAGCTCCGCGTGAAGGAGAGCGACCGCATCGCGGCCCTCGTCGAGATGGTGCGCGCCTTCGGGCTCGACGCCGACGCGCAGGGCGACACGCTGACCGTGCGAGGAGGCCGTCCGCGCGGCGGTGCCGTGGTGCGCTCGCACGGAGACCACCGCATCGCGATGGCCGCGGCGGTGCTCGGGCTCGCGGCCGGGGGCGAGACCCTCATCGACGACGTGGCCTGCGTCGACACGAGCTTTCCGGGCTTCGCGGCGATCCTGCGGGGCCTCGGCGCGACCCTCGACGTGGTGGAGACATGACCAGACCGAACCCCGTGGTTGCCATCGACGGCCCTGCCGGCGCGGGCAAGAGCACCGTCGCTCGCGCCGTGGCGCGCGCGCTCGGGTACACCCTTGTCGACACCGGATCGCTCTACCGCGCGGTGGCCCTCGTGGCGCAGCGTCGCGGTGTGAACTGGAGCGACCGTGAGGCCGTGGAGCGCGTGGCCCTCGACGCCGTGGCCTCGGGCGCGCTGCGTCTCGGTCGCGGTGATGGCGGCACCACGCGCGTGCTCGTCGACGGCGAAGACCCGAAGGACGCCATTCGCACCCCCGAGCTCTCGATGGGCGCGAGCGCGGTGAGCGCGTATCCCGGCGTGCGCGCGGCCCTGCTCGACGCGCAGCGGGCCTTCGGGGCCGACGGCGCCGTCGTGCTCGAAGGGCGCGACATCGGCACGGTGGTCTTTCCCGATGCGGAGCTGAAGGTCTACCTCACGGCCTCGGACGAGGTGCGCGCGCGGCGCCGTTACGACGAGCTGCGGGCGAAGGGCGTCGAGGCCAGCTACGAGGCCACCCTCGACGACGTGCGCACCCGCGACCAGCAGGACGCAACGCGCGCCATCGCCCCGCTGCGACGCGCCGACGACGCCGTGCTCGTCGACTCCAGCGCGATGGACCCCGACGCGGTCATCGCCCACATCGTCTCGCTCGTGCGCGCCCGCGCTCGCTGAGCGCACACCTCGCGAAAACGTCTTGTTTCAAGGGCGAAACCGCGCGCCGCTCGACAGCGCGCCGACCTCGCCCTCGCCGCCCCAGACGACCATCTCGGCGCCGGTCCACACGGTCGCGTGGGCCCAGCGGGCGGTGGGCGCGGTGGTCGTGTCGAGCGCGCGCCAGGTGTCCGTCGCGGGGTCGTAGCGCGCGCCCGTGTCGAGGGGAACCTCGCGGGGAAAGGGCCCCGGGAGATCGACGGAGGCGCCGCCCCACACGAGCATCTCCGAGCCCGTGAACACGGCGGTCGTGTGGCTCCGCGGCGCGGGTGCATTCACCGTCGAGAGCGTGCGCCAGGTGTCGGTCGCGGGGTTGTACGCGGCGCCGTCGCGCGGGAGCACGCCGAGGTCATCGACGCCGCCCCAGACGATGACCTCGGAGCCCGTGAACACGGCGGTCGCGTGGGCTCTCGCCGTCGGTGCGTTGCGGGTGGGGAGCGGCGTCCAGGTGTCGCTCGCGAGGTCGTAGCGCGCGCCGTCGTTGCGCCATCCGTCGTCGCCCACGCCGCCGAAGAGCACCACCGCGCGGCCCGTGGAGACCGCCGCTGCGCCGCGTCGCGCGACGGGCGCATTGCGGGTGCTCATCGCGCGCCAGGTGTCGGTGGTCGGGTCGTAGCGCGCGCCGTCTCCGAGGGCGCCGTCGGTGCCGAAGCCGCCCCACACGACAAGCTCGCGCCCCGTGTACACGGCCACGGGCTCGCTGCGCGGCGACGGCGCGTTGCGGGCGCTCATCGCGCGCCAGGCGTCGCGCGCGAGGTCGTAGCGCGCGCCATCACCGAGTGCGCTGTCGGCGCCGAGTCCGCCCCACACGAAGAGCTCCGTGCCCGTGGAGGCGAAGGCCATGGCGCTGCGGGGCGTCGGTGCGTTCGTGGTCGCGAGCGATCGCCAGGTGCGCGCGTCGAGGTCGTAGCGCGCGCCGTCGCCGCGAGGAGTGTCGTCACGTCGACCGCCCCACACGACGAACGTATTTTCCGCGAACGCGGAGGCCATGAAGCTGCGGGCCACGGGGGCGTCGCGCGTGCCGAGGGGGAGCCACGCGGGGGTGCACGCGCCGTTCTCGCAGGTGCGTCCGGGGCCGCAGTCGCACACCGATGCGTCGGGGGACTGCGGGGCGTCGGGGAGGTCGGGGCCGCGGTCGACGGCGCCGTCGGCGAGCGGGCCATCGGGCACGGTGGCGTCGGGGGCGGACGCGGGGGCGGCGCCATCACACGCCGCGAGGGAGAGCGCGGCGGCACTTGCGAGGAGACGCGGGAGCATCGGGCCGCGGAGCCTATCGCAGCGCAAGGGAACCGTGGCCTTCGCGCGCGTCACGGCGCTACGATCGCGACCCATGGAGCGCAAGGAGGACGGCGCGGCCGGACGCGTACACGGTGACGTGCGACGCGTGCTCGATGCGGCGCGCGATGGGATGGGGCTCGTGCGAGACGGGCGCTGGCTGCACGTGAACCCCGCGCTCGCGCGGCAGCTCGGGTCGACGGGGGCGCTCGAAGGCGAAGACCTGCAGCCGTGGGTCGCCGCGGCGGACTGGGAGAACTTCGTGACGCGCATTCGAGGCGTGCGCGCGGCCCTCGCGCCGGCGCCGGGGGTGGTGCGCTTCGTCCGTCCCGATCACAGCACCGTGGGGCTCGAGGTGTCGCTCACACCCATGGAGGGCCCCGACGACACGCAGACCGTGATGCTCGTCACGCGCGACCTCACCGAGCGCCGCCGACGCTTCAGCCGCATGGTGGCCGCCGACCGTGGCGCCGCCCTCGGCGCGCTCGCCGCGAGCATCTCGCACGGCATCAACACCCCGCTCGCGCAGGTGCACGGGAGCGCCTCGTACGCGCGCGACCAGGCCCGCAGGCTCCTCGCCTCCCTCGACATCCACTGGGAGCACGGCGATCTCCCGTCGGTGCGCGACGGCGTGCGCACCATCGTGGAGCACACGGGACAGATGCTCGAAGGCATCACCGCGGTGGCCAACATCTCGCGCAGCCTCGGCCTCTTCACCCAGCGCGACGGCGAAGACCACACCACCGAGCCCGGGCGCGTCATCGACGCCGCCATCGACCTGACAGAGAATGTCATCCGTCATCGCGCGAAGCTCACCTGCGAGGTCGCGATGCTCCCGGCGATTCGCGGGAGCGAGGCCGCCGTGGGGCACCTGCTGCTGTCGGCGCTGCTCGCGAGCGCGCAGTCGATTCCCGAGGGCGACGCGGCCCACCACGAGGTGCGCGTGCGCGCGGCGCCCGTCGGCGACGGCGTGCACGTCGAGATCACCGACACGGGCGCGCCGAGGCTGCCCGAGGGGATTCTCGACGAGAGCGATCCCATGGCGGCGCTCGAACGGGGCGCGTCGCCCGCGGTGCTCGCGCTCTCGCTCTGTCGCGCGCTGGCCATCGAGGTGGGCGGGTCGTTCGACGTGGCGGCGCTCCGTCGGGGCACGCGCGTGACGATCCGTTTTGCGGGCGCCGATCGGCCCTCGGATGCGACGCTCGCCGCGCGGCGCAGGGCGGCGTCGAAGCCCGTGGCCCGCGGGCGCGTGCTCGTGGTCGACGACGAGCCCGTGCTGCTGGGGCTCATCGTGAAGCTCCTCCAGCTCGATCACGACGTGGAGGGCACCGTCGATCCGACCGACGCCCTCGCGCGCATCGAGCGGGGCGAGCGCTACGACGTGATCCTCTGCGACCTGATGATGCCCACGATGTCGGGGGTGGAGCTGCACACGCGCATCACGCGCTTCGCGCCGCACGTGGCGAAGCGGATGATCTTTCTCACCGCGGGCGCGTTCACGGCCACGGCGCGGGCCTTTCTCGAAACGGGCGAGGTGGCCTGGTACGAGAAGCCCATCGAGCCCGACCAGCTCCGCGAGATCATCGCGGCCCGCGTGGCGGCCTCGCGCGCCGTGTAGTCAGCGCGTCGCAGGGAGCAGCGAGAGCAGGTAGTCGCGCGGGCTCGCGTAGCGGAGCTCGGTCACGCAGGTGAGCGACACGTCGACGGAGGTCGCGCCGCGGGTGAAGGTGGCGCGTCCGCCGGAGCCCATCACCAGCGCGCCGAGGTTCGTCGCCGCGGGCGCGGTGGGAGAGACCGTCCAGCGCGTGCGGGCGCCCTCGCGCGTGGCCGTGAAGGTCGTGTGGTCGAGGGCGTACGTGGCGCCCGCGGACCATCCCATCGCGGTCCATGCGGCGCCCGTGGTGCTCACGGTGAGCGAGGCTTCGAAGGGCACTTCACCGGCGCCCACGTCGGGCGGGAGCGAGGTGTCGGTGAGCGCGCGGAGGGCCGTGACGCGGAGCGAGGTTCCGCCCGCGAGGTCGGCGCTGCACGTGTCGACGCTCACGCGGCGGGCGCGCACGAACACGTCGCGGGGCAGGGGCCACGACGACGCCTCGGGGAGCGAGATGCGCGAGCCCGGTTCGATGGAGCGGGCCTGCTTGAGCACCAGCCGCGCGGGGCGCACGGTGCCGTCGCGCATGGCGGGCCAGCCCGCGAGCATGTCGTGGAACTCGAAGTCGAGCGTGAGGGTGCGTCCGCGCTGCGCCGCGGGGCGCGTGCGGTTCTCGACGGCGAGCCATGCGGTGGTGACGCGCGCGGTGTCGTCGAAGAGGCGACGGAGCGCGGCCTCGTCGAGCAGGTCGGCGTCGGGCGACTCGGTGGAACGCCGCACGCGCTCGATGCGCAGGGTGGAGCTTCCGCGGGCCCGCGAGACGCGCACCACCTCGGGGAGCACGCGCGGATCGGGGTTGGCCACGCTGAGGTCGCGGGCCTGCACGTTCACGTCGAGCCGCGCGTCGTCGGTGCTGTTGGGCGGAAGCAGCGTGAAGGTGCACACGCCCGTGGCGCGTTCGAGGGGATCGTCGAAGCGCGGATGTGCGAGCAGGGCCATCGCGGGCGTGAGGTGGTCGATGCGCTCGGCGCGGCGCTCTTCGAACGCTTCGAAGCCCCAGAACGACCCCCACACGCGCTGGATCGCGCGCTCGACGGTCTTGTCGCGATCGGACGCGCGGGGCTGCGAGGCCGCGTCGAGAAAGCCCGTGTACGACTCGTAGAGGCCCGCGCCGTTGAAGCCCTCGACGTCTTCGACGTTCGACGACGAGCGGAAGCGGATGCCCTGCGTGACGGCCAGGTCGCTCCACACGTCGCGGAGCGTGCGGGTGATGTCGGCGAGCGTGGTGGGGTTGATGGGCGTGGCTTCGACGAGCCCGCGCACGCCGCCCGCGCGAATCAGCGCGCCGAGGTCGGTGGTCGACGGGTGTTCGACCATGAGCGCGTCGAGAAAGGCCAGCGAGGCCGCGTCGGCGTGCTGCGCGCGGAAGGTGGTGACGCCCTGGAGCACCACCTCACGCACCCGCGCGTCGAGTTCGAATCGAGGCGCCCGGAGCGCGGCCTCGATGCGCGTTCGCAGCGGCGCGAGGTGCTCCACGTACGCGCGCACGGTGATGCCCTGCGGACGGTCGGGGTGCACCACGGCCTCGTCGTGCACGAGCGCGATGAGCCCCGTGCTCTTGCCCCCGAGCATCGGAATGAGCGACGCGCGCTCTTCGACGGTGCGCGCCGTGAGGTCGACCACGTAGGGCATCGACGCGGTGGGCGGCGTGGTGACCGTGCGCGCGGGCACGGTGGCCAGTGCGCGATAGCGGTCGTACTGCTCGGCGGTGATGGCCGCGAGCACGGCGGTCGAAGGCGACGCGGCGTAGTACACGACGCGGGCCCATCCGCGCGCGAGCTGCTCGATCTCGGGGTCGTCCATCACGCCGGCGATGTGGGCGTTGGGAATGCCGCGGTTGCGCGCGAGGAGGTTGATGTGCGCGAGCGGCGTCTGCGGCACCGCGGTGAGCACACCCGCCGCCTGCGGGAGCAGGTCGGGCACGTGGTCGAACACGAGGATGTCTTCGTTCGTGGTGTTGTCGGTGCGATCGCCCGCGCGGATGAAGCGCAGCGAGCCCGCCGCGATGCCGTCGCTGTAGACCTCGCGCGCGCCCGGCGTGACCAGGTCGCGGTAGCGAAGAATGTGGTCCCAGTACGGGAGGCGCTCGCGCTCCATCTGCTGCGCGAGGGCTTCCTGTTCGGCGGATCGCACGACCCAGTAGAGGTCACGTCCGAGCGTCGACGAGAGGTGGCCCTTGATCTCGTCGAAGAACACCACGAGCTCGGGGTGCGTGACCGCGTCGCTGTACTCCAGCTCGAAGGCCCAGCGCTCGGGCGTGGCCGTGGGCGTCGTGCGCGCGTCGAGGTGCAGCAGCGTCGCGAGTCCGCGGGTGCGCGCGCGACCGAACGACAGGTCGTAGAAGCGCCAGGAGTAGAGCCGTCCATCGGCGATCTGAAGATCGAGGGGGAGCGCGCTCTGCCGCAGCGCCCACGCGTAGATCGACTGCACCGTGGGAAAGGTCATTCCCTGTACGGGCATCACGCCGTCATCGCCCGGCACCCACGCGCCGTTGAGCAGACGGAACCAGTACCACTCGTCGTGGAGCGTGTACGTGTGGGCGTCGTAGAAGCGCACGTCACGCCGCGTGGGCTGTGGAAACGACGTGATCACGAGCTTCGTCGATTCGAACCCGTGGGCCACGGTGGCCACGGCGTCGAAGTCGGCGCGCGTGTCGAGGCGCCCCACGGTGTGGTCGGTGAAGCCCGGCGGGTCCGTGCGGTCGGTGGCCACGTCGGCCGCGTCGCGCGCATCGGAGGGCGCATCGGTCACGCCCCCATCGGCGCCCGGAGGCGACGGAGACGAGCACGCCGCGGCGAGCAGCACGGTCAGCGCGAGGGGGCGGAACACGAGGTGGGAAGCCATCGGAAGGCCACGCTCACCAGATTCCGTGCCACGCGCAAGGGGCTGTGAAACAAGGCGCTTCGTGGCAGCGGGGCTCTGCCAGGGTGTGCCACATCCCGTCGCGGCACGTCGCTGTGACGCGCGACGCGTGGGTGTTTCAGGGCGTTTCGGGCTGCGTGCCGCATTCCTCGCGTTCGCGCGAAGGGTGCAGCGAGGCACGCACGATGCTCTGTGAGCTTCCCATGACCAGCGGCACGAACGCGTCGCGGGGCGAAGGGGCCCCCGCGTCGACGGCACCGGACCCCACCGCGTCGTTGCAACGCATCGAGGCCACCCTCGCGCGCCTGGAGCGCCGCCTCGACGCGCTCGAAGCGCAGGCCACGTCGGTCGCGGGCATCGCCGCCGACACCGTCGATCGCATGGCCGCCGACGCGCGGGCGCAGGGCGTCGATGTCGACGCGCGTGTGCGGTCCGCGATGCGCCTCGCGGTACGGCTCACCGACCCCGCGGTGGTCGCCGCGGTGGAGCAGGCGCTCGACGTCGTTCCCCTCGCGCCTGGCGCCGTCGCGATGGCCGTCGACACCTTCGATGGCTTGGTGTCTCGCCTGCGTGCGCGGGGCGTCGACGTCGAAGCGCGCGCGCGCCTCCTCGGTCACGCGATGGAGCGCCTCACGTCGCCCGAGGCCCTGGAGCTGCTGGGCACCGTGCTCACGCACCTCGACGCCGTGCGTGGTCTCCTCGACAGCGGCGTGCTCGACCCCGCGGCGACGCGCGTGGTGGGCACCGCCGGTGCGTCGCTCGTGAAGACCGCCCGCGAGCCCCACACGCCCGGACCCGGACCGCTCGGGCTCGTGCGCGCGCTCGGCGACGTCGACGTGCGCGCGGTGCTCGGGTTCACGCTGCGCTTCGCGCGCAACTTCGGCCGCGCCCTCGACCGCAACGACCTCGAACTCGCCGCCCGCAACGCAACCCCCTGACCGCCGCTGGAGTCCTCGCCATGTCTCAACGCTATGACGTCCTCATCGTGGGCGGCGGCACCGGGGGTCTCTCCGTCGCCGCGCGCCTCCGCAACGAGAAGCCCGCCCTCTCCGTGGCGCTGATCGAGCCCTCGGAGAAGCACTACTACCAGCCCCTCTGGACCCTCGTCGGCGCAGGCGTCTTCGAGAAGGAGGTCACCGAACGCTCCGAGGCCGACTATGTGCCCGCAGGCGTCACGTGGATCCGTGATCGCGCGCTGGCCTTCGACCCCGAGAAGAAGACCGTGCGCACGGCAGCCTCGGGCGACGTGGGCTACGCGCAGCTCGTGGTGGCGCCGGGCATCCAGCTCGACTGGTCGAAGGTCGAGGGCCTCGAAGGCGCGCTCGGTCGCGACGGCGTGTGTTCGAACTACCGCTACGACCTCGTCGACACGACGTGGCGCTTTCTCAAAGACTTCGCGGGCGGCAACGCGGTGTTCACCTTTCCCTCGACGCCGGTGAAGTGCGCGGGGGCGCCGCAGAAGATCTTGTACCTGGCCGACGACCACCTGCGTCGTCGCGGCGTACGCGGGCGCTCCGAGGTGATCTGGGCCTCGGCGAGCCCCGGCATCTTCGGCGTGGCCCACTACGCCGCCCCCTTGCGCAAGGTGATCGAGCGCAAGGGCATCGACACGCGCTACCGCCACGACCTCGTGGCCGTGCGTCCCGCGTCGCGCGAGGCGGTCTTTCGCCACATGGACGAGGGCACCGAGCGGGTGATCCGCTACGACCTCCTGCACGTCACGCCACCGCAGAGCGCGCCCGACTTCATCAAGCAGAGCCCCCTCGCGTCGAACGCCGGATGGGTCGATGTGCACAAGCACACGCTCCAGCACGTGAAGTATCCCGACGTGTGGGCCCTCGGCGACGCGAGCAGCCTGCCCACGTCGCGCACGGGCGCGGCCATTCGCAAGCAGGCCCCGGTGCTCGTCGCGAACCTCCTCGCGCGCGTCGCGGGGGGCGATCCCACGGCCTCGTACGACGGCTATGCGTCGTGTCCGCTCGTCACGGGCTACGGCACGCTCATCCTCGCCGAGTTCGACTACGACGGCCGCCCGGTGGAGAGCTTTCCCTTCGACCAGACCGTCGAGCGTTACTCGATGTATGCGCTCAAGGCCTACGCGCTCCCCGAGCTCTACTGGAACGGCATGCTCCGGGGCCGCGCGTAGATCCCTTCGCGCCCGTCGCGGGCTCCCATGGGCAGACGCAGCGCGACGCGCGTTGTGTCCCCACCACGGAGGCCCTGCCATGACCCGCAACGCCCTTCTCGCACCGCTTCTTCTCGCGCTCTCGGCCGCTGCGTGCGCGCCCGCCGACGACGGCGTCGCGAGCGCCGACGAGGCCGCGATGCTCCCGTCGCTCCGCGAAGAGGAGAAGCTCGCCCACGACGTGTACGTGGCCCTCGACGCGCAGGCGCCGCAGTTCGCGAACATCGCCGCGAGCGAGCAGACCCACACCGACGCTGTGCGCACGCTGCTCGATCGGTACAACCTCGCCGACCCCGCCGCGGGACGCGCCGTCGGGAGCTTCGCGAGCCCCACCTTCGCGGCCCTCTACACGCAGCTCGTGACGGCCGGTCGCGCGTCGACCATCGAGGCCCTGCGCGTCGGCGTCGAGATCGAGGAGCTCGACCTCCACGACCTCGCGGAGATGCAGCCGAAGGCCGACCACAGCGACGTGGCGAACACGCTCTCGAACCTCGCGCGCGGATCGCGCAATCACCTCCGCGCGTTCTGGTCGCAGCTCACGGCGGCGGGCGGCACGTACACCCCGCAGCACCTCGACGAGGCGACCTTCCGCGCGATCATCAACTCGCCGCAGGAGACGGGACGCCCGTTCTGAGCGACGCTGCGCGCGACCTTCGACGACCCCACGAGAGAGTGAGTGCACCATCCCATGAGCGATCTGGTCAGTGAGTTCGCGCTGCGCGTCGAGCGCATCGACGGCTTCGAGTTTCGCGTGCGCTTCGACAAGGAGCACTACGCCGACCTCCACATGGACGAACCGCCGCCCCTCGGCGCCGACCACGCGCCGAACCCCGCGCGCATCCTCGCGGCCTCCATCGGCAACTGCCTCGCGGCGAGCCTTCTGTTCTGCATGAAGCGACGGAACAAGCCCCTCGACGCGATCACCGCCGACGTGAAGGTCGCCCTCGTGCGCAACGAGCAGAAGCGCCTGCGTGTGGGCCGCGTCGACGTGGTGCTCCACCCCTCGATCGAAGGCGGACTCGACGCGCTCCAGCCCTGCCTCGACCAGTTCGAGGACTTCTGTGTGGTCACCCAGAGCGTGCGCGCGGGCATTCCCGTGAACGTCTCCGTCGAGCCCGTCTGAACGCCCTTGCCGCGTGCGGTGCGCGTCGCGTCGCCGTGTGCGCGGGACCGTGCGCGGCCTCTACGACACCACCGCTTCCGCTCGTCGTCACACCACGTCTGCGCGCACGCGGCACGCGGTCTGCGTTGCGATGCTCGACACCATGAAGCACCTCGTGATCCTGGGCGCCGGAACCGCGGGCACGATCGTCGCGAACGCGAGCCGCCATCGGCTGCCGTCGGACTGGCAGGTGGTGGTCGTCGATCCGTCGGCGCGGCACACGTACCAGCCGGGGCTTCTCTTCGTGCCCTTCGGCGGCCCCACGGACCTCGAACGTCCGCGCGTCGACACCTTCGCGCACGGCGTCGACTGGGTGCGCCTCGGCGTGTCGGAGGTCGATGCCCTCGGTCGTCGCGTGACGCTCTCGAACAACGAGGTGCTGCCCTACGACCTCCTCGTGGTGGCCACCGGATGTCGCGCGCGTCCCGACCTCGTGGAAGGGCTCACGGGCGAGGGATGGGGCACGCGACAGCACGAGTTCTACACGCTCGACGGCGCGAGGCGGCTGGCGTCGGCGCTCGACGGATTCCGCGGCGGACGCCTCGTGGTGAACGTCGTCGACACGCCCATCACGCACCCGATGGCGCCGCTGGAGTTCGCCTTTCTCGCCGAGGCGTTTCTCACCGCGCGCGGCCTCCGTGCGCAGAGCGAAATTGTGTACGTCACCCCCGACGACACCCTCTTCGCGCGACCCCTCGCCGCGAAGCGTCTCGGCGATCTCTTCGCGTACAAGAACCTCAAGGTGGTCACCGAGTTCAGCACCCGCGCGGTCGACGGCGCGACGCGCACGCTGCGGTCGTTCGACGGACGCGAAGAGGCCTACGACCTGCTCGTGAGCATCGCGCCGCACGTCGGCGCGCACTGGGTCGAAGCGGGCGCGTGGGGAGATGCCAGGGGCTTCGTGCGCACGGATCCGAAGACCCTCCGCGCGCGCGCGATGGACCACGTCTTCGCGATCGGTGACGCGACGGATCTGCCGTGTGCGAAGGCGGGTTCGGTGGCCCACTACCAGGCGAACGTGCTCGTCGACGACCTCGCGCGCATCGCCGCGGGTGAAGACCCCGTGGGCGGCTTCGACGGGCACGCGAGCTTTCTCGTGGAGACGGGCCACGGTCGCGCGATGCTCGTGGACTACAGCAACGACGTGGAGCCGCAGGGAGGGACGTTTCCGCTGCCGGGCATCGGCCCGTTCACGCGCCTCGAAGAGACCCGCGCGAACCACTGGGGACGCACCGCGTTTCAGTGGATGTACTGGAACGGACTGCTCCCCGCGCGCCCGATGCCGGTGCCCACACACATGGGCCTCGTGGGGCGCGAGCTTCCTCCGTCGCTGCACCGACCGTACTGAGTGCGTTCAGGCCTTCGGCGCCGTGGCAACCATCGACGGACGCGCCGCGAAGCGCTCGTACCACGCCGTGAGCGCGGGACGCCCCGTGCGCACATCGCCGAACACATCGCGGAACTCCAACCACCCGAACGCCGCGGCCGTGGCGATCTGCGCGACGTCGACCGCGTCGGTGAAGTGCGCGGCCTCGCGGTCGAGCGCGTCGAGCCCCTGCATCGCCTTCTCGCGCTGCCCGTCGAGCCACGTGGGCCACCAGAGTTCCTTCGGGCGGTTGGCGCGCTCGTAGAAGACCAGGATGCCCGCGTCGAGCACGCCATCGGCGAGCGCCTGCGTGCGCAGCGCGCGCCATCGTGCGGCCCCTTCACGCGGCAGAATCCGTCCGCCGCCCGCGAGCGCGTCGAGGTACTCGACGATCACCGGCGAGTCGTAGAGCCCTTCGCCCTCGTCGGTCACGAGCGCGGGGATCTTGTTCAACGGATTGGTCTTCGAGAGCGTGGGATCGGCCTTCACCGGCGTCGGGCGCAGCAGCTCGGTCTCGATGCGGTCGATGAGCGAGAGCTCGTGCGCGGCGACGAGCACCTTGCGCACGAAGGGCGAGGTCGGGGTGTAGTAGAGCTTCATCGCGCGCGACGGTATCAGCGCTCCCACCGCGCGCGGCATCTCTTCACGGTGACTCTTCGAAGGGCGGCGAGAGCCACTGATCCCGCTGCGCGAGGAGCTCGGCGCGCGCGTCGTGCCAGTGGGCGTCGGCGCGTCCTTCGGGGCGGCCCTCGGCGAGCCAGCGGTGGTAGGCCCGCGTGCGCACGGCCTCGTCGTCGACGACGGGCAGCGGAACGTGGTGCTCGCACACCCCACGGAGCGCGTCCCAGGGCGTGCGGGTGAAGTGGTCGAAGCGCGCGACGGGCGCGAGGCGCGCGCGGAGACATTCGTTGCGGCGGGGGCATCCGGTGCCCGCGCAGCGCGTGAGGTCGGAGTTCATGGCAGCGGGTCGCATCGTACGCGTCGACGCGCGCGGCTTGACAGAGCCGGTCTCGCGGGGCGTATGAGTGCCCCATGCGCGGGGCCACGGGGTCGTGGTCTGCGCCGGGGTGCCACGATGCAGGTGCGGGCCTTTCTCACGCTCAACGCGCTTCCACACGACGCCGACGTGGTGCGCTTCACCGCGCGCGAGTCGCTCTCGTCGCTCTTCGAGGTCGACGTGCGCTTCGTGTGCGACACGCCCGATCTCGACCTCCAGGCCTCGCTCTGGACGCTCGCCGCCCTGTCGGTGCTCGACGACGAGGGCGTCGACCCGCGGTGGTTCCATGGCGTGGTCGAAGAGATCGACTACGAGGGCGCGCGCAGCGGCCGCCACGTCTACCGCGCCACGTTGCGCCCGCGGCTCCACGGCCTCGCGTACCGCCGCCGCAGCCGCATCTTTCAAGACAAGACCGCCATCGAGGTGGTGCAGCGCGTGATCCGTGATGCGGGTCTCCCCGCGGCGCGCTTCGACTGGTCGCGGCTCACGGCCGACTACGACCCGCGGCCCTACTGCGTGCAGTACCGCGAGCGCGAGCTCGATTTTGTGCGACGGCTCCTCGAAGACGAGGGCGTCTACTGGTGGTTCGAACACACCGCCGACGACCACACGATGGTCTTCGTCGACAACCCCGCGTCGCACACGATCCTCGCGGGCGATCCGGTGATTCCCTTCGCGCGCACCGAGCATCAGGGACGCGCGCGCTGCACCGACCTGGTCTTCACGCAGCAGCCCACCACCGACACGTGGCGCAGCCGCGACTGGAACCCCACGAACCCCGACCGCCCGCGCGAAGGACGCCACCAGATGGAGGGCGGCGGCGGCTTCGCGCACGACGAGTACCCGGGGCGCTTCGACGACGATCCCAATGCGCTGCGCATGGCCACCAACCGCCTCGACGCGGTGCAGGCGACCACCGAGGTGCTGCGCGGTCGCACCAACGTCCGCAGGGTGATGCCCGGCCGCATCTTCTCGCTCGCGGGCGTGCGCCAGAGCGCCCACTGCCGCGACTGGCTCGTGACCGCGGTGGAGCATCGCTACGACGACCGCGGGCTCCTCGGCGACGCGGGCGCGACGACGTACGAGCTGCACTTCGAAGCGATCCCGAGCGACACGGTGTTTCGCCCGGCGCTCGTGACGCCGAAGCCGCGCGCGTGGGGCAAGGACGGCGCGGTGATCACGGGCCCCTCGGCGGAGGAGATCCACGTCGACGACATGGGCCGCGTGAAGGTGCACTTCTACTGGGACCGCGAGGGCGCCGTCGACGACACGGCGACGTGCTGGATCCGCGTGCAGCAGCAGAACAACTCGGGCGCGATGCTGCTCCCGCGCGTGGGCTGGGAGGCCACCGTGGGCTACCTCGACGGCGATCCCGACCGGCCCGTGGTGCTCCAGAAGGTCTACAACCGCGAGACCATGTCGCCCTACGAGCAGCCGTCGAACAGCACGCAGACGGCGCTCCAGACGGCTACGTCGCCGGGCGGCGGGAGCACCAACGAGGTGCGCCTTCAAGATGGCAACGGGGGGATGGAGTTCTTCGTCCACGCGTCGAAGGATTTTCGTCTCGTGGCGGGCCACGACCTGCACGAGGCCATCGACGTGGACTCGAACGAAGAGGTGGGCATCGACCTCACGTGCGCGGTGGGCTCGAACCAGTCGGTGCACGTGGGCGGCAACTGCGCGCAGAGCGTGACGGGGTCGTGCACGAGCGAGATCGTCGGGTCGCGCACGGTCTCCATCGGCGCCAACGACGATTGGGGCGTGAAGACCTGCCAGTCGATCACGGTGACGGGCAGTCGCACCGAGACCATCGGCAGCGTGATGAACGTGCTCGCGAACACGGTCACCGAGACCTTCAACGCGAACTGCACGCGCACCGTGGGGGCCGCGCTGATGATCAACAGCGCCATCGCCATCGCCGAGAGCGTGACGGGCACCAAGACCGAGAAGATCGGCGGCGTGCGGCTTGAGGTGGTGAGAAAGTCGTACGCGGAGAACATCCGCACGCTGAAGACGCTCGCGTCGGGGGCGGCGGTGATCAAGTCGGGCGCGGACATCCAGTCGTCGGCGCAGGGCGCGCTGGCCTACACCGTCGGCGGACCCGTGGTCGAGAAGTGCGGCGACGCGTGGAACCTCGGCGCGCGCGCGGTGCTGATCAACGTGGGGATGCTCGACTTCTCCGCGGGCGGATCGAGCCTCAAGTGCTCGGGGGGATCGATCAAGTTCAAGGGCGGCGGGCTGTCGGTGAAGGGCACGGTGTCGGTGAAGCTCAAGGGCAACATCGACTTCAAGTGACCGCGACGATGGGCACACAAGGGAGCGCGACGTGAGCGAGCGAGCGGTGACGTTTGAACTGACCGTGCCCGGCGGGGCGGTGCTCCAGGTGGAGTCGTTCTCCGCGGTGGAGCGGCTCTCCGATGGGTTCACGATGCGGGTGACGGCGGTGGGGGCCGAGGCCCTCGACGTCGATGCGGTGCTGGGGATGAAGGCCTCGCTGGCGGTGCTCCGCGGCGACGGGCACACGCGGCATTTTCACGGCGTGGTGCTCGACGCGTCGGTGAGCACGCCGCACCCCGACACGTGGCGCGCGGAGCTCACGATCGGCGCGCGCATCGAGCTCGCGAAGCTCGGCACCGACTGCCGGATCTTTCAGAAGAAGTCCGTGCCCGACATCGTGCGCGAGGTGCTCGAAGGCGTGGGGCTCACGGGCGATGCGCAGTCGTGGGAGACCACCGCGAGCTACGACCCGCGCGAGTACGTGACGCAGTTCAACGAGTCGGACTGGGACTTCGTTCGACGCCTCCTCGACCAGGAGGGCATCGGGTTCATGGTGCGCCACGGGGAGCAGTCCGAGACCGTGGTGTTCTTCGACGACGGCAACGCGTGGCAGCCCGTCGAGGGCGGCGTGTCGGCCCTCTTCGACCGCGACGCCACGCAGCTCTCCGACGACGTGGTGTGGAGCGTCACCGAGCGCCGCCGCGGCACCTCGGACCGCGTGACCCTGCGCGACTACGACTTCACGCGTCCGGCCTTCGACCTCACGGTGACCGACGCGGGGAGCGGCGGGGCGCGCGAGGTCTACGACCATCCCGGCGGCTACCGCGACACGGGGCCCGGCAGGCGGCTCGCGCAGCGCCGTCTCGAACGTCTCCAACTCACGGGGCGCGTGGTGTCGGTCGAGAGCGACAGCGCGTTTCTCGAACCCGGTCGCACCGTGGCCATCGCCCAGTGCACGCGTCCCGCGATCGACGGCGACTACGTGGTGCTCGCGTGCCGCCACGAGGGACACACGCGCCGTGAGGGCGACCGCGAGGTGACGCAGCACCACGCGCGCGCCGAGCTCCTCGCGAAGGAGGTGCTCTTTCGCCCGACCTTCGACGTGCCCGCGCCGATGGCGGGCGCGCTCGTGGCCTTCGTGACGACGCCCGCGGGCGAGGAGATCCACACCGAGGCGTGGGGGCGCGCGAAGGTGCGCTTCCCGTGGGATCGCTCGGGCCTCACCGACGACCGCTCGTCGACGTGGCTGCGCGTGGGCCAGTGGATGCTCAGCGGGTCGATGATCCTGCCGCGCGGCGGCTACGAGGTGCTCGTCGACGTGGAGCGCGCCGAACTCGACGTGCCGTACATCACGGGCCACCTCTACAACAGCGACGCGAGGCCGCCGTACGCGCTGCCCGGCGCCGCGACGCGCACCTCGCTCCAGAGCGCGACGTACCAGGGCGGACCGGGCGCCAACGAGCTCCGCTACGAAGACGCCGCGGGCGCCGAGGAGATCTTTCTCAACGCCTCGAAGGACCTGGTCATCTCCGTCGAGCACGACGCGAGCTGGCGCGTGAACAACAACGAGCGCGTCGACGTCGGCGGCAACCACGGGCTCCGCGTCGGGGGCAACCGTCAGCGCTCGGTGACGGTGAACCGCTCGGTCACCATCGACGGCAACGAGACCGTGAACGTCACGGGCGTGCACAGCACCTCGATCGGCGGCAGCGAGTCGCTCACCATCGGCGCGATGCGTCTGGGCAAGGTGGGCGGAGACCTCAGCGAGAACACCACGGGCACGCTCTCGCGCACGGTCGGTGCGGTGCAGTGCATCACGGGCCTCGCGGGCGTGGTGCGTCGCGTGTCGACGAACCTCTCGAACACCGTGGGCGGCGCGTGGGTGCAGATGTCGGGCGGCAGCGTCGCGTCGAGCTGCACGGGCTCGCGCACCGAGCTCATCGGCGGGCTGAAGCTCATCAAGGCCAAGACCATGTCGGTGGAGTGCGGCGCGGCCTACACCGAGAACGTCGCGACGATGTCGGTGAAGGCCGGCGGGTCGCGCACCGACGATGCGGGCGGCGCCATCGCGATCACCGCGGGCGGAGGGCTCACGGTGAAGGCCACGACGATCAACATCGAGGCGAAGAACCGGCTCGTGGTGAACGCCGGGGGATGCATCATCCAGCTCTCGAAGAGCGGAGACGTGAAGGTGCGCGCCGTGAGCATCGACCTGCGCGGCGCGAAGGGCATCAACCAGGTCACGCACGCTTCGAACTGAGGGACGCACGATGACCGAACCGACGCGACGCATCGAGGCGACGGCGAGCGCGGGCTGCCTCGTGGGCCCGGTGGTGGTGCACGCGATCCGCGGGGTCGAGGGGCTCTCGCAGCCCTTTCGCTACGAGGTCGATGTGGCCGTGGCCGCGGTGGACCACGACGCCGTGCCCGGCGACGTGATGCACGTGGAGCTGGTGAGCGATCAGGGCGAGACGCGGCACATTCACGGTGCGGTGGAGCGCGTGTCGGAGATGCTCACCGACGAGGCCGCGGAGTCGACGGTGACGCGCGCGCGGGTGGTGCTCGTGCCGTCGGCGTCGCGCACGTCGCTGCGCCATGGCTTTCGGATCTTTCAGCAGATGACCGCGGTCGACGTGGTGAAGAAGGTCTTTCGCGACGCGGGCCTCGCCGACGACCGCTTTCGATGGAGCGCCAACCGCACGTACCCCACGCGCGAGTACTGCGTGCAGTACGACGAGACCGAGTGGAACTTCGTCTCGCGGCTCCTCGAAGAGGAGGGGATCTACTACTGGTTCGAGCACTCGCCCGAGAAGCACGTGATGGTCTTCGCCGACGGGAGCGACACGGGGCCCGCGATGGAGCCCGGCGAGCTCGCGTTCACGCACCACCCCGACGCGCACGACGCCGCGGCCCGTGTGTGGGACTGGCATACCCGCGCGCGGGTGAGCGAAGACGTGGTGTCGTTCAACGACTACGACCCGACGCACGCGTCGCGGGATCTCAAGGCGAAGGCGAGCGTCTCCGACGGGTCGGCGCAGCGCGAGTGGTACGAGTATCCGGGGCGCTACACCGAGGCGCCTGCGGGCAAGCAGCGCGCGCAGGATCGACTCGACGCGCTCCGCGGAGCGCGCCGCACGGCGACGGCGACGACGAACGCGCTCGGGGCCATGCCGGGGCTGTGGTTCTCGCTCGTCGACCATCCGTCGGTGGAGGGGAAGTTCCTCGTGGTGACGCAGCGCCTCGCGGTGCGCATCGAGCGCGACGAGGCCGAGGGGGTGCTGGTCGATGCGGGCGATCCGCGGTGCGAGGTGTCGCTCACGGTGATGCCGCGGGCGCAGAAGTTCCGACCGCCGCGGAGGGCCGCGCGGCCGAAGGTGTGGGGCACGCAGACGGCGCGGGTGACGGGCCCCGCGGGGCAGGAGATCTACTGCGACGAGTTCGGTCGGGTGAAGGTGCAGTTCCACTGGGACCGCGACGGCAAGCTCGATGAGAAGAGCTCGTGCTGGTTGCGCGTGGCGCAGGCCCACACGACGGGCTCGATCATGATTCCGCGCATCGGGTGGGAGGTGCTGGTGGAGTTCGTCGACGGCGATCCCGACCGTCCGCTCTGCATGGGCCACCTCTGGAACACCCTCGACCCGCCGCCCTATCCGCTGCCGTCTTCGAAGACCGTGAGCGGTCACAAATCC
>CAMFHP010000026.1 GCA_945952225.1 uncultured Myxococcaceae bacterium
TGGTCACCCCGGGCTGGTGTGTGCGGTCGCGTCGGAGTCGCCTCCGACGCTGCATTCGCTTCGCGCGCTTCTGGGAGCGCCGGGCGGCGCCCGGTGCGATTCGCACCGTTGCCCGGGGTGACTCTGGGAACCCCGGCCACGCTGCGGCGCCCGATGCGCGCGGCGCCCGCGTGTGGGAACCCCGGCCACGCTGCGGCGCCCGCGTGTGGGAACCCCGGCCACGTCGCGGCGCCGGGGTTCCCGGTGGTCACCCCGGGCTGGTGTGCGCGGTCGCGCCGGAGTTCGCCTCCGACGCTGCATTCGCTTCGCGCGCTTCTGGGAGCGCCGGGCAGCGCCCGGTGCGATTCGCACCGTTGCCCGGGGTGACTCTGGGAACCCCGGCCGCTCGGGACCCACGCCCGCGCGGAACCCCAGATCACAGCGCGCGCCCCCTCACGCCGGCGCGCGGAGCTTCAGCCCATAGCGCTTCGGCAGCAGCGTCCAGAGCGCGAGGAGCACGCCCAGATAGCCCGGCCAGTCGCCCACGGTCTCGTACGGCGTGGTGCCCGTGCGCAGGTGCATCGTGCCGACGACGTTCTCGCGGGTGAACGTTCCGCCGTGGGCCACGGTGCGTCCGGCCGCGTCGATGATCGACGAGACGCCCGAGTTCGCGGCGCGCACGAGGTCACGGCGGTGCTCCACCGCGCGGAGCTTCGCGAGGGCGTTGTGGATCCACGGCTCCGCGGTGTTGCCGAACCACGCGTCGTTGAGAATCACCGCGAGCATGTCGGGCGACTGCGACGTCTGGAAGCGACGCACGTACGCCGGGAGGATGTCCTCGTAGCAGATGAGCGGCGCGACCGTTCCGCCGGGCACGGGCAGCGCGCTCATGCGCTCGCCGCGCGTGAAGTGACCGCTGTTGCGCGACACCTCGTAGACCCACGGAAAGGTCTCTCCGAGCGGGATGTACTCGCCGAAGGCCAGCAGGAACACCTTGTCGTAGCTGCCGCGAATCTCACCCGTCGCGTCGGTCATGAACGCGGTGTTGTAGAGCCGCGGGTGATCCTCGGAGCCGCGCACCGAGAGGGCGCCGAAGAGCACCGGCGTGTGCAGGTCCCAGATGTCGATGTAGTCGCGGATGTTGCGCACCTCCTCGGGGATGCGAAACGCGATCGCGCTCTCGCTCCACACGAGCAGGTCGACGCCCTGACGCTCCAGCGCGCGCGACGCATCGAGGTGACGCTGCAGGGCCACGAGCGGGTCGTTGCGCTTCTGCATGAGCCCGAGGTTCTGCTGCACCACGCCCACACGCAGCGCGCGGCTGTGCGCGGTCGCCGCGTCGACCTGGCCCATGCGCCAGTGCCCGTACGGGAGCGCGAAGGCCCAGAACGCGAGCGGCCACACGAGGGGACGCAGACGGGTCTTCCAATCGCCCGTGCGCACCCACGCTTCGGCGATCGCCGTGTGCCCCAGCGCGAGCGCCGCGGAGAGGAGCATCGGGCCGCCGAGATCCGCCGTCTGGATCATCACCGGGTACTCGTGCAGCGAGGCCGCGAGGTACCACGGAAAGAGCGCCGGGATCGTGAGCTCCGCGGCGGCGAAGGCCAGCGGCACGCTCACCATCCGCGGGAGGTTGCGCTGGTCGGCGCGCGACACGAGCCACGCGAGCACACCGAAGGGCAGGCCCGTGCTCGCCCACAGCAGCGTCGCGAAGAGCACGCAGAGCGGCATCGGAAAGCCCGAGAACGTCTGGAGCATTCCGGTGATCCACCAGAAGCCCCCCGCGGTCGCCACGAAGCCCATGAGCCAGCCCGTGCGGAACGCGTTCCACCCCGAGCGCCCGCGGATCGCCACGAGCAGCGGCGCCATCGAGACCAGCGCGCACGGGAGGATGTCTCTGCCCGCGAAGCCGAGCCACAGGAGCAGCCCGCTCACCACGGCCCACGCGAGCGCGTGACGGTCTCGCATGATCGCGCGCACCGTCGGATGCGACTGCACCACGCGCCCTCCCTCCGTGCTCACCGATGCGCCCGGCGACGCGTCGGATTTCTCCGACGGATCACCCGCAGCCTGCGCGGGCGCCTCGTCGGCGCGGTACGGGGTCTTCGGTGCGGCGGTGTCGTCGGGCTTCGTGGTGGACATTCGGCGTTCGGGGTTGCCTTGAACGGCGCGCGCACGGTAGCAGAGCGCTTCGCCGAGCCACAGACGCCATGCACAACCCGAAGTACGACCACGCGCCGCGCGTTCCCGAAGGTGATTCTGTCGATCTCGCGGCCCTCGTACCCGGCACGGGCCCGGTGATGCTGGAGATCGGTCCGGGCCGCGGGATGTTCGCGCTCCAGTGGGCCGAGCTGCATCGCGACGCGCGGCTCGTGGCGCTGGAGATCCGGCGCAAGCTCGCGACGGTGCTCGACGAGCGGCTGCGCGCGCGGGGCTACACGCACGCGCGCTCCTACGCCGAAGACGCGGGGCTCGTGCTGCCGAAGCTCGGTCCCGATGCGTCGATCGAGTGGGTCGCGGTGCACTTTCCCGACCCGTGGTGGAAGAAGAAGCACCAGAAGCGTCTGGTGTTGAAAGACGAGTTCGTGTCGCAGCTCGCGCGGCTCGTGAAGCCCGGCGGCACCGTGCTCGTGCAGACCGACGTCGAGTCGCGCGCCGAGGAGTACTTCGAACGCTTCGCCGCCGCGCCCGAGTTCGAGAACGTCGCGCCCGAGGGACAACGCTGGGTCGACGAGAGCCCGCACGCGCCCGCGCGCTCGAACCGCGAGGCCCGCGCCATCGTCGACGGCCTGCCCGTGTGGCGCATGGTGTTTCGCCGTCGGGCGTAGCTGAACTCCCGCGCGAACGCGCGCATCGGAGCGACCCGCAGAACATCCCTCTCCCGGCGCCCCAAACGCCCTCGACGGAACGGTGAAGCCCATGAAGGTCGTGATTCTCTGTGGTGGTCAGGGGACGCGCATTCGCGACGCGAACGAGAACCTGCCGAAGCCCATGCTCCCCATCGGCGGCAAGCCCATCGTGTGGCACATCATGAAGTCGTACGCGCGCCACGGCTTCAAGGACTTCGTGCTGTGCCTCGGCTACAAGGGCTGGGTCATCAAGGAGTTCTTCTTGAACTACCGCGCGATGATGGCCGACCTGCGCGTCACGCTCGGTCCCCAGGGCGCCGTCGAGGTGCTCGGTCACAACCACGACGAAGACTGGTCGATCACCCTCGCCGAGACCGGCGAGCACACGATGACCGGCGGACGCGTCGCAGCGGTGCGGCGCTACGTCGAGCCCGACGACCTCTTCATGCTCACGTACGGCGACGGCGTGAGCGACGTCGACATCACGAAGCTCGTGGCCTTTCACCGCGCGCACGGCCGCGTGGCCACGGTGACGGCGGTGCATCCGCCGGGGCGCTTCGGCGAGATGCGCGTCGACGGCGGGCGCGTGACCGAGTTCGCCGAGAAGCCCAACACCACGCAGGGCTTCATCAACGGCGGCTTCTTCGTGATGGATGCGAAGCGCATCTGGGACTACCTCCCGAGCGCGCCGGGCACGGTGCTGGAGCTCGATCCCATGCGTCGCCTCGCGGCCGAGGGAGAGCTCGTGGCCTTCGAGCACGACGGCTTCTGGCAGCCCATGGACACCCTGCGCGAATACACCCTGCTCAACGACCTCTGGTCGCAGGGCCGCGCTCCCTGGAACACCTGGACCCCCACGCGATGACCGCACACCCCGTCTCGCTCTCCGCGCTGCGCGCCGCGTACGAAGGCCGCCGCGTGCTGCTCACCGGACACACGGGCTTCAAGGGCGCGTGGCTCGCGCTGTGGCTGAAGGAGCTCGGCGCCGACGTCACGGGCCTCGCCCTCGACCCCGAGACCTCTCCGTCGCTCTACCAGCTCGTGGGCCGTCACGGCGTCGTGCAGGATCTCCGCGGCGACATTCGCGACCGGCAGACCGTGATCGACGCGGTGCGCGAGGCGAGGCCCGAGTACGTGTTCCACCTCGCGGCGCAGGCGCTCGTGCGACGGAGCTACGCCGAGCCCGTGGAGACCCTCGCGACGAACGTGATGGGCACCGCCAACGTGCTCGACGCGCTTCGCACCGAGGGCGCGCGCTGCGCGACGGTCATCGTCACGAGCGACAAGTGCTACGAGAACCGCGAGTGGACTTGGGGCTACCGCGAAGACGAGCCCATGGGCGGGCACGACGTGTACTCCATGAGCAAGGGCGCGGCGGAGCTCGTGGTGTCGTCGTGGCGACGGAGCTTCTTCGCGCCCGCGAAGCTCTCGGAGCACGGCGTGGCCCTCGCGACGGCCCGCGCGGGCAACGTGGTCGGCGGCGGTGACTGGAGCGACGCGCGCATCGTGCCCGACTGCATCCGCGCGCTCTCGAAGGGCGAGCCCATCGGCGTGCGCAATCCCCTCTCGGTGCGTCCGTGGCAGCACGTGCTCGAACCGCTCGGGGGATACCTCCTGCTCGGCGCGCGCCTCGCGGGCCACGGCACCGACCGCCCGCACGACTACTGCGAGGGCTGGAACTTCGGCCCCACGCTCGACGCCACGCGCAACGTCCGCGAGGTGGCCGAGGCGCTCATTCGCGCGTGGGGAGAGGGCTCGTGGGTCGACCAGCGCGATCCGCGCGCGCCGCACGAGGCGGGCCTGCTGCGACTGAGCATCGAGAAGGCCGCCACGCGCCTCGGATGGCTCCCGCGATGGGATTTCGACACCACCTTCGGGCACACGGCGACGTGGTACCGCGCGCACGCCAACGGCGCGTCGCCCGAGGCGCTCACGGCGCTGTGCCGCAAGCAGCTCCACGCCTACATGGCCGGGTGAAGGTCGCTCAGAGCCCCGGCGGACGGGGCTTCGGAATGGGCACGTTCGCGGGGTCGAAGCCCGACGTGGGGAGCGTCGAGCTGTTGACCCCGTGCTTCTGACACGCGGCGGCGAGCTCGGCGGCTTCGAGCACACGCACCGCTTCGAAGTGCATGGCGTCTTTGTTCCCGCTGTACCAGCCGCCCCAGTAGAGGCCGAAGTCGGCGCAGAAGTCTGCGATCTCGGCGACGCTGCCCGTCGAGCCGCGCGGCGCCTGGGGCTGGCCGTAGCCGTTGTATTTCGCGTTGAGGTCGATGGCGCTGCCGAACGCGTGGTTCGAGCGCACCGAGGGCTTGTTGGTGAGCGTGCGGGGCACGAACGATCCGTCGTACGACGTGATCTTGCTCTTGAGCCCCTTCGCGACGATGGCCTTGAACCACCCGAGAAACTGCGGCTGCACCGCGACGTGAAGCTTCAGCCCTCGCAGAATGGGCAGCTCGGGAATGGTCACGATGCGGACGTGCTGCGCGGCCCAGTTCGCGGGCGAGATGATGGTGATGTGGCGCTGCGTGCACGACTGGTTGAAGCACCCGCCGGCCTGCCACTGGTACTCGAACTCCCTGCCGTGCTTCGGGTCGGTGTTGAGCGTGCGGTAGCTGGCGTTGGCGGGCTTCGGCGGATCGGCGGGGCCCGAGGCCGTGCGGCGGGCCTTCTTGCGGCGGCCCTTCTTGCCCTTCTTCACCGCGGTGGTCTTGTGCTGGCCGTGAACGACCTTCTTCTTCTTCGTGGTGGTCACGTCGGGCCTCGCGTCAGGTCGAGCAGGGGTCGGGGAGGATCTCCACTTCGAAGTCCTCCTCGTCGTCGGTGAACATCAGGCACGTGTGGCCGCGGTGGTCGGAGAAGCCGCGCATCTCCTTGCCGCTCGCCGTGCGGATCACGTAGTTCGTGTAGGGCAGCGGGTTGCCGTGCTCGTCTTCGAGTTCGAAGCCTCCCCAGAAGGGCAGCTCCGCGGGCCCCTCGCCCTTCTTGTAGTCGCCGATGATCACGTTGCCGCTGCCCTGCGCGAGCGCGCCGTTGCCTCCGCAGTGCTCCACCGCGTCGCCCTTGCGATGCGCGGGGCGACCGTTGATGAACACCCCGGGCGCGCCCGCGATGGCCTCCCACGCGTTCTCGCCGCAGCAGGCGCCGTGCATCCCGCGGTCGTACTTGCGCAGCGCGGCCATGCCGTTGATCTGCACGTCGGGCGAGCCGCTCGTGGCGGGCCCCGTGACGTCGTGCGGGCACTTGGGGCACC
This sequence comes from uncultured Myxococcaceae bacterium, assembly GCA_945952225.1. GTDB lineage: Bacteria > Myxococcota_A > Polyangia > Polyangiales > CAISKJ01. The sequence goes on from CAMFHP010000026.1 coordinate 6,079, forward strand.
CGTGCGCATCCGCGGGGCAGTGCGCGTTGTCTCCGAACCTTCCGGCTTCCGGCATCGGTGCGTCTCCCGTGGGCGTCAGTTGATCTTCACGATGCCGCCACGGATCACGATCTCCGTGTCGCCGAGCACCGTGACGGTCTTCGAGCTCATGTGAATGGTCTCGGGGGTCATCACGATCTGGCTCCCGCCGCACTCGATCACGATGCGCTTGTCGGCGCGGAGGTAGAGCGTCTCGTCGACCTGCACCGAGGCCCCGCGCGACCCGTGCACGAGGATGTCGAGGTTCTCGGTGATCTCCAGGTGATCGTTCTCGTGAATGAGCGTCGTGCGGTTCTTCTCGACGGTCACGCGCTCCTGACCCTTGATGGTCTTCGTGCGGTCGTTGCCGATCGCGAGCGTCTGGTCGTGGTCGACCTTGGTGTTCTGGTCGTGGAGCACGATCTCGTTGAAGTCGCGCTGCGCGTGGATGAACACCTCCTCGGCGTTCTTGGTGTCTTCGAAGCGCAGCTCGTTGAAGCCCTCACCGCCCGGCGTCGAGCGGGTCTTGATGGTGCTCCGGGCCTTGTCCTTCGGGAGCTCGTACGGCACGTGGTTCTCGCCGTTGTAGACGCACCCCGTGACGAGCGGCCGGTCGGGATCGCCGTCGAGAAACGTCACCACGACCTCCATCCCGATGCGCGGCGTGAACATGAAGCCCCAGTCGGCGCCGGCCCAGTTCTGCTGCGTGCGGATCCAGCACGACGAGTGCTCGTCTTCGTTGCCCTCGCGGTCCCAGTGGAACTGCACCTTGATGCGCCCGTGCCAGTCGACCCAGATCTCCTCGCCCGCGGGGCCCACCACGCGCGCGGTCTGCGAGCCCTTCACCGTGGGCCGCGGCGTGACCTTCGCGGGCCTCCACGGCGCCGACGCGGGCACCACTTCGAACTCGTTGACGTAGCGCCTCGCCTGCGCGCGCCCCTTCTCGACGTTGACCCCCGCCTCACGGAGCGCGCCCACGAGGTGCTCGCTCGCGCGCACGTCTTCGGGCAGGTCGCTCCACGCCTGGAGCGTGTGCTCGACGCGCGTGAGCAGGTAACGCCCGTCGCCGTCGTGGCGGTGGTGCCCGGTGAGTTCGAAGACGTGCCCCGGCGCGAAGCCCGTGGCGTTGCCCGCGCCGCGTCCGATGCGGGTGCGCGAAGCGTCGCGCTGGTAGCGCACGCGGGCCTGGCGCGAGCCGTCGTGGGCCTCGTGCGTGTGCGAGCCCTCGCTGTACTGGTAGATGTCGAGCCGCGAGGGGTGGTCGTACACGGGCCGCTCGCCCTTCACGCCGGGCTGCGTCTGCGTGAGGTGCAGCGTCGCGCGCGGACGGGTGAAGTCGTAGTCGCGCACCGTGCGGCTGGTCGACTGCATCGCGCCGCAGAGGTCGAACCACTGCACGCTCTCGTCGCTGCGCACGGCGCCGTTGCCGTCGCTGATGGCGAAGGAGGTCGTGGTGCTCGGCACGTCGTCCCAGCGCGGCGCGTCTTCGGCGAGCACGAGGGTCTCGCCCTCGTCGCCGTCGTGGCGGAAGTAGTACGGGATGCCCTCCTCTTCGAGGAGCCGCGTGACGAACGCGAGGTCGGTCTCGTGGTGCTGCACGCAGTAGATCCGCGTGGGCAACGCATCGAGCGAGCCCGGAATCACCGCGCCGCCGCGGCCCTGATACACCCCCGCGGTCTGGAGCACCTTCCGCACGATGGCGGCCACGGTCATGTCCTGAAAGATCCGCGTGTCCATGCGCTGCGAGAGCGTCCAGAGCGCGGGCACGACGACGACGCGCACGTAGCGATGGGTGGCCGTAGTGCCGAGGTCTTCGACGCGACGCACGACGCCCAGCACGCGGCGCGTGTGACTCCCGCGCTTGAGATCCACGCGGGCCCCGTTGCCGAGCAGGAGATCGGGCTCGGCGCCCTGCGCGGGCAGCGTGAGCACCAGCGTGCACTCGTAGGGCTCGGAGAGCGCCTCGCGGTGCTTCGCGTACACCGTCTGCCACGTGAGCCCGTCGGCCCCTCGGAACTCGGCGCTCACCTCGGTGAGCACGGATGCATTCAGCACATCGGAGAGATCCATCTGCGCGCGCGCGTCTCCTCACACCGTCGCCCGACGGCGGGGCGATCGTAGAGGAACCCGCGCGCCCACGTCGCGCGAAAACACCTATTTTCTAGCGCGTTTCGTGCGACCTACCTGGTCACAAGAATGCCCATCAGCGCGACGACGGTGAGCACGAACGCCCCCACCGCGAGCGCGCGCCACGGCATCGACGGCGGCGACGACACGGGTTCGAGCGTGGGCGGCGAGTGACCACCCGCGCTCCTCGGCGGAGGCATCGCGGGCAGTCCGTAGGTGGGCGCATGCGGCGGTGACCACGGCGCGGGCGAAGGAGGCTGCGCGAGGGCCGCGGGCGTCGCGGCGAGCGGCGAGACCGTGTGCAACGGCGCGGTCGCGGGCGACGGGTCGAACACGGGCGCACGCGTGCCGAGGGGAAGCGTCGCGGGCGCATCGGCGGGTGCGTCGACATGCGCGACGGAAGGCATCACGGGGCGCTCGGGGGCGCGTCCCACGTGCGTGCGGTCGGTGGAGGGCGGAGGTTGCGCGTCGGCCTCGCTCCACGTGCCTTCGTCGAGCGCGAGGCGCAGCGCGCGGGCGTCGAGGGCGTCGGCTTCGGTGAGCGTCGCGTCGGCCTCGACGGGCGCGGCGGGCGGCGTCGCGAAGAGGTCTCCCGCGGGCGGCGCAGCGCGCGGCGTGGGCGGCACGGGAAGGGCCCTTGCGGGCGTCGCACGGGGCGCGGGCGTCGTGTGCGCGCGGCCCTCGGCACGGAGCGCGCGGAGGGCATCCACGGCCGACGTCGAGGGCACGGTGGTCTCTGCCTCACTGAAGCCCAGCGCGGCGTCGAGGGGACCAGCGAGCGTCGCGTCGTGGTCCGACTCCTCGCGCGGTGCGGGCGTGACGGGCGCAACGGGCACCGCGGGCGCGACGGGCATTGCGGGCGCCGTGGGCATCGCAGGCGCGACGGGCGGGGCTTCGGCGGCGCCGCGGGTGGCGAAGGTCGCGCGGAGGTGCATCGGCGCGGGGCCCAGATCGGCGACGAGCGCCGCGGGCAGACGGAGCATCGGGAGCGACGCATCGGTGACCGGCGCCCAGGGCGAGAGCTCGCTCGGACGCGGCAGCGGACGCGGTTCGCCCACGGGCTCCCAGGCCACGCGGCGCAGCGCGGTGCGAAGGCGATCGGCGTCGGGATGACGGTCGTCGGGCGACGGCGAGAGCGCGCGCACGACCTCGTCGAGGAGCGAGGGCGGGAGGTCGCCGCGCAACGAGCGGAGCAGATCGCGCACGTTGTCGGGCTCGCGCTCCACGAAGTCTCCCCAGCTCACGGGGCGCATCGGAAAGGGATAGGGCACGAGCATCGTCGCGAGGAGCACGCCGAGCGAGAACACATCGCTCGCACACGAGCGCGCCGCGGGATCGGCCTTCTCCTCGGGCGCGCGCGGATCGCACACGAGGCTCCCCGACTCCGGGGCCCACGCCACACGGGGAATCTGCGCGAGGGCGAAGTCCATCACGGTGACGGTCCATTGCCCGTCGGCGCCGCGACGGCACCGCACGCTCTCGGGCGTGAGCATGCCGTGGAGCACCGGCGCACCGGCCACCGCGCGCATGCGATGGGCGACACCGACGGCCGCACAGACCCCGTCGAAGACCGCACGGACGTCACCGAGGTCGGGCCACGTGAGCGAGGCGTTGAGGTCGTCGAGCCAGGCGCGCGCGTCGCGTCCTTCGGGCGGCGCGATCACCACGTAGGGGCGGTTGCCATCGACGCCGTAGCCGTGGAAGGGAACGATCGCCGCGTGCTTCAGGGGCTCCACCGAGAGGCACACGGTTTCGAAGTCTTCGAGGAGCTCATCGGGCAGCTCGGGCAGGAACTTCAGCACCACGGGCCGGTCGCGCAGCGGCGCCTCGACGGCGTCGAAGGCCTCTCCGATGCCCACGCGGTCGCGCGGACGGAGCTTGCGAAAGCGGTCGATGGGCGCGCGGGGCATCGTCGCGCGCGCACTGTTTCACGGTCGCCGCGACGCGCGCAACGACGTGCGTGTGGGGGCTACGGTGATCACCGCGGGGCACGACGGTCGCCCTTCGCACGCGCGACGATCGGCGCTACGAACGCGGCCCATGCACGGTCTGCTGCGATTCGACGGGCTCTACGTGTGCGTGGTGTCCGATCGGTACGCCGAGTGGTTCCGCTTCGACCCGCGGGGCACGGTGCTTACGGCGACGACGACCCCGGCCTCGGCGCGTCAGGTGGCGACGTGGCTGCGGCCTTCCTCCGCGCACGCCTCGAAGGGCGCATGGGTGCTCGATGGCGCGCGGCTCACCCTCGACGCCACGAGCACCGCGGGGCGTGTGGACTACGACGGCTTCGCCGCGGGCGACACGCTCCGCCTGCGTTCGCACTCGCACATCACCGCCCACAGCGCCGAGGGCGAGTGGCGCTTCGTTCCCCTCGATGCGACCGCGCTCGACGGCGACCTCGCATGGGACGCGTACCCGAAGGTGCGCTCGCTCAAAGACCTCGCGCGCGCGCAGCTCCCACCCGATGCGCTCGCGGCGATTCAGTCGAAGGTCTCGCTCGTGCGCGTGCTGACGGCGACATCCGACGAACTCGCCGCCCTCGCGGGCATCCCCCACGCCGACGCCACCGCCCTCTGCGCCTGGCGCGACACGCCGCGCGCCCGCTGACCGACGCGTCCCCTCACCCGCGCCGTGCGAGCTCCGCCTCCAGCGCCGCACACCGCATGCGGCGTAGCGGTCGGGCCCATCGCCGTCGTCCTTCTCGGCCGTGCGATCGCTCACGACCTCGATGCACAGGCGGGGAACGTGGTGGCCGGGCTTCCACGTGCAGAGGCTCCGCGCGAACTCGCCCTCGGGCATGTCGGGTTCGACGAGGCACACGTCGGGGTCGACACCGATCTGCGGCGCGTCGGGATCCCATCGCAGCGCGAGGTTGCTCCCCGCGCGTGCGCTCACGCCGCGCGTGCGAATCCAACGGTCGAGCACGTCGACAAGCTCGCGGTTGATCTCATCCTGCAGCACCGTGCGCGGCGTCGAGACGTCGCCGATCAACCAGTGCGGGTTGCTCCTCGCGATCTCGTACGCCACCTCGACCCAATCACTCCCCAACCCCATGGTGCGGCGACCGTATCACGCGCCTCGTCGGCCCGTCAGGGCGCGCGCCAGAGCGTGTGCGCACGACCGTCGGCGTCGAGCGCGTCGGCCACCTCGTGACCGTCGACCACGCGCACCCGCAACAGCGCGCCGCGCGAGTCGTCGACGCCCGGAGACATGCCGCAGTCGATGCGCACGAGCGCGCCATCGGCCGCCGTCGCGATGGCCCCGCGGGGCCCGAGCGCCGAGGGCGTGTGACCGAAGACGAAGTGCGCCACACCGAGCGCGCGCGACGCGTCTGCCACCGTGTCTCGCGAGGCCGTCCACCAGTCGCGGGCCTCGACGATGGAGCCGTCACCGAGCACCTCCGCGCCGCGGTAGTCGTCGGCCTCCACGCTCGCGCGCAGCGCACGCCCGAGCGCTTCGAAGCTCCGTCCGCCCGTGGCCCCTGCGTGCGAGAAGAACCATCCGCCCACGCGCGCCCCGAAGGCCCGATCGCGGAGCCACACGCCGCGCACGTCGCGTCCGTCGGCGAGCGATTGCACGTCGAGCCCGCGCGCCGAGAGTTCCGCGTCGAGCCCGTCGGAGGCCGCGGCCTTCGCGTTGTGCGGGTCCGCGAGAAACTCCGCCTCGTGGTTGCCGAGCAGCACGATGACCTCACCGCCCGCCGCGCGCGCCGCGGGCTCCATCACGCGGAGCAGGTCGATCGCGTCGAGCGAGTCGGGGCCCTTGTCGATGAGATCCCCCGCCACGACGAGCACAGCACGGCCGCCGCGCCACTGCGCATCCGCGGGCGTCGCAGGCACCGACGCGAGGAGCCCGTGGCGCGCGAGCAGCGACGCGAGGCGCGCATACCCACCGTGCACGTCGCTCACCGCGTACACCGCCGCGTCGGAGGGGAACGCGCGGTCGACGAGCGCAGGGTGCAGCGCCCAGTCGCGCGGCGGCGCATACACGGTGTAGCCCGCGGGCGCATCGCTGCACGTCGAGAGCGAGAGCGCCGCGAGCACGGCGATCGTCACGCCCGCGCGAGGCCGCTCCATTCGAACCCCGACGCCAGAGACCTTCGATGCGCGCATCGCACGGAACTCTATCACCGCGCGTTTCTGGACGCGTGCCGTGATGCTGCGCTGAGCTTTGCGCGATGATCCATTCGATCACCGCATTTCTGATGTTCGAGGGCCGCGCCGAAGAGGCGATGCGTCACTGGGCCGCGGTGATTCCCGGCGCCGCGATCGAGGAGCTCGTGCACCGCGGCGATCCCGCGAAGGGCGAGTCGCCTGCGGTGCAGCACGCGGTCTTTCGCCTCGGCGATCAGCGCGTTCGCTGCTTCGACAGCCCGGCGCCGCACCCCTTCACGTTCACGCCGGCGTTCTCGTTCTTCGTGACCTGCGACGACGCCGACGAGTTCGCGCGCCTCGCGGCAGGACTCGGCGACGGCGGCCGCACGCTCATGCCCGCCGACGACTACGGCTTCAGCCGACGCTTCGTGTGGCTCACCGACCGCTTCGGCGTGTCGTGGCAGGTCAACCTCGTGTGACCCGTCACGACGCGCGCGCTCAATCGAGGTAGTCGTTGACGGGCGTGTGGAGCGGCGGCAGGTCGCGCTCGCCGAGGCGCTGGCGGAGGTTCACCTCGATCATGCGCGAGATGGCCCGCAGCGGCAGGTCGTTGTAGTCGGTGCCGAAGGGCATCTCGATCTCGTCACCGACGACGTCGAGGCCGAAGAACGCATACGCCACGATCGCGCACACGAAGGGCGTGTAGATCTTCACCTGGTCGACGACGCCGAAGGGCAGCGCGTAGCAGTAGATCGCCGTGATGCGGTGGATCAGCGTCGTGTACGAGAAGGGAATCGGCGTGCTCTTGATGCGCTCGCACGCGCCCTGAATGTCGGTGAGCGACGTGAGCGAGCCTTCGAGCACCGGGAGGTGCATCGGGTGGATGAGCCCGTTCATCCACGCCTCACGGAGCCGTTCGGCCGTGCCCTGGTTGATCGCGAAGGGGCGGTTGCGCTCGTCGCGCAGCGCGGTGACCTCCTCGTCGGAGAGGAAGGTCGTGAGCACCGAGAGATCCTGGTCGTCGCGGAGCGCGAGACGGAGCGCGTGGACGAAGGCCATCACCCGCTTCACGAGCGTCGCGTGGAGCGCGCGCAGCGCCTCGCGATCGCCCTGCGGCTCCCCCGGCTGCGGCCCCACGAGCGTGAGGATCTGCCGCGCGAAGGAGCGCGAGGTGTTCACCAGCGCGCCCCAGAGCTTGCGGCCCTCCCACCAGCGGTCGTAGCTCGCGTTGTTGCGAAAGCCGAGGAAGATGCCCAGCGCCACGCCGATGAGCGTGAAGGGCAGCGGCGTGAGGTTGGGGTGCCAGTCGTGCAGCTCTTCGAGCACGGTCACCGCCGTCGCCGCGATCGCCACACCCAGGATCCGGTACTTGGTCCGCGGAAGCTCGCTCCCGCGATACCTCAGCACCGTGCGCCACCACGACATCTTCGACGGAACGAGCATCGAGCACTCCGCCGCGCCGAAGGGGCACGGCGCCGCACGCTCTACACGCACCGCACCCGTGCGCGCAACGGTCGCGCGCTACGCCTCGAAGCGAACGTTGGTGAGCTTCTCGCTGAGCTCCCAGAGCCGCGCGCGGAGGGCCGTGTCGTTCACCTTCGGCGACGGCTTCGCCTCGCGGCACTCGTCGAAGTACTTCCCCGAAACGCCTTCTACATCGGGCGATGCCGCGACGTAGGCGCTCGTCTGCGCGCCCTTCTCGGGGGTGATGAAGAAGGTCTTCGCGAACCACCGCACGACGGCGTTCATGTCGCGCGCGAGCGCCGTCGAGACGACGCCCGGATGCAGGTAGTTGACCGAAACACCGGTGCCTTCGAGGCGCTTCGCGAGCTCCACGGCGAAGAGCGCGTTGGCGAGCTTCGAGTCGGGGTACGGCCCGCTCATCATCGACCCGAAGGACTTCTCGTAGGTCATGTCGTCGAAGCGGATGTCGCCGCGCAGGTGCAGCTTCGACGAGACCACCACGACGCGCGCACGCCCCGCCGCGCGCAGCAGCGGGAGCAGCCCCAGCGTGAGCGCGAAGTGGGCGAAGTGGTTGACGCCCATCGTGGTCTCGAAGCCGTCGACGGTGAGCGCGCGCTGCGTGGGCGACACGCCGGCGTTGAGCACGAGCACGTCGAGGGTCTTGTGCGCGGCGGTGAAGGACTCGACGAAGCTCCGCACCGAGGCGAGGCTCGCGAGGTCGAGGGGCATCACGGTAATGTTCTTGTTGCCCGTGGTGCGCACGAGGTCTTCGCGCACGGCGTCGGCCTTCGCGGCGTTGCGCGCGGGCAGCACGAGCGTGGCCCCGAGGTCGGCGAGGTAGCGCGCCGTCTCGACGCCGATGCCGTCGGAGGCGCCGGTCACGATCACGGTCTTGCCGTCGAGGCGAGAGAGGGTCTTCGGGTGCTTCATCATGGCCGCGCGTGATGCCACCGTTCGCGCGCGCGGCGCAACGGGCGTCACGACGACGGCAGCATCGCCTTCACGCGCACCTCGGCGGCCTCGCGGTTCTCGTCGAGAAAGCGGCGATACGCCGCGTAGAGCCGGAACGAGACCTCCACGCTGCGCGGCGTGCGGGCGACGACGAGCGAGCGCCCGATGGGGTCGACGCCCTCGCCGTGCTTCGCGCAGAAGGGAACGTTCGCGCCGTCGGGCTGCGCGTCGAGTGAAGCCTCGAAGCCCGAGAGCACGCCCACTTCGAAGCGCGCGAGTCGCAGCGCGCGCGTCGCGGGATCGCCGCAGGCCACACACCCATCACCCCAGCGCAGCGTGGGGAGTTCCTTCGGCGCGAGCGTGAGCTCGTAGCCCGGCGCGTCGAGCGTGCGGTTGAAGGGAACCTCGCGCACCGTTCCGCCGAGGCAGTCGACGTAGATGCCGCACGCGTGGCACCGCAGGTCGGTGGTGTCGCTGCCCATCACGGGTTCGTCGGGCAGGTGCAACAGGTCGTCGCCGAGGAGCGCGCCGCACGCGGGGCACGGCGCGGTGTAGGGCGCGCGCGCCGAGGCCAGGGTGAACGCGCCGGGGATCGCCACGAGCGCCGAGAGCGCCCAGAAGTACCCGCCGAGTCCCGCGCCGAGGGCCGCCGACACGCCCAGAAAGCCCGCGCCCGCCACGATGCGCTTCGCGAGCAGCGCGCGGTTCTTCGTCACGCGGGTGATCTCGGGGCTGCGTCGTGCGCGGGTGAGGGTCATGCGGGTCGGTGCAGTGGCGCCCGAGAGCCTTCGCGGTGGTTCGAGCGCGCGAACTGTATTACTAGTTCGCCCCCGTTTTTGAACCCGTGAAAGTGGAGTCAGCGATGCCGGTGCTCAGCGTCACGACGGCGACGTTTCAGCGTGAGGTGCTCGAGAGCGAGCTGCCCGTGCTCATCGACCTGTGGGCCGAGTGGTGCGGCCCCTGCAAACAGATCTCGCCGCGCGTCGAAGAGGTGGCGCGCGAGTACGAGGGTCGGCTCAAGGTCGTGAAGATCAACGTCGACCAGAACCCGCAGCTCGCGGCGGCGTTCCGGGCGCAGTCGATCCCGATGCTGGTGATGGTCGTGGGCGGACGCCCCGCGAAGCAGCTCACGGGCGCGGTCTCGAAGCAGGAGATCGTGGAGATGGTCGAGGCCTTTCTCCCGCAGCCCGAAGACGAGGTGCAGGCCAAGGAGCTCCCGCAGCTTCTCAAGATGCGCCGCGTGGTGGTGGTCGACATCCGCGAGGCGGCGGTGTTCAACCGCGCGCACATCCCCACGGCCATCAACGTGCCCCTCGAAGCGGTCGACGAGAAGCTCCAGGCGCTCGCCTCGCTCCGCAAGCCGCTGGTGATCTACGACCGCGCCGGCGGCGACGACGCCCGCAAGGTGAAGGACACGCTCCAGGAGCGCGGCCTCCCCGCGGTGCTGCTCAAGGGCGGCATGGTGGGCTGGGAGTCCGAGGGCTTCGACGTCGAGCGCCCCTGAGACCGCACCGCCTTCCTCCCCTCCGTTTCGCAACACCTCCCCTGCCCCGAAGCACCCCCGCCGCGACGCGCGCATTCACCGTGCGCGCAGGGCGTTTCTGCGTGACATAGCCCGTCACACCCCTGGTGGAAGCGCCCGCGCGCATCCGGTAGAGCGAGAACTCCCGGCGGCGATTCTGTCGCCCGAGAAGGAGCCCGCACACCGCCATGGCACGCCCCCGAAGCACCGCCTCTCGCCGCACTCCCCACGACCCCCGCGCGCGCGTCGTCGAGCTCGTCGCCACCACGAAGGGACGCACCACCACCCTCACGCTCCGCGACGTGCGCTCGCGCCGTGTGCTCCTCGAATGCAGCGCCCGCGACGTGCGCGGCGCCGAGCTCGCGATGCTCACCGTCGAGCGCTACTGCGTCGAGCGACGCCTCGTGCTCGTGATGCCCGCGAACGACACCGCGCGCGCCTCCGACGGCTCCCGCGCCGCGTGACAGACTACGTCACCCACAACGTTGTGCCCGATGCGAGGCCGACGCATCTTCGCGCTCCCCCAACACGGAGTTCACGACCATGACCAGCGCATCGACCTCGCAGACCACGCAGCACGACGTTCCCCAGGGCGTGACGCTCTTTCTCCCGGGCCTCGATGGCCTCGCGGCGCGCGGCGACGACATGGTGCGCGCGCTCGAACAGCTCGTGCGCGGCCGCGGCGAGTCGGGCACCGTGCGCACCGCGGCCATCGTGCTGTGTCACCTCCGCGCGTCGCGGGCGCCCAACGACGCGGCGATGACCCTGCTCAACGCGCTCATCGAAGGTGTCGGTCCGCGCACCGCGATGATCGACGCGCTGGCCTCGCTCGGACGCGCCCGCGCGATGCCCCTGCTGCGCCGCGCGCTTCGCATGCGCCGTGACGAGGAGAGCGTGCGCGAGCTCGCGGCGGCGCTCCTGCGCGTGACCTACGGCGGCGAGGCGGCAGCCAACGACGCCCTCACGCTGGAGCAGTACCTCGCGCTCTCGACCGTCGCGCAGCACCCCACGCTCTGGACCTTCCGCACCGACTGGCTCGCCGACCACGCGCTGCCCACCACGCAGGAAGCGTTCACCGCCCGCGTCGCCGCCGGCGCCTGAACGCTCCCCGCCACGCTCCCTCCCTGTTCCCCCTACAGCGCTTCGAGCGCGAACACGTCCACATCGACCCCCGACGCGTAGTGCGCGAGCGGCGCGCCCTCGGGACGCGCGATGCCCGCGGCCACGAGCAGCGACTCGTCCCAGTGCGTGAGCTCCGCGCGCTGCAACGGATACGGCGGGTGGTGCACGCGCCCCTTGCGGAGCGTTCCGCGACCCGTGTCGGCGTAGAGCACGTAGCGCTCGGCGAGAAAGTGTTCGAGCGTGCCGGGCTTCGCGGCCTGGGGCGCGCCCACGGGGCGGTAGTTCACCTCGCAGCGCGCGAGCGGCGGCGTGAGGCGCTCGGTGCGATGGTGCGTGGAGCCGTCGGGCAGGTGTTCGAGCGCCATGTCCGCGTGGTGATACGGCAGGTGCCAGAAGGTGCGGGCGATCCACACGGCGATCGCGTTCGCGGCGTCGAGGGAGAAGAACCACACGCCGGGATCGCGCCCCTCGTGGTGCACGTAGGTGCGAACGTTGGTCTCGTGAAAGTGCGAGAGCCCGGGCACCGACGGCGCCCACACCGGGCGTACGTCGCGCATGGTGAAGGGCACGACGCCCACGAAGCACTCGCCCTCCCAGGTGTCGAGCGTGAGGGCCTCGGGCACGAGCGGACGCAGCACCGACGCGGGCACGCGCCAGTGGAGGAACAGAAGCTCCAACCAGCGCTGACGCTGCGCCACGCGCCCCTCGGGACGCATCGTCGGCGTGATGCGGTCGATGCGGTCGACGGTCACGACACGAACCTCGCGCGAAGCTCCGGGGTCGGAATGCGGCACGCCTCGGTGCGGCCGAACCAGCGGTAGCGGTTGCGCGCGATGAAGCGGTACACCGCGTCGCGAACGAAGCGCGGCACCACGAGCAGCACCGACAGCGCGGGCCACGCGCCATCGAGGCGACGGGCGATGCGCAGCGCGGCGTCGGAGTGTTCCCAGAGGCGTCCGTCGGCCACGAGCACGATGGAGTCGGGGTCGCCCACGATGGGTCCGCGGCCGTGGGCGGCGAGGGCCTTCGCGCCCGCTTCGCTCTGGAGCGACGCGAAGCGAAGCCGCGCGCGCCGGTCGCGGTCGATCATGAAGTGCACGCTGGCGTTGCAGAGGTTGCAGACGCCGTCGAAGAGCACGAGGTCGTGCGCAGCGCCGTCGGAGGGATCCGCCATGGTGCCCGCGACGATGCGGCAAGGTCGCGCGGGGATCAACGGCGCGTGAAGCTGGTGTACCGTGCGCGCGATGAAGCGATCCCTGCTGGTCGCGGGCGCCCTCGCGCTCGCTGCGTGTGACGGAGACTCTCCCGCGACGCCCGCCGACGCGTCCGTCGATGGTGCGCGCGACGCTGCGGTCGACGGCGCCCCCGACGCGGGCGGACCGGCGGCGGTGATGTTCGACCTCGACGCCGACCTCACGCGCGCCGAGCACTTCTACGACCTCCCGTACCCCAGCGACCTGCGCCTCGGATCGAACGGCGGCCCCGACCTCCGCGGCTTTCCGTACCCCGCGAACGCGAGCGCGATCCTCTCGGGGCTCGTCGAGATCGCGCAGCAGCGACGGGGATTCCCGGTGCTCCCGGTGGCGTACTTCCGCTTCACCAACGCGGTGGCCGCGCAGTCGCCCGACACGGTGATCGCCGCGACCGGCGACGTGCCCGTAATGCTCCTCGACGTCGATCCCTCCTCCAGCGAGCGCGGACGCCGCGTGCCCGTCGTCGCCGCCACGCTCCCCTCGGACACGTACACCCCCGAGCACGTGCTCGCCGTGGCCGCGCGACCGGGCTTCGTGCTGCGTGCGAACCGACGCTACGCCGTGGTCGTGATGCGCAGCCTCCGCGACGCGCGCGGCGCCCTCCTCGACGCGAACCCCACCCTCGCCGCCCTGGCCGCGGGAACGGCCCCCGCAGGCGCGCGCGGCGCCGCCGCCCAGACGCTCTACGCGCCGCTCTGGGAGACGCTCCGCATGGCCAACGTGCCCGTCGCCGACGTGGCCGCGGCCACGGTGTTCACCACGGGCGACGTGGTGGCCGACACCGCCGCCCTCGGCGACCGCGTGCTCCAACGCTACGACGTCACCGTCGAGAACCTCCGCGTCGCCACGGGCAGCACGCCCACCACGCACCCGCGCTTCTGCCAGCTCACGGGCACCGTGACGATGCCGCAGTTTCAACGGGGAATGCCGCCCTTCGACACCGACGGTCTCTTCGACCTCGACGCCGACGGCGTGCCCCGGTTGCAGACGTATGCAACCCAGCCCGACTACGCCCGCGTGCCCGTGACCCTCACGATCCCGCGCACGGCGATGCCCGCCGCGGGCTATCCCCTCGCGGTGTACTTCCACGGCTCGGGCGGGCTCAGCACGGCCGCCATCGACCGCGGAACGTGGGCCGTCGAGAGCGCCTCGCACCCCTGCGCGCCCGGCACCACCGACACGTGGATGGGCCGCACGGGATGCTTCACCCTCGGCCGCGGCCCCGCGCACCTCCACGCGGCGCACGGCATCGCGATGGCGGGCGCGGCGATGCCCGTGAACCCCGAGCGACTCCCCGGCGCGGGCGAGACGGCGTACCTCAACCTCACGAACCTCAAGGCCTTTCGCGACACGTTCCGCCAGGGCGTGCTCGAACAGCGGCTGTTCATCGAAGCGCTCGAACGCCTGCGCATCCCCGCGTCGGTGATGGCCGCGTGCACGGGCGCGTCGCTCCCCGCGGGCGTGACCGAGGCCCGCTACGACCTCTCGCGCCTCGTGGCCCAGGGCCAGTCGATGGGTGGGATGTACACCAACATGATCTCCGCCACGGAGCCTCGCATCCGCGCGTCGATCCCCACGGGCGCGGGCGGCTACTGGGGGTACTTCATCCTCCAGACGGGGCTCGTGCCCGGCGCGGCGATCCTGCTCCGCACGGTGCTCGGCACGCAGGTGCCGCTGTCGTTCGTGCACCCCGCGCTCGCGCTCCTCGAGACCGCGTGGGAGCCCGCCGAGCCCATGGCGTACATGCCTCGCCTCGCGCGCGATCCCCTGCCGATGCACCCCGTACGACCCATCTACGAGGCCGTGGGCGAAGGCGATTCGTACTTTCCCACCACGGTCTACGACGCCGTCGCGCTCGCGTACGGACACCCGCAGGCAGGCGCCTCCGTGTGGGCCACGATGCAGCCCGCGCTCACCCTCGCGGGCCTCCAGGGCCTCCGCGCGTACCCCCTGCGCAACAACCTCATGGGCGGCGCGGGCACGGCCTACACGGGCGCGGTGATCCAGTACGCGGGCGACGGGGTCTACGACCCGCACGCGATCTACACGCAGCTCGATGCGATGAAGTACCAGTACGGTTGCTTCGCAGACACCTTCGTCCGCACGGGCACCGCGACGATCTTCGACCCCGCGGGACGCACGCCCGACTCGCCCTGCGAATAGCCCATCGACCGCAATTCTCGGGATGAATCGCGCGCCCGACGAGTGCGCCGCGACGCGGTTCGACGTCGGCATCGGGGTGCGGTGTTGACCCCTACGCCGAAGCACTATTCGCCACGCTCGCGGGGTGATACAGAATCGCTCAATCGGGAGCGCGGTGACCTGCGAAGGTGCATCGCAACAGGGAGCATTCGAGGTCCATGGGCCAGCCGCACGACCCTGCACACACGCAGCACGCCGCACCGTCGGCGCGCACGCGCGTGCTCGTGATCGACGACGACCCGCTCATGGCGTCGGTGCTCTCGCGCGTGCTTCGCAGCGGCCACGAGGTGGTGGTCGAACACAGCGCGCGCAGGGCCCTCGCGCGCATCGACGCGGGCGAGTTCTACGACGCCGTCGTGTGCGATGTGATGATGCCCGACCTCACCGGCGCCGACTTCTTCGACCAGCTTACCGAGCGCGCGTCGCCGACGCTCCCGCGGGTGGTCTTCGTGACCGGCGGCTCGCTCACGCCGCGCACCACGAGCTTTCTCGCGACGGTGCCCAACCCCGTGCTCTACAAGCCCTTCAACGCCGAGGCGCTGCGCGCCGAGGTCGCGCGCATCGTCGACGCGAACCGCGCCCCGCCTGTGGCGTGAGCCTCGTCTCCGCCGACCGACTGCGCACCCCGGGCGCCGCCCCCGGACGCACCTGCGGCGACTGCACGGCCTGCTGCACGCTCCTCGCGATCACCGAGCTGCACAAGCCCATGCGTCGCGCGTGCGACCACGTGGGACGCGACGGATGCCGCATCCACCCGACGCGCCCTGCGAGCTGTCGGCTCTTTCACTGCGTGTGGCTCCGCGGCGCCCTCGGCGACGACGACCGCACGCGCCCCGACCACCTCGGCGTCATGGTCGACCATTTCGTCGAGCGCGCGACGGGCGAGGCCCACACGCTCGCGTTCGAACTCTGGCCCGGCGCGTTCGCGTCGCCCGAGGCCCGCGCGGTGCTCGACGCGCTCGCGCAACAGGGCCCCGTGGCCCTCGCGTGGCGCGACGGACGCTGGAGCGCGTGGCCCGACGACGAGGCGCCCTGAGGGCCTCTGCGGGGCGTCGGAACGTTCGGGTGGGGGGTTGGGAGGGAGAACGGCGCGCGGGCGCCCTGACGGCCTCGGGAGGTCAGGCCCGGAGCAGCGCGCGCACGACCTCGCCGTCGCGCATGTAGCGCCGCGGATCGACGCCGAAGGCGCCGAGCATCGTGGCGAGGAGGTCGGGGGGCGCGATGGCGCGCATGCCGTCGGTGAACATTCCCGAGGGGCGCGGCAGGAGCTGGTCGGGGTCCGAGCTGCCGTAGACGAAGTTCGACCGGAAGGCCGGCGACACCACGAGCGCGGAGCCGTTGGGATAGTGGTCGCGACCACCCGAGAGGTTGATCTGCGGCGTGCGGCAGAACTCGCTCACCACGAGGATGTGCGTGTGCTCCGAGAGGCGGTCGGTGGTGATCGTCGGGTGCGGCGTGCTGTCGAGCGTGCGGATGAGCCGCGCGATCACCGCGAAGAGCTCCTGCTGGAGCATCGCCTGGTTGCGGTAGTTCGTGTTGTGCGTGTCGAAGCTGCCCATCGAGAAGCTCACGCAGCGCACGACGTTGCGCTTCATGGCCTCGACGGCGAAGGCCGCGTTCACGGCGCCGGTCTGAAAGAAGCGGTAGCGCGCGCCCGCGGCCGTGGGCACCAGCGTGGGGTACATCGCAGCGAGGGCGGTGCCGTCGAAGACCGAGCGGAGGTTGCTCGCGAGCATGCGACGCAGCCCCTCGTACTGGAGCCCCATGCCGTTGAACACCTCGGGGAACTGCTGCCGCGCCGCGAGCTCGGTGGCCTCGCGCGAGAGGAGCGCCGTCACAGCATCGCGGTCGGCGTCGTAGGTGTTGAGGTTCGAGCGCGAGAGCGAGCGGCCCACGGTGTCGACGCTGCCCGTGCGGAGCGGCATCGCGCGGCGATCGAGGTTCGCGCCCACGAACCACGACGGAAAGTTCATCGAGACGACGGGGAAGAGCTTGTCGCGCCCGAACTCGTTGCCGAGGAGCGTGTCGATGCTCGACTCCGGCGCGCGGCCGCCCGAGAGGTGGCGCCCCGTGGCCGCGAAGACGGTGCCGTCGGGGTGGCTCACGGTGTTCACCGCGAGGCCGTTCACCACGGTCACGCGGTCGTAGAAGTTGCCGAGCTCGCCGATGGCAGGGCCGAAGGTGATGTTCGATCCCGTGGGGCGAACGAGTTCGAAGCTGCGCGTGTCGCCGTCGAGGGCGACGTCGTTCCAGCGGTCGAGGGCGGTGATGTCGAGCACGTCGGTGTTGGGCGGCTCGATGAGCCCGCGGCGCTCGTTGCGCGGGTCGAGGCCCAGCATCACGTCCCACGCGCCCGCGGCGTGGATGAAGAGGAAGAACTCGTCGGACCCGTTGGGCGGATCGGCGAAGGCCTGCAGCGGAAACTGCATCGCCGCGCCGGCCGCGCTCGCGCCCGCGAGCACCTGGAGGAACCTTCTGCGAGAGGTGTCGGTCATCGGTCGCTCCTCGGGGTCAGTACGCGTGGAACTCGGGGTGACGCGCGAGCCCGTAACAGACCGTCGCCCAGCCCGCCTGCTCGGGGGTGAAGCGCGAGGCCGCCGCGCCCGTCGCGCGGTGACGCGCCACGGTGCCGTTGTAGAGCTCGAAGAAGCGCGCGGCCCGCGGGGTCTCGGCGAGCGCCGCGGGATAGCCCAGGAACGTGCGATGGAGCACGTCGAAGCGCGCCGCGAACTCCGCCGCCGTGGGGGCCGCCGCGGTGGGGTCGAACGCGAAGATCACCCGCTGCGCGACGGGGAGCGTGCCGCGAAGGTCGCGCTCCACCGCGCGGTCGCAGAGCGCCACGCTGAGGCGCTCGAAGGTCGCCATCATCAGCGCGTTGGTCTGGTTTCCGCGGGGCTGATCCACGCGGTAGTCGGGGAGCCCGAGCGCCGCGAGGTAGTCGTT
Source organism: uncultured Myxococcaceae bacterium (assembly GCA_945952225.1). Classification (GTDB taxonomy): domain Bacteria; phylum Myxococcota_A; class Polyangia; order Polyangiales; genus CAISKJ01. Next base: position 23,775 of record CAMFHP010000026.1, read on the forward strand.
CCACGCGTCGAAGAGGGCCGAGCCGTCGGCGCCGCGCGCGCGGGTCTGCACGTCGAGGGGTGCGAGGCCGCCGAAGAGGGCGAGGTACGAGCGGATGTACGTCTCCGCGGGCATGAGCCGCGGGCCCTCTTTGTGGGTGGTGTCCTGCGGCAGCGACTCGTGACCCGGGATCGACGTGACGGGCACCGAGGGCACGTTCTGCGAGGCGTCGGCGGGAGGCGCAGGCACGTCGGCGGGAGGCGTCGCGCTGTCCGTCGGCGCGGGCGCGTCGGGCTGCGAGGTGCCGCTGTCGGCGGTGGGCCGCGGGGTCACCGCGGTGGTCGCAGGCGCGCTGTCACACGCGGCGAGCGCGAGGGGCGCGACGAGCGCGAGGAGCGCGAGGGGTTGCACGCGGATCATGGAGTGGCTCCCGTGCGCCACGCGTCGGGGCGGAGGTTGTTCGAGTTGCGGTACGCGTCGCTGAGCACCATCGCGCGAACGAGGGCGCGCATGCGGTAGTTGCTGCCCGTGAAGGCCGTGGTGAGCGCGCGCTTCATCGCATCGTCGTCGGGCCCGAGCTGACGCCCGAGGAACGACTCGGCCACGTTCTCCACCGCGCAGGGCGCGAACTCGGCGCTCTGCGTGATGGCGCGTCCAGCGCCCGCGGGACCCGCGTCGGCGTTGTCGGTGGAGCCGTACGCGCTGCGCAGCATGCCCATCGCGCTCGTCGAGAACGCGGGGTCGTAGAAGGTCCGGCAGTTGGCCGACATGGCCGTCACCGAGGTTCCCCCGCACGCGGGGTTCATCGTCGGGAAGCGCGTCGCGGGGAGCCAGGTCCAGTCGTTCTCGGTGACGCGGGTGAAGTACGCGGCGAGCGGTTCGAGCGTGCGGTGACACGCGGCGCAGCCCGGACGCACCATGAGGTTCGACTCCGTGGAGGGCATGAGCGCCACGTTGTCGGCCGTGAACTCACGACACAGGAACGCGTTGTAGAGCACGTGCGCCCGCGACCGCCGCGAGCCGTACTTCATGAGGAACGCAGGCATCGTGAGGATGCCCGCCGCGCGCGCGCCGCGGTCGGCGACGCGGGTCCAGGTGTTCGTGTCGTGGGGGAGGAGCGAGGCGGGCACGCGCGTCGTGTCGAAGAGGTTCTCGGGCTGCACGTACCCGAGCCCGATGGCCGCGTTCGAGCAGCAGCTCGCGGGCTGGTGGTGCTTGTAGAACGTCGCGAGCGGACCGTTGATCCACGTGTCGCGGCCCGTGAGCACCTCGCGGAAGTCACGGTCGTCGCTCACGAGGTGTTCGAGGTAACGCTGCGTCTCCTGCGACCACCAGAAGAGGTTCCAGTCGTCCTGCGCCTGGTTCGCGCTGTCGAGGGGATCGTCGGGACCGAGCGGCGTGCGCGTGGGGAAGTTGAACGCCTGCGGGTTGTTGCTGTTGCTCGACCCCGGCATGCAGCGCTCGAGGCCCGGGCCGCAGCCGCAGTCCGTCGTCGAGCGGTAGGCCACGTCCGACGTGCACGCGATCGAGGTGCCCGCGTTGGTGCGCGCCCACGTCGTCTCCGACGGGATGTTGATGATGCGACCGAAGGGCGGCGTCGCGGGCCGCGCGCGGTTGGCGAAGTACACCGTGCCCGTCGCGGCGGTGGAGGCCTCCTCGCGACACACGCGCACGGTCATCGTCTGCGTCATGTTGTCGACTTCGCGCTGGAGCCCCGTCACCGGATTGAAGTTCGGGAAGCGCGTCGCCCACGTCGTGGCGTTGAAGCGATCGCTCGGCGCGGTCGCCCGGTAGTCGCGGTAGAGCCACCACGGACGCACCTCGACGGTGTTCGCATCGAGCACCGCCTGCGTCACCCGCGTGGGCGTTCCCCGCGCGTTGCCCGACGCGTCGATGGTGATGCCCGACTCCGCGTTGGTGAAGCAGAAGTCACCGTCGGTCTCCGCGCGACGACGCCGCTGGTTGAAGCGGTAGTACACGTACGTGGGCGTGCCGTCGGGGCCGAGAATCTGCTGCCGACGCAGCACGATCGACGCGGGGTTGAACTGCACCGCCGCGGTCACTTCGAGGCGCAGCAGGTCCATGTAGAGCGTGCGGAGACGCTCGGCGTACGCGGGCTGCGAGAGCTTCTCGTCGACCCACGCCTCGACGTTGAACGTCGGCTGTTCGAAGCGCGCGATCTCGTCGCGCGTGGGAATGCGCCCCTGCAGGTCGATCGAGAGCGCGCGGAAGTACCTGTACTCCTGCAGCGTCCGTTCGGCCTGCGCGGACGATGCGAGCGTCACGGCCGCGGCCGCGATCGCTCCCGTCAGCAAGGTGTTTGGTCTGCGCAGCATGGGGTCGTCCGTCGCCTCGCTCCCTGTGGGTTGGAGATGTCGTCTCGCGGGTCGTGTTGCGGCCCCCGATCGGGTGCGCGGAGGGCGCCCCGCAACGTGCTCACGTTACACACCCGCCGGTGCGCGACACCAGCGCGAAGCCGCACGAAACGCGCTTCAGAACGTGATCGCGCAGGTCACGCCGCTGACCACGCCGAGCGTCGGCGCACAGCGTCCCGCGCGTGCGGCCGACGGGGTCGACGGCGCCGTCGCGAGGAGCACGGTCCCGGTGATCGCGAGCGCGAGCCCCACACCGCCCGCGGCCCACAAGGCAGGCTGCACGACGTCGACGGTGTCCTGCGCGAATCGACACGCGGGACCGTCGGTGGTGCGCGCGTCGAGGCAGCGCGCGTCGGTGTTGAACGCCTCGCCCGCCGCATCGACCAGGAACCACGTCGCCACGGCCCCGGCGACGAGCACCGCCCCCGCGCCGATGCCCACCCACGCGACCGCGCGCCGCGTGCCCGACGGAGGCGCCGCGAGGGGCCGCAGGTCGGTGACGGGCGCGCTCGGAGGCTCCGTGGGCGGGGTGGCAACGGGTTGCGCGGCCGTCGGCGCGGGCTGTGCGGAAGGGGTGGCAACGGGTTCCGGCGCCGTCGCCGGAGGTTCTGCGGGAGGGGTGGCAACGGGTTGCGTGGCCGTCGCGGCGGCGCCGGGCGCGAGGAGCCGCACCTCGTCGTGGAGGGTCTCGTTCGCGGCGATGGTGACCGTGCGCGTGGCGGTGACCCGTCCCTCGGCGCGCACTTCAAACGTGAGCGGCCCCGCGAGCACGTGGATGGGCGCGCCCGACGGGCCCGCGCGGCGGCCGTCGATGAAGACCTCGGCGCGCGCGGGGAGCGTCTCGACGACGAGCGTGCCGATGTTGGCGCGCATCTGTTCGAGCGACACGAGGAGCGTCGCGCGATTGCGGGCGATCCACGGGTCGCGGAGCGCGGTGAGGGCCGCGATGAGGTGCGCCTCGGCGTCGACCCAGCGCTCCATGGCGGCCTCGCAGAGGGCCATCTCGGCGAGCGCGCGGGGCGAGCGCGTGCGGGTGTGGAGCGCCTGGAAGAACGCCAGCGCCTCGGCGTCTTGATGGTGCGTGCGGAGCGCGACGCCCTCGGTGAAGGCGGCGTCGTCGGGGGCCGCGGGCTGCGCGCGTGCGGCGGTGCACACGAGGGCGGCGCAGAGCGCGACGGGCAGGGCGAGCAGGGTTCGTTGGCGCACGGTCGCGGCGACAGTCGCAACCTTCGCGGAGGGTGACAAGCGTCGGTTTCGCACACCGCGCGTCGGGCGCGCGCACGAGGAGATCCGCCAGATGCCCACGAAACGGACGCGGACCGCATCGCCGAGAGCACGTGTTGCGCAGCGGGTGATTGTCGCGCCACGGCGCGGGACCAACCGTCGGTTCAAGGATCGCCAAGGGAGAACAAGCGATGGAGTCACGACGCCCGAGCGTGCTGTTCACGCTCACACGGCCGGTCGATGCCGTGCACATGAACTTCGACGAGGCGCTGCTCGCCCACGCAGAGTGGAAGCTACGGCTCAACCTCTACATCCACGGCGAGGGCTCGCTCGACGCGAAGGTCGTCGCCGAGGACTGCCACTGCAAGCTCGGGAAGTGGCTCTACGCCGAGGGGCGCAAGTTCCAGAGCGAGGTCGAGTACGAAGACCTGCGACGGGTGCACGCGGAGTTTCACCGTCACGCCGCGCAGGTGGTCGAGGCCGTCGACCGCGGCGACCGCGAGGGGGCCCGGGCCATGCTCGCGCCGGGGTCTGCGTACGCAGACGCGTCGACCGCGGTGTTCGTCGCGATCGGGGCCATCAAGGCGCGCGTCGCGGAGAAGACCGACCTCATCATGCAGTGCGTGCCGAGCGGCATTCTCGTGATCGACGCGACGCTGCTCGTGCAGTCGGGCTACTCGCAGCAGTGCCACACGCTGCTCGGCGCGCGGCACGTCACGGGCGCGCACCTCTGCGACCTGCTTCGCCTGCGGGGAAGGGATTTTGAACAGGTCGAGCTCGCGCTCCAGCAGGTCTTCGAAGACGTGCTGCCCGCCGATGTGACCCTCGCGATGCTCCCGCCGCGCGTGACCGTCGGCGCGCGGGTGCTCTCGATGCGCGCGAGCGCGCTGCGCTCCACGGGTGACGAGATCGACTACGTGCTCTTCACCTTCGAAGACGTCTCGCACCTCGCCGCGATGGAGCAGGAGCTCACGCACGCCCGCTCGCTCCTGCGCATCGCGCGCAGCCGCGACGCCTTTCTGCGCTTCAGCATCGACACGCGCGCGGCCCTCGAAGCCCGCCTCGAATGCCTCGAAGACGAGATCGGGCTGCGCCGCGACATCCACACGCTCAAGGGCAACGCGGGCCTCTTCGACCTGCACTCCGTGGTCGACGCCGCGCAGCAGGTCGAGGACCTCACCGCCATCGGCGCCGACGACGTGCGCGGCCTTCTCGCTGCCTTCGACGGCGCGCTCCGCGAGATCGACGACCAGCTCGGTCGCTCGACGATCGGCCACGCGCAGGTCTTCGAGATCGACCAGGACGCGCTCGCCCCCTACGAGCGCATCGACCGCGACGGCGACACCACCGCCCGCGCCCGCGCGCTGCGGAGCCTCGTGCAGCGGCTCCACCTCAAGCCCGTGCGCGCGCTCCTCGGCCCCGTCGAAGACCGCGTGACCTCGCTCGCCGCGCGCCTCGACAAAGACGTCGTGTGCGAGGTGAGCGGCGCCGACACCCTCATCGACGCCGAGCGCGCGGCGCCCGTATTCCAGGCCCTCGCGCACGTGTACCGCAACGCGATCGACCACGGCATCGAGGCCTGCGACGAGCGCCTCGCGCGGGGCAAACCCGAGCGCGGACAGCTCTGCATGCAGGTGCGCCGCGACCGCGCGTGGCTGCGCGTGACCGTGCGCGACGACGGCCGCGGCATCGACGTGGAGCGCCTCGCCCGCAAGGCCGTGACCCTGGGGCTCACCACCGCCGACGCGGTGTCGGCGATGAGCCACGACGAGCGCCTCCAGCTCGTGTTTCTCGATGGGCTCAGCACCGCCGATCGCGCGAGTGAAATCAGCGGACGCGGCGTGGGCATGAGCGCCCTGCGCGCGGCCGTCGAAGCGCTCCGCGGCACGATCACCCTCCGCTCGCGCCCCGGCGAGGGAACCACCATCGAGCTGGCCTTTCCCGATGCGGGCCACGACCTCATCGAGAGCCTCGTGCCCCGTCGCGCGATGACCGGGCTCAGCGTCGCGCCCTGATCACCGCACCCGCGTCGCCCTCACCACGCGACCCTCGACAGCGCGCAACAAGCCTTGTTTTGCAGACCTTCGCTGCACCGTACGCTGCGCAGCCGTCATCGGACGGGCGACGCCGTGGCACACCTTCAACGCCGCGGCGCGGAGTTCTTCCCGTGACCCGATTCCACGCCCTTCGCGCGCTCACGCTCGCGCTCCCGATGCTCGCCGCGTGCGGCGACGACACGCCCTCCGCGGTCGCCCCGCGCGACGCCGCGACCGACACCGCCACCGGCACGCGCGACGCCGCGACCGATGGTTCGACGGGCCCGTCGTTCACCGCGAGCTGCGTCTACAACAACGCCTTCTCGCGCGCCGAAGAGTGCCGCGACTACATCGACCCGAACTGGACCGAGGCCTCCGTCGCCACCGACTGCACCAACGCGCGCGGCACGCTGCGCATGGGCATGGCGTGCTCGTACCCCGCGGCGCTCGGACAGTGTGAGCTGCGGCTCCCCAACACCGACGCCACGCGGCTGACCTTTCCGGGCAACGACCCGTCGCAGTGCGCGGCCACGCAGCGCGGCTGCACCGTCTTCGCGCGCGGGAGCTTCACGCCCCTCGGCGTGTGCGCGGGCGACGGCGGCGTCGGCGATGCGAGCGTGTCCGACGGATCGACGCCTGCGGCCAATGTGTTCCTCCCGCCGGTGCGCGACTGCCGTCCTCCGCGGGCGGGTGAGCCGCGCGGCAACGGTCCCGACGGACAGGTCTGCACGTGGGTGGCGATCTCGGGCTCCACCGAAGCGGGACGCCGCTACGAGGATTACGCCTCGTGTGATCGCGTGCGCACGCAGCGGCCGTACTACCCCGCCGAGCCCGGACGCCCGCGCGGCGACGACGCCCGCATGCGCGACCCCGCGTACGTGGCGGAGTTGAACTGGGTGCGCTCGCAGATCGCGTCGAGCGCGTGCGTGTGCTGCCACTCGACGCGCGCCCCCGAGGGTCCGTCGAACTGGTACCTCGAAGCGCCCGGCAACTGGATGGACAGCTTCGACGACACGGGCCTCGCGCTCGGCGCCAACTGGATCGACTCGCGCGCCCTCGGCGCCTATCCGCCTGGAGAGAACAACGGCTTCGACCGCGTGCACTCGGGCATGCCCAGCACCGAGCCCGAGCGCATGGTGCGGTTCTTCCAGCAGGAGCTCATGCACCGCGGACGCACCCGCGAGTCGTTCGCGAGCGCCGAGCCCTTCGGCGGCCCCATCTACGAGCAGCTCATCTACACGCCCTCGGCCTGCACGGGCACCGACGGCCTCGCCGCCGACGGCACGCTCCGGTGGACGGGCGGCGGCGCGCGCTACGTCTACGTGCTCGACGGAGGCTCGGCGAGCCCGGGCGTTCCGCCGAACCTCGACCTCCCCATGGGCACGCGCTGGCGCCTCGACGTGGCCCCCACCGACGCGCCCCTCGCGAGCGGCATCGCGTACGGTCGAGTCCCCACGGGTGCGACGCAGCGCTTCCCCGCGACGGGTGCGCCGGCGGCCCTCGTGGGCGGCGCGACGTACTACCTCTACGTGCTCGCCGACGTGGGCATTCCGATCACGCGCTGCACCTTCACCGCGCCCCGCTGAACGCCTCCCCCGACGCCTCTCCATTCGGAGAGGTGCGCCCCGTCATCCCCTCTCCCAGCACACACCGTTACGCGCGCTTCGCGTCGGGGTCGTGGGGCCCCTCGCATCGCTCGATCTGCACCGTGAGATGGCCCACGCGCGCCGCCGCCCGCACGGCGTCGACGTAGGCCGCGAGCGGCGCGGGATCGCTCGTCACCACGGTCACCACACATCCGTGCTGCCCCGGCGCGAGCTCCCACATGTGGAGGTCGGCCACGCGCGCATCGCCGAGGGCCTCCACGCTTTGTTTGACGGCCTGCACCGTCGCAGGCGGCGCCGACGCATCGAGGAGCTGCGCGGCCGACGCGCGACAGAGCCCCACGCCCCACCGCACGATCATCACGCTGCCGAGCACGGCCACCGCGGGATCGAGCCAGCGCCATCCCCACCAGCGCCCCCCCGCGAGGGCCGCGATGGCCAGCACGCTCGTGAGCGCGTCGGCGATCACATGGAGGTACGCACCTTCGAGGTTGTGGTCCTTGATGGCCTCTCCATCTGGAGAGCCCGCCGCGCGCGGCGCCGTTGCGCGGTCGTGCCCGTGGTCGTGACCGTGGTCGTGCGCCGCGGGACCGTGCTCGTGATCATCGTGCCCGTGGTCGTCGTGGCCGTGGCCGCGGTCGTGGTGGTCGTGGCCGTGGTCGTGCCCGTGGTCATGACCATGGTCGTGCGCGCGCACCTCACGGGGCGCCTCGCGCGGGGCGGCGTGCGTGTGACCGTGGCCGTGGTCGTGGCCGTGGTGGTCGGGGTCGTCGCGGAGGATCCACGCGCACACGAGGTTCACCACGAGCCCGAGCACCGCAACCGGGAGCGCCTCTTCGAAGCGCACGGCCGTGGGGCTCACGAAGCGCGCGACGGCCTCGGCGATCATCCACAGCGCGACGAGCAGCAGCACGACGGCGTTGGTGTAGCCCGCGAGGGCGTAGATCTTTCCCGTGCCGAAGCTGAACCAGCTCGACCCGGCGCGCGTGCGGGCGAACCAATAGGCGAGCGCCGAGAGGCCCAGCGCGCCCGCGTGCGAGGCCATGTGCCACCCGTCGGCGGTCAGCGCGAGCGAGCGCGTGAGCGTGCCCACCACGAGCTCCATGACCATCATCGCGACGGTGATCGCCACGACGGCGCGCGCGCGGGCCTCCTGTCGCCGCGCGGGCATGGCCGAGAGGTGGTCGTGCGGCACGGCGTGAGACTGGTGCGTGTGCATCGTCGGGGGGTCGTCCTTCTCCCGCTTCATACCGCCGCATGCAGTCAGCGGTGAAGCGCACCGTGCGTCGAGATCGACGACGAGAGGTGCCACGTTGGGAACGCGCCGTGTTATCGCCGCGGCACCGCTCATGGACGCTCCTCCCTGCATCACCATCGTCACGGGCCCGCTCGGCGCGGGCAAGACCACGCTGCTCAACCGCTGGCTCGGCACCTTCGAGCGCGGCGACGCGGCGGTGATCGTCAACGAGTTCGGCGACGTGGGCGTCGACGGCGAGCTGCTCGCGGGGCGCGTGAACGAGCTCGTCGAGCTCACGGGCGGATGCCTCTGCTGCACCACGCAGGCAGACCTCGTGCGCGCGCTGCTCGACCTCTCCGCGCGTGTTCCGCCGCCGAAGCGCGTGTTCGTCGAGACCTCGGGCGCGGCCTCGCCCGCGGGCGTCGTGCGCTCGATCACCCGCGGTCCCGTCTCGCGTCGCATGCGCCTCGACGGCGTGGTCACCGTGCTCGACGCGACGCGCCTCGAACGCCTGCGCGAGAGCCTCCTCGTGACCGAGCAGACCGCCTATGCCGACGTGATCGTGCTGTCGCGCGCCGAGGCCCTCCCCGACGAGAACGCGCGCGCCGAGGCCCTCGCCACCGTGGCCCGCACGAACCCCGCGGCCACCCTCGCGTGGGCGACGCGGGGTGTGCTCACCGATCCCGCCGAAGGAGACCTCGACGCGCTCCTCGCGAAGCGCACCGACGATTTCGCGGCGCCGTGGGTGATCGTGCGAAGCGATGCGCCCTCGCACGAGCAGGGCATCGAGTCGGTGTCGGTGTCGCTCGACGGCCCCGTCGACGGCGACCGCTTCAGCACCTGGGTCGAGTCGCTCGCGGTGCTCTACGGCGGACGCCTCCTGCGCATGAAGGGCATCGTCGCGGTGGCGGGCGTGCCCGTGCGCGTGGTGCTCCAGGGCGTGGGCGATCAGGTCGAGGTGAGCATGGCCTCTCCGTGGGGAGAGGACGCGCCGCGCAGCCGCATGGTGTTCATCGGATACGGCCTCGACCGCGCCTCGCTGGAGGCGGGCTTCGCGGCCTGCGCGGCGTCGTAGTCAGCCCTGCTTCTTGGGGTTGGGCATCTTCGCTTCGGTGAAGATCACGTGCTGCCGCACCACGGGGTCGTACTTGCGAAACTGCAGCTTCTCCGTGGTCGTGCGCTTGTTCTTCGTCGTGTAGTACGTGAAGCCCGTACCCGCCGACGACACCAGTCGGATCATGTCTCTCATCGTGTGCGTTCCTCTCCGGGCGACGTGGCGGAATGGGTGGCGCGCGTCGCCCTGCGATCAGCCATCGAGCGCGTCGAGCGTGACCACCACGCGCCGCGCTCCCTCTCCAGATGGAGAGCGATGCACGGCCGCGCGCTCCGCGTGATCGGGCCACGCGGCACCCTTCATCACCACCAGGTCTCCGACCGACGCGCGGTGCACCACGGCCCCTGCGCGCATCAGCCCCGAGCGCGCATCGGAGAGTCCTCCCGCGCGGTGCCCGAGGCGCGTGCGGTCGACGTCACGGTGGTCGAGCCACTCGGTGCCTGGCCCGGGGAGCGTCACCACCGCGCGCAGCCCCACGTGGTCGACGTGAAAGCGCGGACACATCGCGGCCCCGGTCACCGCGAGCCGCACGCCCACGCGCGCGCACTCGGTGAGCGCAGCGAACACCTCGACCACCGGCGCGAGCGCATCGAGCACGGCCTCGTCGCGGGGCCGCGCATCGTGCGGAAGGAGCCCCGTGAGCACCTGCCGCGCGGGGTCGACCATCACGCGCGTGTCGCGGTCACGGGCGAGCCACGGAGCGCCCCCGTCGAGCCCACGCGCGACGGCGCCGCGCAGCACCACCACGCTGATGCCGTCTTCGAAGATCGCCGACAGCGCGCCCACCTCGTCGACCACACACCACGAGGATTGCGGCCGCAGGAGGCGCAGGCCCTCCACGACCAGCTCAGGCTCGGGCGTCGGAATCTCCGCCGCGCTCACGCGATCACCCGCGTCTCGCGGCCCTCGGACTCCTCGGGCTCCCACGACGGCACGGGGTCGCGCATCCGCGCCCACGCCTTCGGACCGCGGGCCATCTCGTCGTCGGTGAGCAGCGCCACGTCGAGCATCGCGGTGAGCGCCGCGCGGTCGATGCCTGCGCCGATGAGCACGATCTCCTGACGGCGGTCGCCCCAGGGCTCCTGCCAGTCGCGTTCGAGCTCGGCGCGGCCTTCGGGATCGTCGGGCCAGAGATCCTTCGGTTGTGAAGCAATCCACTCGCCCGCAGGCTCGATGCGACACGCGCCGCCGGCCTGCGACCAGAGGCCCACGTCGTCGTGGCGCGAGGCGAGCCAGAAGAAGCCCTTGGAGCGCACCACGCCGGGCCACGTGCGGCCCGAGAGATCCCAGAACCGCTCGGGGTGAAAGGGCCTGCGCGCGCGGTACACGAAGCTCGAGAAGCCGTACTGGTCGGCCTCGGAGTGCTCGGCGCCGCGCATCACCTTGAGCCAGCCCGGCGCCTCCTGCGCGCGCTCGAAATCGAAGAGCCCCGTGTCGAACACCGCGTCGAGCGGGACCTCACCGAAGCGCGACCGCACGATCCGCGCGTCGGGGTTGAGCGAGCGCAGCGTGCCCTCGACGGTGGCCAGCGTGGCGTCGTCGACGAGGTCGCACTTGTTGAGCACGATGACGTTGGCGAACTCCACCTGATCGACGAGCAGGTCGACCACCGTGCGGTCGTCTTCTTCGCCGAGCCCGATGCCCCGCGCGTTGAGCGCGTCGGCGGTCGTGTACTCGCGGAGGAAGTTGTACGCGTCGACCACGGTGACCATCGTGTCGAGCCGCGCCACGTCGCCGAGCGAGCGTCCCTCGTCATCGCGGAACGTGAAGGTCTCGGCCACGGGGAGCGGCTCGGCGATGCCCGTGCTCTCGACGAGCAGGTGGTCGAAGCGCCCTTCGCGCGCGAGGCGCCCCACCTCGACGAGCAGGTCTTCGCGGAGCGTGCAGCAGATGCAGCCGTTGCTCATCTCCACGAGCTTCTCGTCGACCCGATCGAGCGACGCCTCGGAGCGCGCCACGAGCGCCGCGTCGACGTTCACCTCGCTCATGTCGTTGACGATCACCGCCACGCGCCGCCCCTCGCGGTTCTTCAGCACGTGGTTCAACAGCGTCGTCTTGCCCGCCCCCAGAAAGCCCGAGAGCACCGTCACCGGCAGCCTTCGATCACCCACAGGTTCACCTCTCGGCGACCTGCTACCAGCAATCGCAACTGTGATGCAATTGCATTTGAGATACTCAAAAAACTATTGACGCCGCGCGCCGTGTTTTTGCGCTTGGAGGCGCAGGGCGGGCCGATACGATCCGCGCACCACGATGAGCAACGACACCGCGACGAGCGCCCCCGAGTCAGCCCCCGGGGCCGTGAGCGACCCCGAGAAGCACTGGTACGAGCACGTGTATCAGGGCGACGACGTTCCGCAGTTCACGGTGCGCTCGTTCGTGATGGGCAGCCTGCTCGGCGGCTTCATGTCGCTCTCGAACCTCTACGTGGGGCTCAAGACGGGATGGGGCCTCGGCGTGGCGATCACCGCGTGCATCCTCTCGTACGCGCTGTACTCGGCGCTCTCGCGCATCGCGCCGGGCCTCTTCGGGCGCAACCTCACGATGCTCGAGAACAACGCGATGCAGTCGACGGCCTCGTCGGCGGGCTACTCGACGGGCGGCACGATGGTGAGCGCCATCGCCGCGATGCTGATGGTGCAGGGGCACCACATTCCCTTCGGCACGCTCATGGCGTGGACGTTCTTTCTCGCGGTGCTCGGCACCGTGATGGCGATCCCCATGAAGCGGCAGATGATCAACATCGAGCAGCTGAAGTTTCCGTCGGGCATCGCCGCGGCCGAGACGCTTCGCTCGCTCTACAGCGAGAGCGACGAGGGGCGAAAGAAGGGCCGCGCGCTGTTCATCACCATGGGGCTCGGCGGGCTCGTGACGTGGCTGCGCGACGCGCACGCGGCGGCGCAGACGGGCGTGCTCGCGGTGCTCACGCGCTTCTCGAAGATCCCTTCGAACATCCCGATCCCCGGGCTCACGATCGCGGGCCTGCCCGCCGCGCGGTGGACCATCAGCTTCGAGGGATCGCTCATTCTCGTGGCCGCCGGCGCGCTCATGGGGCTGCGCACCACGATCTCGATGCTCGTCGCGTCGCTGCTCAACTACGCGGTCTTCGCACCGTGGATCCGCGAGCTCGGCGGCATCACCGGCGACGTGAAGTACCGCACCATCGTGCAGTGGAGCCTCTGGCCCGGCGCGGCCATCATGGTGAGCTCGGGTCTCACGTCGTTCGCGCTCCAGTGGCGCACGGTGGCGCGGGCGTTTTCGGGCCTCGGCGATGTGCTCCGCGGGAGCAAGCGCGCGGGAGAGCAGAGCGCGATGGAGCGCATCGAGGTGCCGCCGTCGTGGTTCGCGGGCGGCATGCTCTTCTCGACCGCGGGTGTGGTGATCACGGGCTGGGTGTCGTTCGGCATCAACCCGCTGCTCGGGGTGGTGGCCGTGGCGCTGTCGTTCGTGCTGGCCCTCGTGGCGTGCCGCGCGACGGGCGAGACCGACACCACGCCCGTGGGTGCGATGGGCAAGATCACGCAGCTCACGTACGGCGTGCTGGCGCCAGCGAGCATCACCACGAACCTCATGACCGCGAGCATCACCGCGAGCTCCGCGGGCAGCGCGGCGGACCTGCTCACGGACCTCAAGTCGGGCTACCTCCTCGGGGCCAATCCGCGGAAGCAGTTTCTCGCGCAGCTCTCGGGCACGGTGGTGGGCACGCTCGTGGTGGTGCCCGCGTTCTACAAGCTCGTGCCGACGCCCGCGGTGCTGGGCGGAGACACCTTTCCCGCGCCCTCGGCGCAGGTGTGGAAGAGCGTCGCCGAGCTCCTCGCGCACGGCGTCGAATCGCTGCACTACACGGCCCGCTGGGGCATCGTGGTGGGCCTCGCGATCGGCGTGGCGCTCCCGCTCCTCGAGCGCGCGCTGCCGAAGCACAAGCAGTATCTCCCGTCGGCGATGGGCCTCGGCCTCGCGCTGGTGATCCCCGCGTTCAACAGCATCTCGATGTTCCTCGGCGCGCTCATCGCGTGGGCCTACGCGAAGGTGAAGCCCGCCGAGGCCGAGACGTACACCGTGCCCGTGGCCTCGGGCCTCATCGCGGGCGAGAGCCTCCTCGGTGTCGCCGTCGCGCTCATGGCCGCCTCGGGTCTGCTCCAGTGATCCCGTTGGGATGCGCAGGTCATTCACGGTAGTCTCCGCGCTCGACCGCCCGCACCTCCCCGAAGGAGCCCGACGCCCCCGATGAAGCCCGCACGCACGCTCCGCCTCGCGCTCTGTCTGTGCCTCGCGCCCGCCGCGGTTCTCGCGCAGCCCGCACCTCCGCCGCCCGGCCCCCACGCGCCGCCCACCACGGAGACCACGACGATCCGACGCAACACCGACCACGTCTCTGCGGTGGGTGAGTTTCGCGACGATGCGCCCGCGCCGCGGCCTCGCCCCACCAACGGAGACGTGGGCTCGACGGGCGCCGTGGCCGAGCGCCGTCCCGACACCGAGCTCCGTGGCGCCAGCGGCCCTGCGCCCGGCGAGATCGACATGAGCCGCCCCATCGGGCCCGCCGACGTCGCACGCATCATGCGGGCGTATGAGCCGCGCTTTCGGCCCTGCTACGACCGCGCGCGCGCCACGGCGCCGACGCTCGCGGGACGCGTGAACCTCCGCTTCGTGGTGGGCCGCGACGGGTCGCTCTCGAACATCGACGTGTCGGGCCTCCCCACGGCGCCCGACGTCGCGACGTGCATCCGCAACGAGCTCCAGTCGTCGCACTTTCCCCGCCCCGAGTCGGGCACGCTGCCCTTTCAGTACGGAATGAACTTCGCCCCGCCGCCGCCCCCGCCTCGCGCCCCCCGCGGACGCCCCGCGCCCGCTCCCCGCCCCGCGCGCCCCGCGCACTGACACGGCCCTGCGCAGCCCCGGAGACCGTGCGTTCGCGATGCGCCGTCGCGTGCGCCCCGACGCGCCGTGCGTCTTGATGCCCGCACGTCTTTCCTGTAGCCCCGAGGACTCGCAAGGAGTCGAAGACCCGTGATCGAAACGCGCAAGACCTCGCTCGCCCTGATGATGATGCTCTCGATGGGATGCCCCATGGCCGCAGGCCCTCGCGGACCAGAACCGCTCACGGGCGCCTGCACGGGCGACCTCGGCGCGTCGGCTGCGGCCCAGAAGGTCGAGGCGTTCATCGTCGCTTCGAACCAGTTCGTGACGGCGAGCGCGGAGCTCAGCACGTCGCTCCACGATGGCTGTCGGCAGATGGGCGATGCGCTGCAGATCCCGCGCGCCGAGCTCGCGGCGATGTCCGCGTCCCCCGATCGCACGCGGCTCGTGTGCGAGCGCGTCTCGCGACAGCTCCGCGACGACATCGCCGCCATTCGCGCCGCGGTGAACGTGCACGCCGAGTCGACGGTGGTGCCGCCGCGCTGCGAGGTGAGCATCGACGGCTACGCGCGCTGCGTGGGCGAATGCGACGCGCAGTACACGCCGGCCGTGGCGGAGATCCAGTGCGAGGGCGGAGAGATCCGCGGCGGGTGCAGCGCGTCGTGCACGGGCCGCTGCGCGGTCGAGGTGAACGGCACCTGCAACGGCACCTGCGAGGGCTCGTGCACGGCCTTCGACGCGCAGGGCAACTGCACCGGCGTATGCAATGGACGCTGCGTGACGCAGGCCTCGGGAACGTGCGGCGGCGAGTGTCGAGGCGGATGCTCCGTGGCCTTCACGGAGCCGCGCTGCACGGGCCGTGTGCGCCCTCCGCGGCTCGAAGCGGAGTGTCGCGCGGCGTGTGATGCGCGCCTCGACGCGCAGGCCCGTTGCACGCCCGGCGAGGTGTCGCTGCGCGTGACGGGCGACATCGCGCCGGACCTCGGCGCGCGCATCCAGCGGGTGCAGGCGGCGCTCGCGGGCGGATACCGCACGGTGTCGGGACTGCGCGCGCGGCTTGAGCGCGTGGCGACGTCGGGCGCGGAGCTTTCGCGCACGGCGAACGAGGTCCCGTCGGCGCTGGGCGCGGCGGGCGCGGGCGCGGTGGCGTGCGCGGTGGGCGCGGGTCAGATCGTGGCGGCGGCGATGTCGAACGTGCGCGTGTCGGTCGACGTGTCGATCACCGTGTCGGCGTCGGCGTCGTTCACGGCGCAGTAGCGGCGCGGCGGGTGAAGAGGAAGCACCCGCATCCGTAGTCGAGCCCGCGCGCATCTTCGGGGCGCGCGGGGTCGTGGAATCGCCCCGCGTCGTCGACGTAGGCGAAGGTCTCCAGCGAGAGGCCGTGTCCCTCCATCACCCGCGCGATGCGCTCGGCGTCGCTCACGCGATGGGCGTTGAACGCGACGCGCTCGCGCCCCACCGGCACCGAGAGATACAGCACACCCTTCGGCGCCACGACGCGCGCGAGTTCACGCATGGCGCGCTCCATCCCGTCGGGGTCGAGGGGATCGCCGTAGCGCCCGAGGCCCACGTGCTCGATCACGTGCATGCAGCTCAGCGAGTCGAGGCTCTGGTCTGCGAGCGGAAGGTCGGTGACCGTCGCCTCGCGGAGCGTGAGGTTGGGCAGGTCGATGTCGGGCTTGCGGAACTCGAACATCGTGACCGGCACGACGCCCGTGAGCTGCGCGATGAAGGGCACCGCAGACGACACGTCGACGTGCTCGCGGGGCTTGCGCGCAGCGATGAGGCGCGTGGCCCACGCGGCCTGGTAGGTGTAGTGCGAGTCGAAGGGGCTGTTGAGGGCGCGGTTGAAGAGGATCGGTTCGACCTCGATGCGCGCGCCCGACGCGGCGGCCTGGGCGCGAAAGGCGCGATAGTCCGCGACGTAGCGCGCGACCTCGCGCGGCGTCGAAGGCCATCGGAGCGGGTTGAAGAACTGTCCCGCGAGTCGATAGGCGTACCGGACGAACCTGCCTGCCATGAACGTGATGCTCCCTTCGAAGGGCGCGGATGATGCCGAAAAGGCTGCGCCCGTTCCACTGCGTCGCGAGGGGTCTCCGATGCGCGCGCGCGGCGAAGCGTTCGCCATCGGGTCGTTGATCCCACGCGCGGCGCTGCGCAGAATCGCCGCCGTGCCCCCCTCGCCGACCGACCCGCTCGACGCCGCCTGGTCCTCGCTGCTCGCGGAGTGGGAGAGCGACGAGCGACACCGCGCCTTCGTTGCGCTCGCCTCGACCCTCGAACGCCTCCCTGACGCCGCGCGCCGCTACCGCGCGCTCACGAACGACGCCCACCGTGGTGCCCGCGCGCGACAGGGTCTCGACCGTGTGCTCGGCATGGCGATGCAGGCCCTCACACCGCCTCCCCGCGAGAGCCGCCCGAAGCGCAACCTGCTCCTGCCTGCGGGTGCGTTCCTCGCGCTGCTCATCGTCACCATCGCCGCGGCGCAGGCCACGGGCGTTCGTGCGTTGACCTCTCCGTGGATCATCTTCGCCGAGGCCGTGCTCGTAGCCATCGCCCCGTGGCACCGTCTCGGCGAACCGCGCGACTGACCGCCTTCACAGCGGCACGGGCGTGAGCCCGTCGAGCCACCGTGCGATCGAGGGCGCGATGCGCTGCACCTCCGAGGACGCGCCGACGACGTACACCACGCCGTCGTCGTTCGAGGCGCACACGCGACGTCCGTCGTAGGTGGCGGCGATGGGAACGAGCGCATCGGATCGTCCGACCATCCAAGCGGCAGCCGCGCGCAGCACGCGCTCACGCTCTGCGACCGACGCCGCGCCGAAGAGCACGAAGAGGTCGTCACCCGCCGTGGCCTCGATCGCGAGGCGCATCCAGTCGGAGAACCACGCGCGAAGGTCGTCGTGCAGCGGCGCTTCGAACATCGAGAGGTCTGCACGCTCATCACAGCGAACCGGCTGCCACGGAGCGAGGCCCTGCGCATCGGCCGAGGCGACGAAGCACGGCGAGCGCTCTCCGGCCTCGACCTCCGCCAGCGGGAGCGCGCCCGAGATCGCGCGCACGGCATCGAGGTAACGGTGGTAGAAGCGCGCCTGCGCGTCGCCGAGCGCCGTGAGCTCCATGCGCGCACTCTAGCCGGTTCTCGGTTGGGATCGTGGAACATGGCGCACAACGAGTTCGACCGCATCGCACGCCTCACACGACGCTTCGGTGGCGCCCATCCGCCCGACATCGGGATCGGTGACGATTGCGCCATCGTGCACCCGCGCGGCGCGGCGCTCGTGACCGTCGACTGCGCTGTCGAAGGGGTTCACTTCCGGCGTGACATGCTCTCGCTCCGTGAGGCGGCCGCACGCGCGATCGAAGCTGCGGTCAGCGACGTCGCCGCGATGGGCGGCTCGGTGCGCGGCGCGGGATGCGGCCTCCTCCTCGCGTGGACCCTCCCTGACACGCTCGATGACGAGGACTTCGATGCGCTCATCGCTGGCTCGCACGCCGCAGCCTCGCGCCTCGAGACCCACGTGTTGGGAGGAAACCTCGCGCGCGCTCCCGCGCTCACGTTGACGACCACGGTGCTTGGCCTCGCGCCGATGCGACCGGTCCTGCGACGCGGCGCGCGCCCTGGCGATGTGGTGGTCACCACGGGCCGCCCCGGGGCTGCGGGCCTGGGTCTGCGTGCTCTCCTGGGAGGGCACCGCGATGCGCGGCTGGCCCCGTACATCGAGTGCTGGCGCGCCCCGCGAGCGCGCACCGAGATGGCCCAGGAGCTCGCGCGCGCGGCCCATGCCGCCATCGACCTCTCCGATGGACTCGCGCAGGACGCGAGCCATCTCGCGTCGGCCTCCGGGTGCGCGATCGAGTTCGACACGCGGTCGCTCACCCTCGACGACGCCTTCTGCGACGCCGCACGCATCATGGGGCGTGATCCTCTCGCGATGGCGCTCGATGGCGGCGAAGACTACGAGCTCCTCGCGACGGGACCGCGCGAGGCGTTCGGAGACGCATGGCGCGTCGTCGGTGCAGTGATCGAAGGCGACGGGATCTGGGTGGCGGAGGGGGGCGTGCGACGTCGTTGGAGCCCGCGCGGATGGGATCACTTTCGCGGGTGAGACGCGGCCGCAGACTCAGCCGCGGTCGTTCACCGCGACGCCCCAACCCTTGAGCTTGCGCACGAGGTCTTTTCGCGCGATGCCCGTGTCGCGGGAGAGGTCGTTGAGGTTGCCGTTGAGGCGGGCGAAGGAGCTGGTGAGCCAATCGCGTTCGAAGAACTCGACGAGGCGCTCACGGGCGATTGCGGGGTCCGGCGGCTTGGGGCGCGCGTTCAACGGCATGACGAGCGCTGCGCGGGCACGGGCGGCTCCCTTCTGCGGGAGCACCGGCGTCGGTGCGTCGGTCTGAAGTGCCTTCGCGACGAGTTGACGGAGCTCGCGAACGTTGCCGGGGTAGTCGCGCGCGACGATGTGGTCCATGTCGCTGGCGAGGAACGAAGGCTCGGCGCCGCAGATCTCGCGCGTGAACTGCCGAACGAGGAGGGGGATGTCCTCAATGCGCGCCCGCAGCGACGGCACCTGGACCCGCACGGCGGCGACGTGGGCGATGAGCTCCTTGCGCACGCGGCCTTCCTGCGCCGCCTGACGGAGGTCGGACGACGACGTCGCGATGATGCGCGCGTCGAGCACCCCCTCTTCGCGGCGTTCGTAGAGGTTGAGCAGCGCGCCGAGCTCCGCGGTCGTTGCCTCGTCGACGCGTTCGAGAAGCAGGGTGAACGTGTCACTCCGCTGCCCGACGGACGCGATCGTGGGTCGTTCACCCGGCGGAAGCCGAAAGTCGACGACCGTGATGGGCGATGCGGCGAAACGTGAACTGGCGTGAATGGCCTTCGCGAGGAGGGTGCGCCCCGAGCCCGGTTCGCCTTCGAGCAGGATCGGCGCGTCGGAAGGCGCGAGCCGCTCCAGCAGCGCGAAGAGCTGCCGCATCACCATCGACTGCCCGAGCACCGGGCCGAAGGCCGCGCGTTCGCTGGGTGCGATCGGCACGGCCATGTCACCGGCGAGCAGCTGCAGCGTGGTGCGACCGATGCCCAGCTCCGTGCCCACCGGCACGACGCCGAGGTTGAGCCGGGTCGCTCCCACAAACGTGCCCGAGTCACTCCCCAGATCACGCACGCGGACGCCACCGGCGACGAGCGCGATTTCGAGGTGGTACTTGCTGGCGTGGGTGTCGCGGAGGATGAGGTCGTTGTCGGTGTGCGTGCCGACGAGGAGTGTGCCTGCTTCGAGCAGCGCCTCGCGGCCACGATCGGGCCCGCTGGTGACGCGCACGCGGACCCGTCGAACGACGAGACCTCCATGGGGGTCGGTGAAGAGAACGCCGGTCAGAGGCGTGACCTTGACCGGCGCGGGAGCGCGCGGACGTACGCCGGCGCGATCAGCCTGCGTAACGCCCGCATCGTCCATGACTGCGGCGAGCTCCTGGTGAACTACCTTCACGACGCACCCACCGTGGGAGTCAACGGAACGACTCCCGGTTGCAGGTCCAACGATCTTCGATGCGATGAAATCCGCCTGCGATGACCGGCCCCGTCCGCGTCGACCTCTCCAACCGGCCGGTTCCGAGCATAACCCTCGAAGTTGCCACCCGCCATGAGTTCTATTCATGGCCTCTCGTGAGGTGGCATCGCCCGAGGGGCGGACATTCCTCACTGGAGTTCTGGCGCAACGGACGTGCCAGTGACCATCGACGGGCCGACGGCGCGACCTCGCGCTCGTTGACTTCCGCGCATCGCACGCGATACGCGCCCGTGATCCGCCCGAGTTCCTCCGAGGCCCGCATGGCGCAAGACCCCCACGATCACAGCCACTCGCACGCGCACGATCACGGTCACTCCCACGACCACTCGCACGCGCATTCGCACGACCACGAACACGGCCACTCGCACGACGTGTCGTCTGCCTCTGGTCACGACGGTGCGCGTGGTGAGCACGACGAATTGCAACACCGTGACGCGGATGTCATGGGCTCCTCGCCGCTCGCGCACGGTGCCGGCGCAGGCCACGTGCTCCACCTCGACGCGTTCAGTGGGATCGCGGGCGACATGCTCGTGGCAGCGCTCCTCGACCTCGGTGTGCCGCGCGAGCCGATCGACCGCGCGCTCGCGTGCCTGCCCGTCGCGGGATACCGCATCGACACCCCGACCCGTTCCGTGCACGGCATCGTCGCGCGACGGTTCGTGGTGCACGTCGAGGGTTCGCATCCGCAGCGCACGTTCCGCGACATTCGCGCGATGCTCGAAGCGGCCCCGCTGCTCGATGGCGTTCGCAGCCGCGCGCTCGCGACGTTCTCGCGCCTCGCGGAGGCCGAGGGGCGCGTTCACCGTATGCCGCCCGACGACGTGCACTTCCACGAGGTCGGCGCGGTCGATGCGATCGTCGACATCGTGTCCGCAAGCGCTGCGCTCGAGTGGCTCGGCGCGCGGGTGTCGTGTGCGCCGCTTCCGATGGGACGCGGGTTCGTTCGGGCTGCCCACGGCGTGCTTCCCGTGCCCGCCCCCGCGGTCGTCGAGGTGCTCCGCGGCGTGCCCACGATCGACGCGCCCGTGGACGCAGAGCTCGTCACGCCCACCGGCGCTGCGCTGGTGCGCGCGAACGCGACCCTCTTCACGCGATGGCCCTCGATGCGCCCGGTCGCTACGGGGTTCGGCGCGGGCACGCGCTCGCTCGCGGACCGACCGAACATGCTCCGTGTCGTGCTCGGCGTGCCCGACGATGGCGCGCGCATCGAGCGAGACGACGAGACCCACGCGGTGCTGGAAGCAAACCTCGACGACGCGTCGCCGCAGGTGGTCGGCCACGCCGCGGAGGTGCTCCTGCGCGAGGGAGCGCTCGACACGTGGACGACCTCCATCGGAATGAAGAAGGGGCGTCCAGGTGTGATGCTCTCGGCGATCACGCGTGCGACCGACCGCGCTCGAATCGGTCATGCGCTACTGGAGGAGACGCCGACGCTCGGGCTCCGGTGGCGCGGCGTCGCGCGGATGGAGCGTCCCCGGCGAACGGAACACGTCGAGACCCGCTTCGGTGCGGTGCCCGTGAAGATCGCCGATGGAGACTCGCACACGCCGTCCGCGCAACCCGAGTTCGACGTGTGTCGCGAGCTCGCACGCGCGCATGGGGTCCCCGTGCGCGCGGTGCACGCGGCCGCGCTCGCGGCGTGGTGGTCGACGCGAAGCTGAACACTCTCCGCGCGACGCGCTTCGGCGCGCATTGCGACGCGCGTTGGCAACACGGTAGCTTCGCGCGACACGATGCGTCCTACCGCGCCGCTCATCCTGGTGATCGATGACGATGCGGTCGCGCGCCGGACGATGCGGGCGCACCTCCACCGCGGTGGGTTCGCCTGCGAGGAGGCCGCCGACGGCGAGCGCGGCCTCGAGCGCGCGATCGAACGTGCGCCCGCGCTGATCCTCCTCGACATGGTGCTCCCGCCGACCAGCGGACTCGACGTGCTCGAGCGCCTCCGTGCGCGGCCGGAGACGCGGGACATCCCGGTCATCATCGTGACCGCGTCGGAGCAGGACGACGAGCTGGAGCGGGCGTTCGTCGCCGGCGCCGCAGACTTCGTACGCAAGCCCACCCGCGAGGGCGAGCTCCTCGCCCGCATTCGCGGCAGCCTCACGCTTCACGCATCACTCCGCGAGCTCGCACGCAAGGAGCGCGACGCGCGCGTGCTCGTCGAACTCACGCATGCGCTCTCCTCGTCGCTCGACGTGCGGGAGATCCTTGCGCTGGTGGTGCGACGCATCGCCGAGGAGTTGCGCGTCGACCGGTGTTCGATCGTCGTGGCCCGCGAGGCCGGCGACGTGGGCTACGTGGTCGTCGCGAGCGATGACGTGGGCGTACGCGACCTCCCCATCGACCTGGAGCGCTACCCCGAGATTCAGCGCGTGCTGGAGACGCGACGGCCGCTGACGATCGACGATGCGACGTCGCACCCGATGTTCTGGGAGGTGCGCGCGCACGTGTCGTCGACGCGCTTTCCGATGCTCACGCTCGTGCCCATCGGGTCCGAAGACCGCGCGGTGGGCGTGCTCTTTCTGCGGGCCTCGGAGGCGCGCGGGAGCCTCGACGAGCGCGAGGTCGCGTTCTGTCAGGTGGTCGCCAACGCGACGGCCGTCGCGCTTCGCAACGCGCGCGTGGTGCAGAAGCTCCGCGAGGAACAGCTCGCGGTGTCGGAGGCCCACCTCGAAGCCTCGCATCGCGTTCGGCTCCTCGAGCAGTATGCCGACCTGTTCCAATCGTCGGCCGATGGGATGGCCGTGCTCGACCGCGACGGCAAGGTCCTCTTCGCGAACCCGAAGGTCAGCGAGGTCACGGGCTACGACGAGCGAGAGATGCGAAACGGCGAGCTCGCGCATGCGTTCATCGCCTCGGACCGCGAGCGCGTGCTCGCGCTGCGAGAGGGCTTCGCGCGCGGCGAATATCCGTCGGGCATCGACCTGACGATGCTCCACCGCGATGGGACGCGGCGCATCGTGTCGATCGCGACGTCGCCCGTGCAACAGAGCACCGATGCCGTGCTCGTCACGCTCCGTGACGTGACGCACGAGCGCGCAACCGCCGACGAGCTCGCGCGCACGAAGGAGTTCCTCTCGTCGCTCATCGAGAGCTCGCCCGATGCGATCATCGCGGCTCGGCTCGACGGAACGATCCTGCTGTTCAACTCCGCTGCGGAGCGCATCCTCGGGTACGCGCGCGACGAGGTGATCGGGGCCGCGTCCGTCGAGATGCTCTATCCGCCCGGTGCGGCGCGTGAGGTGATGCGACGCATTCGCACCGCCCCGGAGGGGCGCCTCGCGAGCCAGCGCGCGGAGGTGCTCTCGAAGCTCGGTGAGCGCATCCCGGTGCTCCTCTCGGCCGCGATGGTGGCCGAGGGCAGCGCACAGGTGGCGACGGTCGGAATGTTCTCGGACATCCGCGAACGGATTCAGTTGGAGGAGCGCCTCGCGCAGTTTCAACAGCGTGTGGCGTTGAGCGAGAAGCAGGTGATCGCCACCGAGCTCGCAGGGGCGGCGGCGCACGAACTCAATCAGCCGCTGACGGCGATCCAGGGCTACGCCGAGCTCCTGCAACGCAAGGCCGATGCAGACTCGGCCATCGGACGAAGCGCGGGCGTGATCCTTCGCGAGGCGGAGCGCATGGCGGAGATCGTTCGGAAGATCGGCAAGATCGCGCGCTACGAGACCAAACAGTACGTGGGCGGCACGAGCATTCTCGACCTCGACCGCGCGACGGAGACCGATTCCATTCCGCCGGAGGAGGCCAAGTGAGCGCGCGGCACGGCACCACGCAGCATGGGCCCGCGACCAACGAGGGCCTTCCGATGGACGAGCACACGCGCTCTCGACGCGCATCGGGCACGCGCATCTCCGCGCACCCGCCGCCCGCCGACACGGTCAGCTCGCCCGCGGATCGCATCCTCGCGACGCTCTCGCGCGCCCTCGCACGCACCGTCGAGTCGTCAACGGACGCCGCGATCGTGGGCGTGCACCTCGACGCGCTCGTCGAGCTCCTGCCTGCGCGGGCGGTCGCAGTGCGCGTCGTGAATCCGGGCACGCGCGCGGTGGAGGTTGCACGCTCCAACACGCTCTTCGTGGGCGGCGCCGACCTCGTGCTGCGTCTTCAGACCGACGGGCGACGATGCGCGCTCGACGGAACGTCGTCGGGATTCGACGTGGCCATCGAGGCGCACGGTGAGCTGCTCGGCGCGATCACGGTCGAAGCGCTCCACACCGCGGGACGCGCGTCGGACCCGGACCCTGGATTCGCGCGCGACCTCGCCGTGGCCACCTACGCCGCTCGCCAGCTCGCCGCGCTGCTCTCCGTGGGCCGCGAGCGACGCGCGCGCACGGCGGAGCAACCCCGTCGCATGATCCCGCTCACCCCCGTGGCCACCGTCGGCTTCGGCAATGAGCTCCGCGCGCTCTTCGACGGCACCCGCGAGTTCATCGCCCTGCTCGATCGCACAGGCACGGTTCGTTCGGGCAACGCCGCGATGGCCGCCACCATCGGCTGCCCGCCGGAGCGACTCGCGGGGCGCTCCTTCATCGACCTCGTGGACCCCGAGGATCGCCGACGCCTCGGCGGATCGTTCTGGTCCGCGCTGCGCGGACAATCGTCGCAGATCGAGGTCGCGTTCACCCCGCGCGAAGACGGCGAACGACCGCTCATGGCGCTCTCGTTCAGCCCGGTGTGCGACGCCTCGAACATGGTGCTCGGCGCGATCGTGATCGGACGCGACGTCACCGATCAGCGCATGCGCGAGGAGCAGTTCGCGCGCGCCGACAAGCTCGCCAGCGTCGGCCGCCTCGCAGCCAGCGTCGTGCACGAGATCAACAACCCGCTCACGGCGATCCTCGCGTACTCCGATCAGCTCACGCGCCGGGCGCCGCCGAACGCAGACCCGCGCGACCTCGCACGCATCGCACGCATCGCCGAGGCTGCGGAACGCATCCGCTCGCTCGTACGCCGACTGCTCGCGTACACGCCTTCGGCCGCCGAGCAGCCTTCGCCCCTCGCCCTCGGCGACATCGCGGGCCAGGCCGCGCAGTTCTGCGAGCACGTGTTGCGAGAGCGCGGTGCGACGCTCGACCTCCGCGTGTCGCCCGAGACGCCGCCCGTGTACGGCCTGCGTGGCGAGCTCGCGCAGGTGTTCGTGAACCTCATCACGAACGCGAGCCATGCGACGCCGCAGGGCAGCGGGCGCATCGAGGTGCACGTGTTCTCCCCCGAGCCCGGCGTGGTGCGCGCCCTCGTGAGAGACAATGGGCACGGCATTGCGCCGAAGGACCTCAACCGCATCTTCGAGCCGTTCTTCACCACGAAGGGCAACGGCCAGGGCACCGGGCTCGGACTCTCGATCGTGCGGAGCATTCTCGAGCAGCACCGCGCGGCCCTCCAGGTCGAGAGCGCCGTCGACGTCGGAACCACCTTCACGATCGAGTTCCCCTCGCACGAGTGAGCGGGGCTTCGACACGGCCGTCGCGACGCGCGCTTGCGACCGGCGCAAAACGGCGATAGGTTCCGCAGCCCCTTCAGGAGACACCATGGCTCGCGTCACCGTCGAAGACTGCCTCGACAAAGAAGAGAACCGTTTCGCGCTCGTGATCCTCGCGGCCGTGCGTACCCGTCAGCTCATGAAGGGCGCGCGCCTCCAGATCGACCAGCACAAGTACCGCAACAAGCCCTCGGTGCTCTCGCTTCGCGAGATCGCAGCGGGCAAGGTGCACTTCCACCGACCGTCGCGCGACGCGGTCGAAGAGTACATCCAGGACCAGAAGCGCCGCTTCGGCTGATCCCTGTTCCGTCTGCCTCGCGAGGCCCGGTCTCCCTGAAACGGAGCGGGCCTCGCGTCGTTTCGAAGCGCGTGCGTCTCAGGCGCTCCCACCACGACGAACGGTGAACGCGCCACGGCGCGCGAGCTCCTCGGCCGCGCGTTCGCTCCCACCGTTCTTCACGCGGTCATAGAGCTGCACGAGGCTCCGCGTGACGGCGCCCAGCGCCTGCGACTCGGCAACCTCGGCCAGCACGTCGACGAAGCGCGGAAACTGCTCGCCGAGCTCCACCAGCGCGACGGGTTCGGTGCCTGCCTCTTCGCGCACGAGGGCCGCCGCCTCTCGATACGCGAAGGCCCCGATACGCACGTAGAAGCCCGTGGTCCCCTGCGCGTGCTCGACGTGCTCGGCGAATACGCCCGAGAGGTAGAGGGCCCCGTCGCCCACGGTCTGGAGCGCGTGGCCGCGCGTCGCACCGGGCTGCGAGAGCGCCTCGTCGAGAATGTGCACGATGGGGCGGTCGAGGAACCCCGCCGCAGGGCGCGCGGCGTAGGTCACGAGCAGCTCGGCGACGTAGGCCGCGGTCTCGGGCGCCGCCCGCACCCGTCGACGTTGGAGCGCCGTGTCGAGCACCGCACGGAAATATCCCCCCAGGTCTGCGCAGGTTTCGATCGTCATCGCTTCACCTCCGGTCGCTCTCCAGGATGTCTGCGCGATCTCCGACGCCGTCCAGAGCGAGCGCGCGCGGCGACGCACATCACGTCAGACGGTACCGTTGCGATCGGACATCGGCCGGTTTTCGCGCGGCCTCTCCCCATGGCCCGACGTTGGCCCCTCCCCGCGCGTGACACCGGGCTGGCACACCTACATCACGAGTGCCAACCCATTGAAACCACCGCACTTCGCGAAATGCGTCGGCCCCGTCGGGGGGCTCTTGACACCTCCCACTTGGAGTTTATCTTCCGCGCCGCTCCTGGCAGTCGAACCGAGGGAGTGCCAGAAATCTCCGTGGTGCGCTCGCCGCGCGGCGGGTGGGGTGATGCCCTGCCGTGTTCGCGGTGCGCTGGAAGTCCACCACGGGCGGGTGTCTGCGCACGCCTTGGGTCTCTGACCGGCGCGTCCACGGCCTCTCACGTCTTCATGGCGTGCGGATGTGTGTGGGTCGCGCTGAGGACCAGGAGCGCGAGGTCCGCAGCGATCGTTTCAACCACCGGCGGCAGCCCACAACACGCGCCGCCCCCCAACGGAGTGAAGAGCACCATGAAGATTCGTCCCCTGCACGACCGCATTCTCATCCGTCGCCTCGAGGCCGAGCAGCGCACCAAGGGCGGGATCTACATCCCCGAGAGCGCCAAGGAGAAGCCGATCGAGGGTGAGGTCGTGGCCGTCGGCGCTGGCAAGCACGACAAGGACGGCAAGCTCATCGCGCTCGAGGTGAAGGCCGGCGACAAGATCCTCTTCGGCAAGTACTCGGGGACCGAGGTGAAGATCGACGACGTCGAGCACCTCATCATCCGCGAGGAAGACATCCTCGGCATCATCGAGCGCTGATCAACGCTCCCTCACGAAACCTCTAGAAACAAGCGACATACGGAGAAGCGAAGATGGCTGCCAAGGAAATCGTCTACCAGGAAACCGCCCGCAAGCTCGTGCTCCACGGCGTTGACGCCCTCGCCAACGCGGTGAAGGTCACCCTCGGCCCCAAGGGCCGCAACGTGGTGATCGAGAAGTCGTTCGGGTCGCCCGTCGTGACCAAGGACGGCGTGACGGTCGCCAAGGAGATCGAGCTCGAGAACAAGTTCGAGAACATGGGCGCCCAGATGGTGCGCGAGGTCGCTTCGAAGACCTCGGACACCGCGGGTGACGGCACCACGACGGCGACCGTGCTCGCGCAGTCGATCTTCCGCGAGGGCTCGAAGCTCGTGGCCGCGGGCCACAACCCGATGGAGATCAAGCGCGGCATCGACAAGGCCGTCGAGGCGATCGTCAACGAGCTCAAGACCCGCGCGAAGCAGACCCAGGATCCGAAGGAGATCACGCAGGTCGGCACCATCTCGGCCAACGGCGACGAGACCATCGGCCAGCTCATCGCGAAGGCGATGGAGAAGGTCGGCAAGGAAGGCGTGATCACCGTCGAGGAGGCGAAGAGCGCCGAGACGACGCTCGACGTGGTCGAGGGCATGCAGTTCGACCGCGGCTACCTCTCGCCGTACATGGTCACGGACCCGGAGCGCATGGAGGCCGTGCTCGAGGACGCCTTCATCCTCATCTCGGAGAAGAAGATCTCCAACATGAAGGACCTGCTCCCGGTGCTCGAAGGCATCGCGCGTCAGCAGAAGCCCCTCGTGATCATCGCCGAAGATGTCGAGGGCGAGGCGCTCGCGACGCTCGTCGTGAACAAGCTCCGTGGCACGCTCCAGTGCGCCGCCGTGAAGGCCCCCGGCTTCGGCGACCGCCGCAAGGAGATGCTCAAGGACATCGCCATCCTGACCAACGGTCAGGTGATCTCCGAGGAGCTCGGCGCCAAGCTCGAGAACGTGACCCTGTCGGATCTCGGCCGCGCCAAGCGCGTCAAGATCGACAAGGACAACACCACCATCATCGACGGCGCGGGTGCGGCCGACAAGATCAAGGCGCGTGAGAAGGAGATCCGCGCGCAGATCGAGAACACCACCAGCGACTACGACCGCGAGAAGCTCCAGGAGCGCCTCGCGAAGCTCGCCGGCGGCGTGGCCGTGATCAAGGTCGGCGCGGCGACCGAGGTCGAGATGAAGGAGAAGAAGGCCCGCGTCGAGGACGCGCTCAACGCGACGCGCGCGGCCGTGGAAGAGGGCATCGTGCCCGGCGGCGGCGTGGCGCTCATCCGCCTCGTCGGCGCGCTCGACGGCCTCAAGCTCAGCGACGAGCAGAACTTCGGCGTGAAGATCATCCGCCGCGCCTGCGAGGAGCCCCTCCGCCAGATCTCTGCGAACGCGGGCGTCGACGGCTCGATCGTCGTGAACAAGGTCCGCGAGGGCAACTGGTCGTTCGGCTACAACGCCGCGTCGGACACCTTCGGCGACATGCTCGAAATGGGCGTGATCGATCCGGCCAAGGTGGTGCGCTGCGCGCTTCAGAACGCGTCGTCGGTGGCGGGCCTCATGCTCACGACCGAGGCGCTCGTCGCCGAGCGTCCGAAGGACGAGAAGAAGCCCGCGGGCGGTGGCCACGGCCACGCGCACGGCGGCGACATGGACTTCTGAGATGACCGCTTCGGGGTTCTGATCGAGAGCCCCGATCGATCGCGCGTCGCCCCGCGCCGAACGCGCCGCCCTGCCCCTCGCAGACGCGGCGCCGGAGGTCGCGGGGCGATGTGCTTTTTCGCGCGTCGGTTGTGATACGGTCCGCGGCCGTTCGATGCGTACGCCCGCCCTGCTCGCGCTCCTCGCCGCCCTTGTCGCGTGCGAAGGAACCGCGCCTCCACCGCGCCGCGAGCGCACCGTCGCCAACGCCCGTCGCGCCGCCGCGAGCGCCCGCGCCTCACGGCTCGGCGGCAATCCTCCCGCCGTCGATTCGGTGCGCCAGTGTCCGCGCGAGACCGCGCGTGCGCTCGCGCGCTTTCGTCAGGGTCGCACGCTGCACTTCGGCCCGCTCTGCACCGACGTCTACAACGGCCGCTTCTCCGCCGTGATGGCCACGGGCACCGAGGGTGAGGCCAGCGATGTGTGGGTGCTGTTCCACGATCCGCGCGGTGATGAGGTCCATCGCGTGCAGCGCTTTCCCGTCGGGGCGCGGGTGAGCTTCGGGCGCATCTCGCAGGGCTGGGTTTACCTCCTCGGGCGCAGCAACGCGCTCGACGACATGCCCGCCGATGCGCAACTGCTCGCGATCTTTCCCCTGCCCCGTCCCGGCGATGCGCGGGCCCCCGAGGTGGGGCTCCTCTCTCCGCTCGAAGCGCCGCTGCTCCGCGCCACCGACGTCGAAGACCTCGACCGCCGCCTCGCGTTTCCCGTGCCCCCGCGTGATCCCAGCGCGCGCGACGCGACGCGTGTCGTCACCGACATCGCCACGAACGGTCCCAACCGACTGCTCGATCACCTCAGCCCCGAGGGCGCGCCCACGCTCCGCGCGTGGCAGGTCGGACTGTTTCAGGAGCTCAACTACGTCTCGCCGCAGGGCGATCCCACGAGTCCTCACCTCGCGCGCGCCATGGAGCTCCTTCGCGGTGTCGCGCGCTCGATGGACTGCACCGCGGGCGACCGATGTGTGGCCCGCGATGTGTCTCGTGGCGACGCGCAGGTGTTCCTTCGCAACGAGGGCCAGCGCATCGTCGTCGCCGCGTTGATGGAGGGGGCCGACGGAGGTCGCGAGCTCACGTCGGAGGGCGCGCCCACGCCGTGGGGTGCGGAGGTTCAGGGTGGTCCCGACGAGCAGGGCCTCGCCGAATCGCTCACGCTCGACGGCACCGTGCAGGGCCCGGTGATGACCATGACCCGCGGGTCGTCGCGCGCCCTCGCGTTTCAGGTCGCACGCGCTGCGGGCGGTGCCGAGACGCGCGTCTATGTGATCGATGGCGAGCACGCGCCGCGGCCCTACGTCGACCGCTCGATCGGCACCGTGACGCTCGGCAGCCTGGAGCTTCACCTTCGCGACTACGAGCGCGACGGCGGGCTCGAGCTCGTAACCTTCGCGCGCGGCCGTGACAACAGCCCGGTGTTCTCCGTCGCGAGCGTGCGCTCGCCGTCGACGGTCACGCAGCATGACCTCGTGCACCGACTCGACATGCAGCGTGCGACCTTCAACGACAGCGATCTCCGCGCCGTCGATGCGCACCTGCGAGGGTTCCGCGCGTACCCGAGCGACCGCGACGTGGCGTGCCCGCTCCTCGATCGTGTGGCCGGCGGCGATGCGCGCGAGCTGCTCAACGCGGTGGGCCCGTCGCTCGCCACCATCACGTACCAGGAGGCCTGGCAGCCCCTTCGCGGCGCTCCGCAGCGGATCGCGCGGCGAGACCTGCAACACCTCGGCACGACGGCGCTCGGGCCCTTCGCGGGCCTCCGTTGCGCGGACCTCGTGTGCGACTGGACGCAGTCGGTCTGCCGCATTCCCGGTGACGAAGACCGCGGCGTGCTGTGGTTCACCGAGGGCGGACGAAAGATCGCGGCGGTCTCGCTCCGTCAGTGAGCGCCCATCACATCGGCGGACGCCACCGCGGCTGAGGCACCGGGAAGCGGAACTCGGTCTCCCAGAAGGGCGCTTCGAAGGGCGCCGACTGCGCGCGACGCACGGCCTCCTCGATGCACGGCCCGAGCGGCGGCTCTGCGAACACGCCGTGCAGACGCACGCGCTCCACACCGCCCGTGATGCCGTTGAAGCGCACGTTCACCACCACCATGCGCGCGCTCTCGACGCCCTCGATGCAGTCGTTCACGCCCGCGCGCACGTGCCCTTGAAGGCGCACACGCTCGGACTCGGGAGGCACGCCTTCCTGCGAGACCGACGGCCGCGGCGCGCTCGTCGTCGATGTGCTTCGCGCAGCGTCGGCGCGCGGCGTGGCGTCGGGCGGAGGCGTCACGTCGACGGCGGAGCGATCCTGCGGCGCATCGAGTGAGGCATCGGGCTGCGAAGCGACGACCTGCGCATCGGCCTCTGTCGTGGTCGCATCGGGGAGCGTCGCGGTCACGTCGGGGAGCTCGTCGGGCGTCGTCGACGGCTGCGCGGCGTTCTCGGCACGGTACTGCGCGAGGTCGGCGCGGAGACCGTCGAGCGAGGAGCGCATGTAGACCATCCCGCCCGTCACGAGCAGCGCCGCGACGACCGTCGACATGCCGAGGTAGCGCGAGGCCGCGGCCCACGAGTTGTCGGCGGGAGGCGTCGGCGCGGGCGGAGGCGTCGTCGGCGACGGGTCGGGACGCACGGGCGGCGCCGAGCGCGCGGCCTGGAGCTCCGAGGGCTTCGAAGGGCGCGTCGAGGGCAGTCGCGTGGTCGGCGGGTCGTCGGCCACAGGCGGCGGCGGGGTCTCGAGGCGCGGCGGGCGCGACGAGGGGAGCGCCGGAGGCCTGGAGACAGGCTCCACCGCGTGCGGGCGCGACGAGAGCGGCGAGCCCTGCGGGGCCGTGTGCTCCGCGGCGGGCCGGGCGAGCTCGTCGTGTTGCACGGCCACGGCAGCGGCGGGCACCGCGGGCGGGCGCGACGAGGGCTTCGGCGGCGGAGGCGGCGCATCGAGGATCTCGCTGAGCGTGATCTCGGTGGTCGAGTCTTCGGGCACCACCTCGAAGATCGACACCTCGGGCGACGAGGGCGCGCGTAGTGCCGAAGGCGATGGAGGAGCAGGTGACGGTTCGGCCTCGCCCACCATCGCGTCGAGGGGCACGCGAGGCGGCGGAGGAATGTCTCCGCGCGGCGTGCTCGACGAGGTCGCACGCGGCACGACGGGCACGCGCGCGCCGACGGTCGGTCGCGTGGTGTGCGACGGCGGCGGGGGCATCTCGTCTTTGCGCGGCGACGCCTCGTGCGCGGGCGTCTTGATCGCACCCGTGCGACGGAGCACGTCGAGGAGTTCCTGTTCGATCTGCGATGTCGTGTCGGGCGACGGGCGAACGACATCGGGTTCGAGCTCGATGCCCGCGGCCTCGACGGCGTCGCGCCGTTGCGCCACCACCTCGGCGTCGGCCCCGAGCAGCTTGATGCGCTCGTAGCCCACCGAGGGCGTCGGGCGATCGTCGAGCGGCGGACGTTCGTCGTGCGAGGGATGCTCGTCGCGAAGGCGCGCAGGCGGACGACTGCGCGTGATGCGCGGAAGCGGACCGCGCGCGCGGAGGTCGTGCGGCGGCGGAGGCTGCGTCGAGAGGCGAACCCCCGTGGCGCCGACGAGCGTGGGCTTCACCGAGGTCACGTCGACGGGCGAGGAAGGCGAGGGCGTTTCGGGCAGCGGCGCGAACTCGATCACCTGTGGACCGTGGACGTTGCTCACCTCGTGGACGTCGAGCGCGTCGTCGACGGGGGCCACGATCTGCGCGCCGAGACGCGCGCGTCCGCGGGCGCCACCGATGGAAGCACCGGGGAACGTGGGGCGCAGGCTGCGGTCTTCGCCGAGCACGCGCGCGAGGTCGCGGGCGAAGGCGAGCGGCGTGGCCTCGGTGCGGTTCAGCGTCGCGCGCCACACGCCGTCGAACACCTCGTCGATCTCGGGAGAGATTCCAGGCCGAAGCGCCGACGCCGAAGGGAGAGGACCGCGGAGCGCCGCCGACACATCGGCCGACGTGAGCGCCGCGAAGGGGAGCTGCCCGGTGAGCGCCTCGAAGGCGAGCACCGAGAGCTGGAACACGTCCGCGATGGGATCCTCGCGGCCCAGGAGCTCCTGCGGCACGTGGTAGCCCGGCGGCGCGTGCGTCGCGACGTGGGCCGCCGTCGTCATGCCCGCGGCGATGAGCGCGTGGAGGTACCCCGCGCCTTCGAGCCACACGCCGCCCTCGTCACCGCAGACCACGTTCTCGGGGCACACCGCGTGGTGCATCACCGTGGGCTTCGCCTGGTGCATCACCGTGAGCGCCTCGGCGACGGCCACCACGGCGCGCGCCACCTCTTCGACGCCCAGAAAGGGCTCGCTCGCGATCACGTCACGCAGCGATCGCCCGACGTGAAGGGTCGAGAGCACCGCCGGAATCTGCTGCTCCAGGTGCCACTGCGCGACCGCTGCGATCGACGGGTGCTGAAGCGCACGCACGCGCTCCATCGCGAGCCCGAAGCGCCGCGCGTGCTCGGGGGAACGCTCGATCTGATCGGCGCGCACCGTCCACACGTTGCGCCACGTGGTCGGCTGCTCGCGGTCGTGCGCCGCATACACCGACGCGATGCGATCGCGACGCACGCAGCGGTCGATCACGTACCGCCCGAACACCGTCGCGCCGCGCGCGAACTCTCCGGGCTGGTTGGGGCTTGCAGGCGACGTCATGGCGGTTCTGTGCTGATTGGATACCAGACCGCTCGCCCTTACCGCATTTCATGCGAGCGCCGCGGCGTATCGGCCGCGCGTTGGCCGTTCAGCGCGCTTCGTACGCGGGCACGGAGCTCCCGACGACTGACGCAGCGACGACGCTCACGCGCCCCGCGCCGCCGCGGCCTGCGGGGGCTGCGCGCGCCACGTCAAGGGTGCGACACGAGCACTGTCCGCCGGCGCCACCGGTGGCTGTCACCGCGCCTGCGCCGAGCGTCGCGCGCGATGCAATCACACGCACTGCGCCGCCGGCACCGCCACCGCCGCCGCCCATGCCGCAGCCGCTTCCGCCGCACGAGAACTGGTCGCCGTTGAACCCATCGGCTCCGTTGGCCGAGACCGTTCCCGTGACGGAGAGCGCGCCGCCGATGCGCAACCACACGATGCCTCCGCCGTTGCCACCGCCGCCCGGGAGGCTGCCGTCTTCGTCGGCGCCACCCTCCCCGCCTGCGCTTCCGAGGTGGAGCACATCGCCCGGTGCGCCGACTGCGTAGGCCGTGCCCGCGGCGCCTCCCTCGTTGGGGCATTGCATCGCGCAGAGGCCCTCGACGTCGCCGTTGCAATCGCCCGCCGAGCCGCGGCCCGCGCCGGGACCGTACGCGCCGCCGCCGCCTGCGCCGCAATCCTGTCCGCGTCCGCCGCCGCCGCCGCCGCCCGCGTTCGCCGCGATGGACGCGCCGCCGCGGCCCGCCCACGACTCCCCCTGCACGCCGTACTGACAGCGGTTCGCCCCTGCACCACACGTGCGACGGTTTCCACGGAAACCACGTGCCGCCATGGTGATCGTGCCGCGCACCACGAGGTCGCCGCGGGTCTCGACCGCGAGCACGCCGCCGGTGCTCCCGTTCCACTCGGGCGCGGTGAGCTCGCCGCCCGGCGCCACGAGGAGGTCGTCGTACTGCGCGATCGCCACGATCTGCGCGCGCGCCGTGGCCCCGGCCGTGGTGTAGCTCCCGCGCAGCGCGCTCTCGAACTGGATCGACGGCCCCGACGCGGCCACCACGCGGTTCACCTCCCAGACTCCGACCGCGTCGGCCGCGCCCTGCGTCTGGTGAAGCAACACCGCGGTGCCGGGCGCAAAGGTCGGCGTCGTCGTGCCCACTATCATCGCCGCGCGCGTTCCTGCGAGGGCCGTCACCGGCGCCGCGAGGGTGTTCACCACGGTGGGTCCGTCGATCACCGTCACGGGCGCGCACACGCCCGCCGCGCACGACGTCGCGCAGACCGTTCCGCATCGGCCGCAGTTCCGCGGATCGCTCGCGAGCGCGGCCTCACATCCGTTCGCCGGGCTCCCGTCGCAATCGGCGAAGCCCGTCGCGCACGCGCCCATCGCGCAGCGTCCGCCCGCACAGGTGGCCGCCGCGTTCGTGAAGGCGCAGCGCGCGCCGCACGCACCGCAGTTCGTCGCGCTCGTGGCCGTCGCGGTCTCGCACCCGTTCGCCGCCGCGCCGTCGCAATCGCTGAATCCCGCCGTGCATGCGAACCCGCACACGCCGCCCGTGCAGGTCGCCGTCGCGTTCGGCGCGGTGGCGCAGACGTTCCCGCACGCGCCGCAGTTCGCGCGGTCTGTTCCGGGGGTCACGCAGCGCCCCGCGCAGGCCGTCGTGGGGCTCGCGCACACGAGCGTGCACACGCCCGCCATGCACGACTCGCCGACGCCGCAGGCGCGTCCGCACGCGCCGCAGTTGAGCGAGTCGATGCGGAGGTCTGCGCACGAGACGCCGCAGCGCGTGAGCCCGCCGCAGTCGATCACGCACGCCCCTGCGACGCAGACCTGGCCCGCCGCGCACGCGCGACCGCACGCGCCGCAGTGACGCAGCGAGGTGGCCGTGTCGACCTCGCACCCGTCGCCCGCGAGCGCGTTGCAGTCCGCCGTCGTGCCCGCGCATCGGGTGACGGAGCACACGCCGCCCGCGCAGCTCGTCGTCGCGCCCGCCGCCGCGCACACGCGACCGCACGCGCCGCAATGAAGCGCGCTCGTGCGCGTGTCGACCTCACAGCCGTTCGCCGCGCTCCCATCACAATCGGCGAAGCCCGCGTTGCATGTAACGGCGCACACGCCGAGGTCGCAACGCGCCGTCGCGTTGGGCCCCGCGGTGCACACGCGACCGCACGCGCCGCAGCTCGCCGTCGACGTGCGGAGGTCGGCCTCGCAGCCGTTGCGCGCATCGCCGTCGCAGTCACCGCGCCCCTCGATGCAGCCCGCGAGCATGCAGCGCCCCGCGGCACACACCGCGCGCCCCGACGCGAACGCACACGCGTTGCCGCACGCGCCGCAGTTCGCGAGGTCGTCGGCCGACGACACCTCGCAGCCGTTGAGCGCATCGCCGTCGCAGTCGAAGAAGCCTGCGCGGCACACCGAACCGCACGCGCCGCGCGCGTCGCAGGTCGGGGTCGCGTTGGGACGCACCGGACACACCCGATCGCACGCGCCGCAGTGGAGCGTCGACCGGAGCTCCGTCTCGCATCCGTTGCGCGCGTCGCCGTCGCAGTCGCCGGCTCCGTCGACGCAGCTCCCGACCGCGCACGCGCCCGCGGCGCACACCGCGACCGCCGACGGGACGGCACACGCGCGGCCGCACGCGCCGCAGTTCATCGCGTCGCGCGCCACGTCGATGCACACGCCCGCACAACACGTCTGACCGGCGCTGCAGGGCACGGTCTCGGAGCACGTGGTGGTGCACTGTCCGCCCACGCAGAACGCGCCCGCGCCGCACTCGGCATCGCGACGACACGCGACGCACACGTGCCGCCCCACGTCGCAGAGCCGGTTGCTCCCGCCGCAGTCGTCGTCGATGCGGCAGCCGTCGACGCACGCGCGCGTCGAGGGGCTGCAGTAGCGTCCGCGCGGGCATCGGTCGTCGCCGGGATCACATCCCACACACCGCCCCGTCGCGCGGTCACACACGGGGTGTTCGGGGTCGCTGCACGCGCGATCGTCGGCGCACCCGGCCTCGACGACGTCCTCGACCTCGGAGGCGTCGTCGGCGTCGCTGCGCACGTCGTCGTCGGGCGCATCGAGCGCATCGAGCGCATCGACGACCTCTGGCGTGTCGTCGATCACGGGCACGTCGAGGGGTGCGCGCGCGTCGCCGCCGAGCACCGAGCCCCCGAAGCGCACGTCGGTGCACGCAGGCGCCGCCGCGAACGCCAGCGCGAGGGACAACAGACGCGATCGGAGGGAGCGCTTCATCGGGTGGGGCCCACGCGCGCAAGACCGCTCCACCGCGGGCGGTCTGCATCGCGCACGTCGACGATGCACGCCGCAGTTCTTCGCATTCCGCAAGGGCT
This sequence comes from uncultured Myxococcaceae bacterium, assembly GCA_945952225.1. GTDB lineage: Bacteria > Myxococcota_A > Polyangia > Polyangiales > CAISKJ01. The sequence continues at coordinate 60,802 of CAMFHP010000026.1, forward strand.
TTCGCTGTGCCTGTGATCGTGCACACCGCGGGCGCAGGGTCATCGACGTCCCCTTGCGCCGACGCGCGCTCGCACGCGACAACCCTCGCTCGCCATGGTGCGCGCCGCGACGAGCTCCTCGATCGTTGCCACGGTGCTGCTCGCCGCCGCGAGCGCCGCCGCGCAGGGGCGTGCGATCGAGCGGCTCTCGGTGGGCGCGGAGCTCGGCGTGGGCGCGATGGTGTCGAGCTACCAGCGCAACGACGACGTGCAGGCGTGGTCGGGCAGCGCGCCGGGCTATCGCGACGTGGCGGGGTCGGCGTCGTTGCGTCTCGCGTGGCGTGTGGTCGATGCGCTTCACGTCGAGGCGGCAGTGAGCGCGGCGGCGTTTCCGTCGAGCACGGGCGCGCCGACGGGGTGGGTCTTCGCGCCGACGCTGGGCTTGAGCGTACGGCCTTTGCTCGGCGCGCGGATGTCGTTGCGCCTCGATGCGCACGCGGGTCTCGCGATGACAGGCCACGACCGCGCACCGCTCCTCGACGCGGGCCTCGGCCTCGATGTGGTGCTCACGCGCGCGCTCTCGCTCGGCCCCTTCGCGCGGTACACGCAGGTCATCCAGGGTGAGACCCGCGACGACGGCGCGCCGGAACCCTTTCCCGACGACGCGCGCTATGTGATGAGCGGCCTCGCGCTCACGTGGAGCCCTCCGCCGCGCGCGCCCGTCGTGGCCCCCGAACCCGCGCCGCCCGAAGCGCCCGCGCGCGACCACGACGGCGACGGCGTTCCCGACCGCGACGACATGTGCCCGACCGTCGCGATGGGCGCGCACCCGTCTCCCACGCGGCGCGGCTGCGTCGACACCGACGCCGATGGCGACGGCGTGTACGACGGCGAAGACCTCTGCCCCGCGGAGTCCGCTGGATCGCAGCGCGATCCGATGCGCCCGGGATGTCCCGACGGAGACCGCGACCGCGACGCCATCGCCGACCACGCCGACCGCTGTCCCGACGAGCCCGTCGGCGCGCAGCCCGACCCCGACCGCGCGGGGTGCCCCGATGGCGACGGAGACCGCGACGGCGTGAGCGACCACCGCGACCGATGCCCCGATCGCCCCGAGACCTTCAACAACGTCGACGACGGCGACGGATGCCCCGACGCCCCCGCGCTCGTGACGCTCAGCGAGGGCGCGATCACGCTGCTCGGCACGATCAACTTCGCCCCCGGCAGCAATCACATCGTCGGCGGTCGCAGCTTCGACACGCTCGACTCGCTGGTGGCCCTCCTCGCGGCGCATCGCGAGCTCTTGCGCGTCGAGGTGCAGGGACACACCGACGACCGCGGGAGCGCCGCCACGAACCTCGCCCTCTCGCAGCGCCGCGCCGACGCCGTGCGGCTCTACCTCGTGGAGCACGGCATCGCGAGCGCGCGCCTCGTGGCTCGCGGTTACGGGTCGACGCGCCCCATCGCCCGCAACGATTCGGCGACGCACCGCGCCCTCAACCGACGCGTCGCCCTCGCGGTGCTCGACACGCGCAACGATGCGGCGCGCTGACACGCTCCGCCCGCGCTGAACGTCGCCCGCACGCACCGCAACCACGGAGGAGCCATCGCGCGCCGCTGCGAGTCGCGGTATACGCGCGGGCCCATTTCCGCTACCGGTAACCCTCCCCGATGTCGCGACAGCTCTTCGAATACCACCCGGTGATCGGCTACCGCTTCATTCCGAACCTCAAGGCGCGGGTGCCGCACGAGGCCGGCGGTTACCTCGTGCAGACCAACGAGGCGGGCTTCCGATCGAACCGCGCGTTCACCGCGGCGCGCACGCCGGGCAAGCGGCGCGTGCTGCTCTTCGGCGACTCGTTCACCGCGGGCGACGGCGTGTCGAACGGACGGCGCTACGCCGAGGGCCTCGAAGCGCGCCTCCGCGACGCCGAGGTCTACAACTACGGCCTCTCGGGCACGGGCACCGACCAGCAGTTTCTCGCGTGGCGCGAGTTCGCGCAGGGCGTGGAGCACGACCTCGTGGTGGTGGGTGTGCTCGTCGAGAACGTGCGACGGGTGACGGCCCGCTACCGGCGCTACCTCGACGCGAGCGGCCACGAGCGCACGTACGCGAAGCCCTACTACACGCTCGACGGCGAGGCCCTCACGCTCCATCAGGTTCCGCCGCGGCGCGAGCCCTTCGAAGACCATGAGCTGCCGCCCGAGGAGCGCGAGGCGGTCGATCGTGGAGGGCGCTTCGCGCTGCTCCGCCAGGTGGTGACCGCGGTGGGCGCGAAGGACGTCGTGCAGCGCCTCACGCGCTACCAGCCGGTGCCCGACTACGACAGCGCCACGTCGCCCGGATGGATGCTCATGCGCGCGGTGCTCGCGCAGTGGATCCGCGCGTCGCAGCGGCCCGTGATGCTCATGCCGCTGCCGCTCTATCAGCACATCGAAGAGACCTGCGACGCCGACGGATACCAGGCGCGCTTTCGTGAGCTGAGCGCCGACACGGGCTGCCTGCTCCACGACCCGCTGCCCGACCTGCTGCGCTACCCGATGGCGCAGCGTCGCGCGTTCCGTTTTGCGACGGACGTGCACCCGACGCCCGAGGGCCACGAGGCCATCGCGGCCTCGCTGGCGCCCGCGGTCGAGCGCGCGCTCGCGGCGATCTCTCCCTAGGACCCTCTCGACCCCTCAACGCCCCGCACAGGTCACACGCCGATGGCGAAGACGATCCTCGGACTCTCAGCGTTCTATCACGACTCCGCGGCGGCCCTCGTGCAGGGCGGCGAGATCCTCGCGGCCGCACAGGAGGAGCGCTTCTCGCGCAAGAAGCACGACCCGCGCTTCCCCGCGCGCGCCGTGAACTACTGCCTCGAAGAGGCCTTCGTCGAGGCCTCGGACCTCGACGCCGTGGTCTTCTACGACAACCCCCTCGCGACCTTCGACCGCGTGGTCGAGAACTCCATCGCGGTGGGCGCGCGCGGCCGCGAGCAGTTCGTGAAGGCCGCAACGTCGATCCTCGGCAACAAGGTGTGGGTGAACGAGCACGTGCGCCGCGCGCTGGGCACGCTCGGTCGCGAGGGCCGCGTGCTCTTCGCCGAGCACCACATGGCCCACGCGGCGAGCGCGTTCTATCCGTCGCCCTTCGAGTCCGCGGCGGTGCTCACCCTCGACGGCGTGGGCGAGTGGGCGACGACGAGCCTCGGCGCGGGCCGCGGCAACCACGTCGAGCTCTTCAGCGAGATCGACTACCCGCACTCGCTGGGGCTTCTCTACAGCGCGGTGACGTACTTCTGCGGGTTCAAGGTGAACTCGGGCGAGTACAAGCTCATGGGCCTCGCGCCCTACGGCGAGCCGCGCTTCTACGACGTGATGCGCGAGCACCTCATCGACGTGCGCGACGACGGCTCGTACCGCCTCGACACGTCGTACTTCGGCTACCTCGACGGCATGGTGATGACGAACGACCGCTTCGCGGCGCTCTTCGGCGGCCCCGCGCGCGAAGGCGAATCGCGCATCACGCGCCGCGAGATGGACCTCGCCGCCAGCGTGCAGAAGCTCACCGAGGAGATCGTGCTCAAGACCGCGCGCCACCTCCGCAAGGTGACCGGCGAGCGCAACCTGGTGATGGCCGGCGGTGTTGCGCTCAACTGCGTGGCGAACGGCAAGCTCGTGGCCGAGGGGATCTTCGACAACGTGTGGATCCAGCCCGCGGCGGGCGATGCGGGCGGAGCGCTCGGCGCGGCGCTGCTCGCGAACCACATGTACTTCGGTGAGCCCCGCGCGGTCGACGCGAAGGGGCGCGACAAGCAGAAGGGCAGCTACCTCGGGCCGCGGTATTCGAGCGACGAGGTGCGCGCGTTCCTCGACCGTCACGGGTATCCGTACACGCGCATCGAGGGGCTCGCGGAGCGCGCCGCGGTGGTGGCCGGTCACCTCGCCGAGGGCAAGATCGTCGGATGGCTCGCGGGCCGCATGGAGTTCGGTCCCCGCGCGCTCGGGGCGCGGTCGATCCTGGGCGATCCGCGCAACAAGGAGACGCAGTCGGTGATGAACCTGAAGATCAAATTCAGGGAGTCGTTCCGACCCTTCGCGCCGAGCGTGCTGCGCGAGCGCTGCGCGGACTACTTCGACCTGCAGTGCGAGAGCCCGTACATGCTGCTCATCGCGCCGGTCTGTGCGTCGCGGCGCATCGCGATGGACGATCGCGCGTTTCGCGAGGGCGACGACGACATGCTCGCGGTGCTTCACCAGGCGCGCAGCGATGTGCCGGCGGTCACGCACGTGGACTACTCCGCGCGCATCCAGACCGTCGACGCGGAGACGCACCCGGAGTACCGCGCGCTGCTCGAAGCGTTCGAGCGGGCCACGGGCTGCGGCATGCTGGTGAACACGTCGTTCAACGTGCGCGGCGAGCCGATCGTGTGCACGCCCTCCGACGCGTACCGCTGCTTCATGCGCACGGAGATGGACCTGCTCGTGCTCGAAGACTGCCTCGTGTGGCGCCGCGAGCAGCCGCGCTTCGACGACGCCGAGAACTGGAAGGAGACCTATGAGCTCGACTGACCCCCGCGCCGCGCTCGGCGCCCTCTTCGACGCGGTGATTGTTCCGATGGCCGCGCGCGCCGAGGCCGAGGGACGTGCGCCCTTTCCCTCGAAGCCCGACGCCTCGGTGGAGAGCTACTACGTGCGCCGCCCGCAGCCTGCGATGCGCCGCGAGGACTTCGTGACCCCTTCGTGCGAGGGCTTCGAAGACTTCGAGCGACGCCTTGCCGCGCACTGGCGCGCCCTCGGTCGCTTCGAGCTGGCCGATGCATCGACCCGCTTCACCGAGGCCGCACGTGCGGTGTATGCGTTGCGAGAGGACGCGTCGGGCGAGGTGTCGCCCTTCGTGTACGTGATGTTCTAGGCGATGGACTTCGGCATCCGGCGAGAGAAGCGCGCGCTCGCGAGGGCGTTGGGCGTGACGGGCGTGAGCACGATGCTGCTGCACGCGCAGTCGGCCGTGCACCGTGGGGGATACGTGCGCGTGGTGAACTACCACGGCACGCCCCCGGAGTTCGCTGCGTCGTTCGAACGCCAGATGGAGTTCTACGCGGAGCACTTCGAGCCCGTGGGCCGCGCAGATCTCGACCGCTTCTATCGCGAGGGGCGATGGACGGGGCGTCGCCCGGGGCTGCTCATCACCTTCGACGACGGGCTCCGGACCAACTACGACGTGGCGGCGCCGGTGCTCGAACGGCACGGGTTTCCCGGGTGGTTCTTCGTGCCCGTGGGGTTCATCGACGAGCCCGCGCAGCACCAGCTTGCGTATGCCTCCGAGCACCTCATCCAGGTCGATCACGCGTATGCCGACGGGCGCGTCGCGATGTCGTGGGATGAGCTCCGCGCGCTCTCGCAGCGCCACGAGGTCGGGTGCCACACGCGCACGCACCTGCGGCTCGCGCCGTCGATCGCGCCCGCGATGCTCGAAGACGAGATCATCGCGGCGCGCGAAGACATGACCGCCCGCGTGGGCCGCACCGTCGACACGTTCTGCTGGGTCGGCGGCGAGGAGCACACGTACTCCGCGGAGGCCGCGCGCGTGATCCGCCGCGCGGGCTACGCGTACAGCTTCATGACGAACAACGCGCCGCTGGTGCCGGGCACGGACCCCTACCAGATTCAGCGCACGAACATCGAAGCGGCGTGGCCTCTCGACGTGTTGCGCTTTCAGCTCTCGGGTGTGATGGACGCGATCTACGCGCCGAAGCGCTCCCGCGTGAACCGCCTCACGGAGCGCTGACGCGACACCACGACGCCGCGAGCGCGCTCCCCGAGAGGCTCGCGCGACGCCGCGTGCGCACGCTCAGTTGAGCGTGACCGCGAAGCTGGTGTGCACGGCGGTGCCCGCGGCGAGCGCGCGAATCTGAGACGCCGAGCGGGTCTCGAGGCAGGTCGTGAGCACGGGCTCGGAACGGTCATCGAGGCGCAGCGAGATCTGACCGCTCTCGGCCACGTTGACCGTCATGTTCAGACGGCGCGCAGCCGCCGCGGGGTTGCGCAGCTTGAACTGCTCCCAGCATCGACGAACGATGCCGCTGCGCTCGACCTGATCGACGGCCTCGCGCTCGCGCACGGTGTCGCGAATGCGCGTGCTCCCGGTGCCGCCGGTGCCCGTGCTCGCAGGCGCCGTGGCCGAGTTGTTCTGCGCAGTCGCGGTGGCCGCGGGCTGACGGAGCGGCGCGTTCACGATCGTCGGTGCAGGGCCGTGCGCCGCGCCCGGAGAGAGTCCCATCATGCGCTCGATCGCGGCCTGCCGCTGGTCGTTCGAGAGCGCAGGTTCGGGCGCGCCGGGGCGCGGCGTATGCGGTCGCGGACGGTTGTGGGCCGCAGCGCCGCCGTTGTTGTCCGGGGCGAAGGCCATGTCGGGTGCGGTCTCCTGCGGCGCGGGCGTCGGCGTGGGCGCAGCCACGGCGGGCGCGGGCGCCGTAGGCTGCGCGACGGACGGCGGTGCAGGAGGCGGCGTGGGCGCCTGCACGGCACGCGGCGCTTCAGGCGCAGGGCGGCGCGTTGCGATCACACCGCCCACCACGGCCACGAGCACGAGCCCCGCGGCGGCGACGAGCAGGCCCCGCGAGCGCGGACGCGCGCTCGTCGGCGCCACGTCCACGGCGACACCGAGCGGCCCGGTGTTCGTGAGCGCGGCAGGCATCTCCGCGGGCACCGAGGGCACCGCGGCGGGCTTCGTCGACACCACCGCAGACGCAGCCGATGGAGCCGCGGGCGGGTGCGTGTCGAACACGGGGTCGGACCACGCACCTCCGCGCGCCGCAGGGGCAGCAGACGGCGGCACAGAGGCCTTGAAGACAGGGTCTTCCCAAGCGCCGACGGCGGGCGCTGCGGGCGTCGTGGCGGCCTCGAGCACGGGCGCGAAGTCGGCGGCCGGTGCGGGCGGCGGCGCGGCTTCGGCGACCGCGGGCGACGGCGGCGCGCTGGTGGGCGCCGACGAGGGCGGCGGCACCGACGGAACGCGCGCTGGCGGGACCGACGGGATCTTCGCCGACGGAACGGACGGCTCCTTCGCGGCGAACAGGTCGGGCGCAGGCGCTTCGACCGCAGGCGTCGGCGGACGGATCGAGGGCGACGGCACCGGCGGCGCGACGGGCGCTTCGGGCTTGCGCGTAGGCGCGAGCGTCGGGGAGCGCCCCGTCACAGGAACGCGCGGCGCAGGGGTGGGCGTTGTCGCAGGCGTCGGCGGACGTGGCGCAGGCGCGAGGGGCTTCGCGACGGGCGTCGGCGTCGACGGCTTCGCGGCGGGCGCGAGCGGCTTCGCCACGGGCGCGGCGGGCTTCTCGGGGATGGCCACCGGCGGCAGTCGGAGCCCGCGGAGTTGATCGTCGGTGAGCGCAGAGAGCTTGCGCGTGGGCGCTTCCTGCAGGCGCTGATCGGGCACCGCGGCGCTCGCCGCGAGGGCGGCCGCGACCAGCGAGGAACTCTGATCGGAGACGACGGTCGCGTCGCCGTCAGAGTCGCTGAAGTTCGCGAGCGGCGGGTGCGACTGGCGCGGCGCCACCACACGCAACGGCGGGAGCAGGTCTTTCAGCGCGGGAACCGTGCGCAGCGGACGCCAGTCCCCAAAACCGTCGCGCCACACGAGGGTGTCGCCCGTGACGTCGCCCGCGTGGATGTGACGCTGCACCTCGGCGCGCGAAATGGGCCCCACAGGCACGTCGCGAATGCCCGCGAACCAGCCGTGTTCGTCGGCCTCCGGCGCGTTCGATGCCGTGTCGATCGCGGGCGCAGGACGCGGGGCAGCCGCGGCTCCGTACGCAGGGCCCGTCGTGGTGGCGGCGCGCGCGCGAGGGACACCCACGCCGGGTGCACCCACGCCGGGCACCCCCGCGCGGGGAATGGCTCCCGTGGCCGGACGCGCGCCCACGGGACCGCCCACGGTCGGAGCGCGGAGGGGCGAGGTCACCGGGGTCGCAATGGGCGCGGCGTCGACCGGCGGCGCCATCGACGACTGCGGCGCCGAAGGCCCCGGCAGGAGGATCATGTTCTCACACTTCTTGCACTTGAAGCGTGAGGCTGCGCGGCCCTGAAGTTTCTCGTCGGCTACGTGATACTTCTGACCGCACCGGTCACACTGGAAATCCATCTCGGTCAGAACCTCCCATCGACGGAAGAGGGGGCCTCTTCCAGACAAGATGGAATTCCATCACTTCTGTCAAGCTTGGAGTTGTCTCGCGCGGCGACACCACATCCGCGCAACGCCCGTGCAGCAGGGACCTCTCTGCGATCCCGTCCCCGACGGTCAGAACTCCGCCGGGTCCGTGTGGGTCCCGAAGACCTCGCGCAGCACGTCGCAGATCTCCTGCTCGGTGCACATCGCCTTGGCCGCCTCGACGATAGGGTAACACAGGTTCGTGGTGCCCCTCGCACCCTCTCGCACGGCCTGCAGCGCGGCGCGCACCTTTTCTCCGTCACGCGCAGCCTTCACCGCCGCGAGGTCGGCGCACTGCTCCTGCTGCACGGCCTCATCGATCTTGAGGAGCGGGATGCGCGAGGGCTCCTCCATCGTGAAGTCGTTGACGCCGACCATCACCTTCTCACGGCGCTCGACCTGACGCTGAAAGCGATACGCCGCCGACGCGATCTCGCGCTGCGGATAGCCCTTCTCCACCGCCGACACCATGCCGCCCATGTCGTCGATGCGACGGATGTACTCCAGCGCCTCGGCCTCGATCTTCGACGTGAGCCACTCGACGTAGTAGCTCCCGCCGAGAGGGTCGATGGTGTTGGCCACGCCGGTCTCGTGCGCCACGATCTGCTGCGTGCGCAGCGCGATGGTGACGGCCTCCTCCGTGGGCAGCGCGTAGGTCTCGTCGAGCGAGTTCGTGTGGAGCGACTGCGTGCCGCCGAGCACCGCCGCGAGGGCCTGCACGGCCACGCGCGCGACGTTGTTGTAGGGCTGCTGCGCGGTGAGCGACACGCCCGCGGTCTGCGCGTGCGTCTTGAGCTTCATGCTCTCGGGGTGCTTCGCGCCGAAGCGGTCGCGCATCGTCCGAGCCCAGATGCGACGGGCCGCGCGGAACTTCGCGATCTCCTCGAAGAAGTCGACGTGCACGTCGAAGAAGAACGAGAGGCGCGGCGCGAACGCATCGACGTCGAGCCCGCGGTCGACGGCGGCCTGCACGTACGCGATGCCGTCGGCGAGCGTGAACGCGAGCTCCTGCGCCGCCGTGCTGCCCGCCTCGCGAATGTGGTAGCCCGAGATGCTGACCGGGTGCCACCGCGGGAGTTCCTTCGCGGCGAACTCGATGGTGTCGGCCACGAGGCGCATCGCGGCGCGCGGACCGACGATCCACGCGTGCTGCGCGATGAACTCCTTGAGGCAGTCGTTCTGGATCGTGCCGCCGAGCGACGAGCGCGCGATGCCCCGCGTGTCGGCGAGCGCGACGTAGAAGCACAGCAGCACGATCGCCGGACCGTTGATGGTCATCGAGGTCGTGACGCGATCGAGGGGAATGCCCTGAAAGAGCACGTCCATGTCGCGCAGCGTGTCGACCGCGACGCCGCACATCCCCACCTCGCCGAGGGAGCGCGGCGAGTCGGAGTCGTAGCCCATGAGCGTCGGGAAATCGAAGGCCACCGAGAGCCCCGTCTGCCCCTGCGAGAGCAGGTAGTGGTAGCGCTCGTTGGTCTGCTTCGGCGTACCGAAGCCCGCGAACTGACGCATGGTCCACAGGCGCCCGCGGTACATCGTCGGCTGGATGCCGCGCGTGAACGGAAACTCCCCGGGCATGCCCAGATCGCGGAGGTAGTCCACGGGATGGTCCGCGGGGGTCACCACGTCGGGCACTTCGAGGTCTGACAGCGTGGCGAAGCGCGGCGCACGCAGCGGCGACTTCGCCGTGGCCTTCGCCACCGAGGTGCGCTCCCAGCGCGCGCGGGCCTCGCGGATCTCGCGCAGCTCCGCGGGCTCGGACTCGTCGCGGTTCGCCGTCGTGGGGGGAGCGCTCGTTGTCTGCGCGGCCTCGGTCGCCATCGCCGTCACCTCAATGCTGGATCGTCAATCGCAGGGGGATCTGCGCGTGCTGCCAACGCCCGCGCGTGGCGGACTCTGGCACGGCGCGCGAGGCGATCACAAGGGCGACCGCGGCGCTGCGGAACTCACACGGGTTCGAGCGGGCGCGCCCTTCCGCGAAGGGTCTGCAACAGGGCGTCGGCGTCGTGACGCGCCTCGACCGAGGGGTTCGTCTTGAGGAAGCGTTCGAGGTGCGCGATCGCCGCGCGACGATCGCCGTGCTCCGCGTAGCAGACCCCGAGGAGGTAGAGCGCGTCGGGGTCTTCGTCACGAAGTTCGAGCGCGCGTTCGCCCGCGCGGATCGCCTCGACGAAACGCTCCAGTTCGTAGAGGCACCATCCCCGCGCCACCACCGCGCCGAGGTACGTCGGCGCCCTTCGCTCCGCTTCGGTGAAGGCCGCGAGCGCCGGGCCGTGCTTGCCCTGCGAGGCCAGCGCCGTGCCCAGGTAGAAGTGCGCGTACACGTTGCCCGGGTCGCGCTCCAGCGCCGCGCGCAGCATCGGGATCGCCTCGTCGGGAGACTCCTCGCGCAGCAGTTCGAGGGCCTCGTCGATGGCCTCCCAGCGGGCGGCGTCCTGCGGGTCGTCGGCTTCGTTCATGGTACTTCCTGCGGGCTCGCGGCGAGGTCGAGCACCGCCCGCACGGTGCCGAGCAGCACGTCGGGCTCGACGGGCTTCGAGAGCATCGCGCGCACGCCCTCCATCGGCGCGTCGAGCCCGCTGCACCCGACCACCGGGAGCGCCGCGCGCTCGCGCGTCACCCACGCCATCACATCATGGCCATCGCGTCCCGGCATCGAGCGGTCGAGCACCATCACGTCGTAGCGCGCGTCGTCACGGAGCAACATCGCGATGGCCTCGTCGCCGTCGGCCGCCTCGCTCACGTCGTAGCCCGCGCCTTCGAGCACCGTGCGCAACACCCGCCGCAGCAGGGGCTCGTCGTCGACCACGAGCACGCGCTCTCCGCGGCCGTAGAGCGCCGCGCGTGCCGTCACCTCGTGGGCCGTCTCCACCGTGTCGTCGATGGGCAGCGCCAGCGTGAAGCTCGCGCCCTCCCCCAACGCCGTGTGACACGTCAGCGTGCCCCCGTGCTCCCGCGCGATCGCATACGCGGTCGAGAGCCCGAGTCCGCCGCCGAGCGCGTGTCCCTTCGTGGTGAAGAAGGGCTCGAACACCCGCGCGCGCGTCGCGTCGTCCATGCCCGGCCCCGAGTCGCGGATCACCACGCACACGCGCGCCCCGCTGCGCGCCGCCGACACCGCGATGCACGGGTCGCGACCCGGCGCCGACCGCAACGCGTCGCGCGCGTTGAGCAGCACGTTCACCAGCGCGCGCTCGATCTGCGAGGGCTCCACCGACACGCGCGGGAGGTCTCGCGCCACGTCGATGTCCCAACGGATCCATCGGTCGAAGGTCGAGCGGCACAGCTCGGTGGTCTTCACCAGCAGCGCGCCGAGGTCGTGCGGGGCGCGGGCGCGCGTGCTGTCTCCGCCCATGCTCCGCGTGAGGGCGCGCACGATCACCGCGGCCTGACGAGAGGCCTCGCGCGCGGGCTCGAGCCACACCGCGGACTCGGGCACACGACGCGCGGCCTCGTCGAGACTTGGCACCACGGCCGCGAGGAGGTTGTTGAAATTGTGGGCCACGTTCGACGCGAGCCGCGCCACGGTCTCGACCCGCTGCGCGTCGCGGAGCTCGGCCTCCATCGCGTGGCGCTCGGTCACGTCGAGCACCGCGCCGATCATCCGCACGATGGCCCCGCCCTCGTCGCGCACGACCGTGCCGCGCGCGTGGATCCATCGCACGGCGCCGTCGCCGCAGAGGATGCGGTGCTCCAGCGTCGGGTACTCGCCGCGCGCCACCGCGTGTCGCACCTGCTGCTCGACGTGGCCGCGGTCGTCGGGGTGCAGCCGCGCGGCCCACGTGGCGTAGTCGCGCGGCGCGTCGGCGGGCGCGAGTCGGAAGATCGCGCAGAGGCGCTCGTCCCAGTGCACCTCGTCGGTCGCGACCTCCCAGCGCCACACACCGATGCCCGAGGTCTCGATCGCGAGGCGGAGGTGCTCCTCACGCCATGACGGCTGCGACGCCGCGGCGCGCAGCGCGCGAAGCTCGCGCTGGAGCGTCTGGACCTGCAGTTCGAGTTCCTCGACGCGGCGCACGGCGGAGGGTCAGAAGAAGTTGCCGATGGTGAATTCGAACACGCTGCTCTCCTCGGTGGGGAGCACGCGGCTCAGGGGGAAACCCCACTCGAAGCGCAGCAGGCCGAGCGGGCTCTGCCAGCGGATGCCGAAGCCCACGCTGTATCGCAGCGCCGTGGGGTTGCTCAGGAAGCTCGTGCACGGATCGACGACGGGCGAGACCGATCCGCCCGACGAGCGGCAGTAGAGCTGCTCGGTGTTGAACACGTTGCCCGCGTCGTGAAAGAGCACGCCGCGGATGCCCACCGCCGTGAGGATCGGGAACTCGACCTCGAGGTTGTAGAAGAACTGCAGGTTGCCGCCGATGACCGCGCCGTTGTTCACCAGCGCCGCGTTCGGATCGAGGGAGCCCGGGAGAAGAAGGCGCGGGCCGATGGTGCGCAGGCGGTATCCGCGCACGTCGAAGATGCCGCCGAGGAAGAAGCGCTCGTAGAGCGGCACGCCGCGGTCGAGGCGCGACACGACGGCGCCGCCCTGCACGTTCATCTTGAAGATCACGCCCGAGAAGAGCGGCCGGTAGAACCGGAACCAGCCCGTCACGCGGGTGTAGACGTTCTCGCTGAGCAGGAAGGGATCGGCCACGTCGACGCCGAGGCGCGCGAACACGCCGTCGGTGGGAAAGAGTCGATTGTCGCGGTTGTCGTACGCGATCGAGAGGCCCAGCGAGCTCGTGATGCCCGCCTGGAAGATGTTCGCGATCGGGAGCCGCTGGAACGACGACGGCAGCGTGTTGCTCGACCCGAAGAGGCCCGTCGAGGTGCCGAGGTTCACGCCCACGAGCTCGCCCGTGTACGTGGCGTAGACGCGCAGGTCGTTGCCGAGGATCGGGTAGCCGAAGGTCAGCGTGCCGCCCGTCGAGGTGCGGGTGAAGTCCTGGTAGGCGCGCTGCGAGTTGTAGATGTCGAGCGCGAAGGTCCAGTCGGAGTCGAAGAGGTACGGCTCGACGAAGCGCGCGGAGAAGATCTGCCGCAGGCCCGAGAGCTGCGCCTGGAGCGTCAGCGATTGTCCGCGCCCGAAGAGGTTGAGCTGCTGGATCTGCGCCGTCGCGATGAGGCTCTCGACCGACGAGAAGCCCGCGCCGATCTGGAACGTGCCCGTCGGGCGCTCGGCCACTTCGACGTTCACCACGAGCCAGTCGGGGTGCCCTTCGACGGCCTCGGTGGAGAGGTCGACGCGCTCGAAATACCCGAGCGCCATGATGCGCCGACGGGAGTTCTGGTACGCCGTCTCGCTGTAGCGCTCGCCTTCGAGGAGTTCCATCTCGCGACGGATCACGCGCTCGGAGGTCTTCGAGTTTCCGCGCACCTCGATGCGATGCACGGTCACCACGGGCCCGCGGACGATGCGCACCGTGAGGTCGACGGTGGCCCTCGCCGGGTCGGGCTGGATGTCGGGCGTCACCTCGACGTTCGCGTAGCCCGCGTCGCGGTAGTAGGTCTGGATGCCCAGGATGTCGCGCGCGATCTCCGAGCGCGAGAAGTACTCCGAGGGCGTGACATGGAGGCGATCCCGCAGCGCGCGGCGGCCGCCGAGGGGTTCGACCTCGTTGCCGTCGGCGTCGACCTCCATCACGCGAAGGCGCCCGATGCGGTAGCGCGGCCCCTCGCGGACGTTGAGCACGATGTCGATGAACTGGCGGTCGGGCGAGAGCGACACGCGGGGCTGCGCGATGTCGACGGTGAGATACCCGCGGTCGTAGTAGGCCGCGTGCAGCATGTCGACGTCGTTGCGGAACGCGTCTTCGCGGAACGTGCCCGACGACGTGAGGAACGAGAAGAAGTTGCCCGCCGAGGTGCTCATCACCCCGCGCAACTCATCGGCCGTGAGGTTCTGGTTGCCGATGAACCGCACGCTGCGGACCTGCACCTGCGTGCGCTCCACGATGTGGAACACCACGTCGACCTGCTCGGTCTCACCCGCCACGGGCTCGACGCGGAAGGTCACCTCCGCGAGGAAGAATCCCTTCTCCGCGTAGAGGTCGAGGATCTTCTGCACGTTGCGTCGAACGGTCGTCTCGCTGAGCACCGACCCGTCGCGCAGGTCGATGGTCTCGCGGAGCTTGTCTTCGTCGACCTCGTCGTAGCCCTCGAAGCGCACCGCGTGGATCGTCGGTCGCTCCTGCAGCCGGTAGCGCAGCTCGACGCCGCCCTCGGCGGGCTCGGTGCTCACCTCGACGTTGCGAAAGAACCCCGTGTCCCAGAGCCTCCGCGCGTCGGACTGCGCGAGCGTGCGCGAGAGGCACTCGCCCTCGTGCGTGCGCACCGTCTGACGGAGGTCGTCGCCATCGAGGCGACGGAGCCCCGTGAGACGCACCCGCACCACGCGCTGGCAGTCCGCCGCCGCCGTGGTGTTGTCGGTGATCGCGGGCGTGGTGTCGTCGGGCTGCGCGGCCGTCGTGGCGGGCTGCGAGGGCGTTGCCGAAGGCGTTTCGGTGCCGGTTGCAGACGTCTGCGGGTCGGGCGGCTGAAGCGGCTGGAGCTGGAGCCCCGTGCCTTCGTTCAGGCGCAGACGCGGCTGTGCGTCGGCCACGGTGGGCGCCGCGACGTTCACCGCCAGGCACAGGAGCGCAGAGGGCGCGAGACGGAGCGCGAGGCGTGACGGGGGGCGGTTCATGGGCAGACGCGAGGCGGGGCGTATACCCCGACACACTCGCGCGCAGCAAGGGTCGTGGCCCGACGGAAACCCGCGCGTCTCGCGTGACGTTGCGCCGTCAGCGCGCGAGGCCGTCGCGCAGCAGCGATGCGCGGCCCATGGGCCACGGCGCGCAGTTCGTCGACGAGCCGGGCACGGAGAACACCCGCAGCTCATCGGGCGCGGCGTCTTTCAACGACACGACGAGGTCGAGCGCACCGTCTCCGTCGACGTCGGCCACCGCGGGCGCGCTCATCGATCCGCGCCCCGGCAACGCAACGCGGTGGAGCATCGCGCCGCGCGCGTCGAGCACGTAGAGCGCGCTCGTGTTCTGCGCGGTGGAGTAGGTCGCGAAGATCACCTCGGGTCGTCCATCGCCCGAGAGGTCGGCGATCACCGCGCCCGCGGTCGTCTGGTTCGCCGCGGTGGTGAAGGCGAAGCTCCATCGCATCGTGCGGTCGGCGCCCGCGCACCAGAGCCGCCCGTCGTAGCCCGCGAAGACCATTTCGAGTCCCGGCGCGCTCGCGTCGAGGTCGGCGACGGCCACCGCGCACGTGGTTGCGACGACGTTTGTGTCGCCGAAATCTTCGAGGCCCGCGAGGTACGTGCGCACCTGCAACGGCGCGCTCCACGCGGCGGGTCGCGTGCCGTCGGGGTTCACCACGAAGAGGCCCACGCCGCGCCGTCGATCGCTCTGCGACGCGTTCTGGATCGACCCCAGCGCGATGATCTCGCGCGTGCCGTTGCCATCGAGGTCGGCGATGGCGGGCGCCGTCGTGGTGAAGTGCGCCTGCTCCGCGGTGCTCTCGTTCGACGCGTATCCCTGGCGCACGTTCGCGAGGTCGGTGAAGAAGCGCAGGCCCGGCGAGCGCGTCACGCCGCGAAACATTCCCGACGCCACGGGAAAGGCCTCGCCGCTGCCCCGATGCCACGAGATGTACGCGTTGTCGGCGGGGGCGACGACGTCCATGCGCGCGTCGTCGTCGAGGGGTCCGAGCGCGAGGTTCTGATCGAACGCGCCCGCGATGTCGCACGCGCTGTCACACCGCGAGGTGCCCGTCGCGTTGGGGGGAAAGCCCGTCACCACCGTGCCGTTCGCGCGCCACGCGGTGAGCACGTCTTCGCGCGCGCCGCTGCCCGCGGTGGTGGTCGACGCCGCCACGATCTCGGGCCGTCCATCGCCGTCGAGATCGCCCGCCGCGAGCGCGCGCACCTCATCACGGAGCCGCACGGGAAAGCCCTGCACCACCGCGCCCGCAGCCGTGTACATCACCACCCGATCGCCCGCCGCGGCCACCACTTCGAGCGATGCGTCGCCCGTGAAGTCACCCACCACGGGCGGCGCCCACACGCGCGCGCTCCCCGGCGCCGCGGCCCACGCGCGAGCGCCCGCCGCGCGCCACACCACCACGCGATCGCCGCGCCCGGCGACGATCTCCATGCGCCCGTCGCGATCGAGGTCGGCCACCGCGGGCGCGGCGAGCCACGACTCGTCTCCCTGATCGCGCAACGCGAGGCGCATCACCGGCGCGCGCACCGTCGCGCTGCCTCCGCCCGACGCCGCAGGACATGCCGCGCGCACGGGCACGTCGGCGGGACGCACCGCATCCACCGTGGCATCGCCGACGGGCGTGTCGTCGGTCGCGCCATCGAGCGACGCATCGGGCTCCTTCGCGCCGCCGTCGTCGCTCCCCGGATCGCTCGACACGGCGCCGCCGCACGACAGCACCGACACCATCAACATCACCGCGCTGCGCATCGCCACGCGAGTGTACACAGCCCCGCCGCGTCGTCGTCAGGCCGGAGCCCCCGCGTCCTGCCGCTCGTCGCGCTCGATGCGCCCGTCGCGCATGGTGATCACCCGCGGGATGCTCCGCGCGAGCTCGTGGTTGTGCGTGACGAGCACCATCGTGGTGCCGTGCTTGCGGTTGAGCTCGTGAAAGAGCGTGTGCACCGCGGTGCTGTTCGCCGAGTCGAGGTTGCCCGTGGGCTCGTCGGCGAGCAGGAGCTTCGGTTCGAGCACCAGCGCCCGCGCGAGGGCCACGCGCTGCTGCTCGCCGCCCGAGAGCTCACCGGGGCGGTGCGTGGCGCGGTGTTCGAGGCCGACCTCACGCAACAGCCGCGTGGCCGTCTCCTTGAGCTGCGCGCGCGCGATGCCGCCGTGGATCATCCCCGGCATCATCACGTTCTCGAGCGCCGTGAACTCGGGCAGCAGGTGGTGGAACTGAAACACGAACCCGATGGTCCTGTTTCGCAGCGCCGCGAGGGCCGACGACGACATGGCGGTCACGTCGCGTCCGTCGAGCTTCACCGTGCCCTCGGAGGGCAGGTCGAGGGTGCCGATGAGGTGCAGCAGCGTGCTCTTGCCCGCGCCCGAGAGCCCCACGATCGAGACCATCTCGCCGGCCTCGATGGTGAGGTCGATGCCCTTGAGCACTTCGAGGCTCCTGCCCTCGTGCTCGTAGACCTTGCGGGCTCCGCGGACCTCGACCAGCGACGTCGTCATGGGGGCGCGTACCTACCACGCGCCGCGCGCGCAGGGCTACCGCCAGCGTCTCAGCTGAAGCGCAGCCCGTCGACGGGACGGAGCTTCGCCGCGAGCCACGCGGGCACCGTCGCGGCGCCCAGGCAGATCACCACCGACGTGACGAACACCAGCGCGTAGTCGCCCGGCGAGATCGTCACGGGCAGGCGCTCGATGTAGTAGACCTCGGGGTCGAGGGGGATGCCCACGCGCTGCATCAGCACGCAGGTGAAGAGCGCGCCCGTGGTGCCAAGGAGCGCGCCCACCACGCCGATCATCATGCCCACGGCGAGGAACACCCGCATGATGAACCCGTCGCTCGCGCCCATGGCCTTGAGCACCGCGATCTCGCGGCCCTTCTCGGTGACCAGCAGCAGCAGCGTCGCGACGATGCTGAAGCTCGCCACGAGGATCGCCACGGTGAGCAGCAGAAAGATCATCAGCTTCTCGAGCTTGAGCGCGCGGAAGAGGTTCTGGTTGAGCTCCTTCCAGTCGCGCACGCGGAGGCTGCGGCTGCGCGCGAGGGTGTGGACGCGCGCGGTCACATCGTCGCTCCGGTCGACGTCGCGCACGCGCACCTCGATGGCCGTGATCGCGTCGCCCGTGTAGTTGAAGAACCGCTGCGCCACGGGGCGGAGCACGTACGCGTACTTCGTGTCGTACTCGTACATCCCCGAGTAGAAGATCCCCGCGACGCGAAAGAGCTTCGTCTTCGGCACCGGCCCCATGGGCCCGAGGGAGCCGAAGGGCGACACCACGCGCACCTCGTCTCCGACCGTGAGGTGCAGGTTGTTGGCGAGCTCGCGCCCCACCACGATGCCGGGCAGCGCGTCGGGCGCGCCGGGCGGCGTCGGGAGCTGCGGGGTCACGTCGGGCACGGTGTCGAGCCCCACGGGCGAAGGGCCTTCGGGCTGCGTGCGCGCGGGGGACGGAGGCGGGTCGTCTTCGCCGCGCGCGGCCACGGGGCGACGGTCGGCGGAGGAGACCGACGTGAGGCGCGACGGGTCGGTGAGGTACTCGATGCGACCGCGGATGAGGTCGTGGCGCAGCGTGCGCACCACGCCGCCGGAGTCGGGGTCGATGCCGCGGAGGATCACCCCCGAGAGGTTGGTCTGCGACGTGACCATCACCTCGCCCTGCACGAGCGGCGTCGCGGTGGTGACCTCGGGCACCTGCTGGATCTGTCGGAGCAGCGGTTGCCAGTCGGTGAATCCGCCGCGCTCGCGGTCGACGACGACGTGGGCGTTGTTGCCGAGGATCTTGCGCTTCAGGTCGTTGCCGAAGCCGCCCATCACCGAGATGGTGATGCACAGCGCGAAGGCCCCGAGGCCCACGCCGAAGAACGCGAGGAACGAGATCACCGTGAGGAAGCCGCTCTTGCGCGCGCGGAGCTGGCGCACGGCCACGAGGATCTCGGCGGTGGTGGCTTCGAGCGCGTCGAAGAGCCGCGGGAGCCAGAGGAAGGTCGAGAGGAAGTAGCCCTGGAGGCACGCGAGCACGCCGCCCACGCGGAGCCCCACGAGCGCGCCCGGCGGAGCCATCGCCGCCCCCATCGTCGCGACGCGGAACGACGCCGCGAGCATCGCCGCGCTGAGCGCGAAGGCGAGGAACATCCAGACGGTGAGGAGGGCGGTGCGGGCGCGCGGAGACTTGAGCCTCCGCACGAGGAACCACAGCAGGAGGAGGTCGATGGCCATGCGCGCGGGCGACGGTTCTACGTCTCGGGGCGGAGCTGGGGGAAGAGCACCACGTCGCGGATGCTCTTCTGCCCCGTGATGAGCATCACGAGGCGGTCGACGCCGAGGCCGAAGCCCGCCGTCGGAGGCATGCCGTAGGAGAGCGCGCGGATGTAGTCGGCGTCGAAGTCCATGGCCTCGTCGTCGCCCTTCTCGCGGTTGGCGAGCTGCGCGCGAAAGCGCTCGGCCTGGTCGTCGGGGTCGTTGAGCTCGGAGAACGCATTGGCCAGCTCGCGCCCCTCGACGAAGAGTTCGAAGCGGTCGGTGAAGGTCACGGGGAACGCGTCGCCGTACTCCGCGACCTGCTTGTCGGCGTCCTTCTTGCGCGCGAGGGGCGACACGTCGAAGGGATAGTCGACGATGAACACGGGCACGCTCTTGTCGCCCGCGTCGTTGCGGTAGTCGTCGGTGAGGTGCGCCTCGGCGAAGAGCTCGTAGAGCGCGAACATGAGCTCGCCCGCCGTCGAGCACTTCTTGAGGTAGTCACGGTGCTCCTTCTGGAGCCCGTCGGCCGCCATGAAGGCCGCGCGGGCGGCCTCCCACTGACGCAGCCCCTCGCCCTTCGCCCACACGTCGGCGAGGGCCGGTGCGCGCTTCGTGAGCGCGTCGGTGATCGCGTCGAGCATGCGCACGCGGCGCCACGGACGCGCGAAGGTGAAGGTGCGTCCCTCGGCGAACTTCGGCCAGCGCGCGAGCACGGCGTCGTCGGCGGCGGTGACGAGCTCCTCGGTCTCGTCCATGAGCTCGCGGTAGGTCGCGTAGGCCTGGTAGAACTCGAGGATCGTGAACTCGGGGTTGTGCCGCGTGGAGAGGCCCTCGTTGCGCCACACGCGCCCGATCTCGTACACGCGGTCGAGGCCGCCGACGATGAGGCGCTTGAGGTAGAGCTCGGGCGCGACGCGGAGATAGAGATCCATGTCGAGCGCGTTGTGGTGCGTCTGGAAGGGCTTCGCGTTGGCCCCGCCGCGCATCGACTGGAGCGTCGGCGTCTCGACCTCGACGAAGTCGCGCGCGTCGAACCACGCGCGGAGGGCCTTCACGATCGCGGCCCGCGCGCGAAACACGTCGGGCACGTCGGGCCAGTTCGCGATCATGTCGGCGTAGCGCTGGCGGTAGCGCGTCTCGACCTCGCCGAGGCCGTACCACTCGCTCGGAATGGGCCGCAGGCTCTTCGTGAGCGGACGGACGCCCTTCACCATCACCGAGAGCTCGCCGGCGCGCGTGCGCATGGGGCGACCCACGGCCATCACGATGTCGCCGAGGTCGAGCTCCTTCAGCATCGCGAAGGCCGGACCGAGGTCGCGCGCCGAGAGAAAGAGCTGGATCTCGCCGGTGCCGTCACGGAGCTTCGCGAACACGAGCTTGCCCGTGTCGCGCACCGCGATGAGGCGCCCGGCGATGCGGTACTCGGTGCCCGCGTGCTGGCCGTCGAGGGTGGCCGTGTCGTGGTCGCCGTGCGCCGTGTGAATCGACGCGATGGTGTGGAGGGGCCCCGTGTCGTTGCCGAACGGGGAGTGGCCCGCGGCGCGCCATGCGTCGGCCTTGGCGCGGCGCACCTCGTCGAGGTTGCGGTGCGTGTCAGACATCGGGGAATGCAGCTCCGGAGTGGATGAAGATCGGGGGTCGCGTGGAGGGGGTTGCGGGGGCAGCGATCACCGCGGCGTCGCGGTGCCGCGCGCGGGTCACGAGGCCTTCGCGCGCTTCTGCATCTGTTCGAGGAGCGAGGCCTCGATGAAGGGATCGAGGTCGCCGTCGAGCACGCCCGAGACGTTGCCCGTCTCGTGCTCGGTGCGGAGGTCCTTCACGAGCTGGTAGGGCGCGAGCACGTACGAGCGGATCTGATGGCCGAACGAGATGTTCGTCAGGTGCTCGTAGTACTTCTCGAAATCCTTGTCGCGGCGCGCGCGCTCCATGGCCCAGAGGCGGGCCTTGAGGGTCTTCATCGCGATGCGACGGTTCTCGTGCTGCGACCGCTCGCTCTGGCACTTGATCACCACGCCCGAGGGCTTGTGCGTGATGCGAATGGCCGTCTCGACCTTGTTGACGTTCTGGCCGCCTTTGCCGCCCGAACGGAACGTGTCGACCTCGAGGTCCGAGTCCTTCACCTCGATCTCGAAATCGTCGTCGAGCTCGGGCACCACGGTGACGCCCGCGAAGGCCGTCTGGCGCCGCGCGTTCGCGTCGAAGGGCGAGATGCGCACGAGGCGGTGCACGCCGTTTTCGGTCTTGAGGTAGCCGAACGCGTAGAGCCCCTTGATCGAGAGCGACACGCTCTTGAGTCCGGCCTCTTCGCCCTCGGTCTGGTCGCGGAGGGTCACCTCGAAGCCGCGCGTCTGGGCCCAGCGCGTGTACATGCGAAGAAGCATGTTGCACCAGTCCATCGCGTCGACGCCGCCGGCGCCCGCGTTGATTTCGAGCGTGCAGTCCGCGCGGTCGACCTCGTCGGAGAGCATCTGCTCCAGCTCCATCTTGCGCGTGCGCGACTCGATGGTGCCGAGCGACGCTTCGACGTCGCGGGCCACGGACTCGTCATTCTCCATCGCGGCGAGTTCGAGCAGCTCGGAGGCGTCGGCCACCTCCTTCTTGAGCGACTCGACGGAGGTCACGAGGGCCTCCTTCTCCGATCGCTCCTTCTGGAACTTCTGCGCGCGCGTTGCGTCGTCCCAGAAACCGGGACGCGAGGACATGGCATCGAGTTCTTCGATGCGCTTCTTCAGCCTGGGGAGGTCAAAGATGCCTCCCGAGGTTCTCTGCCCGACGGGCGAGATCCTCTAAGTGGCTACGGGCTTCGGGGATCATGGCGGCGCGCTAGATAGCGCGCGCAGACTCGGCGGGTCAACCGTTCGCGCGCGTCAGTTGCCGTCGTACTCCGTCGTGCCCTGCGTGATGCCGCGACGGTGGCGCACGACGCGGGTCACGTCGCGCATGGGCTGACGCTCGCGCGGCACACGACGGAAGCGCTGCGCCCCCGACGGCGCGTTCGCGCCCACCGTCGGATGCGAAGGCGTCGGCGAGGGCGCGTCGGCGACCGCGGGCGGATCGGGCGTGGTCACGAGCGGCGCGAGGGGCGCGGCGTCGGGCGGCGGCTCGTGCTGCGTCGCGATGGGCGTGACCGGCGGCGCGGGCGGCGGGTCGTAG
>CAMFHP010000027.1 GCA_945952225.1 uncultured Myxococcaceae bacterium
ACGAATTGGTATCGGGGGCGGTCGTCGGGATGTGCCGGGGATACGAATTGGTATCGGGGGCGGTCGTCGGGATGTGCCGGGGATACGAATTGGTATCCCGCGACGGGGGCATCGCTACGCCGCGCGCGGGGCGCCGTCGATGAACGCGCGGAACCACAGCTCCAGCATGAGCAGCGACCAGACCTGGTAGGTCTCCGGCGCCGACGTATCGAGGGACTTCACCAGCCGCTCGACCTCGGTGGGATCGAGCATGCCCCGCTCGCGCGCGGTCTTGTCGAGGAGCGTGTCGTGCACCACCTCGCGCAGGTCGTTCCGCAGCCAGTGATCGAGGGGAATGCCGAAGCCCATCTTCGGGCGATGGAGCACCTCCCACGGCAGCAGATCCGACGCGGCCTTGCGCAGCAGGTACTTGCCGCGCATGCGCATGAGCATGTGCGACGGGAGCCGCGCCGCGAACTCGATCACCGACGTGTCGAGCAGCGGGCATCGCACTTCGAGGGCGTGGGCCATCGAGGCGATGTCGACCTTCGCGTTGATGTCGTCGGTGAGGTACGTCGCGATGTCGAGGTCGAGGAGCCGCGCCATCGCGAAGCGTCCGTCACTCTCCGAGAGCACCTCGGCGAAGCGTCGCTCCGCGCGGTCGCTCGCGGCCTCACGCAGCACCGGGCCGCAGAGGGTCTTCTTGCGCTCCGGCGTGAACTGACTGATGAGCCGCAGGTACCGCGCGGCCTCGCCGAGGTGCATGGTCTCGGCGAAGCGTCCGAACGAGGGATAGAACGTGCGCCCGAAGGCCGTGAGCGCGCCCTCGAAGGGCCCCTGCATCGCCACGGGGAGCGCGTCGTAGAGGTGTCCCCAGCGCGCGTTGTTGTAGCGCCGGTAGCCCGCGAAGTTCTCGTCGCCCGCGTCGCCCGAGAGCGACACCGTGACGTGCTCGCGGGTCATCTTCGCGAGGTACCACGTGGCCACCGAGCTCGAATCGCTGAAGGGCTCGCCGTGGTGCCGCGTGATGTCGTGCACCACGCTGGCCATGTCGGCGCTCACTTCGAGCTCGTGGTGCTCGGTGCCGTAGCGCTTCGCCACCATGCGCGCGTACTTCACCTCGCTGTACTCGGCCTGCTTGAAGCCGATGGAGAAGGTCTTCACCGCGCGCGTCGACTGCTGCGCCATGAGCGCCACGATCGTCGACGAATCCACGCCCCCCGAGAGGAACGCGCCCAACGGAACGTCGGCCACCATGCGTCGCTTCACCGCGGCGGAGAGCAGCCGCTTGAGCTCTCCCACGAGCTCCTCTTCGGTGCCCGTGACCGCGGGGTGCCGCACGATGCGCCAGTAGCGCTCGGGGGCGTGAACGCGTCCCGGTTCGACCACCATGAAGTGCGCCGCGCGGAGCTTGAACACGTTGCGGTAGACCGTGTTCGGCGCGGCCACGTAGCCGAGCGTGAGGTACTCGTCGACGCCCTGGAGATCCACGGCGGGACGCGGTTCATCGAGGCCCGTGACGAGCGCGTGCACCTCGGAGGCGAAGGCCACGCCGCGGTCGGTGACGCGGTAGTAGAGGGGCTTCTTGCCCGAGCGGTCGCGCGCGAGGAGCAGCCGCTGGCGCTTCGCATCCCAGAGCGCGAGGGCGAACATGCCGTCGAGGCGCGCGATGCACGCGTCGCCGTACTCCTCGTAGAGGTGCACCACCACCTCGCTGTCGGAGCGCGAGCGGAAGGTGTGTCCCTTCGCGAGGAGCTCTTCGCGGAGCCCTTCGAAGTTGTAGATCTCGCCGTTGACCACGGCGCCCACGGAGCCGTCTTCGTTGAGCATCGGCTGCCGTCCATCGGGCGACAGGTCGATGATCGAGAGGCGACGGTGCCCGAGCACGCAGGGACCGCTGGCCCACGCGCCCTCGGCGTCGGGTCCGCGGTGCGCGATGGCGTCGTTCATGCGACGCACGGCGGCCTCCGTGGGACGCGCCTCGGGGTCGCTGGCGAGGTAGCCGCTGATTCCGCACATGGTGGTGATGGCCTCTTGGCTGAGACGGGAGGATGGAGACGAGCGACACGCGCGAGACGTCACGCGAGACGCACGGGCGGCGCAGCGGCACCGCCCGCGGCGCGGGTCACTTCTTGAGCTTGAGCTTCATGAGGTCACCGAGCGTGCCCATGCGGGGCGAGGCCGCGCGCGTGCTGCTCTGGTAGCCCTCGAAGGCCGCGCGCTCTTCGTCGTCCTTCACGGCGCGGATGGAGAGACGGAGGCGACCGTCGGCGGTCTCGAGCACCTTCGCCGTGAGGGTCTGGCCCTCGGCGAAATGCTTCCGCACGTCGGCCCCGCGCTGCGTGCCGAGCTCCACGTTCGGAATGAGCCCGCGCCCATCGCGGCCGTGCGTTCCCTCGATCTGCACGAAGAGCCCGAAGCTCTCGATGCGCTCGACGACGGCCTTCACGATCGCGCCGCGCACCACGCGGACGCCCTGCGCCTGCGAGCCCACCGCGGCCCCCTCGGGCGCCATCGCGAGGGAGATCTTGCGCGCCGTCGCGTCCGCCGACTTCACCACCACCACGATGGGCTGGCCCACGGTGAGCACCTTCGACGGATGCTCTCCGCGCGCGTTGAGCTCGGACACATGGAGCAGCCCCTCGACGCCGGGCGCGATGCGAATGAACCCGCCGAAATCCACCACGCGCGCCACGGTGCCCGCGACCACGCGGCCCGGCGCGGCGATCACATCGAGCGCCGTCCACGGATCCGCCGAGAGCGCCTTGAGCGACAGCGTGATGCGCGTCTGGCCCTCGTGCTCGCGCACGTCCTTGACCTGCACCTCGACGACGTCGCCGGCCTTCACCACATCGCCGGGACGCACCGACGGATCGTGCGAGAGCTCGCTCGCGGGCACGAGCCCCTCGGCGCCGCCGAGATCGACGAACGCGCCGAAGTCGCGCACGCCGGTGACCGGTCCCTTCACGGTCGCGCCGATGGTGAGCGTCGCGAGCACGCGGGCCTGGGCCTCGCGGGCTTCGGCCTCGACGAGGGCGCGACGCGAGAGCACCACGCTCTTGCCGCCGTCACGAATCTCGGTGACGCGGAAGCGCAGCGTGCGGCCCACGAAGCTCGCGGTGTCGGCCACGTAGCGGTTGTCGAGCTGCGACACGGGGCAGAACGCACGCACGCCACCTTCGAGCTCCACCTCGGCGCCGCCCTTGTTGATCGCGGCGACCTTGCCCTCGATGGCGATGCCCTGGTCGCGCGCGAGTTCGAGCGCGGCCACGTTGTTCGCCTTGCCGAGGGAGCGTCCGAGCTTCACCGAGCCCGAGCGCGCATCGACCTCGACGACGTGGGCGGCGATCTTCTCGCCGACCTTCACCGTGGGGGTGTTGTTGGGCCCCATGAGCTCGATCGGGTCCATCCAGGCCTGACGCTTCTCATCGAGGTCGACGAACACCGCGTCGCGGGTGATCTGCACGACCACCGCCTCGACGCGCTCGCCCACGCGCCACGTCTTCGAACGGCGCGTGTTGGACTTCGACTGCTCTTCGAACATCGCGGCGAAGCTGTCGCCGCCCTTGGTCTCGGTGCTCATAGGGGGGCGCGTCTCTACCACACTCGCCGCGCGGAGGTCTCGCTCCGTGAAGCCCTGCGGTCACCGCCCGCGACCCCTCCCGTGAGCCTTGGCGCGAAGCGTGCTGACTGATAGACCACCCGGGCGGTCAACGCCCCCATCTCGGAGGTCTCTGTCATGCGCAACGCTCTTCGTCTCGCGGCTGTCTCGTTCGTGGTGCTCTCGGCGTCGGCCCTCGGAGGCTGCATCGTCCGCGCGCGTCCGGCGCCCGTCTACGCGGCCCCGGTTCGCCCGGTCTACGTGGCGCAGCCGCGCCCGGTGTACGTCGCCCCGCAGCCCGCGGCGGTCTACGTGGCGCCGCAGCCCGTGTATGTCGCGCCCCAGCCGACGACCGTCTACGTCCGCTGACACCCGCTCACGGCGTCTCGGCGAGCCACCGCGCCACCGGGTCGAACACCGTCGACTGAACCCCATTCGAGATGAACAGGTCCGCATGCGCGATGCGCGTGCGGGCGTCTCCCACCTCCAGAAGCTCCCGCCGTGAGGCCCGCGACGCGCGGTACGCCGAGCGCGCGGTCTCGGGCGGAACGATCCCGTCGCCCATCGCGACGACGCACAGCAACGGGTTCGCGAGCGCACCCACACCCTGCGTGACGTTCACACCCCGGAGTGTGAGATCGCGGTCACGAATCCACGCGGCGATCTCGCGGTTCACCTGCGGCACCGGGTCTTCGACGGTGGCCACGAGCTCGTCGACGCGCGAGAGGTCGGTGATCGCGGGGTTGAGATACACACCGAGCACCGAGGGAACCTTCGCGAGCACGGGCAGCGCGACGCGCGCGAGCGCACGGGTGCCGCGAAAGGGCACGCGCCCCACGAGGTCCGGCGCGAGCGACACGAGCGAGAGCGCGGGATGCACCGACTCCCACCGCAGCGGACCGCCGTACGAGACCAGCGCGCCGAGCCCCGGGTCACGGTTCACGGCGGCGTGGGCGAGCATGAGGGTGGCGCCGAGCGACGCGCCGATCACGTCGACATGCGCGTGTCCCGTGAGCGCGCGCACGGCCTTGAGGGCGGTGTCGACGTCGACGAGCGCGAGCTCGGTGAGGCCGAACGACGACACGGTGGGGCCCACGCGCCGCGAGCGTCCCTGCGCGCGAAGATCCACGGACCACACGTCGAGCCCGCGCCACGCGAGGTGCGCTTCGAGGGAGCGCCCGCGCGGATGCACGCCGAAGATGTGCGAGTTCATCCCGTAGCCCGGCACGATGAGCACGGGCCGCGGGGCACCGACGCGCGCGAGGGGATCCGGTGCGTGCGCGACCGTGTGGCGCAGCGAGAGGGCCCACCCGTCGTCGGTGCGGGCCTCGTGGTGCGTGATGGTCACATCCGACGTGGGGCTCACGGCGGTCAGCGCTTCATCATGGTTTCGCCGAGCTCCTTCGCGCGCCTCGTCGCGTTCTCGACGGCGTTGATGAGCGTGGTGCGAAGGCCGCCCGCTTCGAGCGTGTGCAGGCCCGCGATGGCGGTGCCGCCGGGCGACGTGACCTGATCTTTGAGGCGCCCCGGATGCTCGCCGGTCTGGAGGAGCAACTGCGCCGAGCCCATCACGGTCTGCGCGGCGAGTTCGAGGCCGATGTCGCGCGGGAGTCCGACCTTCACGCTCGCATCGGCGAGCGCGTCGATGATGAGAAAGATGTACGCGGGACCGGAGCCCGAGAGGCCCGTGACGGCGTCGAGGTGGTGCTCCTCGACGACGACGGTGCGACCCACCTGGTCGAAGATCTCGCGGGCCACGTCGAGGTCGTGCTCCGTGGCGTTGCTTCCCGCGGCGATGGCCGTGGCGCTCTGGCGCACGATGGCGCCGGTGTTGGGCATGGAGCGCACGACGCGCTGACCCGCCGCGAGGTGCGCCTCGATCGCGGCGATGGAGATGCCCGCGGCCACGCTGATCACCAGCGCGTGCGCGGGAATGTCTTTGCCCACCTGTTCGAGCGCGGTGCGCATCACCTGCGGCTTCACGCAGAGCATCACCACGTCGGCGTCGCGCACGCACGCGTGGTTGTCGGGCGCCGCGCGCACGCCCCAGCGCTCGGCGTTGCGCTCGGCCTTGTCGCGACGACGGTTCGAAACGGTCACATCAGAAGGAGCCACGGAGCCCGACGCGAGCAGGCCGCGCACGAGCGCCTCGGCCATGTTGCCCGCGCCCACGAAGGCGAAACGCTTACCCTGGAGCATGGCGGCGGAGTGTACACACCCGCGCGTCGCGCCCGAAGAATTGCGGGCTCAGCGCGCGGTGGCGAAGGCCTGCGCCGCGTCGTCGAGGCAGTCCTGGTCGAAGAGCACGGCGTCGCCGGTGGCCATGTAGCGCGCGACGAAATCCGTGGCGCCGTCGGCGCCCTCGTTCCACGCGTTCATCACGCAGAGCGAGCTGGTGCAGTGGTGCGGGTGCGCGGTGTCGAGGTGCGGGCGCACCATCGCGATGCCGTTGTCGACGAGGCCCACCGCGTGGCCGAACTCGTGAACGAGCGTGGCCTGCTCGACGACCGCGCCGACGTAGGGGGCCGCGGTGCGGAGGGTCGAGGCGACGACGGGCTTGAACACCACGATCACGCTCGTGTTGTCGAGATGACCGCCGAGGAGGTTCGTGCGGCGCGCGCCCGACGCATCGCGGAAGTATCCGTTCACGAAGAGCACATGAAACGTGGCCTCCGCGGTGCTCGGGAGGTTCACGCGCGTGCGGCGCGAGAGGGCGAGGAGCTCGTCGGCGGTGTACTCCGTCGCGGCGCTCACGATGGGCGTCATCTCGGCGAGCGTGTGGGGCACGGTGACGGTCTTGCCCATGCCGAGAAAGAGCCGTGCGGCGTTGGCGGCGAAGATGCTCCACGCGTCGCCCACACCGGGCACGGCGGAGACGTAGGGCGCGGCGCCGACGGCGTAGGAGACCTCGATGCGCACGCGGCGGACCGCGGGGCGCCAGAGCGAGACCTGCAGCGCCGTGAGGGGAACGGACGCATCGGCGGCGGGCGTGACGACGAGGGGATCGTTGGTGCGGACGATGTCCGAGCCGCACGAGGAGAGCGCGAAGGCGGCGCAGACGAGGGCGAGCGCAAGCGCGAAGGCGCGATGCGATGGGCGTGGCATCGAGGGGGTTCCGTCGCCGGGTGCGGCGCGGCGGAGCGCGTGCGCCAAGGGCGGCTGACACCGGGAACAACGGCCGACGACACGGCCGCGCGAGCTCGACCGCAGAAGTTTTCGTGCGGAGGCTGTGCGCTTCGCGGTATGGCACCGCGCGCAACGCCATGAAGGCCCGTACGTCTCCCTCCGAATTGTCGTCGTCGGCCGTCGAGGGCCGCACGGCGCTCCTCGCCAACGCGCGCACCGTGGTGGTCAAGATCGGCACCGGCGTGCTCACGGCGCCAGGCGGCGGCATCGACCGCGCGGTGCTGAACGGCATCGCCGACGAGGTCGTCGCGCTCACCACACGCGAGCCGCAGCGCCGCGTGTTCGTCGTGTCGTCGGGCGCCATCGCGCTCGGCGTCGAGCAGCTCGGCCTCGACGCGCGCCCGAAGCGCATGGACATGCTCCAGGCCTGCGCGGCCGCGGGGCAGGGGCATCTGATTCGTCTCTGGTCGGAGGCGTGCGCGCGCCATCAGCGCGTGGTGGCGCAGGTGCTCCTCACGCACGCCGACCTCGCCGACCGCACGCGCTACATCAACGCCCGCGCCGCGCTCGAAGCGCTGGTGTCACGGGGCGCGGTGCCGGTCATCAACGAGAACGACACGGTCAGCGTCGACGAGATCGCCTTCGGCGACAACGACTCGCTCTCGGCCCAGGTCGCCAACCTCGTGAAGGCCGACCTGCTCGTGATGCTCTCCGTCGCGCCGGGCCTCCTCGACGACGCGGGCGTGCGCGTGCCCTTCGTGGGCCCCGGTGACCGCAGCGTCGACCGCTTCATTCGCAGCGACACCTCGGCGGGCGGCAAGGGCGGCATGGTCACCAAGGTGCGCGCGGCCCGCGCGGCGGCGGCGGCGGGTGCCTCGGCGGTCATCGCGCCGGGACGTGCGCCCGGTGTGCTCGCCTCGCTCTTCGCGGGCGACGACGTGGGAACGCTCTTCGCGCCCGATCCCACGCCGCGCTCGTCGCGGGCCCACTGGATCGCCCACACGCTGCGTCCCCGCGGCACGCTCGTCGTCGACGAGGGCGCGCTCAAGGCCATTCGTGAAGGCAAGCGCAGCCTGCTCCCGTCGGGCGTTCGCGTGGTGCGCGGAACCTTTCGCCGCGGCGATCCCGTGGACATCGCCGACTCGAAGGGCCACGTCGTCGCGCGCGGCCTCGCCACGTACGCCTCGGCCGAGATCGAGAAGCTCCGCGGACACCACACGCAGGAGATCACCGAGGTGCTCGGCTACCACCTCGGCGACGAGGCCGTGCACAAAGACCACCTCGTGATCCTCGGCTGAGCGACCACGGCGTCTCCGTGAAGGCCCCTCGAAGGCGCTCCAGGGGCCGTCGTGGTGTGCGGGCGGGGAGAGGGGAGACGCGGACCGTTCAGGCCCGCGCGAGGGCGGCGGCGAGCGCTTCGCGGAGCTTCGGCGCGCGCGCCGGATCGATCATGCACACGTACTCGACGCGCCCGCGGAGGTGCGCGGCGAAGGCGGGATGGTTCTCGCGGTTCTGGCTCGCGAGCCCGTGCTTCGCGGCGTTGTGGAGGAGCGCGCGGAGCGTGCGGTACTCGTCGCGCGCTACCGTGAGGCGCTGGTTCACCACGACGCCGGTGACCTCCTGGCGCTGCGACGCGCGCATGACCTTCGTCTTCGCGGGGTTCTCGGTGAAGCCCTCGGCGGCGATGATGGCGCGCGCGCTCTTGAGAATGCGCCCCGACGCGCCGGGACGATCGCCCGAGAACGTGAGGTCGTCGGCGTAGCGCGTGAACGTGAAGCCGTGCTTCTTCGCGAGGCCCGCGAGGCGGCGGTCGAGGCGCCAGCAGAGGGCGTTCGTGAGCGCGGGGCTCGTGCACGCACCCTGCGGCAGCACACGCGCGCCGAGGGCGACGTGAAAGACCCTGCCATCGAGCTCGGTGGCCACGCGCGGAGGCTCGGTGCACAGCAGCGCGAGCACCGACGCGACGTGCTCGCTGTACCCGACCTTGCGAAAGAGCCCCTTCACGCGGCGAAAGGTCACCGAGGGGAAGAAGTCCTTGAGGTCGAGGTTGAGCACCACCTTGCGGCCCACGTGCGGCGTCGCGTTGGTCACCAGCGAGCGGTGCCGCACGAAGCCATGCGCGACGGGCGACGCGTCGAGGCGCTCGACGACGTTCTTGAACACCCAGCGCTGCGCCTGCGCGAGCGCGGCCTTCGGTGCGGAGATGGCGCGCGTGCCGCCGCTCTTCTTCGGAATGGCGTAGCGGTGGTAGTGCACCAGCGCGGCGGCGCGGCGGTGGTACGTGAGCCAGCGCAGCTTCGCGAGCGAGATGCCCAGCACCATCGCCACGTCCTGCGAGCGGGCGAGCACCGGGAGTCCGCGGCGGGTGAGCTCGGCGACGTTGCTGGTCGTGTCTTGAAGGCCCGCGCTCACGCCCTCGCCGAGGTGGATCACGTTCGCGCGGCGGTACTGCGCGAAGGCCTCGCGGCGCTTCTTGGCCTCGGCCGCGCGCTTCGCCTTCGCCTCCTTGCGGCGCTTCTTCGACGCCTCCCAGCGGCGCTTGCGCTCCTCGGCGAGGGCCTTGTCGGGATCGACCACGGCGCCCGACTGCGCGCGCAGCGTTCGAAGCTCGACGTCGATCTTCGCGCGCTCGGCGGCCTCGGCGGGCGGATCGTTGGGGATGCCCTTGTTCCACGGCCAGAAGCCGTTGACGCGCATCCGTTCGAGCACCTGCCAGTCGTTGGCATCGCGCACGAGGCGCTTGTAGAGCTTTGCCTTCTCGTCCTCGGCCATGGCTTCGCGGGCCTCCATCACCGACGGGGAGGGGCGCGAGGGTCGTCACAGCGACGGGGTGTGGCAATCGACCGGGGACGACGCGCGGAGCGATCACCGCTCTGCGAACGACCTATGGACGCGCTCGTTCCACTCAAAGCGTACTACGCGGCCGTACGGGAGCGCGGGTCCCGGAGGGACCCAACCAGCTGCGCTCCGACGGCCGCGTAGTACGCGTGTGACGAACGGGCTCGTGACGGATGAGAGGCGTATCAGCACGCACGGCGTAACGCCGTACAGATTGCCAGACCTACGGATCTCTCGCCCCACGCATCGTCCCCGGGCGACTACGACACTCGCTGCGACGAACCTCCTCCCACCGTCAGGCGCCGTCCTCTTGTTCGAGGCGGCTCATGTGGCCCAGGCGAAGCGCCATCACGTGCTCGCAGGGGCCTTTGGTTAGACCATATTTCGTGAAGAACGCGCAACTACATGTTGCTTCGACGATGTGCCCGGCAGCATCGACCGTGAGCACCGGACGCACGCGCTGACCGTTGGTGCCCTTCACGCTGCCCGAGATCTTGTAGCCCCCCGTCGACACGGGACGCCGCGCGGTGATGAGCACCCCGCCCGACGCGAAGATCGACTCGCCGGCCTTCTCTTCCGACGTGAGCTGCGAAGGCGCCGCGGGCTTCACGGCAGCGACCGCTTCCTTCACCGTGAAGGGCTCGTTGAAGAGCTCGCGGTGTCGGAACACGCCGCCTCCGAGGTCGAACATCCCGCGCCCGATCTGGCAGAGGTACGAGAGCGCGCTGCGGGTCTTCTCGACGCCGAGGTTGGTCTCCGCCGAGAGGGCGACGTCGGTCGCGTAGCGGGCCTTCTTGAGGGCCTCGTACGTCGACGTGAGCTCCACCGCGCTCACGGGGAGTCTCCGCGTGAGCAGGTCGAACTTCTGCGTGCCGCTGGTCCAGTCGTTGTCGGTCCAGCCCGAGAGGCCGAGCGTGAAGCTGATCTCTCCGAGGTCGACCACATACATCGACGGCAGCCCCATGCCCGCGAGGTACACGTCGACCTTCTGCGCCACGGGAATGAGCCGCGCGAGCGTGAGCAGACGGTCGCGTCCCCACGTGCGGATCGAGGCCTTCTTGGGGCCGTCGAAGACCGTGGCGGGCGAGAGCTCGATGGCGTTCTCCCAGGGCTCCATCACGACCTTCACGGGCTTGCCCGGTTCGAGCTCCCAGCGCATCGCGCGCGGCGAGGCCTTCGCCCGATGCCGCTTGAGAAAGCGCATGAGGTTGTAGAGGTCGACGGGGTCGAGACGCAGCCGCGTCATGCCCAGCGACATCGTCGAGTGCACCTGGAGAAAGCCCTTCACCCAGCTCTCGGGCAGGTCGATCTTCTTCTCCTTGTGCGTCGCGCCGCCGTCGGTGGCCACGGTGAAGCCCGACGGGTCGATGTCGAAGCGCGTGCGGCGGTACGTGCGCATGCGATCGAGCTCGCCGTGGAGCTTCGCGCTGAAGTCGATGTTCGTGGTGCCGCACTCGAACGCGTCGATCTTCTCGAAGAGGTCGTACTTCGCACCGAGCCGCGCATACGAGCTCTCGTCGCGCGAGAAGGCCTCGAAGAACACCTGGTCGGGGTGCACCGTGATGACGGGGTCGAAGAGGTAGTTGAGCTCGTACTGGTGGTAGTAGACCCAGTCGAAGTACTGCTGCCGCGCTTTGTAGAAGGGCTTCAGGCGGTCGTAGCGGTGCCGGTCGAGCTCGTCGCGACGGGCTTCGAGCTCCACGATCTTCTGCCGCGCCGCCGCGCCCTGCACCGCGAGGCTCGCGAGGAACTTCTGGTCCTGGGCTTCCATCCAGGCCTTGAACGCGAGGCGGTCGCGGGGGTGGTACTTGTAGTCGCTGACGACCACGTCGTAGAGCGCCGCGAGGGCTTCGCGAAAGAGCAGCGGGTTGCCCAGCGTGCCCTTGAAGAACGCCGCCTCGCGGAGGGTGTTCGTCGCGAAGCGAACGTCGGTGCTCCGCAGCCCGCTCGTGATGGCGCTCTGCCCGGCGTACTTGAACTCGACGATCACGCGACACCTCCCGCCGCGCCCGCGGGCGCCACGCGCGACTCGACCTCGGGAAAGGTCAGCTTGATGCGCACCAGCGCTTCGAGGGCGTTCTCGAAATCGCGCCGGGCCTTCACCCGCACGAAGTCACCGAGCACGCGCGACGCCACCTCGGCCTGACGCTCGTCGCGGAGCCCGCGCTTCTCGAGGAACTCCACCACCGCGCGCTTCTCGTTGCGCGAGGGCCAGAGGTCGAAGAGCGCCGTGCGGAAGAACCCTTCGAGCTTTGCGAGCGCGACGAAGCCCTCCTTGAGGTGCCCCACCACGAGATCGAGCGCGAAGCGTCGCATCGGCGGCGCCGGGTGCTGCGAGAGACGCGCGATGAGCTCGCCCACGTCGAGGCGATCGAAATCGCGGAGCACGACCTCGCGCCCGAACTGCTGCACGTCGGCGCGGTTCGAATCGCAGAGACCCACGTACGCATCGAGGCCCACGGTCTGGAGGTCGACGCGCTCGCGCAGCACATCGAACGCGAAGGTGCGCGTGTCGGCCCACTCGCTCTCGGCGAGCGTGAAGAGCAGCGACGGATCCGCGGCGAGCGAGGGGAGCGTCGACCGGAGCATCGAGCGCGCGGCCTCGCGCACCGCCGCGACGTCGTGGTTCGCCATGGCCGCGATGCGCGGAAGCCCCAGGAGCTCGATCGCGTCGGGCTTGAGTCCGAGCACCGAGGCGCCCACGGCCTGCGCGGCGGGTGAGCCCTTCGACACCATGGTCATGAGCTCGGTGACGTCGAGCACCTCCGCGAGCTCGCGGCCGAGCCCGTCGCGGGCCACACGCGCGAATCCCTCGTGCGCGCCGGGCGTGGGCTCGGGGGTCGCGAGCACCGCGAGGATGCGCTCGGCGAGCTCCCGTCGATGCCACACGTCGGCGTCGTCGAGGGAGGCCACCACGAGTCCCGCAGCCACCGTGCGCACGCTCGCGTCGGCGGCGCCGAGGTAGCGCATCACGCGGTCGACATCGCGCGTCCAGAGGTCCGCTGCGAGCGAGAGGAACTTCTGCCCCAACGTGCGCACCTCGGGCCGCGCGTCGGCGAGGAGCGCGTCGACGAGCGCCCAGTCGGGGTTGTGCGCGTCGAAGCGACGTTCGAGCTCCGCGCTCGCAAGGCCCACCGCCTCGGCGTGCGGAGCACCGAGCATCGCGAGCACCTGCGCGTGCGAGGCCCCGTGCATCGCCTCGGGGTGGCGCTTCACGCCCTCGACCGCGAACGCCACCGCGTCTGCCACCTTCGAAGCGGCGAGGAGCGTGACGTACGCGCCCGGCGACTGCTCCCAGAGCTCGGGATACGAGGCCGTGTTGGTCTCGGGCTGCGGCGCGTGTCCCTTCTTCGAGGCCTTCACGCGAAAGGCCATCGTGCGCGCGATGAACTCCCAGCGCTTCGATCCCCCGCGCAGCACGCGATGAAACACATACGACCGCGCCCACTCGTCGTAGGCGCCCTTGAGCGGGAGCGCGTCGTCGGGCTGGTACGCCGCGAGCGCGTGCGCCGCCGCGTGGGGATAGGCCTCGGGACGGTGCCGCGCGAGCTGCACGAGATGGCGCCAGGCCATGCGTCGCATGAAATCCTGCGTGCCCTTGTGAAAGATGCGCGTCGCGCGCTGCACACCATCGAGGCCGCTCTTCACGTTGGCCGTGGTGCCGCGGGCCTTGCGGGCCACCTTCTCGATCCGGTGCGCGATCCACCCGAAGGTCGCGTGGTCGCCGCGCAGCATCGCGCGCTTGTAGATGCTCTTCGCGTAGCGCCACGTGTAGGCCGCCGCGAGGTTGCCCGCCGCGAGTCCCGCGAGCGCGGCCGCCACCGAGAGCGGCGTCGCGAGCTCGTAGAGCGTGTCGAGGGCGAGGCCCTGATCCTTCGCGTCGACGGTCTTCACCGACTGCACCACGGCGTTCACCGCGGTCGTCGAGGTGTCGGTGGCCGCGTGCTGGGCGAGGGCCGCGCGCACGCTCACCGGCAGCCGCTCCTCGGCGCGCTGCATCGCTTCGGAGAGCCCCTGCGCGTCGTTCAGATTGCGCAGCGCCTCGACGCCCGAGCGACGCCGCGAGAGGAGCTTTCGCGAGGCCTCTGCGCGCGCGAGCTCGACCCCCCGCACATCCCCCAGGCGGCCGAGCGCGTCGACGATCGCGGGAAGGTCCGTGCCCTGGTGATCCGCCGCCGCGAGGAGCGCGGGCACCGCCGTCGTGTCGCCGTACCACCCGAGGCGCGTGGCCGCGTGGGCGCGCACCTTCGGCTGCGACGACACGAGCGA
Source organism: uncultured Myxococcaceae bacterium (assembly GCA_945952225.1). Taxonomy (GTDB): domain Bacteria; phylum Myxococcota_A; class Polyangia; order Polyangiales; genus CAISKJ01. Next base: position 13,814 of record CAMFHP010000027.1, read on the forward strand.
CTGGAGCATCGCCGTGAGGCCCGCGCGCACGAAGCCCTCGTGACGCAGCGACGTGAGCACCTCGCCGTGGCGCTGCAATAGCTCGTGCGCCGCGAAGGGGCCGTACATCACCCCCGCGGAGAGCTTCGCGCGACGCGGCCCACGGGCGACCTGCACATTCCACGACCCGGGCTGGGCCCACGCGGCCTGCACCGTCACGATGGCGACGCGGTCCGGGCCCTTGGGGTTGAACAAGCGAACGATCGGGATCACCAGCGCGCCCTCCGTCGACAGGGGCGGCGACGCTACAACCCCGCGGCCGCAAACGGCAACGTTTGGATGGTCCCCCGCGGTGACATTCCCCGTCCGCACGCGCGGCGCCGTTGCCGGCGAAGCGCGAGAGGCCTCACGAACATCGCACCCACCGATGAGCGACCCCACGCAGCGCTACGCCGGCCCCAACGTTGATGTGCCCGCGAGCCTCTCTCCGTACCCCGTGAGCCGCATGTCGGCGCCGCACGACCTCGTCGACACGGCGCGCGAGATTCAGCAGGCCGACAAGGTCATCGCCTCCGTCACGAGCGAGAAGCTCGGCATGATCGCCGACCAGATCCGCGCGCTTCAGGAGCAGGCCCGCGACCTGCTCGCGCGCGCCAACCGCGACGCGGAGCTTCACCGTGCCGAGTGCCGCTTTCAGAAGGTCGCGGGGCAGACCTACCACCTCTACCGCCGCACGCGCGACGCCTCCGACCGCCTCTACTTCTCGATGCTCTCGCCCGCCGACTGGCGCAACGCCCCGCCCGATCCCTACGAGGGTTCGTTCCGTCTGGAGAGCGACGCGAGCTTCACGCCCCTCGACGAGATCGAAGCGCGCGACGCCCGTTCGGTCACCGCGCGCCGACTGCTCACGGGCTGACACAAGCGCATTGCCACGCGCGCGTCGCCGGTGGCACCCTCGCGGTCCCCATTCGCCAGCGAGGTTCGCCGCATGAAGAACGAGAACGTCGACCAGCAGAACCTCACGGTCAGCACGCCGCCGAGACCCCGTGACAGCCTCATGCCCCACGCGAATGGCGTCACCATGGTGGTGATGCGCGCGTACGGCCCCGCGGGTGATTCGCTCATCGGCCTCGGCGACGAGACCTTCGATGGCTATCCCGCCATCACGCTGAAGCTCCGCGCCGACGGACGCGAGGGCCTCGTGCACCTCTCGCCCGTGCACGGCGACCGCCGCAAGACGGGCTTCACCGACATCAAGCCCGGCACCAAGTGCGAGCTCTTCTGCCCGGTGTCGGGCAAGCGCCTCGACTTCGTGGGCCCCGTCGACGACGGCTCCGGCGCCGAGTACTACGCGATCTACCTCACCGAGCGCTGCACCCCCGACGCGATGGTCGCCATCAGCGACGTGTGGGCGCACTACCACTCGCGCATCATCGACGACTCGGAGCTCATCTCGTACTGGGCTCGCACGCACGACGAGGCCTGAGCCTCACGCCGCCTCCGACCGTTCCGGTCTCCCTCCGCACCTCCCGTCTCGCTCCAACACCTCCCGCGATTGCGCGTCGCCTCTCGGACGACCGCGCGGAGTCCGACGCCCGTTCGAAGGCGCAGGCGAGGGGAAGGCCCTGCTTTTCCCGCAGATCCCGCACATCGGGTCGCCGTTCGAAGCGCGTCACGAAGCACTTCGCGAAGCGACCCTCATCCATCGCGTGATCCCTTCGCGTGACCTCTTCACGGCGATGGTCAAGTGTGCGCGATCACACGACTTCGCGGCTGTGAAGGTTTCGCTTGAAGGGTCGGGCGAAGAGCTCGACCCCTGAGCGAGCGTTCATTCTTCAATAAGAAAGCGTGCAGCTATTTTGTGTGTGCGATTTCGCCCGTGGCATTGGCCGTGACGTCGGAGAGACGCAATGGCGAAGCCGGGTGACATCATCGTGGGACTCGACATCGGGACCACCAAGACGCTGGCCGTGGTGGGCGAGGTCGGAGCGGACGGGGTGGACATCACCGGCGTCGGCGAGGCCCGCTCCAAGGGTCTGCGCAAGGGCGTCGTGGTGAACATCGAGAGCACGGTGACCTCCATCAAGGAGGCCATCGAGCGCGCGGGCAACATGGCCGGCGTCGAGATCGCCACGGTGTATGCGGGCATCGCGGGGTCGCACGTGCGGGGCGTGAACTCGCACGGGATCGTGTCGATCGCGAACCACGAGGTGTCGAGCGACGACGTCGAGCGCGTGCTCGACCAGGCGCGACGCATCTCGATGCCGATGGATCGCCAGGTGATCCACGTGCTTCCGCAGGACTACATCGTCGATCAGCAGGACGGCGTGCGCGAGCCCGTGGGCATGAGCGGCGTGCGCCTCGAAGCGCGCGTGCACCTCGTGACCGCCGCGGTGGCGAGCGTGCAGAACGTGACGAAGTGCGCCGAGCGCTGCGGGCTCCACGTGGCCGAGCTCGTGCTCGAACCGCTCGCGAGCGCCGAGGCCGTGCTCACCGACGACGAGAAGGAGATCGGCGTCGCGATGGTCGACATCGGCGGCGGCACCACCGACATCGTGATCTACGTCGACGGCGCGCTGGTGCACACGGCGGTGATTCCGCTCGGGGGCATCAACCTCACGAACGACATCGCCACGGGGCTCCGCACGCCGGTGGGCGAGGCCGAGCGCATCAAGCTGCGTCACGGGTGCGCGCTTCAGTCGATGGTCGATCCCAACGACATGATCGAGGTGCCCAGCGTGGGCGGCCGCGGCGCGCGCACCATTCCGCGGCAGTACCTCGCGTCGATCGCGGAGCCGCGCATGGAGGAGATCTTCCGCCTCGTGGCGAAGGTGATCCACGAGAGCGGCTACGCGGAGCTGCTCGGCGCGGGCGTGGTGTTCGCGGGCGGCGCGACGCTGCTCGAAGGCACGCCCGAACTCGCGGAGCAGGTGCTGGGGATGCCGATCCGTCGGGGCGTTCCGATGGGTGTCGGCGGCATGGAAGAGATGGTCAAGAGCCCCGCGTACGCGACCGCGGTGGGCCTGCTGAAGTACGGCGCCACGCGCCCGGTTCGCACGGAGCGCAGCGCCGCGCCGTCGAAGCCCGCGCTCGCACCGCAGGTGGCCGTGGCCGCCTCGGCGGGTGACGTGCAGCAGCCCAACGCGCGCCTCGGAACGAAGTTCTGGGAGTGGCTGCGCGAGGTCTTCTGAAGGGGATTTTCGGTTCACAGATCGCGCCGCGGGAGAGGACGCCCGCATCACGGCGCAACCACAGCCGCGCGCACCGCAAGGGACGGCGGAGCGCGCATCGTCGGAGGACAGGGAAGATGGCTCTCTCGTTTGAAATGGCCGAGGACAACAACTTCGCGGCGGCTCGTATCAAGGTGGTCGGCGTCGGCGGCGCAGGCGGCAACGCCATCCGCACGATGATCGAATCGCAGGTGTCGGACGTGGAGTTCGTCGTCGCGAACACCGACATCCAGGCCCTCGCGGGCAACCCCGCGGAGCAGAAGATCCAGCTCGGTCGCTCGCTCACGCGCGGCCTCGGCGCCGGCGCGAACCCCGAGATCGGCAAGAAGGCCGCGATGGAGGACATCCAGCTCATTCAGGAGCACCTCCAGGGCGCCGACATGGTCTTCGTGACCGCGGGCATGGGCGGCGGCACGGGCACGGGCGCGGCCCCGGTGATCGCGCAGGTGGCGCGTGATCTCGGCGCGCTCACCGTGGGCGTGGTGACCAAGCCCTTCCGCTTCGAAGGCCGTCGCCGCTCGAAGCAGGCCGACACGGGCCTCGAAGAGCTCGCCAACCACGTCGACACGCTCATCACGATTCCGAACGAGAAGCTCCTCGGACTCGACGATCCGGCGATGACGCTCACCGACGGCTTCCGCAAGGCCGACGAGGTGCTCGTCAACGCGGTGCAGGGCATCTCCGATCTCATCCAGCAGAACGGCGTGGTGAACGTCGACTTCGCCGACGTGAAGGCCATCATGTCGAACATGGGCATGGCCCTCATGGGCATCGGCTACGGCCGCGGTGACCGCCGCGCGATGGACGCCGCCCACGCCGCCATCAACAGCCCGCTGCTCGACAACATGAGCGTGCAGGGCGCGACGGGCATCCTCATCAACTTCATGGGCGGGCCCGACATGCGCCTCGCCGAAGTGAACGAGGCCGCCACGATGATCATGGACTCGGCCAACGAGGACGCGAACATCATCTTCGGCTCCGTGATCAACCCCGACATGCGCGACATGATCAAGGTCACGGTCATCGCCACGGGCTTCGGTCGCATCGAGCAGACCGAGCAGACCGCGGTGGCCGCGCAGCGCGCCGTGGCGGTGCCGAAGAACATCGTCACGCCGCAGGTGATGATGCAGACGCCGCAGCGTCTCCCCTACGCGCCGCCGGTGCAGGCCCAGGCGCCCGTGCGTCAGGCGCAGCCCATGGCCGCCGCCGCGGGTCACGACATGACCCCGCGCCGCAGCTCGATGCCCCCGCAGGCGCAGGCCCCGCAGCCCGCGATGCAGCGCCAGGCGCGCCCCGCGCCGCAGCCCGTGAACCTCCGCGAGGATGAGTGGGACATCCCCACCTTCCTCCGCAACAGCGGCCGCGACGAGTGATCGCCGCGACAGTCTGAGCCCCACAGGGGCCCCGCGGGTGAGTGGTCGCCTGCGGGGCCCTTCTTCCATTCGAAGACCGCGCGAACGGCTTTTCTAGAAGTCACTTCGCGCGAAAGATCTCAGTACGGTCGCCCCGAGACCTCGCTCACGCCACGGCGCGCGAGGCCGTCGACGCGCTCGTTGTCGGGGTTGCCCGCGTGGCCCTTCACCCAGGCCCACTCGACGGTGTGCTTCGCGATGGCCGCTTCGAGTCGCTGCCACAGGTCGGCGTTCTTCACGGGCTGCTTGCTCGACGTGCGCCAGCCGTTCTTCTTCCACCCGTGGATCCACTGGGTGATGCCGTCCTTCACGTAGACCGAGTCGGTCACGATCCGCACGCTCACGGGACGCTTCAGCGCTTCGAGCGCCATGATGGCCGCCATGAGCTCCATGCGGTTGTTCGTCGTGTCGGCCTCGCCGCCCCAGAGCTCGCGCTCATTGCCGTTCCATCGCAGCAGCGCGCCCCAGCCGCCGGGCCCGGGATTCCCCGAGCACGCGCCGTCGGTGTAGATCTCGACCTTGTCGCTCATGGCTGCGCTTCGCATACCACGGCGCCGCCGCAACGAACGCGCTTGAACGCGCACGACGCCCGCGGGCACCCTCACGGCCTCCATGATCGCGCCCTCCCGCAGCGTCGCTCCGCACTCCATCGTTCATGATCGAGGCGCGCGATGATCCGCGTGGTGATCGACGCGAGCGATGCGCCCGCCGACGCGTCCTTCGCTGCGCTCTCCGAGGCGCTCTTCGATGCGGCCATCGCCGTCGCGCCGCCGCGCATCGCGCTCGTGCTCACCGAGGCGCACCGCGCGAAGCTCTCCGCGCGCTTCGCCCGCCACGAGGCGCTCCAGGTGGTCATCGTGCGCGACGCCGACGGCGCATGGGAGCGTGTCGAACGCCTCGCCTCCGCGGGCGCCGTGGTGGTCTCGCAGCGCCGCTACCGACCGCTGCTCCACTGGGTCGCGGTCACGTGGACGCCCGCGCTCGAACTCTCACCCGCCGACGGTCTCTCGCGCTGGCGCGATGGCCTCGCGCTCGACGACGTGCCCGCCGCCGCGTCGTTGCGCGACGTCGCCCTGCTCGTCGAGTCCGCCGACGCCGCGATGCCGCCCGCGTCGTTGCGTGAGCCCGCGGTGAAGCTCCGCGCGCTGCTCGCCGCGCTCTCGTACGGACGCGAGGTGCTCGCGAAGCACGACGGCACGTGGATCGGCACCGGCGACACACCCATCGACGCGAAGACCCGCCTCGCGTGGGCGAAGGCCCTCGACGTGCCCGCCATCGCCACGCCCGCCGAGTGGGCCACGCTGCTCCTCGAACGCGCGAAGGAGTTCGGCGTCGGCGTGATCGCGCTCGGCGACGAGGTGGAGCTCGAAGCGCAGCGCGCCCGCGTGGCCCGTGGCGCATCGCCCAATCGCGCGGTGGTCGTGGGCGGCGCGCTCCATCTGGTGAACGTGCCCGACGAGCTCCGTGCGCAGCTCACGTCGATGCACGGCGTCTTCTTTCACGAGGTCACCGCGCGCGTGTCGGGCTTCGACCGCGTGCAGGCCCTCGCGCTCTCGCATCCCGCGGAGGCCTGGCTCGATGATCCCTTCGTCGACCGCGCGCTCACGAGCGTCGATCCGCAGGGCGCCGACCGCGACGAGCTCGAGTTCGCGCGCGCGTCGCTCCTGCTCCACGACCGTCTCGCGCCCCGCGCTGCGCCGCGCCGTCGCGACTGGCGCGCGCACCTCGCCGAGGCGCTCGCCCACGACCCGCCGCCCGTCGCGCTGCGCGTGCCTCCCACCGTGCGCCACGATGGTGTGACGACGGTGATGCTCCCGCACCGCGAGGTCGACCGGCGTGCCTCGCAGCGGGGCAAGGAGCTCGTGGGCGTGCGTGCGATCGCGGAGCCGCGCATCGACCGTGACGACGGCCTCGTGACCCTCACCGCAGCCACGGAGCGTGTCGGCGGCGGCGAGTGGAACGCGTGGATCGCGCAGCGGCGCTTTCTGCTCCCCACGGGCCGCGCGGTCGATGACGAAGAACTCCGCGTCGACCTCTTCGTGCGCGCGCCCTCGCGCAACGCGCTCACGCCCGACCTCCTGCGCTGGTGGAACCAGAACCCCGACGACCATCAGCTCGGACTCTTCTGGCCCTCGACGGTGGTGCCCTTCGCCGAAGGGCTCTGGCGCGACGCCGACCGCGACCTCGCGATGCTCTGGATCGCGCTGCGCCGCGCGCTCGCGAAGGGCCTCGACGTGACGCTGGCGGACGGGACCGGCGTGCTCGAACTGGGCGGCGGTCACGTCGCCGAGGTGTGCGCCACGGACCGATCGCTGCACGCGAGCGGCGCCCTCGATGCGGCCTTCGTGTGCGCCTTCGACGGCGCGCCCCCGCTCACCCTCGACCGCCACGCGTGGACGCGCCGCAGCGACAGGCACGGCCCTGCCATTCCGCGCGCGCTCGACCTCGCGCACGGTGACGTGCGGCTCCGCGTGACGCTGCTCCCGACCCCGTGGGATGCGCCCGCGCGTTGAGCCCCGAAACCCGGTGCGTTGAAACGACAAAGGCCGCCGACGCACCATGCGTTCGACGGCCTCTGGAGGGTGCGGGCAACAGGATTTGAACCTGTGACTTCGTCCGTGTGAAGGACGCACTCTACCGCTGAGTTATGCCCGCGGACGTGGGGTACGACCGCGCCTCATCCGAGACGACGAAGGCCATCGAAGCGTGTGCTTGGATGGCCTTCTGGTGGTGCGGGCAACAGGATTTGAACCTGTGACTTCGTCCGTGTGAAGGACGCACTCTACCGCTGAGTTATGCCCGCGTCGCGTTGGGGAGGCCGTTTGTACGCAGGGCCCCTCGACCCGTCAAAAGAAAAATGACGGCGCCCAACGGCCGCTTGTCGATTTTCCGCCGCGACCCGCATGATCCCGCGCATGGAGACTGCCCGATGCCCTCGGTGATCACGGCCTTTCGCGACCTCGACCGGCTCCGCGAGATCGCGGTGGTGCTCGCGCGGCACGGCTTCGGCGAGGTGGTGCAGCGCCTCGGCCTCGAAGGCTTCGTGACGGCGCAGCGGGCGAACACCGAGCTCCACGCGGCCTCGCTGGGGCAGCGCCTGCGCTTCGTGCTTCAAGACCTCGGCCCCTCGTTCGTGAAGCTCGGGCAGATCGCGTCGACGCGCGCGGACCTCATTCCCGCCGACGTGATCGCCGAGCTCAAGGTGCTGCAAGACGAGGTGAAGCCCGTCGCGTGGGCCGAGGTGAAGCGCGAGATCGAAGACGACCTCGGCGGCGCCCTCGCCGACCTCTTCGAATACGTCGACGAGGAGCCCCTCGCGAGCGCCTCCATCGCGCAGGTGCACCGGGGGCGGCTGCGCGAGGGCGACGAGGTGCTCGACGTGGCCATCAAGGTCCAGCGTCCGCGCATTCGCGACACCGTCGAGCGCGACATCGACCTGCTCTACTGGTTCGCCCGCGCGATGGAGCGCGCGATCCCCGAGTCGCGGCGTTACTCCCCCGTCGACCTCGTCGCCGAGTTCGACCGCTCGATGCAGGCCGAGATCGACTTCATGCAGGAGGCCGAGCACGCCGAGCGCTTCGCCAAGAACTTCGAGGGCGACACGCGGGTGCGCTTTCCGAAGGTCTACCGTCGCGTGTCGGGCAAGCGGGTGCTGACGCTCGAGTTCTTTCACGGCATGCACCTCGACGACGCCATCGCCGCGGGCTGGGACGGCAAGCGCATCGCGTCGATGTCCGTGGGCGTGATCATCAAGATGGTGTTCGAAGACGGCTTCTTTCACGCCGATCCGCACCCCGGAAACATCATCGTGATGGGCACCGCCGAGGAGCCCGTGCTGGGCATTCTCGACCTGGGCCTCGTGGGCCACCTCTCGGGCCCCATGCGCGACAAGGCGCTGGAGCTCATCGTGGCCGCCGTGCGCGAAGACTTCGACGCCGTGGCCGACGCGCTCTACGCGCTCGGTCGTCCGACGCGCAAGGTCGACATGCGCGACTTTCGCAACGACGTGCAGACGCTCGGGCGCAAGTACCTCGGTCGCAAGCTCGCGGACCTCCAGGCCTCGGCGCTCGTGCGCGACCTCATCTGGGGCGCGGTGAAGCACGGCATCGACATGCCGCCCGACTTCGTGATGGTCGGTCGCGCGCTCATGACCATCGAGGGCACGGGGCGGCAGCTCCACCCCGACCTCGACCTGCTCCACGAGGCGCGGCCCCATGTGCTGCGGCTCATCGCACAGCGGTTCTCGCCCGATCGCATCGGCAACGATGTGCTTCGCACGGCGCTGCGCCTCGGCGGCATGGCCGGGCAGATGCCCGAGCAGGTGAGCGAAATTCTCGATGACCTTCGCAAGGGTCACCTCACGCTCAAGTCGTCGGACCCCGAGCTCGCCCCCGTCGCCGATCGCCTCGGACGCAGGCTCTACAGCGGGCTCACGGTGTCGGCGATGGTGCTCGGCGGCGCGCTGCTCATCGCCATGACCCAGGGGCCGCGCATGTGGCTCGGCGTGCTGCTCCTCGCGGGCGCGGCGCTTCAATCGGGTGCGCACCTGCTCCGCGACTGGTGGCGCGCGCTGTCGCTCCGGCGGTGATCGTCGCGACGGGGTCTTGCGCGGGCGCAACGGTGGTTACACTCCGCGCCTCTGACCTCCCGTGAACGAGCTCACCTTTCGCATCCACGAGTCCGTCGCATCGATCCCCGAGCCCGCGTGGAACAGCCTCCGCGACGAGGCGTGGACCCCGTTCCAGTCGTACGCGTGGATGCGCGCGCTCGAAGAGACGGGCTGCGCGGTGCCGAAGCGCGGATGGACCCCGATGCACATGGCCCTCTGGCGCGGCGACGAGCTCCTCGCGCTCGCCCCCGCGTACGCGCGGACCGACAGCCAGGGCGAGTTCGTCTTCGACCACGGGTGGGCCAACTCCGCGGTGCGCGCGAACATCCGCTACTACCCGAAGCTCACGCTCGCCGTGCCCTTCACGCCGTGCCTCGGGCGCAGGGTCTTCACGCGCCCCGGTGAAGATCGCGAGCTCCTCGCGCGCACGCTGCTCCGTCAGGTCTTCGAGGCCGCCGCCGAGGCCGGGCTCTCGTCGGTGCACGTGCTCTTTCTCACCGACGACGAGGCGCGCTACGCCGAGGCTGAAGGGGCCGCGATCCGTCACGGGGTGCAGTTCCACTGGCAGAACCCGGGCTACGCGAGCTTCGACGACTACCTCGGTCGCTTCACGTCACGGCGCCGCAAGAACCTCCGCAAGGAGGCCGACGCCTGGCGCGAGCAGAACCTCACGCTCACCACGCGCCGCGGTCCCGCGCTCAGCGCCGCCGACGCGCCGCTCGTCCACCGGCTCTACACGTCGACGGTCGACAAGTTCGTGTGGGGCAAACGGTATCTCACCACGGCCTTCTTCGAACGCGTGCTCACCGAGTGCAACGACGCGGTGGAACTCGTGGAGGCGAAGCGCGAGGGCGAGGTGATCGCCGGGGCCTTCAACGTCGCATCGCCCACGCACCTCTACGGGCGCTACTGGGGGTGCTTTGAAGAGCATCCCTTTCTGCACTTCTCGGTCTGTTATTACCACTCGATCGAGGAGTGCATCTCACGCGGGGTGAAGGTCTTCGAGGGAGGCGCGGGCGGGGAGCACAAGGTGTCGCGGGGCTTCGAACCCTTCATCACCCGCTCGGCGCACGTGATGACCCACGCGGGCCTCGACGCGGCGGTGAAGCGGTTCTGCGCCGAGGAGCGTGCTGCCATCGAGCAGGAGTGGCCCGACATGCTCGCGGCCGCTGGAATGAAGCCCTGGAGCGCAGCGCCCCGTGGTTAGAATGGAGGCCGTCGCCATGGCGGGAAGACCGAGAGAAGAGACCGATTCGAACACCATCGTCGAGACGCGGAGCGAGAAGAAGCTCGCCAAGCCGCGGCTCTACAAGGTGCTGCTCCACAACGATCACTACACGACGCGCGAGTTCGTCGTGGCCATCTTGATCGAGATCTTTCGCAAGTCGGAGAGCGACGCCGTCGCCATCATGATGCACGTGCATCAGCGGGGCGTGGGCGTGGCCGGCGTGTACACGTACGAGGTCGCGCAGACGAAGATCCACCAGGTGGAACAACTCGCGCGGGAGAACGAGTTTCCGCTGCTCCTGACGATGGAACCGGAGGACGACTGAATGGCATCGCAACCGACCGTTTCGAAGGAACTGCAGGCCGCCCTCCGTCGCGCCGTCACCGAGGCCGAGACGCTGCGCCACGAGTACGTCACGCTCGAACACCTGCTCCTCGCGTTTCTCGGTGACGAGTGGACGCGCAAGGCCCTGCGCGCGTGCGGCGCCGACGTGAAGCGCCTGGAGCGCAACCTCCGCGAGTCGCTCGAAGAGACGCAGGAGCCCGTGGCCCCGTCGCAGCGCCTCGAGGTGCAGCAGACGCTGGGCGTGACGCGCGTGCTTCAGCGCGCGGCCATGCACGCGATGTCGGCGGAGCAGAAGGCCATCGACGTGGGCTCCGTGCTCATCTCGTTCTTTCGTGAAGAGGAATCGCCCGCGCTCTTTCTCCTCCAGAAGGAGGGCGTGTCGCGCATGGACCTCATCAACTACTACTCGCACGGCGTTTCGAAGTTCGACGCCGAAGACGAGAGCACCGCGCTCGACCGCGCGAAGCGTGGGGCCGCGCCGAAGGGCGAGGGCGAGGGCGAGCAGCACGGCGACGGCGAAGACGGCGAAGAGGGCGACGGAGGCGCCGCCGATCCGCTGGAGAAGTTCACGCAGAACCTCAACCAGCAGGCCGCCGAGGGGAAGATCGACGCGCTCATCGGCCGCGAGCTGGAGCTCGAACGCACGGTCCGCATCCTCTGCCGTCGCAAGAAGAACAACCCCCTCTATGTGGGCGAGCCCGGCGTGGGCAAGACGGCCATCGCCGAGGGACTCGCGCTGCGCATCCACGAAGGCACCGTGCCCGAGGTGCTGAAGAACGCGACGGTGTACGCGCTCGACCTCGGCGCGCTCCTCGCGGGCACGAAGTTCCGCGGGCAGTTCGAAGAGCGCCTCAAGGGTGTGCTCAAGGCGCTGCAGAAGAACCCCGACGCGATCCTCTTCATCGACGAGATCCACACGATCGTCGGTGCGGGCGCCACGTCGGGCGGCTCGATGGACGCTTCGAACATGCTCAAGCCCGCGCTCTCGTCGGGCCGTCTGCGCTGCATCGGCAGCACGACCTACAGCGAGTACAAGGCCTCGTTCGAACGCGACCGCGCGCTGGCGCGGCGCTTTCAGAAGATCGAGGTCGGCGAGCCCTCGGTCGAAGACACCATCAAGATTCTCGAAGGGCTCCGTCCCCAGTACGAGAAGCACCACAACGTGTCGTACGAGCCCGAGGCCCTGCGCGGTGCCGCGGAGCTCTCGGCGAAGTACGTCAACGACCGGCTCCTGCCCGACAAGGCCATCGACGTGATCGACGAGTGCGGCGCGCAGGATCGGATGCGCCCCGCGGAGGCGCGTACGGGCCGGGTCACGCTCCACGACGTCGAGACGATCGTCGCGAAGATGGCGCGCATTCCCGAGAAGACCGTGACGGGCTCGGAGCGCGATCGGCTCCGTCACCTCGACCGCGATCTCAAGGGCCTCATCTTCGGGCAGGACGACGCCATCGACGCCATCACGAGCGCGATCAAGCTCGCGCGCTCGGGGCTGCGCTCGCCCGAGAAGCCCATCGGGAGCTTTCTCTTCGCGGGCCCCACGGGCGTCGGCAAGACCGAGCTCGCGAAGCAGCTCGCGAAGGTGCTCGGCGTGCAGTTTCTCCGCTTCGACATGAGCGAGTACTCGGAGCGGCACACGGTGTCGCGGCTCATCGGCGCGCCGCCGGGCTACGTGGGCTTCGACCAGGGCGGGCTCCTCACGGACGCCGTCACGAAGAACCCCTACGCCGTCGTCGTGATGGACGAGATCGAGAAGGCCCACCCCGAGCTCTTCAACATCCTCCTCCAGGTGATGGACCACGCCACGCTCACCGACAACAACGGCAAGAAGGCCGACTTCCGCAACATCGTGCTCATCATGACCACCAACGCGGGGGCCCGTGAAATGAGCGAGAAGGTGATGGGCTTCGGCGCGCGCGAGGGCGGGCCCGATGCGTCGCGCGCGAAGTCGGCGCTCGAGCGCGTGTTCACCCCCGAGTTCCGCAACCGTCTCGATGCGACGGTGCAGTTCCGCGGGCTCAGCGAAGAGGTGATCCTGCGCGTGGTCGACAAGGAGGTCGGCAACCTCCAGTCGCTCCTCGATGAGAAGAAGGTGACCGTGACCCTCTCGTCGGCCGCGCGCGCGTGGCTCGGCAAGAAGGGCTACGACCCGGCCTTCGGCGCGCGCCCCATGGCCCGCCTCGTCGAGAACACGCTCAAGAAGCCCCTCGCCGAAGCGCTCCTCTTCGGCGACCTCGCCGAGGGTGGCACCGCGCACGCCGACCTCGTCGACGACAAGATCACGCTCACCTTCACGAAGCGCTGAGCCGCGCACGTCGCTTCGCGCCCGTGTCTCCCGCGGTGCGCGCCCGTCACCGCGCTTTACGGGGGCGGCGGATCTGAGTAGGGTCCGCGCCCTCTATGAAATCCCCCCCGACGATCGCCCCTGTAAAGGGCAGGCTCGGCGTGCTGCTGCCCGGCATGGGCGCGGTGGCGACCACGTTCATCGCAGGCACGGAGCTCATCCGCCGCGGGCTCGCGCAGCCCGTGGGATCGCTCACGCAGATGGGCACGATCCGTCTCGGGCGCCGCACCGACAACCGCTCGCCGCGCATCGCCGACTTCGTGCCCCTCGCGCCCATCGAGAGCATCGAGTTCGGCGGCTGGGACATCTTCGAAGACAACGCCTTCACCGCCGCCTCGAAGGCCGGCGTGCTCTCGAAGGATCACCTCGCCTCGGTGCGCGACTTTCTCGAAGAGGTGCGCCCCATGCCCGCGGTGTTCGATCCGGGCTACGTGAAGAAGCTCGATGGCTCGCACGTGAAGCGCGGCGCGTCGAAGATGGAGCTCGCCGAGCAGATCATGGACGACATCGCGCGCTTCAAGCGCGAGCGCAACGTCGACCGCTGCGTGGCCATCTGGTGCGGATCCACGGAGACGTGGCGTCCGACCACGGCGGTGCACCAGACGCTCGAAGCGTTCGAAGAGGGGCTCCGCACGTCGAGCGACGACATCGCGCCGAGCGCCATCTACGCCTACGCGTGCCTGCGTTCGGGCGTGCCCTACGCCAACGGCGCGCCGAACCTCTCGGTGGACTTTCCCGCGATGCACGAGCTCGCGCGGCGTGAGGGCGTGGCCATCGCGGGCAAGGACTTCAAGACGGGCCAGACCCTCATGAAGACCATCCTCGCGCCGGGCTTCAAGGCGCGGCTCCTGGGCCTCGAAGGCTGGTACTCGACGAACATCCTCGGCAACCGCGACGGCGAGGTGCTCGACGATCCCGAGAGCTTCAAGTCGAAGGAGGTCTCGAAGCTCGGCGTGCTGGAGCACATCCTTCAGCCGCAGCTCTATCCCGACCTCTACGGCAAGTACTCCCACGTCGTGCGCATCAACTACTACCCCCCGCGCGGCGACAACAAAGAGGGCTGGGACAACATCGACATCTTCGGGTGGTGCGGCTACCCGATGCAGATCAAGGTCGACTTCCTCTGCCGCGACTCGATCCTCGCGGCGCCCATCGTGCTCGACCTCGCGATCTTTCTCGACCTCGCGCAGCGCGCGGGCATGTCGGGCATCCAGGAGTGGCTCAGCTTCTACTTCAAGAGCCCCATGACCGCGCCGGGCCTCTACCCCGAGCACGACCTCTTCATCCAGAGCATGAAGCTCAAGAACACCCTCCGCTGGATGAAGGGCGAAGACCTCATCACCCACCTCGGCCTCGACTACTACGATTGATCCGTTCGCATCCGCCTGCTGCGCGGTCGGATGCTGTGGTCGGACCGCCTCCGAATACCCCGCGTATTCCTCGGCGGTCCTCCCGCGCCTCCGACCGCTCGCGACGGCGGCTGCTTCCGGATTCCATCCGTTCGCTTCCCACGTCCCCGATCATCGTCTCCAGCGCGTGCGCGTGCGGTGCTCACGGCGTGCGTTCAGCGCAGCAGCGTCGAGAGCAGTGCGTGAGCGGGCGGTCCTCGCGGCGTGCGGTCAGCGCAGAAGCGTCGAGAGCAGCGCGCGCACGTCGTCGCGTGTGCGGCGTCCGTCGAGCACCGCCACCAGCAGCGCGTACGTCATGAGCGCCACCACGCCCGGGAGCCATCCGTCACGGAGCGCAGGCCACGTGCGTGCGAGGGCCCACACCGCGAGCGTTGCGCCCACTCCCGCCAGCGCAGGGCGCACGTAGGCGGGCCACAGCGGCGCGCGGAGGTGCCGTCCGGCCCACGCGACGAGCCACGCGGTGACCGCCACGGTGATCGCGCTGTGCGCCGCTGCGATGGCGCCCAGGCCCTGCGCGCGCACCCACAACACCAGCAGCCAGGTGGAGAGCGTCCACACGGCGAAGGCGCGGAGCGCGAGGCCCGCGCGTCCCTGCGCTTGCAGCAGCGTCACGAGCGGGCCCGCGACGAGGCCGCCCACCATGTTCGGAATGAGCCCCCACACCACGGGCACGCTCTCGACCCACCGCGGCGCGTAGGCCGTGCGGATCACCACCGGCGCCGCCGCGCCCATCGTCACGAGCATCGCGATGCCGAAGAGGAGCGCCGTGCGCGTGACCGTCACCACCGCGCGGTGCAGCGCGGGATCGCCCGCCTGAAAGCGCGCGTAGGCCGGGAGCTGCACGCGGGCGAGCGCGTTCACCGCCTGCACGGGGATCTGCGCGTACTTGAGTCCGAAGTCGAAGACGCCCACGGCCTGCGGGCCGATGAGTCGACCGAGGAGCGAGGCCGAGATGTTGTCTTTGAAGAAGGCCGCGATGCCGAGCGCCTGCACGCGCAGCCCGTAGCCCAGGAGCGCGCGCAGCAGCGCCGGACGCCACAGGAAGCGCGGCCTCCCCGGCGCCATCGCGTACGCCAGCGCGAGCTGCACGAGCACGCCCGTGAACTGCGCCGCCGCGAGCGACCACGCGCCGCCGAGCGTCGCCGCGAAGAGCACCGCCGCGAGCTGACGGGCCACCATCGCGCGGAGCTCGATGCGTCCGATGTCGCCGAAGCGCAGCGCGCGTTCGAGGCGCAGGTACGGGAGCACGCGGAGCGGTCCGGCGAGAAAGAGCGGCGCCATCACGCGCAGGACGAGCGACTCGTCGGCGGTGAGGTGGTTGTACGCGGCGATGAAGGGCGTCGCGACGAAGAAGGCCACCGCGAGCACGACCCCGAGGCCGAACACGAAGGTGACCGTGACGTCGTACTCGTCGGCGGTGATGTCGTCGCGCTTGCGGAGCAGCGTCGCGCCGAGGCCTCCGTCGCCGAAGAGGGAGCCGAGGCCGAGAAAGAACGTGCCGATCGCGTAGACGCCGAACGCGCGCTGATCGAGGAGGCGCGCGAGCACGAGCGTCGCCACCGCCGTGATCACCGCGTTGAACACCTGAAGCGTTGCGAAGCGGGCGGTCTCGCGCGCGATGCGCTTCACGAGCGCCGCGCCGTCTCCGTGGGGCGACGGGGCTTCGCTCATGCGGGGCGGCGGGCGTGCACGAGCCAGTTCATCACGAGGGCCTCGCGCGCCGTGCCGTCGAGCGCGCGCGCCGTGAGGTTCACCAGCGGAATGAGCTGACGTCCGGGCCACGAGCGGTTGAGCTCCAGACACGCCATCTGGCCCAGCGTCGACCACAGGCCGCCGAGGGGAACGACCTCGACGCGTTCGAGGCCCACCGCGCGCAGCGACGCTTCGAGTCCGTAGCGCGTGAAGCGCCAGTGGTCGTGGGGAACCTCGTGGTCGGGCCATACGCCCGGCACCGTGATCACCACCTCACCGCCGGGCCTCACGACACGTGCGATTTCGCGGAGGCACTCCACCGGACGCTCCACGTGTTCGAGCACCTGGAACGACACCGCCGCGTCGAAGCTCGCGTCGTCGAAGGGCAGCGCGTGTGCGTCGCCCACCACGTCGGGCGCGCTGTTCGGCCCCTCGCGGTCGAGGCCCACGTAGTCCGTCACGGCCTCGGAGAAGAGCGCGCGGTACGGCTTCGTTCCGCAGCCCACATCGAGCACGCGACCGCGCAGCGTGGGGAGCACGCGGGTGAGGTGCTTCCACATCGGCGCGAGGTGCAGGTGCAGCGGCTGGTGCCACGTCGCCGGATGGGGCCGGTAGGGCACGGGGTTGGGCGCGTACCAGAGCGTCATGCGAGCAGCTCGCGATACAACGCTTCGTATCCGAGGTACATCGCGCGGCGCGGATTTTCACCGAGCACCGCGCGCTGCGACGCGCGCATCGACGCGCGCAACCCGCCGTCGGTGAACCACCGCACGAGCGTCGACGCCCACGCCTCGGGCTCGCCGCGAAGGATGCATCCGGGCACGTCGGCGTAGAGCTCCTCGTGCGGCGCGATCGACGACACGAGCGCGGCCACACCGGCCTCCGCCGCTTCGAGGGGAACGAGCGGCATGCCCTCGTAGCGGCTCGGGGAGAGCACGAGGTCGGCGTCGACGAATCCATCGACCGCGGGTCGCGCACCCACGAATGCCACGCGCTCGGCGAGGCCCAACGCGCGGGCCTGTTCGACGAGGGACGCGCGTTCGCGTCCTTCGCCGATGACCTTCCACTCCCAGTCGAGCGCGCGCACGTCGGGATGCGCGAGCGCGCGGAGCATGAGGTCGAAGCCCTTCTGTCGATCGAGGCGACCCACGGAGAGCACGCGCAGCGCGCCGGGCTTCCACGGCAGCGGCGCGGGCTTCGTCGACACCGCGGGCGGCGCGTTGCGCACCACCGACACGTGCGTGCCGAGCACCGACGTCAGCGTGCGCGCATCGGCCTGCGAGAG
Organism: uncultured Myxococcaceae bacterium; assembly: GCA_945952225.1. Taxonomy (GTDB): domain Bacteria; phylum Myxococcota_A; class Polyangia; order Polyangiales; genus CAISKJ01. The sequence goes on from CAMFHP010000027.1 coordinate 31,347, forward strand.
CGCCACCCAGCGCACGTCGCGACGCAGCGTCGCCACCGCGCGGAGCATGGCCTTCGAGGGAATGCGCGTGACCCGATCGCGGGGCCAGTGACCCTCCATCGGCAGGAGCTGGAAGGTCACCACGAGCGGCCTTCCACGGGCCACGAGGAGCGCCGGGCCGATGCGGTCGGGCCATGGCAGATGCGCGTGCACGATCGACTCGTCGCAGCGCGTGGAGAGGGCCCAGCGCGTCCACGGAACCTCGCGGGGCACGGCGGCGTTCCACTGCTCGTGACGGTCGAAGGGCAGCGCGAGACGCGTGCGCCAGCCGTTCTGCTCACACTCCGCGCGGAGCGTGTCGGCCATGCGTTCGGCGCCTCCCCACGCGGCCGAGGGAGAGAGCATCAGCACGCTGCGGTCGGTCATCGTTCGTCGTTCGCTTTCGCGTAGAAGGCCACCGAGTCGACGGTGAGCGAGGGAGCCACCGCCCGCGCGAGGCGATGTGCGGCGCCGTCGATCGCACGCAGCGCACGGGTGAGGGGCGCGCGCGAGGTGCCTTCGAGGTCGACCCAGCGCGCATCACGCGACCACGCCACGTCTTCGCGCAACACTGTCGCGCCCGCGCCCGCTCGCAACAGCGCGCGCATCGAGGCGCACGAGAAGAACCAGAGGTGCTCCGGGGGCTTGTACTGATCCCACGTCGCCGGTGCGAGGCGCGTGTTCACGTTGCCGATCACGGGCACCACCACCGCGAAGACCGCGTCGGGCTTCGCCATCGCGCGCAACGCACGGAGCGTCGCGAGGGGATCGGGCAGGTGTTCGAGCACGTCCCACGCGGTGATGACGTCGAAGGGCCCGTGCGCGCGCGCCGCGTCGAGGTCGCCCATGAGCCACGGACGCGCTGCTTCCGACCACGCCCGCTGCGCTTCGGGAGAGGGCTCGACACCGAAGGCCTCGTAGCCCCGCGCCCGCGCGTCTTCGACGAAGAAGCCCGCGGCGCATCCCACATCGAGGAGCCGCGCGCCCCGACACCCCAGCGCGTCGAGCGCGTCGAGGCGCACGGTCGATTTGCGCGTCGCCTGCGCGCGCTCACGGCCGAAGTAGTCGCGGTAGCCGTGTCCATCGCCGGAGAAGTATCCGTCGGCGTACACCGCTTCGACGGCCTCGGGCGGCGGCGTGGGCCACACGAACTCCAGGTCGCACGCCGCGCATCGGTGGATCGCGTAGACGCCCTTCGTGAAGCGCACGGGGCACGCTCGCGCGCAGAGCAGACAGCGCGCGCTCAACGTCCGCTCCCGCGTTCGACGGCGTCGAGCACGGCGCGGGCGAAGCGTGCGCCGAGGGCCGTCCAGTCGAGCGTCTCGGCGAGGGCGCGGGCGGCGCGCGCGCGTCGGTCGGCGGCCTCTCGGTCGCGCCACAGGTCACACACCGCATCGGCGGCGGCGTCGCTCGTCTCGGCGAAGCGTGCGTGCTCGCCGTCGCGCAGCGCGAAGCCGCGCGCCCCCGTCGCCGTGGTCACGAGGGGAACGCCCGCGGCCATCGCTTCGGGCACCTTGAGGCTCGATCCTGCGCCCTCGGTGAGCAGGTTCACGTAGGCGCCCGCGCGGGCGAGAGAGGGCGCGGTGTCGTCGACGGTGCCCGTGACCTCGACGTGCGGCGACGCGAGCGCGCGGACCTCGGCGGAGGGCGCGCGTCCGCACACGATGAGCCGCGCGTCGGGGTGCGTGCGCTGCACCCGCGGCAGCACCTCACGCGCGAGTCGCACCGCACACCGCACGTTGGGCGGATGCGCCATGGAGCCCACGAAGAGCAGCGAGCGCTCGGGGCGCTGCGAGGGCGCGACGAAGGCGAGCTCATCGCACGCGACGCCATTGGCGATGACCTCGACGGGCCCGCGACGGTGCGCGCGAACGTGCGCGGCGTCGTCGTCGGTGACGGCGGTGACGAGGTCGGCGCGCTGCCACACGCGGCGCTCCCACGCGACGAGTCGAAGCGCTTCGGCGCGTGCGTTCGGCGTCACGGCGCGCGCGTACCGGCTCTCGATGTTGTGCTCATCGACGACGAGCGGTACGCCCCGCACGCCCATCGGAACGAGCGCGCCGTACGAGTGACACGCGATGAGGGCGCTGTAGGGACGCACGGCGTGGCGTTGTTCGAACGCGCGACGGAGGCTGCGCGGTGCGGCTTCGCGCGCGCGTCGGCTCGTGAGGCCCGCGATGCCGAGGTAGGGCCCGCGGAGACGGAGTTCGCGCGTGGCGTAGAGCGAGAGCGCGCTCGACACGTCGCCCGATGCGGGCGCGAGCTCGACGGGCCAGCAGCGCGCGTAGAGATCGACGTCGCCGTGCAGGGAGAGCGCGCGTGCGAGGCGGTGGATGCGGATGCGTCCGCCGGTGTTCGCGGGCGCCGGGAGATACGGCGCGAACAGCGCGAAGCGCCGCGCGGCGTGGAGGGCTGGACCCATCGGAAGGTGTGCGTTACATACCGAAGGTCACATCAATTTCCACGGCGAGAGCGCACGCTCCTTCGCCGATTCAGGAGGACGAAACCATGGTGTCGCTCACCGAGAAGGCGGCCGAGAAGGTCAGGGAGATCGCGTCGGCCGAGGGCCTCGAAGGTCAGGGGCTCCGGCTCCAGGTGAAGGGCGGCGGCTGCTCGGGGTTCCAGTACGACCTGTACTTCGACGAGAAGGCCACCGACATGGACCAGATCGTCGACTCGCACGGCATCCAGCTCTTCGTCGATCCGCTCTCGATCCAGTACCTCGAAGGCACGCAGATCGACTACGTCGAGGGCCTCCACGGCGCGGGCTTCAAGTTCGAGAACCCGAACGTGAAGGGCACCTGCGGCTGCGGCAGCTCGTTCAGCGCCTGACCGCCTCCGCGCGTCGCACCGCGCACGCCACGACGCCCGCGCGTCCCGTTCCCGGGATCCGCGGGCGTCGCCGTTTCGAATCCCCGCTCAGCCCCGACGTTCGCGCGCGAAGGCCTGCGCGGCCTCGTGCATCGTCACGAACTCGTAGCCCCGCGCCTTGAGGTCGCCCACCACCGCGCGCAGCGTGTCGAGCTTCTGCGCCACGGGCACGCGCACATCGAGCTGGTGCGGCCGCAGCGCGTCGAGGCCGTCGTCGGCGTCGAGCAGGTCGATGCCGTGCAGCTCCAGGTTCACGAGCGGACGCCCTGCGATCTGCGCCGTGAGCAGGCCCACGCGCGACGGTCCCGCGGCCATCACCGTGGTGCCGATGTACGGGAGCCGCGCGATGCGGGTGACGCCGATGGGCAGCTCGATCATGCCGCCGTCGTGCGCGGCCTCGCGCCAGTACGGGCGGCCCGCGATGTACGGGTCCGCGGGCGCGGCGAGCACCGTGGGCGCGTCGACGATGGAGTGAGAGCGGCGCCCCGCGAGAGAGATGAGCCCGATCTTCGTGGCCTTCGCCGACCAGTAGAGCGGGCACGGGAACACCGAGCTGTCGTAGAAGACGCCGAGCTCGGAGAGCGCGTCGAAGACCCGGTCGTTGACGGTGTAGCCCGGCGCGCGAAAGCCCGTGGGCGCGAAGCCCTGCACCGCGGTCACCGCCTCGATGCCGCCCTGCACCTCGGCGCGGATCGCGTCGCGGTCGAGGCGCGAGAACTCGTAGCGGTGATTCTGCGTGTGGTTCGCGAGTTCGTGGCCCGCTTCGAAGAGCGCACGCGCGCCGTCGCGGGCGACGCCGTGGGCCATGTCGCGGCCGATGACGAAGAACGTGCACGGCACGCCGAGCTCGCGGAGCACGTCGAGGTAGCGCGGCACCGCGCGGGCGTACACGGCGTGGGCGCTCCCGTCGGTGGGCATCGGGAGGCCGTGGATGGCGTGGTAACAGGGGATCTCGTCGAGGTCGACGGAGAGGGCGCAGAGCTTCATGCGGGCGCCGTGGTGTACCGCGGGCGGTGCGTCTGTCGCGCGAAAACGACGACGCCGCGGTCGGGGGGCCGATCGCGGCGGTCGCAGGCGTGGGCGGGTGTCGGGAGGGCTACGCGGTCGACGCGGTCGGGGCGTCGCGCGGGATCAGCCGAAGGCGCGCTCGGCGCGCTCTTGCTCTTCTTTGCACTTGATGCAGAGGTTGGTCTCGGGGCGCGCTTCGAGGCGCTTCAGCGAGATGTCTTCCTCGCACTCGTCGCACTTGCCGTAGGTGCCGTTCGCGATCTTCTCGAGCGCCTGGTCGATCTTGTCGAGCAGGAACTTCTCGCGCCCGCGGAGGCGGAACGTGAACGACTGGATGTACTCGCTCGACGCGAGATCCATCTCGTCGGGCAGGTCATCGGCGTCGAGGGTCATCTCGTCCGCGAGGGTCGCCTGGGCGTTCTTGATGATCTGCGCCTTCTTCTCTTCGAGGACCTCGCGGAGGGCCGTGAGATTGGTCTTCGTGAGCGCCATGAGGGGTGCCGCTGTCCTTTCCCCGCCGATCGGGAGGGCCGACGATGCTAGGGGAGAAATCGCCGGAGTCAAGCGATCGATTGCGAGGAGGGCCGTGTGCGAGGTCGCGAGATCAGCCCGCGGTGGCTTCCGCCGAAGGCGGGCGGAGCGCGGCGTCGTCCATGAGGTCGTTCCACGTGGGCTGCTTGCGCCCGTGGCGATTGACCACCGCCGGAGGACGGAGCCGACCGAGGCCGTACACGAGTCCGTTGATCGCCATCCAGCGCGCGGCGTGGCGCGCATCGAGCCACGGATCGTGGGCGTCGGTGCGTCCGCGGAGCGTCGCGTCGGCGTGGCGGCGCGCGGCCTCGAAGGCCATGAAGAAGCGATCGACGTTGCGCTCCGGCGAGCAGCGCTCGCGGGCGTGACGTTCCGCGGCGACGCCCAGCGCATGACGACGACGGGGGTTGCGCAGCAGCGAGACCGCCGCGCGCCCGAAGCGCCAGTCGGCGGCGTCGACGTCGCCCGTGGGCTCCACGAGAAGTCCCGTGACGTCGTGCTCGATCTGCTGCGACACGCCCATGCCGTCGGCGAAGGCGAGCGCGGGGAGGCCGCACCACAGGGCCTCGCTCACCACCTGGCCGTAGGTCTCCGACAGCGACGCGTACACGAACGCGTCGGCGTGACGGTAGAACGTGGGCATCTGCGTGACGGGGAACTCGCCGGGGAACCAGCACCGGTCGGCCACGCCGAGCTCGGCCGCGTAGCGCTTGAAGAGGTCGTGGTCGGGGCCGTCGCCCACGAGCGTGAGCGAGGCCTCGGGCACCGACGGCGCGATCCAGCGCGCGAAGATGCGGAGCAGTCGCTCGACCTCCTTCTCGCGCGTGTGGCGGCACACCACGAGGAGGCGCGCGCCGCGCTTCATGTGCTTCGGAAACGGATCGGGGCCCGGCGCGGCGTCGAAGATGCGCGGCTCGACGTTGCGCGGAATCACATGGATGGGCGCGCGCACGCCGCGGTCGCGCCAGTACTGCTCCAGGCCGCGGCACAGCACGATGAGCCCGTCGCTCTCGTTGTAGACGTCGGCCGACGTGCCCTCGGCGATCTTGAGAAAGGTCTTCTGAAAGACCTTGTGCGCGAGCTCGCTGTCGATGAGCGACTCGGGCATCACCACGGGGTACACGCTCGGCACGTGCACCGTGTTGACGCACACGAGGGGGATACCCTTCGCGCGACGGAGCCAGAGACCGAGCTCCATGAGCTCGCTCGCGGTCTGACCGAGCACCACGTCGAAGTCCCAGTCGCGGGCCTGCTCGAAGATGTTTTCGAGCGGCAGCGGGATCCACACGCCGGGGTGGTTGTGCATCGGCACGCTGGGCAGACACACGTGGCGCGCGGGGAGATCTTCGGGCCGCGCCGCGGGGTCGCGCGGGCCGATGATGGTCACCTCGCAGCCGCGCTTGAGGAGCTCACGGTAGAGAAACTGCGTCGCGAAGGTGGCTCCGTTCGCATACGGGAGCCGCACGTAGTCGCTCAGGATCGCCACCTTGCGGGGCCAGGTGTCGCCGTTGGCCTTGCGGGTCCTCGTGCCGTGCGTGCCGTTGATCATCGCGGGTGTCTCACTCGTATCGGGTCTGGTAGAAGCTCGTCGCGGGCCGTGAAAATCGTCGATGTCACCGAGTTCTGGTCGGAGCGGGGCGGCGGAGTGCGCGCGTACCTAACACAACTGCTCCGCGAGGGAACAACGCGCGGCCATGAGGTCGTCGTGGTCGCGCCGGGCGCCCGCGACGAAGCCGTTCCCCTCGAAGGCGGCCGCGTCCTGCGCGTGCGCGGACCCGCCATGCCCTACGACCCCAGCTACCACGCACTCTGGAACGTTCGCGCGATCACCGACCTCATCGACCGCGAACGCCCCGACATCGTCGAAGCCTCGTCGCCCTACGTGGCTGCTCTGGTAGCCACGCGTGTGCGACAGGTTCGTGTGCGTTCGCTGGTGGTGCATTCCGACTTCATCGACACGTATGCACGGCCCGTGCTGCAAGGCGCCTTCGGGCCGCGCATCGCAGACGTCGCGCTCTCGCCGCCGTGGGCGATGCTCCGTGCCGCCACGGCACGCTTCGACGTCACGGTGTGCTCGGGGCGCTGGCTCGCCGACAAGCTCGAAGCCCACGGATGCGCGCGGGTTTCGTGCGTTCCCTTCGGCATCCGTCACGCGGAGTTCTCGCCTTCGCTCCGTGACGAGACGCTCCGCGCGTCGCTCCTCGGAGCGCTCGCCGCGCAGCCCGATGCGACCCTCGTCGCCGTCGTCGGTCGCCTCGCCGTCGAGAAGCGCGTGCCGCTGGTCTTCCGCGCAATGGCGGAGCTCCGTCGCACGCGCCCCCTCGCCATCGTGGTGCTCGGCGACGGACCGGAGCGCCCGCGCCTCGAAGCCCTCGCGCGCGAGCTCAACCTCCCGGTGCGCTTCGAAGGCTTCGTCACCGACCGCCCGCGCTTCGCGAAGACCCTCGCGAGCGCCGACGTGCTCGTGCACGGCTGCGCCTGCGAGACCTTTGGATTCTCCGTCGCCGAAGCCCTCGCGTCGGGCGTTCCCGTGGTGGTGCCCGATGCGGGCGGCGCGCGCGAATTCGCCGACGAGGGCGCCGCCGAACGCTACGAGCCCCTCGGTGACGCGGTGGCAGTCTCGGTAGCCACGGCGCGGCTACTGCGAAGGCCACGCGCGCCCATGGTGGCCGCTGCCGTCGCCGCCGCCGCGCGGGTGCCGCCCGCGGAGTCGCACTTCGGTGCTCTCTTCGCGCGGTATGAGTCGCTCCTCGCAGAAGGTCCGCGATGATCCACGTGTCGATTCACGACGTCTCGCCGCGGTGGCGTGACGAGGTAGAGACCGCGCTCGGGTGGTGCCACGCGATCGGCGTGAAGCCCGGGCTCCTCGTGGTGCCCGACTTCCATCATCGGCATCCGCTCGCGGAGCAGCCCGCCTACGTCGAGAGACTCCGCGGCCTCGCGCGCGAAGGGCACGAGCTCTTTCTCCACGGGTATCACCACCTCTCGCCGCCGGGCGAAGGCGTCGGCCACTTCGTCGCGCAGCGCGTGGTGAGCGCCGGCGAGGCCGAGTTCGCCGCCTACGACCGCCGCGAGGGAGAGGCCCTCCTCGACCGCGGACTCGACCTGTTGCGCACGCTCGCGCTCCCGGTGGCGGGCTTCATTCCGCCGGCGTGGGCGCGGCGCGAGTGGCTCCTTGATGCGCTGCGCGCGCGCGGCATCGACTACGTCGAAGACCAGCTCTTCGCGTACCGCCCCGTCGCCGCGCGCCGTGTGTTCGCGCCCGCGATCAACTACGCGAGCCGCACGCGCGGCCGTCGCATCACGAGCGTCGCGTATGCGCGCCTCGCGCGGGGCTACACGCGCGTCGGACTCGGCGTGCGCATCGCGATCCACCCCGCGGACCTGCACCACGCGTGGCTCGTCGACGAGACGCGGGCGCTCCTCGACTGGGCGAAGGGGCGCACCACCGACACGGTGGCGGCGTTGTTCTGAGCGCGGGCATCGGTGCCAGTCGGCGTGCGCTGCGGTGCAATGGGCGCGCGGGACGGTAGCGTCGTAGAGTCCGCGCATGGCAGGCGACGCGGCGCGCACACCGGTGGTGACCTACGACGAGTACCTCGCGATCGAGCGCGCGGCCGATCAGCGCCACGAGTGGCTCGATGGGCGCGTCTACGCGATGGCGGGTGGAACGCTCGTGCACGCGGAGCTCGCGTTCGCGGTGCTGCGTGAGCTGGGCGACGCGGCCCTGCGTTGCGGCTGTCGTGTGTTCAACGCCGACGCGAAGGTGCGCGTGCGTGAGACCGGTCTCGCGACCTATCCCGACGGGTCGATCGTCTGCGGACGCGTCGAGACCGACCCGATGGATCGCAATGCGATGACGAACCCCACGCTCCTCGTCGAGGTGCTCTCCGACGGCACCGAGGGCTATGACCGCGGCGAGAAGTGGGCGCACTACCGGCACATCTCCACGCTGAAGGACTATGTGCTCGTGTCGCAGCACACGCCGCGCATCGAGGTGTTCTCTCGCGACGGCGACCACTGGACGCTTCGCATCGCAGAGCGCGGCGAGACCCTCACGCTCACCGCCCTCGACGCGACGATCGCTGTGGACCGCGTGTACCTCGGCATCGAGCTCACCACCGGCGGTCGCCTCGCAGGCGCCTGATCGCTCGGCGAGACCCTCACAACGTCTCGAAGCCCGGGAGCGGATCGTAGTCCCCGTCGTGGTCGTCGAGCTCTTCGGCGGTCGGCAGCGCGTCGGGGGCGAGGTCGTCGTCGTCGAGCGAGGCGAGGAGCCCGTCGAGGCCCGAGAGGTCGCGCACGGTGTCGTCGTCGTCGTCGCCGAGCTCGGGCAGCGTGCCGTCGCGGAGGTAGCGCGCCCAGTCGTCGCCGTGTTCGTCGCGGAGCAGGGCCTCCAGCGCAGAGGGCTTGAGCCGCACGATCGGGAGGCCGTCGGTGCTGCTGCGCGGGCGCACGCGGAGGTCGGCGCGTGGGTACACGGTGAGCTCCACGTCCCACACGTCGGCGACGTGGACGTGGGTGTACTCGCGCACGACGCCGCCCTTGAAGATCGACGCGCGCTCGGTCTCGTGACGCCATCCGAGCGCGCGCACCACGAGGAGCAGCTCGTCGACGTCGTCGCAGAAGACGTGCAGGTCGATGTCGCTCCCGCGTCGGATGTGTCCCGTGCTCACGCTTCCGATGAGCCGCGGTTCGAAGCCGTCGAGGGCGCGCATCACGCGGAGCGCCACCACGCGCATCGCGAAGAGTCTCCGCGTGCGGGCGTCCCCTTCTGCGAGTTCGGCGAGGCACAGGAGCGCGTCGCGGATCTCACCGTTCGAGGGGAGATCCATCGGGCGGTGGCGGAGTCGACGGCCGCCCACCCGTCCGAGCACGCGCTTCGCCGCGAGGCGCTTGGCCGTGAAGTACTGCTTCACGCCCTCCTCGTACATGAGCCGCGCGGCCTCGACCGCGAGGGCGCCGCGAAGACCGCCGGGACCTTCACGCGCCATCGCCGTCACCCCGCGCGCCGAGCACCGGCGCGAGCACCTCGCGAAGCCTTCGCAGCGCACCCCCGATGGGACGCCCCCGGCGCACGTCTCCCCAGAGCGCCTTCTGGATCACCTGCTGCGAGACGCCGAGACGACGCGCGATCTCGCCCTGCGAGAGCCCCTCGAAGAAGTGCCACTCGACGATCGTTCGCTGCCGGTCGGTGAGCGCCGTCGCGATGGCCGCGCGGAGCACCTCGGCGCGGCGGTCGTCGGAGACCGTGGGGCCGTCGTCGGCCGCGGCGGTGGTGAGCGCCAGTGCGTCGAGGGAGCTCCAGCGCGCGGTGCGGCGCGGTCGCGCGGTGCGGTCAGCGGGGGAGCTCCACATCGGAGGCGCACGGCGCGGTGCGGGCGGTGAGGGCGTCGAGCACGGCGTCGAGGGCGACGGCGACGGGCGGAACGACGGCGTCGGGGCGACGGCCCGCGAGGTCCCAGCGACGGAGCTGTTCGAGGTCACGGAGAAGGGGAGCGCCGCGCAGACGGCGGCGGGTCACCCCCGGCGCGCGCAGGAGGTCGAGGTGGTGGCGCACGAGCCACACGGTGCGAGGGGGCATGAGTCCGTCGAGGAGGTCGGCGCCGTCGGCGTCGTGGTCGGGGCCGCGGAGTGATTTGCCCACGTCGTGGAGCAGCGCGGCGGCGAGGAGTTCGGGGTCGTCGGTGTCGCGTCGGGCGTGGTCCCACACCTGGAGCGAGTGGAACAACGCGTCGCCTTCGGGATGGTACCGGGGATCCTGGGCGATGCCATCGAGGGCGTGGAGCAGGTCGAGGAGTTCGTCGCGCATCGGGAGGTCAGAGGGAGCCGCGGGCCGCGCCGGTGGAGGTCGTGGAAGCGTGCGCGCCGTTGGGGGCTCCACCTCCGTGCACGGTCACACCCACCGACGACGGATCGCCCTGCGGTTTCGTGGCAGAGGGCTCCCGTGCGCGTCGGGAGGCGGTTGCGACGGTGTCGGTCGGGTCCCGTGCGCGTCGGGAGGTGCTCGCCACGGTGACGATCGGGTCCCGTGCGCGTCGGGAGGCGCCCGCCACGGTGTCGGTCGGGTCCCGTGGGCGTCGGGAGGCGCCCGCCACGGTGGCGATCGGGTCCCGTGGGCGTCGGGAGGCGCCCGCCACGGTGGCGATCGGGTCCCGACGGCGGAAATCACGGGAAATCACGGTCGACGGAGAAAAGTGACGGGCCCCGCCGGAAATCGTCACGGGGCGCGCAACCGGCGACACCGACCCTTCGAGAACCCCCGCGAAAGGTCAGGGATCCCATGCGCATCTATCTCGACAATGACGGTTGGAACTCCATCCACGACGATCTGCTCTTCACGGCGTCGGTGCTCGACGCCAGCGGCACGCACGCCGCCCTCGCGCGCCCCCTCGATGCCCTCGTCGACGAGTGGGACGGCGTCGAAGCCGAACGCGTCGCCGCCGCCCGCAGCGTCGTGCGCGCCAACGCCCGCGTCGCCTGGCTCGACGCGGACCTCGACAACCGCACGCGCCGCTTCGCCGGGCAGCTCCTCCTCGACTGCGGCAACGACCGCACGCACGCGACCTTCGCGCGGTTCTTTCCCGTGAACGTGACCGAGGTGGTGAAGCTCGCGCTCGGGTCGCAGCTCGACGCGACGGCGGCGTGGCCTGCGCTCGGCGCCGCGCTCGGACTGCCGAAGGCCAGCGCCACGGCCCTCGCGGCGGTGACGGCGGTGTTCGGGCCCGCGCGCGCCGCCCTCGCGGCCCGCGTCACGGCGGAGGAGGCCGCCACGCTCGTGTCGGTGAAGCAGCAGGCGTGGCGTGAGCGGGCCAACACGCAGCGGCGGGTGGTGGAGTCGTCGATCCTCGCGTGGGCCACGCAGCACGGGCAGCCGCGGGGCTACGTCGACACGTTCTTTCCGCGGCCGAAGGTGCGGACCACGAAGGCCACGCCGTCGAACCCGGTGAACCCCGTCGAACCGCGCTGAGCGGACGGTGACCGCAGGGCGCGGAGGGGATCGACGCTCCCTCCGCGCCCGCGACCCGCGGGGTGCGTCGGGCGCCCACGGAGGGGGGCTCGCGGTGGCGCACCGTGATGTATAGGTTCGCGCCCGTGACCGAACTCCATGACCAGTGCCTCCGGGCGATGACCGATGACGGCGGGTTCCGCGTGATGACCGTGCGGACCACCCAGACCGTTCGTGACGTACTCCAGACCCAGAACGTGAAGGGCGAGACCGCGCGCTGGCTCGCCGACCTCGTGACGGGAACCCTCCTCGTGCGCGAGACCATGTCCCCCGCCAACCGCGTGCAGGGCCTTCTGCACGGCATCGCGCGCAGCGGCGTGCTCGTGGCCGACTGCCATCCCGACGGCGGCTCGCGCGGGCTCGTGCAGCGCCGCGGTGACGGCGATCCCCTCGTGGGCGGCGGCGCCGTGCTGGAGATGATGCGCACGCTCCATCGCGGGGTGCACAAGGGCATGGTGAAGGTGCCCGACGGGGCGACGCTCTCGACCGCCTTCATGGCCTACATGCAGGAGAGCGAGCAGGTCGCGACGGTGATGGCCATGACCACGCTCTTCGACGGCGATCGTGTGCGCGCGTCGGGCGGCTACCTCGTGCAGCTCCTGCCCGAGCTCAGCGAGCCCATGCTCGCCATCATGACCGAGCGCCTCAAGGAGTTCGCGCCCATCGAGGCGCTGCTCCGCGACGAGAGCACCACGCCGCACTCGCTGATGGCAGAACTCCTCTACGGAATGCCCTTCACGCAGCTCGCGGACAGCCCGCTCCAGTTCCAGTGCCGCTGCGACCAGGTGCGGATCATGGCCTCGCTCGCGACGCTTCCGCGCGACGAGGTGCAGGCCATGGTCGACGACGCGAAGCCGCTGGAGATCACCTGCGACTACTGCCGCCGCGACTACGTGATCGAGCCCGAGCAGCTCCGCGGGCTCCTCGCACCGAGCTGACCGTCACGTTTCGTCATCGTCGGCGTGCGCGCGCGGGGGGCGTGCGCGCGGCGGCGTGCGGGCGCCGGGCTCGACGCGAAACGCGGGGGGCGCGATGCGCTCGGAGCGACACGCGGGGCACGCGCCGGGCGTGGTGTGTTTCGCGCGGTCCGTGAAGCGGTACTCGCACGCGAGGCAGCGCGCGGGCGTCACGGCGAGGCGCAATCCCTCGGTGGGGAGCGAGCGTGCGAGGTGGTCGAGGTGGTCGGCGACGTCCTTCTCGGAGATGCCCGCGGCGGTCGCGAGCTCGCGCGCGGTGGCGCTGGCACCGGCCTGCGCGGCGGTGGCAAGCGCGTCGCGGATCGAGGTGCGGGCGGTGGCGTTGCGGGGGGCGGGAGGACGGGGCGGGCGTTCGCGCATGGGAATGGAACCAATCCGTGGAGGGCCGCGCGTCGTAGCATCGCCCGCGAGAGGGAGCACCCCACACGATGAGCGTTCATGTAGAGGCGACGGCCGTGGTGCCGCGTCGGGTCGACGAGGTCTTCGCCGCGGCGGCGGGCAACACCGACAACCTGGCCGTGTTCTTCACGGGGAATGCGCCGTTGATTCCGGGCATCGCGGCGGCGTCGATCGACGGGGGCGGCGGCGCGCGCGAGGGGGCGCTGCGCACGGTGAAGCTCACCGACGGCAGCACCATCAAGGAGCGCATCACGCGCTTCGAAGCGCCGCGCGTGCACGCCTACGAGATGGCCGAGATGAACGCGCTCCAGCGCCTGCTCTGCACCAACATGGTCTCGACGTGGACGTTCGCCGACGAGGGCGGCGCCACGCGCATCACCTGGCACTACGAGATCGTCGAGAAGGGCGTGGTGATGCGTCCCCTGGCGTGGCTGGTGGGGCGGAGCTTCGAGAAGGCCATGCAGCGCTGCCTCGACAACGTGGCCCGCGCGCTGCGCTGACCGACCGCCTGCCGTGCACCCCACGGGTGGTGCCCTCGCGCAAGCCCACGACGGACGGAATGTCCCATCGCGTGTGTGCCTTCTGCCGTGTGAATGCACAGCGTGCTGAAACTCGCGGCTTCAGGCCGCACGGCGTTGATGGCACCGACGAGCCTGCGGTACGAACCTCGTCCATGACGCAGCGTGTGTTCCAGGCGATCGCGGTCGGTGCGGTTGCGTTTCTGTCGGCGTGCACCTCGGGTGATTCGCTGGATCAGGCCAGCGAGCCCGTGACGGCCGTGTGCCCCGAGGGCGTTCGGATCAGCGCGCGGGGCAACCCCATCGGGCTCGTGTCGGGGCACATCCGCTGGTGCTGGCCCGGTGAGGCGCGGTGCTACTGCGACGCCGACAACGACTGCTACGCGCAGGCGGGCTACGTGCCCTGCACGCAGCCCTCGACGGGCACCGACGCGGGCGCGAGCACCGACGCGGTGACCGACACGGGTGTGCGCGACGGGACCAGCACCGACGTGGCCGTGAGCACCGACGCGGGCGCGACGACCGACGTGGCCGTGAGCACCGACGCGGTGGTGAGCACGGATGCGGGGCCCCTCGCGGCGGACAACCCGAGCTACACGGGCGCGCTCTCGACGGCGACGGGGTCGTACCGCGGATCGCTCACGGTGGCGGGCGAGCGGCGCGATGTGTGGGTGCACGTTCCGACGACGCGTCCGACGCGTCCGGCGCTGGTGATCGCGTTCCACGGAACGAACGGCGACGGCGACGTGGTGATGACCGACGCGAACCTGCGCACGGTCGCGAACACGAACGGCTTCGTGGTGATCGCCCCCACGGCGCGCTGGTTCGGCGGCGAGGGCGGCGACTACGACCACCCCGGCGGCAACGGCACGTACTGGGAGACGCGGAACACCGACCCGAACACCAACCCCGACCTGGTGCTCACCCGCGCGATCATGGTGGAGGCGCAGGCCCGGTACAACGTCGACCCCGATCGGATCTATGTGCTTGGGCACTCGAACGGCGGGTTCATGTCGCTGCTGGTGTCGGTGGCGCTCCGTGATCGCATCGCGGCCTTCGCGGAGAACTCCGCGGGGCAGGTGACCTGCGCGGATCGCCCGTCGTGCTCGTTCCAGGGATCGGCGCTCACGTGTGCGGGGCTCGCCACGCAGAGCGGCTGGTGCGGGTGCTCGGGGTACGCGTTCCCGGCGGCCGTTCCGACGAGCGGGCGCCGCGTGCCGGGTTACCTCGCCCACGGCGCGCAGGATCCGATGGTCTCGGTGTTCTACACGTGCGCGCTGGGCGCGAACCTCAGCGCTGCGGGCGGCACCGTCGAAGTGGCGATCCGCAACGGGGGCCACGACCTTCCGGCGAGCTTCGGCGCCACGGCGTGGAGCTTCTTCTCGCGCTTCCGTCGGTAGTCGTCGACGCGCAGCGCAGGGCACGATCGAGCCCTTCACCTTCGCGGGTGGAGGGCTCGTTTCGTTGGGGGGGGGTGAGATCGGGCGTGGACGGGGTCGAGCGCGCGGCGGTCAGCGGATGAAGCTGTCCTGGTAGTTCGCGTCTTCGATGCCGAGGGCGAAGGGCGTCGCGACGAGGGGGCGCACGGTGTCCATCATCACGGCGAGCTCGTTGGTCTCGCGGTGCCCGATGCTGGCCTCGTACGCGCCGGGGTGCGGGCCGTGGGGAACGCCCGCGGGATGGTGCGAGATGCTCCCGGGGCCGACGCCGCGGCGCGAGGTGAAGTTGCCCCGGCAGTAGAACAGGATCTCGTCGCAGTCGTAGGACGAGTGCGGATAGGGGCAGGGGATGGCTTCGGGGTGGAAGTCCACCGCGCGCGGCACGAACGAGCAGATGAGCCCGTCGCGCGTCGCGAAGGTGCCGTGCCACGTGGGCGGCAGGTGCACGAGCCCCGCGCGGGCCTGGAAGTTCAAGATCGGAAAGGCCCACGGGTACACGGTCCCGTCCCAGCCCACGACGTCGAGGGGAGACTCGTCCTGCGTGAAGCCGTGAAAGGCTCCGTTGCGCTTTACCACGGTGTCGCGGATGCCCTCGTCGAGCGGTCCCACGAAGCTCGGGCGACGGAAGTCGCGGTGGCAGTACGGCGCGTCCATGCGGAGCTGACCGACCTCGTTGCGCCACTGCTTCGGGAGGTGAAGTCCGCCGGGCAGTTCGAAGGACAGCCAGTACTGCTCGACCCCTTCGTCGGGGATGATCCGATGCGTGAGCCCGCGGGGGATGAACACGTAGTCGTCGCGTTCGAAGCGCAGGTCGCCGAGCACGGTGCGCACGACGCCGCCGCCCGCGAAGACGTAGTAGAGCTCGTCGCTGTCGCCGTTGACGAAGTACACGGGGTCCGGCGCGTCGGGGTGCAACACGCCGATGGTGACGTCGGGGTTGAAGAGCAACGGCGTGCGCGCGTCGAGGGGAGCGCCACGGCGGGGCGCGAGGCTCTGGGATTTGTAATGGCGCTTGGCGAGGGGACGCGCGGGCGCGGCCTCGGGGAGCGCGAAGCCGTGGGCCGCGGGCGCGAGGCGCTGCGTGTGCGGGCGATGGACGTGGTACGCGATGGTGTAGGGGCCTTCGAAGCCGTCGCGGGTCATGCACTCCTCGTGGCGGAGCGCCCCCTCGGGGCTGCGGAACACGATGTGGTGCTTGCGCGGCACCTCTCCCATCACGATGCGGTCGAGCATGGGCGCGATTTGTCGCCCGATTCATCGCATGGCGCAACGCGCTTCACGGCGTCGGCGCGGGCGCGGTATAGGCCCACGCGACGTGAGCATCCGAGCGAAGCGAGTGTTTGCGCGCAGCGGCCGCGCGGGGTCGACGTGGTGGACCATCGAGCGCCGCGGGGCGTGCGTGAGCGAGACGCTGATTCCGTGCAAGGCGCCGTCGCCGCGCAAGGAGAAGACGTGGGGCAACGAGGAGGCTGCGCGCGCCGCGTATGACCGCGCCGTCGAGGCCCACGAGGCGAAGGGCTTCGTGGAGCTCAAGGGCGAGGCGCTCGCGCGCATCCGTGAGGTCGAGGCCGCGCGGGGCGAGAACCTGGAGACCTGCGCGCGCGTGATCGACGAGGTGTACGACGCGCTCCTCGACGCGGCGTCGGAGCACGTGGCCTCGGAGGCGTGGGCGACGGCGCCGGTGGCGCTGGTCGAAGTGATCGAGGGCGTGCCCGGCGTGCGGTGGTGCGCGGTCGACGAGGCCGTGGCGATGCTGCTCGCGCGACGTACCTACGACGACGCGTTCACGGCGCACGCGGTGGAGCACGCGGCGCCGCCGGTCGACGAGGGCACGGCGGTGCGGGTGGTGTGCGTGCTCGATCGAACGAGCGCGCTCCAGTGGATCAGCGTCGAGGCGTAGCGCTCAGAGGGTGTTGCCGTGGAATTCCCCGCAGCTTGCGGCAGATCCACGTCGTCGGCCGTCGTCACCCCACCTTGCGATACCGCCGGGTATCGCTGCGGTGACGTTCCTTGTCCCACTCGCGGCTCTTTGCAATCCGCGGAGCTTCCGCGTCAACACCCTCTCACACGCCGACGGCCGCCGCGAGGCGCGCGGGGTCGATGATCTCGACGAAGTGCGTGGCGTTGTCGTTGCGGGGCTTCCACCGTCCCACGAGCGTCGAGAGGCGCTTCGTGTCGGTCTGCGACTCGTGGGACGCGCTGATCTCCGTGAGGGGATCGATGGCGCGCACGGCGTCGACGGCGAGGCCCACGCGGCGTCCGTTCACGCGCACCACGAGGCAGAGCTCGCGGCGCATGGCCGACAGGTCTCGCTCGCACTCGTCGAAGAGGTGGAGGAGCTCGGCGAGCGTGGTCTCGCGGGCTTCACGGATGCGCGCGGTGGCGGCCTCGCGGTCGCTGGCCGCGAGGGCGAGGACCTCGTCGGCGAGCGCGTGGATCGCGCGATGCGGGCGGTCGAAGGCGCGCAGGAGGCTCTGCGCCGACACCGAGGTGAGGCTGAAGTCTTCGCCGCGGAATCCACCGTACCAGCGGCCGAAGGCGCATTGCGCGGCGTCGCGCGCGAGGGTGAAGGGCACGCCGTCGCGCACCGAGGCTTCGAGCGCGTGGAGCCAGTCTTCGTGCTCCTTGCGTCGCGTGGCGAGCTGCGCGGCGAGCTCGTCGAACTCCTGCACCGAGGAGGGCATCGAGAGCAGCGCGCGCAGGTCGAACGCGGGAATCAGATCGCTGCGAACCCACACCATGCCCCGCATCGTCGGCGGCTGGAGCGGCATCGGCGCCGCCCGCGGCATCGGCAGGATCTCTTCGATCAGGTCGGTGGAGAACGCGACGGGCACGCGCCGAACCATCACGATCTCGTGAAGCGGCTCTGCGGTGATGTCGTCGTCGAGGTCGTCGAGGGCGTCGTCGGCTTGCATCGCGCTCGAACGTGGGCGCGCGCTCGGGGGAGAAAAGCCCTGCGTCGCAGCGACGGTGTGACGGGCGTTCGGCGCTCGCACACACGGGCCCGCCGAGGGCGCTACGCGAGGCCCACGGCGGCGGCGAGGCGCGCGGCGTCGACGATCTCGACGGGCAGGGCGGGCGCGTCGGTGGAGGGCTTCCACCAGCCGCGGAGTGCGGCGAGGCGCGCGGTGTCGGCGTGTGCGTCGGTGGCGGGGGCGATGTCGTGGAGGGCCTCGATCGCGCGCACGGCGTCGACGGCGAGGCCCACGCGGCGTCCGTTCACGCGCACCACGAGGCAGAGCTCGCGGCGCAGCCCGTGGAGGTCGCGCTGCGCTTCGTCGAAGAGGCGCAGGAGTTCGCCGAGCGTCGTGTCGCGGGCGCGGTCGATGGCGGCGAGGGCCGCGTCGCGGTCGGCGACGGCGAGGGTGAGCACCTCGTCGGCGAGGGCGTGGATCGCGCGGTGCGGTCGGTCGAAGGCGCGCAGGAGGCTCTGCGCGGAGACCGACGTGAGGTGATGGTCGTCGGGGCGGAAGCTCCCGTACCAGCGGCCGAAGGCGCACTGTGTGGGGTCGCGCGCGAGGGTGAAGGGGCGGCGCTCGCGCACGGAGGCTTCGAGCTCGGTGATCCATCGCAGGTGATCCGCGCGGCGGGCCGCGAGGAGGTCGCGGAGGTCGTCGAACTCCTGCGCGGCGGAGGGCTGCGCGAGGAGCACCCGGAGGTCGAAGGTGGGGATCAGATCGCTGCGCACCCACACCATGCCGCGCATCGTCGGCGGTTGCAGGGGCATGGGCGCGGCCTGCGGCATCGGTAGGACCTCGTCGATCAACGTCGCGGGGAACGCGATCGGCGTGTGTCGCACCATCACGATCTCGTGGAGGGGGGCGTGGGTGTCGTCGTCGAAGTCTTCGAAGTCGTCGTCGCTCATCGTGCGCGAGCATGTGGGGCCCGCGGTGATGCGGCGACGAGGCGCGGTGCGTTCGCGGCGTGCGGCGGTCGCACATGGGCGAGGGGCGGGCGGCGATCTTCCTCCTCGTCTCGGACACCGCGCGGGGACGGGACGCGCCGCGACGATTCGATGCAGCGGGTCTGTGGGGTGGCCGTTCACGGCCGTGACGACCGTCGCCCGACGCCGCGGATGCCCGTGCGCGCCGTGCGACCGCCAGTCGTGAACCGGACGAAGGCTCTCAGGAGGTCGATGCATGATGAGACGAAGGAACTCCCCGCGCGCTCGCCACATCCCGTGGCTCGGTGCGGCCGTGGCGCTGCTCGCGCTGCACGGTTGCGCGCAGACGCCGTCGAGCGGGCGCGCGCTGATCACCACCGATGGCGCGGTGACCGACACGTCGGACCCGTCGGACGCCCGTGACGGCGCGGGGATCACCGTGGTCGTGGGCTACGACGGTCGCGACGGCGGGGTGATCATTCCCATCGACGTGCCGCCGGATACGCGCCCCGCGCGCTGCGCCTCGAACGCCGACTGCGTGGGCAATCCCGCGGGCACGGCCTGCGACGTTGCGACGGGCGCGTGCATCCCCGCGTGCGGATCGAACGTCGACTGTCGCGGCAACGCGGCGGGCGAGGTCTGCAATCCCGCGACGGGCCTCTGCGGCACCACCTGTCGCACACACGCCGATTGCGTGGGCGCCGCGGCGGGCGACGTCTGCGACACGAGCACGCACACCTGCGCGCCCCAGTGCAACGGCGACATCGACTGCGTGAACCACCCGGCGGGCGCGGTGTGCGACCCGACGCTTCGCCACTGCGTCGCGTGCAGCCCCGCGCGGGACACGTGCCCTGCGGACCAGCACTGCGACCCGGCCTCGCACGTGTGCGCTTCGGGCTGCCGCGCCGACGAGGGCTGCGGCCGCGCGACGCTCCCCGACGGGACGCCCGGCGCGCAGCTCTGGTGCGACACCTCCACGCGCACCTGCCAGGAGTGCGTGAACGACTCGCACTGCGCGACGGGCCAGCGTTGCTCGGGCGGCGTGTGCGTGCAGGGCTGTCTCGACGACACGCGCTGCGGCGCGGGCCAGCTCTGCTGCGCGGGCGCCTGCGTCGACATCGAGGCCAACACCGCGAACTGCGGCGCGTGCGGCAACACCTGCGGGGGCGCCAACGCGGCGCCGGCGTGCGCGGCCGGTCGCTGCGGCATCGCGCGCTGCATCGCCCCCTACGAGGACTGCGACGGCGAGCTCGCGAACGGCTGCGAGACCAACACCAACGTGCTGGTCAACCACTGCGGCGCGTGCGGCAACGTGTGCCCCGCGCGCGAGCACGCGTCGCCGGTCTGCGCGGCGGGCACGTGCACGTTCCAGTGTGAGAACGGCTGGGCCGACTGCAACGGCGACCCGTCGGACGGCTGCGAGACGTCGACGGAGACCAACGTGCTGAACTGCGGCGTGTGCGGCCGCGCGTGCGCGCTCGGCAACGCGAACTCCGCGTGCCGCGACGCGATCTGCCAGATCGACGCGTGCCGCCCGGGCTACGCGGATTGCGACGGCATCGTGGCCAACGGCTGCGAGGTCGACACCCGCCGCGACACGGGCGCGTGCGGCGCCTGCGGGAACATCTGCCCGACGCCTCCGCACGGGAGCGCGTCGTGTGTGGCCGGCGCGTGCGGCGTGACCGCGTGCGACGAGGGCTGGGCCGACTGCAACGGCGACCCCGCGGACGGCTGCGAGGCCGACCTGCGCGCGGGCGCCACGTCGTGCGGCGCGTGCGGCAGCGTGTGCTCGTTCGACCACGCGGTGCCCGGCTGCGCGAGCGGGTCGTGTGTGGTGGCCGCGTGCCACCAGGGCTGGGCCGACTGCGACATGAACCCGACGAACGGGTGCGAGTCCGAGCTCGCGCGCTCGGTGGCGCACTGCGGCGGCTGCGGCCAGGCGTGCGTGGTGGCCAACGGCACGCCGACCTGCGAGGCGGGCACGTGCGCCGTGGCGTCGTGCAACGCGGGCTTCGCCGACTGCAACGGCGACCCCTCCGACGGCTGCGAGGTCGACCTGCGCAGCGACGTGTCGAGCTGCGGCGCCTGCGGCCGCGGATGCGCGCTCCCGGGCGGCGCCAACGCCTGCGTGGCGGGCGCGTGTGTGGTGAGCGCGTGCAGCGCGGGCCTCGGTGACTGCGACGGCGTGACGTCGAACGGCTGCGAGACCTCGGTGGCCACGAGCGTGTCGCACTGCGGTGCGTGCGGCCGCGCGTGCCCCGGCGTGGCGGGCGGAACGTCGGCGTGTGTGGCGGGCGCGTGCGCCATCGCGGCGTGCAGCGCGGGCCTCGCGGACTGCGACGGCACGGTGGCCAACGGCTGCGAGACCAACCTCGGCACGAGCGCGACGAACTGCGGCGCGTGCGGGCGTGCGTGTCCGGCGCGTCCGAACACGGCGGGCGCGTGCAGCGCGGGGGCGTGCACCTACGCGTGCCTCGCGGGCTTCCGCGATTGTGATGGCGACGCGAGCAACGGCTGCGAGGTGAACACCCTCGCCGACACCTCGAACTGCGGCGCGTGCGGCACCCGCTGCACGGCGGCCACGGGCGGCGCGGCGACCTGCACGGCGGGCGGATGCGTCTCGACGTGTCCTGCTTCGACGACGCTCTGCGGCGGCGTGTGCCGCGCGCTGGGCAGCGACGTGAACAACTGCGGCGCGTGCGGCCGCACGTGCACCATCGCGAACGGCACCGCGGGCTGCGTGGCGGGCGCGTGCACGGTGGGAACCTGCAACGCGGGCTTCGCCGACTGCGACGGCAACCCGGCGAACGGCTGCGAGACCAGCACGCTCACCAACGCTTCGAACTGCGGAACGTGCGGGCGCGTGTGCACCGCCTCGTCGGGCGGCACGCCGACCTGCGTGGCGGGCGTGTGCGCGGCGGGCTGCGCGACGGGCACCACGAGCTGCGGCGGCGCGTGCGTGAGCCTCCTCGACGACGAGGCCAACTGCGGCGCCTGCGGCCGCGCGTGCGGCACCTCGCAGGCCTGCTCGAACGGTGTGTGCGTGGGCCAGGGCACGCTGCGCTTCACGCTCACGTGGGACCGCGCGGGTGACATGGACCTGCACATCCGTCCCCCGTGCGGCACGGAGATCTACTACGGCAACACCAGCGCGTGCGGCGGCACCCTCGACGTCGACGACACCTCGCGCACGGGCCCGGAGAACATCTTCTGGTCGGGCGCGGCGGCGAGCGGTCGCTACTACGTCTGCCCCGAGTCGTACACGAGCGACGTGGCCAACGCGAACTACACCCTCGTGGTGGTGCGCGACGGCGTCGAGATCCGACGGGTGACCGGCACGCGCGGCGGCCGCACCGACGGCAACACGGCGTGCGGCGCGGGCTTCCCCGGTGTGATCACGCTGGACCTCTGAGACCGCAATTCGCGCGCTGACGGCGCGACGTGACGCGCGCTCCCTGCGCTTCGACAGACCTCGCGGTCGTGTCGGGCGCAACGGAGCGCGCGGCGCGTTTCGAACGGCTGCGGGGTGGCTACGGAACGGCGTCGGGCTGGCGCTCGGGGCGCGCGGCTTCGAACGCGGGGAGCGCGGCGCACGCGGCCTCGATGCGCGCGAGCGTCGGGAGCGTGGCGGGGTCGACGCCGAAGCGACGCGCGGCGAACATCTGCGGCACGAGGCACACGTCGGCGAACGACACCTCGTCGCCCACGAGGAACGCGCCCGCGGTCTCGGTGGCGAGGGCTTCGAGCGCCTGCATCCCGCGACCGATGAAGTGCTTCGTCCACGCGGTGGCGTCGCCCTTGAGCTCCTCGCGCACGTAGCGCTGCGGTTCGAGGTTCTGGAGCGGCTGGATGCCCGAGTTCACCACCTCGACGAGGGCGCGCGCGCGGGCCCGGAGGTACGGATCACGGGGCAAGAGCGCGGGCGTGGCGAAGGTCTCGTCGAGCCACTCCACGATCGCGACGGACTGCGTGAGCACGCGCCCGTCGTCGAGTTCGAGCGCGGGCACCTGCCGCATGGGGTTGCGCGCGCGGTGGGCCTCGCCGTGCTGCTCGCCGCCGTTGGCGATGAGGTTCACGGGCACGTACTCGTAGGCGACTCCCTTGAGGTTCAGCGCGATGCGCACGCGCCAGCTCGCCGAGCTGCGCCAGTAGTTGTAGAGCTTCACGCGCCCACCACCCGCTGCGCGATGCGCCCGAAGACGCTGCGCCCGTCGGGGTCGAGCATCTCGATCTGCACGGTGTCGCCGACCTTCATGAAGGGCGTGATGGGGCGGCCCGTGTCGAGGGTCTCGAGGGTGCGGCGCTCTGCGAGGCACGAGATGCCCCGGGCGCGGTCGGCGTTCGAGACCGTGCCCGACCCGAGGATCGTGCCCGCGGTGTACGCGCGCGTCTTCGCGATGTGCGCGATGAGGTCGAAGAAGCTGAAGTGCATCTCGGGCCCCGCGTCGGGGTCGCCCGCGAGCTCGCCGTTGTAGACCGTGCGCAGCGGCAGGTGCACGCGCCCGCCGCGCCACGCGGCGCCGAGCTCATCGGGCGTGACGGCGAAGGGCGAGAACGCCGTCGCGGGCTTCGACTGAAAGAACCCGAAGCCCTTCGCGAGCTCGTCGGGGATGAGATTGCGGAGCGTGACGTCGTTCACGAGCATGAGCAGCCGCACGTGCTTCTCGGCCTCGGCCGCGGTGGTGCCGAGGGGCGTGTCACCGAGGATCACCGCGACCTCGCTCTCGAAGTCGAGACCCCACGCGGGGTTCACGAGGGGGATGTCGTCGCACGGCCCGAGGAGCGCGCCCGAGCCGCCCTGGTACACCAGCGGATCGGTCTCGAGCGTGGGCGGAGGCTCGGCGCCGCGGGCCTTGCGCACGAGGCGAACGTGGTTGAGGTACGCGGAGCCGTCGACCCACTCGAAGGCGCGCGGCAGCGGCGGCGCGAGGCGCGCGGGGTCGAGCGCGTGCGAGGGCGCGTGGCCCGCGGCGAGCGCGTCGGAGAGCTCGCGGAGGCGCGGCGAGAGCGCGTCCCACGCGTCGAGGGCGACCTGGAGCGTGGGCGCGATGGCGGCGGCGTGCGTGTACGTGTCGCCGCGCGGGCCGATGACGATGAGTGCGCCGTCGCGCGATCCGTCGCGCAGGGTTGCGAGCTTCATGGCTGCGGGTCCCTCTTTCTGCGTGGTGGTGTGAGACTCGCGGCGCGTACCATGCCGCCGCCGCCCGTTACAAGGGCGCGGAGTTGCGTTGAAAATCCCGCTCTACGTCAAGCTGATGGTGAGCTACCTGCTCGTCGTCGGGCTCGTGCTGCTGCCCTCGGTGGTCTACGTCCGGCTGCTCCTCACGCGCGACCAGCACGCCCGCGCGCGCGCCGACATGGAGACCGAGCTCGCGGGCCTCTGCGACCGCCTCGGCGACGCGACGCCCTCGCAGCTCGCGGCGCGCACGGAGATGCTCCTCGCGGCGCTCCCCACGCGGCTCACGGTGATCGACGCCACGGGGCGCGTGCTCGGTGACTCGCTGCGACCCTCGGGCGCGATGGAGAACCACGGCGACCGCCCCGAGGTGCGCGCGGCGCTCCGTGACGGCGCGGGGAGCGACCTTCGACGCAGCCGCACGACGGGCCAGATGACGCTCTACGTGGCGATGCGATTTCCCCGTGCGGGCGCGGCCCGCGGTGTGGCGCGCCTCTCGCGGCCCGAGGCCGTGGTGAACACCGCGCGCGACCAGGTGACCGACGTGCTGGGCAAGGCCTCGGCGGTGGCGCTCTCGGTGGCGGTGCTCCTGAGTCTCGTGGCGGCGCTCGCGGCGTCGCGGCCGTTGCGTCGCATCGCGCAGGGCGCGCGCGCCTTCGCCGATGGAGACTTCGGCGCGCCCATCGAGGCCGACACGGGCGACGAGATCGGCGAGGTGGCCGAGGCGCTCGCGGCGCTGGCCTCGCAGCTCCGTTCGAAGCTCGTGACCTCGGGCGCCGACCGCGCGACGTTGCAGGCGCTGCTCGATGACCTGCCCGTGGGCGTGGTGCTCTACGACGAGCGGCGTCACCCGGTGGCGGTGAACGGCGCGGCGCGCGCGCTGTGTGACCTCGCGCCCTACGCCGAGGCCGAGCGCGGCGCGGAGATTCCGAAGCTCGACGGACAGCGCGCGGCGGTGGAGCGGGCGCTGCGTGAGGGCTTCACCGTCGAGGCGCCGCTGCGCCTCCCGTGGCGCGCGGAGGCCGAGCTCGTGGCGCGCTGGGTGGTGGTGTTCGCGAACGATGGCGCGCGTCTCCCGGCGCTGGTGGTGATCGACCGCGCGCCGCAGCGGACCGTGTCGCGGCTGCGAGAGACGGTGCGCGCGCTGCGTGAGGTGTTGTCGTCGGTGCCTGCGTCGTCGCTGGGCCCGGAGCGCGCCGCGGAGGTGACCCGCGCGTGCCTCGCGGCCGACGAGGCGCTCCCGCCGCCCGACGTGGAGCCCGACGCGGTGGAGCCCGTCGCCGTGCGCGCCCTCTTCGACCGTGCGAGCGCGGACCTCGACGCCCTCGCGACGCTGGCGGGCGCGCGCTTCGAACTGCTCGCGGGCGACGTCGACGTGTCGGTGGCCGAGGCCGACGGACGCGGTCGACGCGCGCTTCGATCGCTCATGCGATGGGCACTCGATGATCCGCGGCGCGCGGGGGTGGTCACCGTGAGCGCCGCCGTGCAGGAGCGCCACGTGCGTCTCTCGGTGCTCGCCTCGCGGGCCGTGGTCGACGCGGTGCCCGACGTGGGCGCGCTGGTGCGTCCGTTGGCGGGTGACGCGGGCGTGGCGGCGAGCGACGAGGGCGTCGACTGCTGGCTGCTGCTCCCGAGGGCGTGACGGTGGCGACGCGCGCGAAGACTCCGCGAGACCCGACGACGGCGCGTTCGCGGCGCGCGGGCGAGGGGCTCTCGCTCCAGGCCGAGGTGCACGACCGCCACCAGCTCGAGCTGCGCTTCAACTACGCGCTCGGGGAGCAGAGCGACGCGCGCTACCTCGTCGACGCGTACTTCTTCGTGCCGCGCAACGTGGGGCTCGGCCGCGCGAACTACTCCCGCGAGCAGTTCTACGCGGACTTCACCGCGCTCATGCGCGTCGACGCTGCGCCGCTTCCCCTCGACGCGCTCGCCGACGAGGGCAACCCCGCGTCTCCGCTCTCGCGCTGCGCTGCGCTCCTCGCGGTGCTGCGCACGTCGCCGCGGCCGCCGCAGACGCGGCCGTTGAGCGTGCACGCGCGGCTCTACGCGAACCTCTACGTGGCGGGCGTGCGGGCCGAGTGCCGTCGGCTGGAGAAGCTCCTCGCGCGGTACGAGCGCGCGCCGGGCGAGAGCGCGACGGAGAGCCATCCGGGCGTTCCGCGCGCGCCGTCGATGCGCGTGACCGACCCCGACGGGGCCTTCGAGCGCGACGTCTCCGCGGCCCTGGAGCGCATGCGCGACGCGCTGCGGGCGTGGCGCTCGATGCGCGGCGCCCTGTGGCCCTACGAGCGCGTGTGTCACCACGGCGTGGCCGAGGCCATGCGCGCGGCCGACGAGTACATGAGCCTCGCGCTGGAGGAGCGCCTCGCGCAGTTCGCGGCGACGGTGGGCGAGCACGCGCGTCGCTACGACGGCAGCGGCTTCGTGGCGCGGGTGCGGGCGCGGCTCGTGGCGCTCGTGCGCGACGAGGCGACGACGCGGGCGAAGTACGGCTACCTCACGCGCAGCGGCGCGTCGGTCGAGATCGACGCCGAGTCGGCGGACCCGGCGGCGCGCGAGGGCGTCGACCCGGGGGAGTACTTCACCTACCGCGCGTCGCTCTTGAAGAAGAGCGTGCAGCAGGCGCTCTACCTCAACGTGCGCGCGTCGCGCGAAGACATGTTCGTGCGCAACGCCGTCGGCGCGGTGGCGGCGGCGCTGGCGGCGATCTGGGCGCTCGCGACGCAGGTGCCCGCGTACGTGGTGAACCTCCCGACCACGACGAAGGCGCTGTTCTTCACCGGCGCCGTGCTCGCCTACGTGATGAAGGACCGCATCAAGGCCCTCACGAGCGAGGCCCTCTTGAAGCGCGCGCGCACCTACGACCACGCGCATCGGGTGTACGGCGAGCACCTGCCCGACGCGGGCCTCGGAGACTTCGAAGCGCGCAGCGCCGAGGCCGTGCGCTTCGTGTCGAGCGACGAGGTGCCCGCGGAGGTTCGCGCCGTGCGCCTGGAGCGTCGCACCGTGCGCCAGGCCGAGGTGGCGACCGAAGAGGTGATCCACTATCGCAAGCGCCTCGACGTGGGCGGTCGCGACGAGCGGCGCGGGCTGCCCGAGGGCTATCGCATCCGAGACATTCTCCGCATCAACGTGCGGCACTTTCTCGTGCGCCTCGATGATCCGATCGACCTCGTGGATTGCTACGACACGTCGCGCGGGGCCTTCGTGCGCGCCGAGCTCCCGAAGGTGTACCGGGTGAACGTGGTGGTGCGCGTGCGGCGCGAGCGCGCGGGAGAGCCCACGCACGAGCGCTACGCCCACCTGCGCCTGGTGCTCAACAAAGACGGCATCGTGCGCGCCGAACAGGTGCACGCCGACGGCGTCGCCATCACGCGCAAGGGGTAGGTCGGAGCTCAGAGGGAGGAGGCGCGCTGTGGGGCCGTCGGGGCCGCGCCGCAGCGCGCGAGGGGGGCGCGTTCAGCGAACGGTGTACACCACGGTGTAGCCCATGCCCGTGCCGCCGGTGCGCTCGTCGACGAGCACGGCGTTGAGGCCGCGGGGCGCGACCACGTTGTTGAGGCGCGAGCCGTAGGCGGCCGTGTCGGCGCCGGTGCCCGTGCCCGTGCAGTTGGTGCCGCCCATGGAGCCGCCGTCGTCGTTGCACGCGACCTCGGCGCCGGTCTGGGCGCTGCGGAGGTACATCGACGGGTCGTAGTTCGTGGTGCCGATGCGGCGGGTGTAGGTGGCGCTCACGCCGCCGATGCTGTCGCTGCGGCAGAGGCTGAAGAACTGCGGCTGCGCACCGCAGGTGACGAACCAGCGGGCGTCTTCACCCGACGCGGTGCCGCCGCAGGTGGCGCTGGTGTTCGCGCTGGTGCCCACGAGCGTGGTGGCCTGCGAGCCCGAGCCGGTGATCGCCAGGTCGTAGAAGTAGGAGCCCACGGTGCGCGGGAGGTGCTGCACGTGGAGGGTGAACGCGCCGGTGCTCGTCGTGTTGAAGCCCGAGACGTTGATGTAGTAGGTGCCCGCGGTGAGGAGCACCGCGAAGCGCGACTGCGTGGTGGTGGTGAAGCCGCCGGTGGTGCAGCCCGAGTCGTCGTTGCAGGTGTTGGCCACGGTGGCGCCGAGGCTGTTCACGAGCGAGAGGCGCGTGTCGAAGGTCGAGCCCGCGGTGTCGGCGTAGAGCACTTCCGACTGCGTGAGCACGACGCGGTACCACACGTTGGGAATGCCCGCGCCGCCGCAGTCCGTCGGGCCGTCGGCCGTGGCGCCCACGGTGGTGCCGGTGACGGTGGTCTCGGCGGTGCCGAGGGTGACGAGCGTGGCGCTCGCGCGGTCGTTGTTCGCCGGGCGGCAGGTGCTCGCCTGGCAGGTCGTGCCGGTGCCGCACACGCGGCCGCAGGCGCCGCAGTTGGTGTTGCTCGACGTGAGGTCGATGCAGGTCGAGCCGCAGGCCGTCTGGCCCGCGGGGCACGCGCAACGGCCCGACGCGCAGGTGCTACCCGTGGGGCACACGGTGCCGCAGGTGCCGCAGTTGGCGGCGTCACTCTGGAGGTTCACGCAGGCCGAGCCGCAGAGGTTCTGACCCGTCGCGCACGCGCAGGCGCCGGCGGTGCAGGTCTGGGCGGCGGGGCACACGTTGCCGCAGCGTCCGCAGTTGTTGCGGTCGGTGGTGGCGGTCACGCAGGTGGTGCCGCAGAGGAGCTGGCCCGTGGGGCAGCCGCAGCGACCCGCGGTGCACACCTGGCCCGTGCCGCAGGCGTTGCCGCAGGCGCCGCAGTTGGTCGCGCTGGTCTGGAGGTCGACGCAGCCCGCGCCGCAGAGGGTCTGGCCCGTCGTGCAGGTGCCGAAGCGCAGCGAGAGCGTGTACGCGCCGGCCGCGGCGGCGTTGTAGCCGTCGACGTAGATCGTGTGCAGGCCCGCGCCCGCCGCGAGGGTGCTGGTGACCGTCGACTGCGTGCTGCACGCGTCGTCGTTGCAGGCCGCGAGGGGCGTGCGGGCGGCCGAGCGCTGCTCGACGACCGTGTCCCAGGTGGCGCCGCCGCAGGTGCTGGCGGTGAGCTGCGTGGCCGTGAAGCTCGGGCACGTGGCGAACCAGTACGAGACCTCGGGGCCGGGGGCCGCCGTGCAGCTCTGCGTGAGCACGCCGGTGCCCGACGTGGTGCCCATGAGGGTCTGCGTGCCGGTGAGCGTCGTGAGCTGCGTGACCGCGCCGCTGCCGATGGGCAGGTGCTGGAAGCGCAGCGTGAACGGACCCGTCGTCGAGTAGCCGCCGACGACGAGGTAGTACGTGCCCGGGTCGAGCACGCGCACGAGCTGGCTCTGAAGCACGGTGCACGAGTCGTCGGTGCAGGTGCCCGCGACGGTGCCCGTGCCCGTCGAGGGCGCGAAGGCGAGCACGGTGTCGTAGGTCGTGCCGAAGGTGTCGGCGTACACGACCTCACGCGCGGTGAGCGTGAAGCGGTAGTACACGTCGCCGCCGGTGCCGCACATCGCGTTGTTCGCCGAGCCCGCGGTCGAGCCCGTGAGCGTCTGCGAGGGCGACGCGAGGTTCAGCACCACGGCGCCCGCGGGGAGGTCGTTGGCCGGCGCCGTCGCGCGGCAGGTGCCCGTGATGCAGTTCTGGCCCGTGGGGCAGGCCGTTCCACACGCGCCGCAGTTGCGCGTGTCGGTCTGCGTGTCGATGCACGTGCCCGAGCAGAGCGTCTGGCCCGTGGGGCACGCGCAGGTGCCCGCGGCGCACGACTGGCCGGCCGCACACGCGTTGCCGCAGCGTCCGCAGTTCGCGGTGTTCGTCGCGGTGTTCACGCAGGTGTCGCCGCAGAGCGTCTCGCCGGTCGCGCACGAGCGCTGGCAGCGACCCATCACGCACGACTGACCCGTCGCACAGGCGTTGCCGCAGGCGCCGCAGTTCGTGGCGCTCGTGGCCGTGTCGACGCAGGTCGAGCCGCAGGCCGTCTGGCCCGTGGGGCACACGAGCTGACAGGCACCGGCCACGCACGAGAGGCCCATCGCGCAGGCGTTGCCACAGGCGCCGCAGTTGTTCGCGTCGGTCTGGAGGTTGACGCAGCTCCGCGAGCCCGAGGCCGCGGTGCACACGGTCTGCGGCGCGGTGCACACGAGGTTGCACACGCCCGACACGCACATCTGACCCGAAGGACAGACGGTGCCGCAGCCGCCGCAGTTGTTCACGTCGGTCTGCGGATCGGTGCAGGTGCCCATGGTTCCGCAGCGGAGCTCGCCGGTGCGACAGGGCGTGACGCAGGTGCCGCCGCGACA
This sequence comes from uncultured Myxococcaceae bacterium, assembly GCA_945952225.1. Lineage (GTDB taxonomy): Bacteria > Myxococcota_A > Polyangia > Polyangiales > CAISKJ01. The sequence goes on from CAMFHP010000027.1 coordinate 61,437, forward strand.
CTCGGTGCCCGCGCTGCACGCGTTGCCACACGCGCCGCAGTTCGCGTTGCTGGTGTTCGTGTCGACGCAGGCCGCGCCGCACACGGTCTCGCCCGTCGCGCACGTGAGCATGTCGCTCGCGACGTCGGCGGGGCCGCCGTCCATCGCGGCGTCGAGGCCGCCGTCGCTCACGGTCGCATCGCTGCCCGTGTCGGTCGGGGTGACGGCGTCGTCGCCGGTGTCGGTCGGGGTGACGGCGTCGTCGCCCGCATCGGCCGGGGTGACCGCATCGTCGCCGGTGTCGGTCGGGGTGACGGCGTCGTCGCCCGCGTCGTCGCCTGCATCGGCGGCGGCGTCATCGCCTGCATCGTCGGGCGTGCCGTTGTCGACGGCGCTGTCACGGCGGCCCGAGTCGGGCGTGCCGTTGTCGACGGCGACGTCTTCGCCGACGTCTTCGGCGACATCCTTCGTGGTGGCGGCGTCGTCGGTGGGGGTGCCGCCGGCGGGCGGGTCGCTGCTGCATGCGGCCAGTGCCAGCGCGGGCACGAGCCACAGCATCCTCTGTCGTTTGGTCACAGGTCTGTACTCCTCGAACGGTGGGGGATTCGGCGCCTCCCCGTGGAGCTCACACGACCCCCAATCTCGGTCGTCGTCGCAGCCCCTCGGGTTGGGGGCATAGGAACCCGTCGCCGCCCGGTGGGTCAATGCACGATCGCTGCATTCATGCCGCACGCTTGACGTTCTCCGGCCGCGCGTTGAAGACCGGCGCCCACGATGGACGGCCCCGACGAACGCACCGACGCGGGGGTGCGCGCCCTGCTGACCCGCCTCCGTGGGGCGACGTGGCTACGCCCCGCGTGCGCGCTCGCCGACGAAGCGCTGGCCGACGCCGCTGCGCGCTTCGACGACGCGCTGGCCGCGGTGGGCGACGGGCTCCCCGAGACGCGCGCGCTGCGGGTGGTCGACGGACCCGAAGCGGCCGCGCGCTGGTCGCGGTGGTGCGAGGCCACGACGGATCGCGACACGCTCCACATTCGCGCGCTCGGCAACGCGGTGGGCACGGCGGCGCGCAGGCTCGATGCGCCCGCAGAACCCGCACGCCTCGCAGCCTGGCAACGGGCGCTCGGTGAGGCCCTCGACGCCGCGCGCGCACGCGCTCTGTGGACCTCCGCGTGGCGCGGTGCGCTCCCCGTCGACCACCTCGCGCGCAACGCGCTGCGATGGATCGTCGCGCACCACGGCAGGGCCCTCGCACCCTCTCCGTGGGACCCGCTCCTCGAGCTGTGGTGCGACGGCGCGTGGTGCACGTGGACGCCCGACGCCACGCTCGTCGTGTGGACGCCCGAGACGCCCGTCGAGCACCTCGTCGCAGGCGAACGCCGCGCGCTCCCCGATACGCTCGCGACGATGGATGCGCGCATGACCGCGCTCGGCCTCGGTCCTCCGCCGGTGTGCGACGCGCGGGTGCCGCGGATGGGGGGCGTGTGCACGCTCGACGACGTGGAGACGCGCTTCGAAGTGCACGCGTGGGAGCTCACCATCGGTCGCGCGCTTTCGAACACGCTGGTGCTCGACGACGCGCGGATCGCGAAGCGCCACGCGCGGGTGCACTGGCGCGACGGCGGCCCGTGGATCACGGGGCTCGCGAGCGCGTGCGGCACGGTGGTGAGCGAGGCGGCGGTGGGGCGCGCGGTGCGCTGGGGCTTCGGGGTCGAGGCGCGTGTCGGGGCGTTGCGGGTGCGACTCGACGAAGGTCAGTGACCGCCGGCGTCTTCGGGCACGGCGTCGCCGCGATCCTTGAGCCACTTGCGGAAGTCGTCTTTGTCGATGGACTTCTCGAGGCCCGCGATGGGCTCGATCTTGTCTTCTTCGATGAGCTTCTTGAGCGCGTCGTCCATGGCGATCATGCCGTCGCGCTTGCCGAGCTTGATGAGCCCCGAGATCTGGTGCGTCTTGCCCTCGCGGATCATCGACGCCATCGCGTTCGACGAGAACATGATCTCGACCGCGGCCGCGCGTCCGCCGCCCTTCTTGCGAAGGAGCTGCTGCGCGACCACGCACTTGATCACCGACGCGAGGGTGCCGCGCACGCCCGACTGCTTGTCCGCGGGGAACACGTTGATGATGCGGTCGATGGTCTTCGCCGCGGAGTTGGTGTGCAGCGTGCCGAACACGAGCACGCCGGTCTCCGCCGCGTTGAGCGCCATGGCGATGGTCTCGAGGTCGCGCATCTCGCCGACGAGAATGGCGTCGGGGTCTTCGCGCACGGCGGCGCGCAGGGCCGTCGAGAAGCTCTTCGAGTGCGGGCCGATCTCGCGCTGCGACATCAGCGACTTCTTGTTCGGATGCACGAACTCGATGGGGTCTTCGATGGTGACGAAGTGCATCGGCCGCGTCTCGTTCATCTCGTTGATGATGGCCGAGAGCGTGGTGCTCTTGCCCGAGCCCGTGGGACCGGTCACGAGCACGAGGCCCGAGCGGAGGTTCACCACCTTGCGGATCACGTCGGGCAGGCCGAGCTGCTGCACCGTGAGCAGCTTGGTGGGAATCACGCGGAACACGGCGCCCATGCCGCGCTCCTGCTTGAACATGTTCACGCGGAAGCGGCACACGCCCGGGAGCTCGTAGGCGAAGTCGGCGTCGCCGAGCTCCACGTAGTCGGCCCAGATGTGCTGCGGGGTGATGGGTTCGAGCAGCGCGCGGTAGTCGACGTCGTCGAGCGTGCGGTAGCGGATCGGCTCCATGCGCCCGCCGAGGCGGAAGATCGGCGGACGGCCCACGGAGATGTGCAGGTCGCTCGCGCCGCGGTCGCTCATGAGCTTGAGAAAGCGGTCGATGCGGTTCTTGCCCGGCGTGCCCGGCGCCGTCGTCGGGATGTTCGCCTTGGCCTTCGCGCCGCCCTCTCCCGCGGCGGGCGCTGCGGCCGCGACGGGCTGCGAGGCGAGCTGCGCGCGCAGGGCCTCGACCTCCGCGGTGAGCGTCTCGATGCGCTTCGCCGCGTCGGGCGGGAGCTGCGCCACGGCGGCCTGCGCGGCGGGCTGCGAGGCGACCTTCGCGCGCAGCGCGTCGAGCTCGGACTTCAGCGCGGCGATGGACTCCTGCGTCTCGGGCGCGGCGCGCGCGGGCTTCGACTGGTGCGCGAGGAGGCGCGCCTCGACCTGGGCCTCGACCTGTCCGCGCACGCGCGTCTCGATCTGCGAGACGAGGGCCTGGAGCATCTCGCGGGTCATCGCGGGCGCCGCGGGCTGCGCGGGGGCGGCGTGCGCGGGCGTCACCTGACGCGCATACGCGGGCTGCGCGTCGTGACCGTAAGCGCCTGCGGGGATCTCTTCGCGGTAGGCGTTGCGCGAGGGACGCTCGACGGGGATGGGGATCTCCTCGCGGTAGCCGCCGTGGTCCGCGGGCATGGGGATCTCTTCGCGGTAGGCGTTGCGCTCGACGGGGATGGGGATCTCCTCACGGTAGCCCGAGCGCGCGGGGATCTCTTCGCGGATCACGGCAGGCCGCGGCGGCGCGCCGATGGGGGGACGTCCGTTGCTCATGATGCGACCGCATTCGAGGTGGGAGGCTGGGAGAGGCGCGCTTCGAAGGTCTCCTTGCGCTCGGCGCGCGCGTACGCGGTCTCGGCGGTGATGAGGCCCGCGTCGAGGAGCTCTTCGAGGCTCTGATCGAGCGTCTGCATGCCCGCGGCGCGGGAGATCTGCATGAGGCTAGGGAGCTGAAAGGTCTTCTGGTCACGAATGAGCGTGCCGACGTTCATGGTGCCCTTGAGCACCTCGTAGACGGCCACGCGTCCGTTGCCGTCGGCGCGCGGCACGAGCGACTGCGAGACCACGTACTTGAGGCTCTCCGAGAGGCCCATGCGCACCTGCTGCTGCTCGTCGGGCGGAAAGCTCTCGATGAGTCGGTCGACGGTCGCGACGGCGCTCGTGGTGTGGAGCGTCGCGATCACGAGGTGGCCCGTCTCCGCCGCCATGAGCGACATGCGAATGGTCTCGATGTCGCGCATCTCGCCCACCATGATGACGTCGGGATCCTGACGGAGCGCGCCGCGGAGGGCGCGGGCGAAGCTCTGCGTGTGGCGTCCCACCTCGCGCTGATTGACCAGCGAGTTCTTCACCGGGTGCACGAACTCGATGGGGTCTTCGAGCGTGATGACGTGGTCGCTCTTGGTCTCGTTGATGAGGTTGATGATCGCCGCGAGCGTGGTGCTCTTGCCGCCGCCCGCGGGGCCCGACACGAGAATGATCCCCTGGTGGTAATCGAGGAGTTCGGTGAGCTGACCGGGGAGACGGAGGTCGGCGAAGGTCGGCGGGATGTTCGGGATGCAACGGAACGATGCGCAGGTGCCCTTGCGCTGCACGAAGGCGTTCGCGCGGTAGCGCCCGACGCCGGGGATCGCGTGGCAGAAATCGATCTCGCCCGCGGCCTCGAAGATCTTGCGGCGCACGGGGTCGAGCGTTTCGAGCACCATGGCGCGCGTCTGCGTCTCGTCGAGCGGGGGAAACTCGGCGCGCACGAGCTTGCCGTTCATGCGGAAGAACGGCGGCTCGCCGACGGTGATCTGCACGTCGCTCGCGCCCATCTCGCGGGCCTGCGCGAGGAGCTTGTCGATGGGGCGCTTCAGCTCCTTGCTGGAGATCGACGCGGTGGCGCGCTCCTGCTCGGGGGTGACCGTGCCGTACTCGCGGGCGAGCTCCACGGCGCGCGTGCGCACCTCCTGGGATGGGTCGTTCTCCATCACCTGCTTCAGCAGCTTGCCGAGGCGCGGATCCTTGGAGCGCGAACACGCCTGGAGCACCTCGAGGCGCACCTCGGGACGCTCGTCGCCGAGGAGCTTCACCAGCGCGCGAAGCGAGGTCTCGCCGCCGATGTTGCCGAGCGCGTCGATGGCAGCCCAGCGCGTGTCCTTGTCGTCGAGGGCCTTGATGAGATGGGGCACGACGCGCTCGTCTTTGAGCTTGCCGAGCGTCTCGCACGCGGTGATGCGAAGCCACCAGTCGGGGTCTTCGAGGAGCTTCACCACGGGGCCGACGAGGCGCGGGTCTTCGAAGTGCTCGCAGAGCACCAGGGCCTGCATGCGCACGTCTTCGTCTTCGTGGTCGAGGAGCGCCGCGGCGGGGCGCAGCACGTCGTCGCCGAAGGTCTTGAGCGTGTTGAGGATGCGCGTGCGGAGCCACCCGAGCAGCGAGCGCACATGCTGGAGGATCTCGACCACCACCTCGTCGGGCGAGCCCGTGAGAAAGAGCAGCTCCGCAGCGGTGCGGCGCACGGCGTCGTCGCCCTCGGAGAGCATCTTCATGAACTTCGGGCGGAGGTCTTTCGCGCGCACGCCGGCCGCCGCGCGGATCGCCGTCATGCAGTGCGAGCGCACGGCGGCGTTGTCCTTCGTGAAGCGGTCGAGCATGAGGTCGAGCACGTCGTCGCTGAGCTGCGCGCCCATCGAGGCGAGGAGCTCCATGGCGCGCTCGCGGAGGCGGTCTTCGGGGTCCTGCGCGGCCTCCATGAGCAGGGCCTTGCTCTGGAGCACGGGCCCGCGGTCCGCGACGGCGCGGTTGAGGGCCGCGACGCGCATCGGTCCCGGGGCCTCGCGCACGGCGCGCTCGACGTAGGCGCCGCGGATCTCGGGGGGAAGCTCCAGGGCCACCTCCCACCCGAGGCGCTGACGCATCGGCGAGCCGTCTTTGATGAGCCCTTCGAGCGCCGGCGTGAGGATGTCCGCCCGGATGCGCGTCACCACGCGGAGCGCGAACCCGCGCGCGGCCGATCCCTGCGATTGCATGTCGAGCAGGAGCTGCGCGACGGCCTTCGCGTCGGCGCGGCTCACGAACATCGGCGCCACGCTCTGGCGGATCACCGCGTCGTTGGTCCAGAGCAGCGGGAGCAGGTCGAGGGGTTTGACGTTCTCTTCGCGGAGCGCCGAGAGGAGGGCGAGCTTCTCCTCGTCGTTCTTCCACTCGGCCTTGAGAACCTTCTGGAGTGCGGAGCGTGAACCGAACAGGGCCATGGGCGACGGCGGACCTCCGTGCGGCCGTCGCGAACACGACGCGCCGTACGTTCAGCCTACCTCCGCCTTCGGCCCTGCTGGAAACATAGAATGTGACCGTGCGGGCTGCGGTGCCGCGGTTGGGGGAAAACCCGTGCACACCGGAGCGCGTCGTCGCAGCGCTTCGCCGGGGAGGTTCGCGAGACGGAGGTGTGGGGGGTGTGGCGATGCGCGGCGCGGTCAGGCGCTCTGCGCGAAGGCGAGGTAGGCCTCGGGAAGGTCGTCGAACTCGGCCTCGCCGCCGCACACGGGACACACGGCGGTGGGGTGCACCGCTGGGGCGTCGCGAAGCTCGCAGAGCTCGGCGTGTTCCGCAGAGCAGCGCACGCAGAGGTACGGCACGTAGAACGACCGCACGCGGGCGCCGCCGCTGAAGTTCACGATCATGTTCATCTGCGACACGAAGGCCACCGAGCAGTGTTCGAGCTCCATGGCGCGGCCGCTCTCGCGGAGGGCCTCCATGAGCCGGATCCACTCGCGCACGCCGCAGGAGTTGATGCGCCGCACGCCGCGGAGGTCGAACACGATGCGCGGCGCCGTGAGCGACCGCACGGGTGAGAAATCCGAGTGCTCGGTGAGCTCGCCCGAGAGGGCGACACGCGCGGCGTCGAGCGCCGACTGGATCTCGAGCTGCGAGGTCATCACAGCGTGGCCTCCCGTTCGTCGGAGCGCTGCAGGGGGCCGCGCCGCGCGAACACGTTGAACGACTTCCCAGAGCCGAGAAAATCCCGGTACGAGTCGCGCATCGCGAGGATGCCGATGATCTCGGTGCGCTTGCGCGCGTCGATGTTGATGACGAGGTGCGAGAGCGATTCGAACGCGCAGTAGAAGCCCAGGCCCGCGCCGCCGTGCGAGTGCGACCAGGTGCGCGCGTCGCGACGGAGCCCGCGGAGGATCGTCGACTGGATGATCCGCGGGTCGAGGGATCCGAAGGGGTCGCAGACCGACACGCCGATGCGGCGGCCGTCGGCGCAGAGGCGCACGGTGATGGCCTCCTCGGGGCCGAGCACCACGGGGTCGGTGCGGTCGCGGTCGCGGAACCGATGGCGCCCCGACTCGTCGACGGGCGCGTTGTAGAAGGCGTTCGAGAGGAACTCGTCGAAGGCCGTCACCACGAGCGCGCGCATGCGCGAGGGCACGCAGAGCATCTCGGCGAAGGCCTCGGCCTCGGAGACGAGGCGCTCCTTCTCCGACGAGTGCTGGAGCGTGAACGACCGCTCGCGCGCGCCCCACGCGAAGTACTTCTCGATGCCGAAGATGTCGTTCGACACGAGCTTGCGCAGCGTGACGTGCAGGTCGTTGTACTGCTGCGCGTTGTCGTGGTGGAGCACGTGCGCCGTCACGGTCTGTTCGAACCACGGCAGCAGCTCGGCGCGCGACGTGGACTGAAGCAGCACCACCACGGGCGGTCGCGCGGTCGAGCGCGTCCACGGCAGCGAGGCCGGAGGATTGCGCGAGGCCACGTCGTCGTCGATGACGATGGCGCTGTAGGGCGACACGTCGAACGTGGGCGAGAGGTCGTCGACGGTGTCGATGGCGTCGGGCTCCTCGATGGCGCTGCGCACCGCGGCGGTGAGCGCGCGAAGCCTCTGTGGTGTGCCGCACGCGAGCAGCACGCGCGTCGGCGTACGAAGGGCCCGGAGTGAGTCTCGGGTGTCGATCATCGGAGTCCTGGGGCGGCGTCGACACGGCGGGTGCGCCACACCTGCGCACCGGGCCACGACCGCGCGGCGCCGTACGATCCCGACTATCGGACGAAGGGCTCCGCAGCTTCAGCGCGTGTCCGGCCGTCGATCCGCGGGGCATTCCGCCCTCGCGCCGTGCATGCGTGCTTGTCGCGAGGGCCGCGCATCGCCGAAGCTCACGCTTCCTACTGCGATGCCCACCCGCACTCTCAGCGTGATCGCGAAGGTCGCGCGAGGGCTCAACGAGCCCGCCGTCCTCTTCGACAACGACCTCGCCTTCGTCGACGCCAACGCCGCGTACGCCGAGCTCTGCGGCATGCGCCTGCGCCACCTCACGCGCGACGGGCGCCATCCCCTCGACCTCCTGCGCTGCGAGCGCGAAGACCTGCGTGCGTGGGCGCGCGAGGCCATGCAGCGCCGCCAGACCCTGCGCCTCGCGGAGCTCCAGGCCTTTACCGTCGAAGGCCGCGCGCTCACGCTCCACGCCGCCTTCACGCCCGTCGACGACGCGAACGGCGACGCCATCGGGCTCCTCGTGACCTACCGCAACGTCACCGAAGAGAGCCGCCTCCATGAGCACTTTCGCGCGATGCTCGCCCGCGAGCAGCAGCGCGCCGAGGCCCTCGAGACCGCCGTCGAAGCCCGCACCAAAGACCTCCTCGTCGCCCTCGAACAGGTCACCCACCTCTCGCGCGTCGACGCGCTCACGGGGGTGCTCAACCGCCGCTCGTTCACCGAGGGCGCCGACCGCGCGATGCGCGTCGCCGAACGCAACGGACGCTCCGCCGGCGTGGTGCTCCTCGACCTCGATCACTTCAAGCGCATCAACGACCGCTACGGTCACCTCGCGGGCGACCGCGTGCTGCGGGCCTGCGCCGACACCTTCGCGCGAGCCCTCGCGCCGGGTGACATCCTCGGCCGCTTCGGCGGCGAAGAGTTCGTCGTCGCCGTGGCCGACACCGACGACGCCACCGTCGAAGCCACCGCCGAGCGCTGCCGTGCGGCCATCGCGGCGCTGCCCTTCGACAGCCTCGTGCCGGGCGCCTCGGGCAGGCTCACCGTGAGCGCGGGCGTGGCGTGTTTTCCCCGCGACGGGCAGAGCCTCGACGACCTGCTGCTCCGCGCCGACCAGGCCCTCTACGCCGCGAAGGCCGCGGGCCGCGACTGCGTGCGGCGCTACCGCCCCGAGCTCGCGCGGCTCCCGTCGAAGCACCCGGAGCCCATGCGCAGCGCGCTCGTGCTCGATGCGACCGTCGAGGGCGCGCGACGGCTCGCCGACTCCGTCGGTGGCGGGGCCCACGTCGAGGTGGCGACCTCGTTCAGCGAGTTTCTCCAGCGGTGCCGCTCCGAGCGCTTCGACGTGCTCATCGCGGCGCACGAGCACCCCGCGGGCGCGGGTGAAGACGCGCTCCACGGCACCATCGGCGTGTGCCCCGAGGCGCTCCGCGTGCTGGTGATCGAGCGCGAGGACCAGTTCGCCCAGGTGACCGTGGGCCTGCCCAACGCGATCGACCTGTGCCTCCTGCGCCGCGACGTGGAGCAGTACCTCCACCACGCTGTGGACGACGGGCTCACGCGCCGCGAGGTCTCACGCGAGCGCCTGCTGTCGGTCTCGCGCCGCTCGCTCGGCGTGTGGAGCCGTCACGTCACCGAGCTCCGTCGCTACCTCGCGTCGGGCGACATCGAGTTTCACGTGCAGCCCATCGTGTCGCTCGAAGACGGATCGCGCCGCGCCTATGAGCTCCTCTGCCGCCCGAGGCATCCGGTGTTCACCGACCCGCTGCTCCTCGTCGACGCGTGCCTTCGCAGCGGGCTCATCTGGGAGTTCGGCTGCGTGGTGCGCGCGGCCGCCGTCGACCTCGTGCGCACCGGCCGCCTCGACGGGCTCATCTTCGTGAACCTCCACCCCGCGGAGCTCACGGACCCCGAGTTCGCCACGTCGCTTCCCGACGACGTGATTCCGCGCGTGGTGTTCGAGATCAACGAGCGCGCGTCGGTGCTCCAGGTGGCGAACATCCACACGACGATCACGGCGCTGCGCGCGCGGGGCTTTCGCTTCGCCATCGACGACCTCGGCGCGGGCTACGCGAGCCTCAACGCCGTGGCCTTCGTGGGCGCCGAGTTCGTGAAGCTCGATCGCGAGCTCGTGCAGGGCGTCGCGGGCGTCTCGCGGCGCTTCAATCTCGCGCGGCGCATCGTGCAGTTCGCCAACGACGAGGGCATCACCGTCGTCGCCGCGGGGGTCGAAGACGCCGCCGACGCCGAGGCCCTGCGCGCGATGGGTTGCCACCTCGGGCAGGGCTATCACTTCGGCCGCCCCCACTCGGTGAGCGAGTGGGCGGCGGGCGTCAGCGACGGGTGACCATCACCAGCGTGCGGTCGTCGAGGGCCTGGGCCTCTCCGCGGAACGTGGTCACCGCGCGGTCGAGGGCCGCGAGCGCGTCGGGGATCTGCGCCGCGTCGACCTCGCCGAGCGCGCGCTGAAGCCGCCGAGCGCCGAACGCGCGACCCGCTGCGTCGACGGTCTCGGTCACCCCGTCGCTGTAGAGAAGCATGCGCGCACCGGCGCTCAGCGTCGCCTCGACCGCGCCGCACACGAAGTCACGGCCGCCGAGCGGTGATCCGCGCGCGACGAGGGCCCGCGACGATGCGCCGTCGTGCACCAGCGGCGGCGGCGCCCCGGCGGAGCGGAGCGAGAGCGTTCCATCCGGGCGGAGCTCGATGGCGGCGGCCTGCATCTGGTACTCGCCCTCGCAACGCACCACGAGCTCGTCGTGCACCGCGCGGAGCGTCTCTTCGAGCGATGCGTTTGCACGAAGGCACGCGCGCACCACGCTGGCCACTGCGGCGGTGAGCATCGCCGGGGCTGCGCCGTGGCCCGTCACGTCGCCGAGCACGAGCACCGCGCCGTCGCCGCGCGGCTGCCACCACCACCAGTCGCCGCCGCACTGCGAGGCCGGGTGCGAGACGCCGCCGAAGCGCCACGGGCCCGCGTCCGCCGACGGCGCGCGGGGGAAGAACAGCCGCTGCACCGCGCCCGAGAGCTCCAGGTCTTTGCGCAGCTCGCGCTCGGCGATTTCGAGGCGTGCGAGGTCGGCGGATTCGAAGCCTGCGCCGATGTGCGCGGCCATCGCCACGAGCACGTCGAGGTCGCCGCGATGGTAGAGCCCGCGCACGACGCGGCTGTCGACGTAGACCACGCCCCACGTTCGCGCGCCCGCGCGCACCGGCGCCGCCATGATGCTCCGCAGGTCGTGGGCCACGGCGCTCTTCGATCCGAGCACCGCGCCCTCTTCGGTGCCCGCGAGCACCTGCGCCACGCCGGTCGCTGCGACCCTTCGCACGAGCGTCGCGGCGAAGCCCTGCATCTCGCGGAGGTCGCGTCCGCCGGCGGCGCGTCCGAGCACGGGGCGCACGTCGCCGCGGTCATCGAGGGAGAACAGCATCGCGCGCTCGCCGCCGAAGGCCACGAGCAGCTCGTCGAGCACCGCGCGGGCCTGCTGCTCGGGGTCGCGCGTCGACTGGAGCGCGAGGCTCACCCGCAGGAGCGCGTCGAAGACCCGCCCATGCCCGCCCACGCGACCCGACGACGACACCGACCCGCGGAGGTCGAGGGAGGGAGGACGGCTCAGCGCGGCGTCGCCCGCATCGGGGTAGTCGCGCAGGAGCATGCGTTCGCGCGATCCCCACTGGTTGCGTCGGGCGAGCTCGCAGGCGTCGCGCGCAAGGCGGGTGCGGATCACCGGCGCGTCGGCCACGTGGGTGCGGGCGCGCAGGATCTCGAAGCGCGCCCACGACTCATCGCAGTTCGACACGATCGCGTCGGCGTCGCGCAGGGCGTCGTGCGCGAGGTCGCTGCGCCCCGAGAGCCGCCAGAGCGTCGCGCGGAGCACGCGCTCGTGGGCGCGACGGATGGGCTCGGAGGTGCACGTCGCCGTCACATCGTCGATGGCCCTGCGGAGCGCGTCGAGGTGCGCGGGCTCCCCCGTTCGCTCGGCGCGGCGCGCGAGCAGGTGCGCGCCGAACACGAAGAACGACGCCATGGGCTCGGGCCAGTCGCGAGGATCGCTGCGGATCGCGCGTCCCTCGTCGAGGAGCGCGTCGAGCGACTCGCCCTGCTCGTTCTGCTCGAAGAGGTGGATCATGCGGTGCTGCGCGATCCACGTGCCCGTCCACACGTCGCGCGGCGGAACCCTTGAAGCGCGGATCTCGCGGGCCTCGTCGAGGAGGGCGGCGGACTCCATCAGGTCGCCGCGCATCGCGAGGGCCGACGCGAGCGTCGCGCGGATGTTCGCCATGCCGCTCGGCAGGGCGTTGGTGTCGGCGATCTCAAGCCCGATGCGCGCGATGGCCTCGGCGCGCACCGGCAGCCCGCGCACGAGCAGCGCGAGGCCGTACTCGTTGCAGATCGCCACGAGGTCGCGCGCGCTGAGCCAGCGGCGAAAGCGTCGGAGCGCGTCCTCCTGCAACTCCTCGTGTTGTTCGAAGCGGCCGACGATGTGGAGCGACCAGCCGTAGAGCTTCTGCGCGTTCGCCTCGACGGCGCGGTCGGTGCCTTCGCGGGCGCGGGCCAGCGCGCGACTGCCACGCTCCATCGCCTCGTCGGCGAGGTCGTTGATGGCGCAGAGAAAGCCCAGCCACGCTTCGAGCTCGATGCCCTCGGGGTGCTCGCCGACGAGGGCCACGACGCGCGCGAGCTCGCGACGGGGCGCGACGGTCTTCGCGCGGTCGCCGTTCGACCACGCCATGAACCCCCACAACGCGAAGGTGCTGCCGAGGAGCACGGCCGCGGGGATCCAGCGGGCGGCGGGCGCACCGGCGTCGCGCGCGCGCTCGACGCGAGACACCACATCGGTCGGGTCATCACCCGCGGGGAGCGCCGACGCCATCGCGGTGCGGGCGGCCTCGCAGGCGCGCTGCACGCCGTCGGCATTCCAGAGCGCGAGGTTGACCCGTGCGATCTGCATCTGGATGCGGGCGGCGTCGACGGGGGAGCGCACGGCGCCGAGCGCGCGCTCGTACGCCGCGAGCGCCTCGCCGACGCGCGCAACCCGCGTGCACGCCTGGCCGAGCGCCTCGTGGAGCACCGCGGCGTCGGCGTCATCCGTCAGCAGCGGGGCGGCGCGCGAGAGGAGCGAGTAGGCCACGTCGTTGGCGTACGCCGCGAGCGCGCGTCGGCCCGCATGGAGCGCGGTCTTGAACGCGCGCGCGGCGTCGCCCTCGGGGAGCGCGTCGAGGCGGTGCTGCGCTTCGAGAAAGGTGTCGTCGGGCATGTGCGCGGCGACCGCGTCGGCGAGCGCCGTGTGGAGCGCGCGCGCGGCGTCGGCGGGGATGCGCTCGCGGAGGTGCTGCGCCAGTTCGGGGTGCACGACGCGAAGTGCGCCCTCGCCGTCGACCACGATGAGCCCCGCGCGCTCGGCCCGCGTCACCGTCGGTGCGATCTCGCGGAGGGGGCTTCGCAGGGCCGAGGTGAGCACCTCGGTGCGGGCCGGTACGCCGAGGAGCGCGAGCGCGTCGAGGAGCGCGCGCACCGGCGCGGTTGCAGCATCGGCCCGCTCCCGGAGCGCGTCGAGCGCGGGGCCGGGGAGCGCGAGCGTGGCGGCGCGGTCTTCGCGGAGCGTCCACCCGTGGTCGGCGAGGCGGAGGGCGCCTGCGTCGACGAGGGCGCGCGTCCAGGTCTGCACGGCGAAGGGCATCGTGCCGACACAGAGCGCGACGTGCTGCACGAGCGCGTCGGGACAACGGCCCGCACCGAGCACGTGTTCGAGCACATCGCGCAGGCCCTCGTCGCGAAGCGCGCCCACGGTCACGGTCACCGCGTTGAAGCGCGCCGCGAGGGCCGGTGCGCGCTCCTCGCTGCACGAGAGGGCGACGGCCACGCCGCCGAGCGCGTGCGCGTTGGCCAGCACGCGGAGCGAGGCCTCGTCGAGGTGGTCCGCGTGGGAGGCGAGCAGGAGCAGCCCCCCATGCGCCGCGCCGAGCGCTGCGAGGAAGTCGGCGACGATTTCTGCGAAGCGTGTGGCGTCTTGCGTGAGCTCCAGCGCGCGCGAGGCGTCGCCCACGCCGAGGAGCTGTTCGAGCGGCGCGCAGAGGCGCTTGAGGATCGGCGCGAAATCTCCCGCGGCTGCGAGGGCGCGTGCGCGGAGCAGATCGAGGGCGGGGCCTCCGCGGGCGATCACGGGGCCGAGGTGTCGCGCGACGGCGCGGCTCAGGCTTGCGAAGGGCGCCCGCTCGTCGGTGTATTCGAGCGACAGGGTGAGCGTTCCGCGGTCGTCGCCGCGCGCGGCGATCGCAGCGAGCACGTCGTCGCGTCCGACGAGCGAGGAGCCCGCGAGCACCACGGCGCCGTCGGGCGTCGGTCCGTCGAGGTGCAGCGCGTCGCGGGCGGCGGCGAGCTCGGCGCGGCGCCCGAGACAGGGCGTGCGGTGGCGCATGGCCTCGCGCGCCGTGCGCTGCAACGGAGCCCCTTCACCGAGCAGCGCGCGCGAGGCCTCGGCGGCGCGCACGACGCGGTCGTCGGGGTCTCGCGCGAGGAGCGCTTCGACGAGCGCATCGAGCGGCGCGGGCACGTCGGGGCGCACGCGCGCGACGGGCTCGTGGGCGCCGGTCATGTGCCACGTGAGCACGTCGTCGAGGGAGCCCGCGGGGCAGGGGAGACGGCCCGTGAGCGACTCGTAGAGCACCACGCCGAGGGAGTAGAGATCCGCCGGGGCGAGCACCGGGCGATGCACCACGCCGAGCTGCTCGGGCGCGGAGTACTGAAGCGTTCCGACGGTCTCTCCCTCGGTGACGGTGGCGACGTGCGCGGCGAGTCCGAGGTCGATGAGCGAGGCCTCACCTTGCGTGTCGACGATCACGTTCTCGGGCTTCACGTCGCGGTGCACGAAGCCCGCGGCGTGGAGCGCATCGAGGCGGCGTGCGAGCGCGCGGAACACCCGCGTCGCGGCCTCTGCGGAGAGCGGCCCTTCACGCAGCGCCGCGGCGAGGCTGCGCCCCTCGCGGAACGGAAGCACGTAGAAGAGCACGTCGTCGTCTTCGCCCGCGTCGAGGAGGCGCGTGAGCCCGGTGCGCTCCAGCGCGGCGACGTTGGCGACCTCGCGGTAGAAGCGGGCGCGTGCGCCGCGGTCGCTGTAGAGGCTCGTGCGGAGGGCCTTCACGACGACGGGACCCTCGCGGCCGTCGGCGAGGTACGCGTAGCTGAACGCGCCGTTGCCGAGCACTTCGCGGACCGTGTACTGCGCGATCGAGTGGAGGGGACGCATCGGCGGTGGTGGGTGCGTGGGCTGCGCTAGCGCGCGGCGGTGAGGAGTCCGTCGCGCTCGAGCCGCGCGAGGAGCCGCGCGAACGATTCCGCGGAGGGCGCCTCGGGGGCGGTGATGTGGGGCGTGAGCGCGCGCATCGTGTGGGTCTCGAAGTGCGCCGCCCGCTCGGCGAGCACCTGTTCGAGATAGCTCGTACCTTGCACGGAGAGCCGCTCGGGGAACATCCGTGAGAACGCCGCGAAGCCCGTCGACGACGCCTGACGCGCTGCACGTGTACGGAACTCGCTCCACGACACCCGCGCGATGGGCCGCGACTGCGCCACGAGGGCGTCGACGAGCGCGCGGAACCGCATCGGGCTCGGCGTGGTGATGTGCCATGCGCCATCGCGGGCCTCGTCGCACGCGGCGAGCGCCACGATCTGGTCTGCGACGTAGCGCACGGGCGTGATCGGGAGCACGGCGTCGAGGTCCGGCGCGCAGCCCGTCGCCACGCAGGCCGACACGAGCCGCACGAAGGCCTCGCGGGTGTTGTAGTGCCCCGTGGCGTCGTCCCACCCGATGAGCGACGGGCGGTGGATCGTGACCGACACGCCGCGCGCACGCGCCGCTGCCAGGAGGTGCTCCGCGGCGTACTTCGTCTGCGCGTACCCGCCGTCGGGGGCCTCGTCGGCGAGCGCTCCCTCGGCGATGGTCGCACCGGCGTAGCGCCGCGCGCCGAAGGTCGCCCAGGTCGACACGTAGTGCAGCGACTTCGCGCGCGTCTCGCACGCGAGGGCGAGCGCCTCGCGCGCGGCGAGCACGTTCTCCTGACGGAGCGCGCCGTAGTCCGCGATGAGGTTCACCGCGGCGCCGTTGTGCAGCACCGTGTCGACCTCCGCGGCGAGCGACTGCCACACGCCATCGCGCAGCCCGAAGTGCGGCGCGCCGAGGTCGCCCGCCAGCGCGCGCACGCGTCCCTCGCGGGCGAGCGATCCGAGGAGCGCGGCGTCGAGGTGTCCGCGGAGGCGCACGGCGGCCTCGTCGTCGTTGCGCGCCCGCACGAGGCACACGACGCGACTCGCGCCCGCGCGGAGGAGCGCATCGACCAGGTACACGCCGAGAAAGCCCGTCGCGCCGGTGAGAAACACCGTGCTCCCGAGGCCCGACTCCGGCGCGGTGAGCGCGCGGAACTCTCCGCCCAGCGAGGCGTCGGTCGCGGGCGTTCCCGCGGGGGCGGGCATCGAGGCGCGGCGCCGCGTGAGCTGCGTCGCGAGGGTGAGCGCCAGATCGTGAAGCGACGGCCCGCGGAGCAGCGAGGTCACCGACACGCTCACGCCGAGGTGGGCTTCGAGCTGGGCGCGGAGCTCCACGGCCATGAGCGAGTCGACGCCGAGCGCCGAGAGCGGCTTCGAGGTCGGGATGCGCGCGGCCTCACGCCCGAGCACCTGGGCCACCGTCGCGAGCAGGAAGGTCTCGACGAGCGGGGCCGCCGAGGCCGCATCGGCGCACGCGGTGAGGGCGGCGCGGAGGGCGAGCGCAGGCGCCACCTGCGGGTGCATCGACGGCGGTGCGTTGCTGCGACGGAGCAGCGCGTGAAAGGTCGGGCTCGCGTGCTCCGCAGGGGCCGCGCGCGTCCATGCCTGCACGTCGAAGCGCGTGAGCATCACCTCGTCGTGACGCGATGCGAGGGCGGCCGCGAAGGCGCGCACCCCCTCCGCGGGCTGCATGGCGCCGAGGCCGCGCTGCGCGAGGCGCTCGCTGCGGTCCTGCATCGCCGCGAGGCCCACCTCCGCCCACGGCCCCCACTGGAGGCTCTGTCCCGCGAGGCCCCGTCGACGCCGCCCGCGCACGAGGCCGTCCATGAAGGTGTTCGCCGCCGCGTAGTTGCTCTGTCCCGGCGATCCGAGGAGCCCCGCCGCCGACGAGAACACCACGAAGAGATCGAGGCCTGCGCCGCCGTCGAAGGCCCGATGCAGCGCCCAGCTCGCCCGCACCTTCGGCGCGAACACCTCGCGGAACCGCGCGCCGCTCTGGCCCAGCACGATGCCGTCGGCGAGCACGCCCGCCGCGTGCACCACGCCGCGCACACGTCCGCCGCTTCCGCGCACGGTCGCGACGAGATCGCGCACGGCCTCCTCATCGGAGACGTCGCACGCGCGGTACCGCACCCGCGTGGCGCCCGTCGCGAGCTGCTCGATGCGCTGCTGCATCGCCGCATCGGCCGCGCGACGGCCGACGAGCACGACCTCGCGCGCGCCCTGCGACACGAACCATGACGCCACGGCGAGGCCGAGTCCGCCTGCGCCGCCGGTGATCACGTAGGTGCCGTCGGGCCGCACCACGCTTCGCACGGGCGCCACCGCGAGCGCACCGCGCGCCACGTCGACGCAGGCCGCGCCATGCACGCGGTGGAGCTCATCGATCGCCGCGACGCGCGGCACCGACGGGAGCTTCGGCAAGCGCCCCAGCGCCACCGCGCGCAGCATCGCGCCGGGGAGCGCGCGGAGGTCGTCGTCGCCCGACTCGCGCTGCGCCGCGAGGTCTGCGCGCACGTAGGTGACGTTCGCGACGAGGTGGCTCGTCTGCGCGCCGCCCGCGAGCTGGATCACACGCGCCATGGGCCGGAGCAGTCCGTCGAGTTCGCGGGGCAGCGAGGGCCGCAACGCGATCACCACGTCGACGCCGCGTCCGCCGAGCGCGGCGCGCACCTGCGCGGGCCACGACGCATCGCGCAGCGAAACAGCGCCCTCGGGTCGCGCGCCCGGAGCCCCCGTCGCGACGGCCACACGAAGGCCGCGCGCACCCGCGAGCGAGACCACCGCCGCGCAGGCCGCGAGGTCGTCGCCCACGACGAGCACCGCATCGCGGGGATGCACGGCCGCGAGGCGCTCGAGGCCCCAGCTCGCGAGCGTGTACCAGCCCGTGGCGGTGAGCGCGTCGACGCCGTCGAGGTGGTCGGGCACGGCGAGCACCTCGTCGGCCGCCACCGTGACGTGCGTGCGAAGCGTCGCGATCACCGGCACGATCACCGCGTCGCCCACCGCCAGCGACGACACCTCGCTGCCCACCGCATGCACGCGGCCGAGCGCGCCGTGCAGCGCAGGCGCCGCGCCGACCGACGACTCGACGAGCGCGCGTTCGAGCGCGACGCACACCTCGTGAGGTCCGGGGTCGACGAGCGCGTCTTCGTGGAGCGCCGGGGCGGGCGTCCACTCGACGGAGAAGGGCGTGTCGGAGGCGAGCGCGCGCGCCGGTGCTGCTTCGGCGGGCGGCACCCTGCGCAGTCGCGCGACCATGCGTCCGTCGCGCGTGAGGCGCACGTCGCGCTCGGGCGAATCGTGGAGCACCTCCTCGCCGAGCGCGTGGACGATGGCCTCCCCGCGGTCGTCGAGGTCGACGCGCGTGCAGCGGGTCTCGACGAGCTCGTGTTCGAACACGCGCCCGAGGCCCCAGAGCGACGACGCGACGGCCATGCGCGCGCACGACGGCGACGACCACGCGCCCTCGGTCACCACCCACACCCGCCCGAGCGAGAGGTCGCGCGCGGCGGCGGCCTGCACGAGGTCGATGAGCGGCAGGTTCGCCGCGAGGGTCGACGCTTCGAGCTCGCGGGCGTCGGCGCGGTCGTGCGGAGCCTCGTCGCAGCCCCAGAGGTACACCACGCCGCGGAGCCCTTCGCGCGCGCTCTCGTGCACGCGGTCGAGCAGCGCGGACCAGTGCTCGGGCTCGTCGGTGCGGATGCGCGCCACGTGGGTGCGCGCGTCGTAGCGGA
Source organism: uncultured Myxococcaceae bacterium (assembly GCA_945952225.1). GTDB lineage: Bacteria > Myxococcota_A > Polyangia > Polyangiales > CAISKJ01. The sequence goes on from CAMFHP010000027.1 coordinate 80,160, forward strand.
AGGCGTCGTCGGCGCGGTGCGCGCGCGTGACCTCGATCACCCGATGGCCCGCACGTGAGAGCCGCGCGGCCACGCTTCGGCCCGCGCCGCCCGCGTCGCCGAACACCACCCACGCACCGGGCTCCGGATCGTGCGCGCCGGGGCCGTCGGCGCGGCTCCACGCGAGCTCGTAGCCGAACTCGCGGAGCACCTCGGCCTCCGAGCGTTGCATCGCGTCGGCGCGCATCCCGTCGACCGTGACGAGCACCGTGCCGTCGTCGGCGCACACGCTCACGTTCGCCTCGAAGCCACCGGCGGTCTCGCGCACCTCGGCCCGTGCGTGCGCAGCCCGCGACGCGTCGCCGTAGATCCGCACGCGACCGAAGGAGACGGGCAGGTGCGTCTCGCGCGTGTCGATGGCCGCGAAGCAGGCGTGAAACGCCGCGTCGAGCATCGCGGGGTGAAACGCGAAGCGCTCCAGGTCCGAGGCGATGCCCTCGGGGGCCGCGAGCGCGCCGACCACCGCACCGTCGCGGTCGTGCCCCGCGCGCGTGAGGCCCTGAAAGGTCGCACCGTATTCGAGACCCGCGCGACGGAGCGCGAGGTACAGCCCCGTCGTGCTCGTTCCATCCGAGGCCGCGGGAGCCTCGCGCACGGGGCCGCGCTCGTCGCCATCGAGGGCGTACGAGGCCCACGCGATGCGTCGCGGCGCGTCGTCGCCGGGGGCGCGGGCGTAGAACTCCACCGAGCCCTGCGCGTGGGACTCCTGGCGCAGCACCACGTCGAGCGAGGCCCGTCGGTCGGCGTCGAGAAAATGCGCCTGGGCGAAGCGCATCGCGGTGAGCTCCACGCGGCGCGCGCGATCGGGAAAGCGCATGCGCAGCGCCGAGATCGCGAGCTCGACGTAGCCCGCCGCCGGGAAGATCGCCTCGCCCTGCACGCGATGGTCGCCGAGCCACGGAGAGCCTTCGAGCGAGACCACCGTGCGGAACACCGCCTCGTCGTGACGACCCGGCGGCGACCACGGCGCATCGAGCCACGGGTGCGCGCCCTCGGCCCGCGCCGTCGCGGCGTTCGCATGGAGCCGCGTGTCGACGATGGGGAACGTCTCCTCGGACCACACGCGCGTCGGGAGGCGCACGGGCGCCGTGGGACCGAGCACGGCCGTCCACTCGGGCGACGCACCGCGGGTGTAGAGGCTCGCGAGTCCCTGGAGCGCGACCGCGTCGACGCGCTCGCCGCGGCGCATCGACGGCAGCGCGAGCGTGCGGGCGGTGCGGCGTCCCGCGTGCTGCACGGCCTGACAGAGCAGCGGGTGCGGCGCGATCTCGACGAAGGTCTCGATGCCGTCGGCGTGGAGCGCGTCGATCGCATCGGCGAAGAGCACCGGGCGCCGGAGGTTCTCCCACCAGTACGTCGCGTCGAAGGCCGGGCCGTCGTGGGGCCTGCGCCCGAACTGCGCGCGCACCGTCGAATACAGCGGGAGCTCGCCCTCACGCGGCGTGAGGTCGGCCAGGGCCTCGCGGAGCGGGCGCTCGATGGCGTCCATCTGCGGGCTGTGCGACGCGACGTCGACCTTCACCGGGCGGCAGAACACACCGCGCGCGTCGAGCTCCTCGGCGATGGCGCGGAGCACCTCGGGATCGCCCGAGAGCACCGTCGACGTGGGGCTGTTGTTCACCGCGATGGCGACCTTCGAAGTGCGGTCACGGAGCAGCCCCTCGGCGTCGCGCGGCGAGAGCTCGACGAGCAGCATGGCGCCGCGTCCGCGGAGCGCGCGCATCAAGCGACTGCGACGACAGATCACCGCGGCGCCGTCGGCGAGCGAGAGCACGCCCGCCACGCATGCCGCTGCCGTCTCGCCCATGCTGTGCCCCACGACCGCGGCCGGACGCACGCCCCACGAGCGCCACAGCGTCGCGAGCGCCCACTGCACGGCGAAGAGCGTGGGCTGCACCACCGCGATGTCGTCGAGGGCCTCGGGGCGCTCGTCGCGCAGCACGTCGAGCACCGAGAAGCCCGCCTCGTGCGCGATGGCCGCGTCGGCCTCGCGGAGCGCGCGGGTGAAGGCGTCGTCGCGGTCGAGACGCTCGCGGGCCATGCCCGTCCACTGCGAGCCCTGACCGGGGAACACGAAGGCCACGCGCAGTCCCGCGCCCGACGCACGCGCCGCGTCGCCGGGGGCCGCCCGGTCGAGCCACGCGCGCGCCGACTCACGGAGCTCTTCGAGCGTCTCGCCCACGAAGGCCGCGCGGTGTTCGAAGTGCGCGCGTCGCGCGGCGGCGGTGTACGTCACGCGGTCGACATCGACGTCGGGGCCGAGCCCGTCGAGCTGCGCGCGCACGTTCGCCCGGAGCCCCGCGTCCGACGGATCGGACAGCGTCCAGATGCGCGTGCGCGGACGCATCGCGGGGCCCGGACCCGCGCTCTCCCACCCTTCGAGGAGCACGTGTCCGTTGACCCCGGTGAGCCCGAAGGCGCTCACGCCCGCACGCGCCGCGCGCCCCTCGCGCGAGGGCCACGCCATCGTCTCGCGCACCACACGCAGCGGGAGGCGATCCCA
>CAMFHP010000028.1 GCA_945952225.1 uncultured Myxococcaceae bacterium
GCCGCGCCCCGTGCTCCGTGCTGCCCTCGCGTGGGCCCTGCGCCGTGGACGCGACGACGACGCCCGCGCGCTCACCGCCCTCGCGTGGCAGTGCCTCGACGCGTCGTCCGTGGCGCCCGCCGCCGCGTGGGAGCTCGTCGCGCGCTTCGGCACCGACGACGACCTGCGCCTCCTCGCCGAGCGCGCCGCCCGCACGCTCGCCCGCGCGCGCCACGAGGTCGACGGTCTCGTGCCCGCGCTCGAACGCGCCCTCGCGCGGAGCCCCGTCGAGGTCGACGCCCTTGTGCGTGCGTTCGTGTCGTCGAGCGAGGGCGGGCTGCGCATCGCGGCGGCGCTACACCGTGCGGGCCTCGCGGTCGATCCGTCGGTCTTCGACGAGGCCCTCGCGGACCCGGTTCCCGAGGTGCGCGCGGCGGCCCTCCGCGCCCTCGTCGCCGCGGGACGCGCCCCCTCGGCCGACACGGTGCGCGCGCTCGCCCGCGATGGGCACCCTGGCGTGCGCGCGGCCCTCGCCGACGCGGTGCGCGGCGCCGCCCTCGACGCCCACGAGCTCACGGCCCTTCTCTCCGACCGCACCCTCGATGGAGACCTCCGCGCCGCTGCCGTGTCGGCCCTCGCGGCGCACGTGGCACCCGACGATGCGCGGCTGCGTGCGGCCCTCGACGACACCGACGACGGGGTCGCCCTCGAAGCGCTCCGCGCCCTCGACGCCTCGCCCGATGGCGCCCACCTCGACGCGGCCCTCGCGCACCACAACGGAACCGTCGTGGTCGAAGCGTTGATGCGTCTTCGCGAGCGCGACCCCGAGCGCGCGTCGGCCCGCGCCCTCACGCTCCTGGGGCATGGAGCACCCGCGGTGCGCGCCGCGTCGATCCGTTGTCTGCGCGGTCCGCGGAGGGTGCTGCGCGCGCTCCTGGCCGAGCGTCTCCAGCGCGAAGACGACGACGAGGTGCGCGCGGCGCTCGACGAGGTGCTGGCGGGTGGTCCCGTGCCCGTTGAAGTGTGAGCCCACACCCGCTATGCGCGGGTCCGTGAATCGCCCCGTCACCGTCTTCTGCCTCGGCGCGCTCACCCTCGCGTGCCCCGCGTCGCGCCCTGCGCCGGTCGATGCCACCGTGTCCGTCGACGCAGAGATTCCTCGCGAGGCCGATGCGCGCGCCGACGATGCGCGCACCGAGGCGTCTGTCGATGCGTCGGTCGCCGTCGATGCGTCGCACGCTCCCGCGGCCGAGCCCGTCACCGGTCAGCGCATCGTCGCGCTCCGCGGGTGGACCGCCCTGCGCCGCGAGCCGCGTCGCGACGGTCCTCTCGCGGGCTACCTCCGCACCGGCGCGACGGTCGACGTCGTCGCAGGACCGCTCGGCACCGACGGGTGCCCGCAGCTCCGCGAGACGCGCGGCGGTGGATGGTTCCGCATCCCCGGCGATGCGTACGTGTGCGTGGGCGGGGCGCAGGCGGCGCTCATGCCGGTGCGCGACGTTCGGTTCCCCGCGCAGCCCGACCTCGACGCGTCGATGCCCTACCGCTACGCGATCAGCTACGGCCGCTCGAACATGTACCGACACATCCCGTCGGATGCCGAGCTGCGGCTCTATGAACCGTGGCGCTTCCGCACGGCGACGGCCGACGCGGGCGATGGAGACGCGGCCGCTCCCGTGGTGCGCGATGCGGGTCCGCGCGACGCGGCGAGGCCCACGCTCGGCGAGCTCGAAGGTGACCCGTCGAGCCCCGTGATCCGACGGATGCTCACGGGGATGTACGTCGCCCTCGATCGCACGGTGCGCGACGGCGCGCGCGGCGACCGCTACTGGATCACGCAGAGCGGCGGGCTCATCGTCGACGGCCGCCTCGGTGAGCTGCGAGACCCGCCGTCGTTCCGCGGCGTCGAGCTCGGAGACGGCGCCGCGTCGCTCCCCATGGCGTGGATGGTCAGCGAGTTCGGGTGGACGTACCGCGTCTCGCCCGAGGGACGTGTGACCCGCGACGCGCGCTCGCCGCGGCTCACGGCGCATCCGCTCGCCGACGCGGAACCGCTCGTGGTGGGGCCTCGCACGTACTTCCGCACCGTCGACGGCGGCGCGGTGCTCGCGGCCAATGTGCGACGCGCCACGCTGCGCCCGCCGCCCGAAGGCGTGGGCCCCACGGAGCGATGGTTCGACGTCGACCTCGATGAGCAGGTGCTCGTCGCGTACGAGGGCGCGCGGCCCGTGTTCACCACGCTCGTGTCATCGGGTCGTCGCGCGAGCCGCGGTGCACCGGAGCGCTTCGAAACGCCGACGGGATCGTTCCGCGTGCAGACGAAGCACGTCACCACGACGATGGATGGCGACACCGCCACCGATGGGCCCTACAGCATCGAAGACGTGCCCTGGGTGATGTACTTCCAGGGCTCGTATGCGCTGCACGCGGCCTTCTGGCACAGCTACTACGGGTGGCGCATGTCGCACGGCTGCGTGAACCTCTCGCCGCCCGATGCGCGACGGGTGTTCCTCTGGGCCGATCCGCCGTTGCCCGTCGGGTGGCACGGGGTGAACGCCGATGCGCAGCACCCGGGATCGCGCGTCGAGCTTCGACACTCGCGCGCGAACCAGAACGTCGAAGCCGGCAGGCCCGCGGGCGCTGCGAATGCGGTGCCTCCCGCGCGTTGAGCGGGCGAAGATTCAACGCGCGTCGTCGACGAATGTGTGGCGTCCTGGCGCCTCCGTCGGGTCTCGCTTGACGGGCCCTCACGGTCCGCGGTGTGGTGCGCATCGGACGCCGTGAACGAACGAGCGCCGTGAGTCCCATGCGGGGCCTCCCGGCGTCTCCATCGCCGCGACGATCCGCGAGCCTGCCTCGATCGTACCGAGGTCCCGAGTCGCCCGTGCGCGAACCCATCGTGCTACCGATCACCGTGCGTTGTGTCGGCCCGCGCCGCGCCCCTGGAGCGCTGCGATGAGCGCCGTCGACGACCGTCCCGCGCCGCCGATCCTCGACGATCCGCTTCGCCGCGACACGTTCGTCATCCGGTACCGCCGCGGCGCGACGCTCACCGTGCTGGGCACCATGGCAGCCCTCGCACTGCTGGGCCACGGCGTGTCGCTCGTGGGGCAGGGCGCGCCGCCGACCGCGACGCCCGGTGCGCTCGCGTGGCTGTGGATCCTCCACGCCCTCCACGCCATCGCGCGGGTGCAGACGGGCCGCGCCGCCGAGGCCCGCGACGCCACCTCGCTCGACCGCTGGCACGTCGCGCAGACGATCACCTTCGTGGTGTGGGCGCAGCAGCTCTGCTGGGTGTCGTCGCCCACGGTGGCGCCCTTCGCCCTCGCGCTGCTCTCGGCGCACGCGATCTTCGACGCGCGCGTCTGCTACGACTCGCCGGCGATCCACGCGGTGTACGCCGCCTCGTTCGCGGTCTTCGACCTCACGCTCTTCGCGCTCGATCTCGCGGGTGGGCACGGCGCCTTCGCGATCTTCGCCGAGGCGCCGGTGGTGGCGTGGCACGCGACCTGGCTTCAGGTGGGCGCGCAGGTGTGCCTCCACGCGGTGGTGGCCTTCCTCGGGAGGCAGATCCGTGAGAGCGACGCGAAGACGCGCTCGCTGGCCGCTGCGCAGCGCGAGCTCGCCGCGTGGAGCGCCGAGCGACAGACCCTCTCGCACGCGTGCAACTACATCGTGGCGGGCCTCGGCGCGATGCGCTTCTCCCACGACGTCCGCTCGCCGCTGCTGGTGATCCAGCTGAGCGGCGAGCTGCTCCGCGACCTGCTGCTCACGCCGCGCAACGACGAGGGCGGACCGGTGATTCGCGACGCGGCGGTGGTCACCGAGGTCGAGCAGATTCTCGAAGAGCTCGCGGCCGCCAGCGGCGAGATGCTCTCGATGACCGCGGCCATGGCCCGCTCGCTCCGTCAGCGCGAGCGCCTCGAGCCCATCGCCATCGACCGCGCCGTGCGGGCCGCGACGGAGCACGCCACCGCAGGACTGCGGGCCGAGCGGGCCTCCCTCGACGTCGAGGTGTCGCTCGAGCCCGCGACGCCCCACCTCGCCGAAGGGCACGCGAGCACGCTCGGCAACCTCCTCGTCAACGCCGTGCTCAACAGCGGCAGCCCGCGGGTGGTCGTACAGGGACGCCCCGTGGGACGCTGGTTCTATGTGCTCTCGTTCCGTGACTTCGGCGTGGGCCCCGAGCGTCGCGACGACGCGCTGGCGGCCATCGAGAGCGCGCTCTCGCTCGCAGACCGATCCGCGGGCGAGATGGTGCGCCGCCGCGGGCCCTACGAGGGCTACGGCATCGCGCTGATGATGGCCAAGGTGTTCCTCGTGCGACACAACGGATGGATCGCCGCGCGGGCCCCTGCCGAGGGCCCCGGCGTGGTGCTCGACGTGGTGCTCCCCGCGGTCGACCCCGCGAGCATCCCCGACGACGAGAACCACCCCGCGCGCGTGCGTCCGCTCTGACCCGACCCTCCGAAGGCGTCGTCGTCGCGGACCGCGCAGGCTGCGCTTGTGGCCGTGCGCGATCGGCGAGAGAACACCGACGCGATGCTCTCTTCGTTGTGCGCCCACACGCCCGCCCGCGGATCCGATCGCCTCGTCGAGGCCCTGCAACAGCACGCCGAATCGGTGGCCGCGAGCTTCGGCGGCGGTGACCGCGCGGTGGTGCGCGAGGTGGAGGCCGAGGTCGCGCGCGATCCCGCGAACACGATCCGCTTCGATGGACGCGCCCGCGCCACGGTGACCGCCGCGGGTCGCACGCTCAAGGCCGGACGCTTCGAGATCCCGATGCTCTGGTCGCTGCGTTCACGCGCGGCCGAGGCGCCCGCCGACGGCGCGCTGCGGCTCCTCACACTCTACGGCGAGCACGCGGTGACCGACGTGGGAGCGCTGCAGGCGTTCTGCGACGACGGCACGCTCTTTCAGGTCGCGTCGCAGTTCAACTGCCTCGAGTCGCCGGGCCCGTACATCACCCCGGTGGCCAACTATTTCAGCGATCCCACGCAGGGCCCGCGCGCGTCGGTGTCGGCCTTCGCGGGCACGCTCGTGCGCCACTACGCGGCCCCCTCGACGGACGGTCGTCGCTTCACCCAACGCTCCGACGGCGAGCAGATCGACCTGCTGGCCGACGTGTGTCCGCGCGAGGTCGCGAGCGTGCGCAACGGCTACCTCCGCAGCGCGTACATCGACGACCCCGCGGCGCTCGTCGAGGCGCTCGAACACCGCTTCGAAGCGCTGCGCGTCGGCGTGCACGACGGCGTCGAGGTCTCGCTCGGCGCGAACTGGGACGGCGCGGTTCCCACGGCGCACACGGTGGCTCAGGTGTTCACGTCGACGCTGGCCGCGGGGATGTACGGCGCGGGCGCGGGCGAGGGGAGCGCGCTCTACGACGTCTGCCGCTACCTGTTGCGCGGCGCGTACCTCGGAACGCTCCTCGCGGCGCGCGCGCTCGGCCACCGCACGGCGGTGCTCACGCTCATCGGCGGCGGCGTGTTCGGCAATCCCACGGGGCTCATCTGGGAGTCGATCCTGTGGGCCTGCGACGAGGTCGCGCGCGTGGCCCCCGGCGCCCTCGACGTGGTGGTCAACGGACGCGCGCTCGCGAGCGCGGTGGACCCCGATGTGCTTCACGCCGAGTCGTCGGCGCGCGGCGGATTCACCGTGGCGCTCCCCCGCAGCGGCGACTTCGAAGTGCGCTGAGCGCGACGGCCGTGACCCGTTGGAGCGCGCTCCAGTCCGAGCTCCACGGCGTGCTCTGCGACGACCTCGACGTGCGCGTGCACCGCACCGTGTACCGCATGCAGTCGCGCCGCGGACGCACCGACCTCCCGCGCATGTTCGTCCTCTGGCGCGGCCGCGTCGTGTGGGACCACCCGAAGGATCACCCCGACCTCACCGCGCACTACCCCCACGAGCACGACGTCGGCGCGATCACGGCGCTCGTGCGCACCTACCTCGACACGCCGCGCGCCGACCTCCTCACGCGGCCCTTCGACGACCCGTGGCGCATCACCGATCTGCTCCTCGCGTGCGACCGACGCATCGGACGCCGTCAGCGCGACGTGCTCGACGCGCGCCTCATGCTCCCCGTCGCCCACGAGATCCTCGTCGCCCGCTGGGGACCGCGCATCGAACGGACCTGACACCATGCGCGTCCGTCTCGGCGGCGTGCGCGCGACAATCGACGCCGCGGCGCTCCCGTCGATGCGTCGGGGCGCGGTACACGTCGGGAGGTGTTCCCCATGCGCTTCGCACTGGCTGTTTCGATCGCCCTCGTCGCGTGTGATGACCCGTCGCCCGCGGTGCCCGTCGATGCCATTGCTGACGCGGTGCCGCGCGACGCGGTGGTGTCGCCCGACGCGCCCGAACCCGACGCGCCCGCGTCGGTGGCGGCGCTGATTCGCGCGCGTCCCTACACCGCGCGCATTCCAGCGGCGTACACCGCGGAGCGCCCGTGGCCGCTCCTGCTCCTCGTGCACGGCTACGGCGCGGCAGGGCTCGCGCAGGCGGCGTACCTCGGGCTCACGGCCTCCGTCGACCGTCGCGGCGTGCTGCTCGCCGTGCCCGACGGAACCCTCGACCGCACGGGCCGCCGCTTCTGGAACGCCACCGACGCGTGCTGCGACGACGAGCGCACGGGCGTCGACGACGTCGCGTACCTCACCGCGGTGGTCGACGACATGGCCGCACGCTACCGCGTCGACCCCGCGCGGGTGTTCGTGCTTGGGCACTCGAACGGCGGGTTCATGGCCCACCGCCTCGCGTGCGACCGCGCGGATCGCTTCGCCGCGGCGGTGAGCATCGCGGGTGCGACGTGGGCCGACCCCGACCGCTGCACGCCGACGCGCACGATCGCGATGCTGCTCATGCACGGCACCGCCGACGACACCGTGCGCTGGGACGGCGACCTGATCGGCGGCGACCGCGGCGCGTACCCCTCCGCACGCGCGAGCACGGCGGCGTGGGCGCGTCTCAACCGCTGCGACGAGGCCTTCACCGACGACCCTGCGCGCGGCGACTACGACTCCTCGGTGAGCGGCGCCGAGACCCGCATCGGACGCCACGAACACTGCGCCGCAGGCGGCGCCGCCGAGCTCTGGGCGATGGAGGGATCGGGCCACGTTCCGGTCTTCACCGAAGCCTGGAACGACGCCCTCTTCGCCTGGCTCGAAGCTCACGCGCGCCGCGACGCAGACCCCGTCGTGCGCGATCGTTGACCGCTCGCCGCGGTCGACGGCAGCCTCGCGCCCGATGGCTCCGATCCGCTCCCTCACGTTCTCCGTGCTGCTGCTCGCCTGCACGCGCAGCGCTTCCATTCAACGCACCACGTCTGCCGTCGACACCGCGCCGTCGGCGCGCGCCGAGGCCTCCCCGGATGCGTTTCCGCGCGTCGTGATGGGCTTCACGCGCGTCTGCGTCGTCACGAGCGAGGCCGTACGCTGCGGCTCGCGCGTGTCGGGGGAGGCAGAGACCGTGTGGCGCGACGAGACGGACGCGGTGTCATCGGTCGCGCTCGGCTACCGCGCGTGCCGCGTGCGCAAGGGCCGCGCCGCGTGTGTCGGCGGAGGCTCGCAGGACTCCGCGCTCCAGTCGCTTCCGGTCGAAGCACCCGTAAGCGACCTCGTGATCGACGGCGTGCATGCGCGGGTGTGCACGCGCTCCGAGTCGCGGGTCGCGTGCGTCGACGACAACGACCACGCGGCGCCGGTGTTCGACGGCGCAACGTCGCTCTTCGCGGGCCACGGCGCGCTGTGGGGAACCGACGGCGCGCGCCACCTCTGGTGCGAGGGCGAGGGCCTCTGCGCGCGGCTCCGCGCGGCGGGCCCGCTGCGCTTCGACGACGAGGGCGCGGGCGAAGGATGGATCGGCCGCCGGGATGCGCGCGTGGCCGCGGGGCGCGTGGAGGGCGTCGGTGCGCTCGACGAGCTCGCGGTCGACGAGGGGATGCTCTGCGCCCGCGACGAGGGCGGCCGTGTGTGGTGCGTCGGTGAGCTGTTCGCGCCCGTCGAGGTGCGGTCCATGCGCGGCGCGCGCGGGCTCGTGCTGGTCGGCGCGCGGGTGTGCGTGCGCGAGGGCGACGCGCTGCGATGTGTGCTGCCGGGGGACGAGCGCGCGCAGACGATCGCGCTCGACGGCGCGGTGGCGCTCGCGACGCAGGGCGACGGACTGTGTGTGGTGGATGGCCGGGGCGCGGTGCGGTGCGCGCGGGTGGCGGGCACGGCGCCGGTGACGTGGCGCGCGGTGGCGTTGAGCCCGTAGCGCGGCGATCAGGCCGACGAGCTCGCCTGGGCCTTCTGTTCGAAGTACTGCATGTCGATGAAGAGGCCCGCGGCGAGGAGCAGCGCGCGCTCGTCGGGCGTGAGCTCGGCCGCCGTGTACTCGATGCGGAAGCTGTCGGCGTCGGTGAAGAGCTCGGTGAGCGCGCCGCTCCACTTCTTCATCACGGTGCCCACGGGGCGGCCGCCCTTCTCGAAGGGAAAGGTCCAGGGCTTCCAGATCGGCGAGCGCACGGACATGATCACGCGGCCCTGCGCATCTTCGACGTCGAAGGACTTCGAAAACACCGCGAAGCGCTGCTGGATCGCGCCGATCGCACGGCCATCGCCCGACACCACCTCCAGCCGTTGAAAGAACCACCGGAACGGGTGCACCGCGCGGAGCACCACGTTGCGCGCGGCGTCGAACACGTGGATCTCGTACCTCCGCCAGTGCCCCACGATCTGCCGCAGGAGCGCCGCGCCGAAGCCCTTGCCCTGCTCGGCGGCGTAGAGGATCGCGCCGCCCGACGGGTCGCGGATCTCGTACTTGTTGCGTGACTCGTAGCCGAAGAGCTCCGCGAGCTCCTTGCGCTGCTTCATCACGAGAAAGGGGTACTGCGCGAGCGGTGCGAGGTTCGACATGGGCGCCGTGTGTAGCAGCACGCCCCGCGGTGTCGAGAGCCTCCGCGCAGCGGCGTCGCACACGTCGACGTCTTCGACGCACTTGACGCGAAGGCCCGACCCGATGCGCCCTCATGGCGATGAGCTCCCCCGGCCCGCGCGTGATCGCACCTCTCCCGCTGCTCTGCGCGCTCGCCCTCGCGGCCTGCGACGACGCCGTGCCCGCCATCGATGGCGGCACGCTGGATGCGCCCGCCGACGTCGCGCCCGCCGACCAGGCCGCGGCCCCTCGCGATCGCGACGTGGAGGCCGTCGTCGACGCGCGCACGATGGACGACGTGGCACCCGTCACGCCCGATGCGCCGCCGCGCACGGGCACGATCCGCGACGTGGAGCACGTCGTGATCTTCGTGCAGGAGAACCGCTCCTTCGACCACTACTTCGGCGCGCTCGCGGGCGTGCGCGGCTTCGCCGATCCCGCGGCGCAGCAGCTCCGCACGGGGCCCACGGTGTTTCACCAGCCCGACGGAATGGGTGAGGTGATGCCCTTCCACACGCCGCTGGAGTGCGTGAGCGACATCGACCACGGGTGGTCCACGGGGCACGACGCCTGGCACAACGGCGCATGGGACCGCTGGGTGCCCGCGAAGGGACGCGCCGCGATGAGCGCCTACGCGCGCGCCGAGCTGCCGTACTACTACGCGCTCGCCGACGCCTACACCGTGCTCGATGCGTACTACTGCTCGGTGCTCGGCTCGACGAACCCGAACCGTCTGTACCTCATGACGGGCACCATCGACCCCGCGGGAACGGGCGGAGGTCCCGTCGTCGACAACACCGAACCGCCCGCGGGCTTCACGTGGACGACGTATCCCGAGCGCCTTCAGGCCGCGGGGATTTCGTGGCGCGTGTACCAGACCCTCGACAACTACGACGACAACGCGCTCGCGTGGTTTCGCGCGTACAAGACCGCCCGCGAGGGCGATCCCCTGTGGGACCGGGGCGTGCGACGCTCCCTCGACTACCTCGGCGACCTGCGCCGCGACGTGCTGAACAACACGCTTCCGCAGGTCTCGTGGATCATCGCGCCGACGGCCCTCTCGGAGCACCCGCCGTACCCCATCACGCTCGGGCAGGATCTCACGCGCCAGGTGTACGAGACGCTCATGGCGAACCCTGCCATCGCGCGCTCGACGGTGCTGTTTCTCACCTACGACGAGAACGGCGGCTTCTTCGACCACGCATCGCCGCCGACACCGCCGCAGGGAACGCCCGACGAGTTCGTACGCGGCGCGCCCATCGGCATGGGAAACCGCGTGCCCATGCTGGTGATCTCGCCGTGGTCACGCGGCGGCGTGGTCGACTCCGAGGTGGCCGATCACACCTCGGTGCTGCGCTTTCTCGAACGCTGGACCGGCGTGCGCGAGCCCAACATCAGCGCGTGGCGTCGCGCCATCGCGGGTGACCTCACGGGGGCCTTCGACTTCGCGCATCCCGACTTCTCGATGCCCGCGCTGCCGTCGACGACCGCGCGCGTGTGCGCCACCGCGACGCCCTCGCCCCCCGCCACGCCGTCGCTTCCCGCGCAGGAGCGCGGACCTCGTCTGGCGCGCGCACTGCCGTATCAGCCCGATGCCACCGCGCGGACCGACTGCGCGGCGGGGCGCTTCTACGTCGCGATGCACAACGCAGGCGTCGCCGCGGTGCACCACCAGATCACGGCCAATCGCTTTCGCGGCGACGGACCGTGGTTCTACGACGTGGCCCCCGGCGCGACCGTCGAAGACTACTTCTCGGTGCGCACCTACGGCGGCGGGCGCTACGACCTCACGCTCTCGGGACCCAACGGCTTCGAACGCCAGTACGTCGGTGACCTCAACACTGCCTGCGGTGCGCTCGAAGTCTCGACGACGCTGCACCCCGAAGATGGCACCCTTGCGCTCCAGTACACGAACCGCGGCGCGACGGCGGTGACCTTCACCACGACGGCCACGCGCTACCGCAGTGACGGCCCGTGGAGCGACACCGTGGCGGCCGGCGCTACGGCCACGCGCACGCTCGACCTCGCGGGCTCCGACGGTTGGTATGCGCTGACGGTGACCGTCTCGGGCGATAGTGCCTTCACGCGACGCTTCACGGGGCACATCGAGAACGGTCGCGCGAGCGTGACCGGGCTCTGATCCGTCGGGCTACGTCGGCGGCACGGGCAGGAACGCCGCCGCGTGCGCGCGCACCCACGCCATGAGCCGCGCGGGGAGCTCCATCATCGCGAAGGACTCCAACGCGCGCGCGGTCTTCGGGCTCCCGAGCTTCACGCGACCGGGCGCCTTCACGGTGCCCTTCGCGACCGCCTCGAACTGCGCTGCAAGCGCGGGAAGACCGAACGCGCGAGCCTCGTCGGCGGTGCGCGCAACGAGGGCGTCGTCGCAGTCCATGAAGTACATCGCGAGGCCGTTGCGGGAGCACTGCGCGGCGAGCGCATCGAGCACGAGCCACGTGCGAACGGGCGCGGGCGTGGCGGCGACCTTCGCCCATTCGAGGCGCGTGGCCATGATCCATCCGTCGAGCACTTCGAGGCGCAGCTCTGCGTCGGTGGCGCGGTCGATCCATGGGACGGTGGGCTCCCACCGGGGCTCGCGCACGAAGCCGCTCGCGAGCTGTTCGGTGACGAGCGCATCGAGCTCGGCGAGGGGCACGGTGCGCGCAACGGGCTCGGGGTCGTCGTCGAAGACGATCTCGATGCGAGCACGGTCACCCTCGGGCCACGCAGACCAAGTGACCCCATCGACCGCATTGCGGAGCGTGGTGCGAACGCGTCGGGCGCTCATCGCGCGATGCGGGCCAGGAGCTTCGCGCGCACGTCATCGGGCAACGTCGCGAGGTAGTCGGGCGACAGCGCACGGAGCGCCGCATCGGGGAGCGCGAGGAGCCGCTCGGTCTCCGAGAGCCCCGCGAGCCGGTCTTCGGGCCTGAGCCCCGCGAGCCGGTCTTCGGGCCTGAGCCCCGCGAGTCGGGTCTCCACCGGGAGCGCGGCGAGCAGGTCGAGGAGCGCCTGATCGGCGGTGCGCTGAACGAGGGATGCGTCCTTCATGATGGCCTTCCAGCGAGGGTCCTGCGAGAGCTGCGTGATGCCCTGCAGAAGACGGTAGTACAGCGACCGTTCGGTGTCATCGAAGGCCCCCGGGCGCGCCGGGTCGTCGAGGCACGCGGGCGACACCGCGAAGAGCAGATGCTCCCCCGGTGCAGGCCACGCGATCGTCGTCTCCACCACACGCAACGAGAAGCCCTGCAACGTGCCCGCGTGCACTCCCTGGAGCGCCGTCGCGTCGAGCGCACCGCCGACCGTCGCGAGCTGCGTGCGAAAGCGTGGCGTGAGCGTTGGCGCCACCACACGGAGCGACACCTGCGCGGGGTCTTCGAGCCCTTCGAGCGCCATGTACTGGTACGCGTACGAGAGCAGTTGCAGCGCGTCGGTGCGCTCCAATGCGTCGGTCGCTCCCTTGAAGTGCACGATGTTGTGATCGCGCAGCTCGTCGAGCACGCTGCGAAGGTACTCGGGGCTCCACGGCGCGCCGTCGGCGATGCGACGCACGATGACGGCGTCGATGCGTCGAGGCTCGCGGGTGAGCGCGTACTCCGGGATCACGTGCCAACGGTCGCGCGGTAGCAGCATCTCCAACAGCAGGATCAGCAACGGATGCCATGCCGTGCGCAGCGGGGCGTCGTCGGAGAGCAATCCTTCCAGCGAGGGAACGGGGGGTGCGGGCGTCGTCGTCATCGCGCCGGTGTACCCGCAAACGCGCCGCGCGCTCAACCCGTGCGCTTCGTGATCGCACGCGTGAGAAGCACCGCGAGCACCGTCGCCGTCGGCACCATGCCCGCCGTCGACGCCAGCAGCGCCACGTGGGGACCTGGCACCGTCGCGCCCGCGAGTCCGCCCGCCGCCGCCACGCCGGCCCAGGGCACCGCCGCACTCGCCCAGAGCACCTCGCGGCCCCGCGCGCCCGTGCGTCGCCCCACGGCGGCCCACGCGACGAGCGCGCCCGCCGTGAGTGCCGCGAGGCTCCGCGCGATGTAGGCGCCGCGCGTTCCGATGGCCGAGAGCGTGAAGCCAGGACCGAGCAGCACATACGCGCCGACCGCGCCCGCGAGCACCACGAGCATCGCCGCGAGCGCGCGTCGCACACGCGTTCCGCCGAGCGCTGCCATTGCGAGCAGCACCACGGCCCACGCGACGGAGAGCACCGCCGCACGCACGCGCCCCTCGCGCACCGTCGCACGGAACACGGGCTCCACCGCCTCCGCGCGCCGTGTGATCGCCGCGCAGTCGCTCGTCACGGCCTCGCGCGCGGCGCAGCGCAGGGCCTCACGCGGCGCCTCGATCGCGAGCGCGTCGGTGAAGGTCGCCGCCATCGCACTGGCCGAGATCACGCCCTCGTGATGGGTGCGCGTCGGGCCGCCGAGTTGAACCCAACGCGTGCGGGTGACCGCGCGCTCCGGGCCTCCGTGGCCGCCGCGGGCGACGTGTCCGTGGTCGGCGCCGACGAAGAGCGTGAAGCCCGCTGCGCCGAGCCTTTGCGCGAGCGCGTCGTGGAGCGCCGAGGCCCGTCGCATCGCGCCGTCGACCTCGCGCGCGTAGTCGACGCTCGCGGCGCCGTGGGTGTGCCCCGCGTCGTCGGTGGTCACCCAGTGCGTGACGACCAGTGTGTTCCGCGTGGCCATCGCTGCGAGCGCATCGACGTCGTGCGCAGCGCCGCCCCACCGCACCTCGTCGGAGGACCTTCCCGCGAGGTCGTGCATCCACGACACGCCCTCCAGCGCCCAGGCGACGAAGCCGCCCGCGTCACGCACACGATCCATCATGGTGTCGGCGCGCGCGGGGCCGCGATGGCGGTTGTTGCCGACGCCCGCCACGGCCTGCGGAACGCCCGTGAACAGCGCGTGGTACGCGGGGCGCGAGAGGCTCGGCAGGCCCGTGTCGAAGGTCCGCCACCACGAGACGGGACGGAGCGTTCCGCGCTCCATCGCGCGCGCCATGAAGGCATCGCCGACCCCGTCGACGAGCACCACCACCACGGGACGCGACGGCCTCGGCGCAGGTCTCCGTGGCGAAGCGTTCGCGTGGAGCGCCGCGAGCACGCGCGTGGGCTCGGCGTTCTGCGCCGTGAGCAACGCATCGCCGGTGTACGCACCCACGAGCGGCGGAGCGAGCAGCGGCGCGTACGCGGCGAGACGGCGGCCGACGGTGCTCACGAGGGCATCACTCGCCGCAGGAGCGTCCCTGCGTGTCGGCGTCGGCGGCGGTGAGCACGTAGTCGGCGGGCGGCGCAGAGAGCGAGCTCCGTCGCGCGCACATGCCGTCGCGGATGCGAAGGATGTCACCGGCCACGCGCGCCATCTCGCGGGCCACGGGCGCGTCTCCGCCGTGATCGCGGGTGGTCTCGGTGCGGAGGTCGTCCCAGAAGCGGTGGTGCTCCTCGCCGCAGGTGAGGGCGAGGGTGCGCGTCACGTCGCGCTGCGCGTTGCGATGGGAGACGCCCACGCGCACCGAAAGTGGAGTCCCGGCTACCTGTTCGCGCAGCGTGCGACGGGCCATGGCCGCGCGGAGGTCGTCGCACGTTCCTTCGAGCGCGCGCTGCTGTGCGAGGGCCACCTGGTCGAGGCCGCCCGCGGGCACGCTCGCGAGCGCGCGAAGCTGCGTCACCACCGGGCGATTGCACGCGCAGAGGCGCTCGACGCGGTTCCACCAGCGCGCCTGTTCGCGCGACCGACGGAGCCACACGGCGCCACCCAACACCGCGCCCACCGCGAGCGCGATCGCGAGTCGACGGAGCGGGCTCATTCGGGCCGCGCGAACACGTCGAGAAAGAGCGGGAGCTTCGCGCCGCCCGCGATCACGTAGTGCTCCGCCGCCGAGGCCGCGCGCACGCCGAAGGAGCCCAGCACGAGCGAGGGCGCCCCCGTCGTCGCGTCGGCGCTCACCCAGTCGACGAAGGTCTCGACGGCCACGCGCCCGAGCCGCGCGCACTGCACGTCGATGCGGTCGCTCTCGCCGTCGCCCACCGCGCGCCACGTCGCACGAAATCGCTGGAGCGTCGCGAGCCGATCGCGCGCACGCTGCCGCTCGGTCTCGCCGTGCACCGCCGCGATGGCGTCGCGCAGCACCTCCAGCGGACGCTCCGCGCCCTGCACCAGCACGCGCCCGAAGAGCTCGCGGCCCTCGTCGGCGGACCAGAGCACGCGCGCGCCATCGCTGCGCAGCTCGGCCTCGCCCACGAAGTAGAGCCACAGCGCGAAGCCCAGCGCGCGGAGCTCGCCCACGTCGACGGGACGCTGCACCGGTCCGAAGCGCTCGACGAGGCCCACACTGAGCGAGCCCGTGGCGCCCGGCACCGCGACGATGCGCGGGAGCGCGCTGCCCGGCTGCCACTTCGCGAGCGACACGCCGGTCTGCGGCGCGGGCGTGCCCGTGGCGACGCGGTTCGTGACCTCGCGCGAGAGGTGGATGCGCACGTCGGCGCCGTCCGTCGACTCGGCCTGACCGAGGACGAGGCGCACGGTGTCGGGAAAGAAGATCGGCGCGGCCTGCACGTCGGCCTCGGTGATCTGCGCGCGCTTGTGCGAGCGCGCCGCCGCGGCGAGCAGCGGGTTCAGCACCAGCGAGCGATAGCCCGGCGCGTTGGCGTGGTCTTCGAGCCAGTGGGCCTGGCCGTGTCCGCGGGCGGTCTGCGTGGCGCCTTCGAGGCGTCCCACACCCGCGACGAGTTCGAAGCCCGCGGTGCTCGCGAGGTCGACGCCCGAGGCGCCGCGCGCGGGTGCGTTGCTCGCCTCGCGGGCCGGGTCGCGCGGGGCCATGCGCACGGTCACCACGGGGCGTCCGTTGGGGTCGACGAGGTCGACGGAGCCCGCGTCGCGGCGCACGGGCTGAAAGAACAGGAGCTCGGCGAAGCGCGCGCCCCAGCCCACGTCGCGCACGGGGAGGTACACGATGGCCTCGTCGGGCTCGTTGCTCGTGCGCGGCACCACGCGGAGACGCACCGGACCCACCATGCGCGCGTCGCCGTGCATCGCGCCCGTGGGCTGCGCCGTGTCGCCGAGGAGCACCTGGAGCGCCTTCATCCACGGCGGCGAGCTCTCGTGGCCCGGCTGCCAGAGGCCCGCGCGATCCATCGCGGCGCGCCAGTCGACGAGGAGCTTCAGGGCCTCGCCGCGGTCGGCGCTCGCGTCGATGCGGGTCTTGAGCTCGCTCCAGTAGTTCTCGCGGGCCGCGCGGGGGTTGCACCACACGAGGCACTGCGGATCCGTCGCGCCCACGAGGAGCCGTCGGCCCTCCATGCCCTGCCTGCGCGCGTCGCGGAGCAGCCCCATGAAGCGGCACTCGGGGCGCAGGTCGGCGAGCATCGCGCCGAAGTTGTCGACCTCGGGGCGCCGCAGGTCGATGGTCTCGACGGTCACCTCGCCGAGCGCCAGCGCGAGCACGAGCAGACGCCACCGTTCGAAGCTCTGCTGGAGCCGCGGGTTGAGGCTCTCGGGCTCGGGCTGCCGCGCGCCCGGGTCGAGCGAGAGCATGCCGAGCACGTGCGACATCATCTCGGCCTGCGCGAAGGGCGTCGGAAAGCTCCGCGTGCGCAGGTGCGTCGGCGGCGGCGTCCACGCGCCCTTCTTCTGGTCGAGCGCGAAGGTGTCCGTCGAGGGCGCGACGTCGGCGCCCGGAATGAGCGAGTGCAACATCGTTCAGCTCCTCAGCGCGGCGAGCAGCGAGCGCTCGATCTTCTCGGCCATGAGCGCGGCGGGCGTGGGGTTCACGAGGCGCGATTTCTCCGAGCCCGCGGTGCCCTCGAACTGAAACGCGTCGACGAGCACCTTGAAGGCGTCGGGGGCCTTCCACGTGCGGTGTTTGCGCGCCGCGTACAGCTGCCGCGCGCGCGGATCGCCGAACTGCGAGAGGTCGGCCTCGCCGAACACCTGACCGAACCACCAGGTCGCAAATCGCAGCTGCGCGCCCCGCGCTTCGAGCGCGCCGAGCACCTCGCGCGCGAGCGCCGTGCCCGAGGTGTTGTTGCGCTTCGCCGCGTTGCCGAGGAGCGAGCCCCAGGTGCTCCGCCCCTTCTCGTAGTCGAACTCGGTGAAGTCCGAGTCCTTCGCGCGAAACGAGTTGTAGATCTCCTGAAGCACCACGGCCTCGACCACGCGCGCGCCGAGCGAGGGGTCGCGCGAGTTCGGGTTGCGCGGGGCGTTCCACGCGCGGCGCAGCGGCCAGATGGCGTCGTTGTCGTCGTGCGTGAGCCCGTAGGTGCGATGCGCGGCGCGGGCCTGCGTGTCGGTCTTGTCGGGCAACATCACCAGCGACCAGGCCGCGAGCAGCGGGTAGATGCTCACGGTCTCGTCGTTGTCAGCGGCGGCGGGCGCGGCCTTCACCTGCGGCGGCGGATTGTCGGGCACGCCCACGAGCATCGACGCGTCGAGCAGGGGCTTCGTGTAGCGGTAGAAGTACTCGAGCCCGTGGCCCATGCTCGCGAGCAGCGTGGCCGTGTCGACGGTCTGGCCCGTCGTCGGAGGCAGGTCGAACCAGCGCAGCAGAAACGCGCCGTAGATGGGCTTTGCGGGCCCCACGGTCTCGCGCACGAGCTTGATGAGCTGGTGCGTGATGCCCGCGCCGGTGCCGCCGAGAAAGCTCCCCACCACGAAGATGCGCGCGGCGGTGCGGGCGCGGCCGAAGAGGGGCTCCATCGCGCCGCCCTTGCTCGCGGCGAAGACGGCGCTGCCCACCGAGGGGTTCGCGAACATGCCCTTGCCGATGTCGACGCCGCCGGCGGGACCGGTGCCGCCCTCGACGCCGCCGCTCTCCTCGTCGAAGAAGAGTTCGAAGAGCTCGCGCTCCAGCGGGTCGGCGCGGTCGTCGATGAAGACCTTGCGAAACTGCGTCTCCTTCATCGTGTCGCGCGCGAAGGGAGGCACCACGGTCTGCGCGCCTTCGAGCGGATGCGGCACCACGGGAGACACGGTGTTGCCGAAGGTGCGGACCTTCTGCGCGAGGCGCGAGTCTCCGTCGGCGTCGATGACGAAGGCCTCGATCGGGTCGGAGAGACCTTCGAGGCGAAGCAGGCGCGCGATGGCGAGGGCGATGTGCTGTCCGCCGCCGCCGACGGCGATCACGAGGTCCATGCGAGGGCTCCGCGGGTCGGGCGATGAAGTGGGTGCAGAGGCAGAGAGGGTGTGCGGCCGTGCGAGGCGATCACCGCGAGGCTCAGGTGCGGTTCGCGGCGAAGCATCCGAGCGCCGTCACGAGCACGCTCGGCACGAGCCCCAGCACCAGCGCGCGCGCCACGAGCATGCTGCCGAGAAAGACGTACTGGTGAAAGGGCTGGTTCGGGTCGAGGCAGCGCTGGAGCACGTCGGCGCGCGCCGGGTCCCAGCCCACGAGCACCGACGAGAGCACCGCCGCCGTGAGCACCGCGGTGGCGTAGCGCGAGAAGGCCGTGCCCCAGAGCTTCTTGCGCATGAGCATGAAGAGCATCACGCCCACCAGCGACGACCCGAAGGCGTAGCCCCCGGCGGCGATGAGGCCGTTGTTGCTCGCCTGCTCGCACATCTCCTGCGTGAGGTAGCCCGTGCCCGGCGCGTTCACGATCACCGTGGTGTTGCCGGTGTTCGCGACGCCAGGGTCCGTCGGCGCGGGCTGCGCGTTGGGGAGCGGTGCGGCGGCGTTCGGATCCGTCGACGCGTCGCCCGCGGGGGCGGGGTCGGCGGGCCAGCTCGGGGTGCCGTTGCGGGGCTGAAAGAAGGCCACGTGAGGGTGCATCGCGACGGGCGCAAGGCTTCCGTCGCAGGGCGGGCGGAGTCAAGTACAAGTCCGCGGCGACGGTGAGGCGCGGTGGTCGGGCGTGATGGCGGGCCCTATGTCATCGCCGTTGCGTGGCGGGCGACGCGGGCAGAAGCTCCCGCGCGCCGTGTTCACGGCGGGAGGACCACACTCATGGGCTACGGTGGGTACAGCTACGAGGCGCACCAGGCGATCACGTCGGCGCGCGCGCAACAGCCTGCGGCGCAGGTGTTCGCGAAGGGCGACGTGCACGCGAAGATGAACCCGAAGGGCGTGAAGCTCCGCGAGTGCCGCGACAGCGCCGAGCACCCGAACTCGGTGGGCATCGTGTTCGCGCTCGACATCAGCGGGTCGATGGGCGCGATCCCCGAGCTGCTCGCGCGCCGTGAGCTCCCGCGCTTCATGAAGGTGCTGCTCGATTGCGGGGTCACCGACCCGCAGATCCTCTTCATGGCCTTCGCCGACGCGCGCTACGACGTCACGCCGCTGCAGGTCGGGCAGTTCGAGTCGACCGCCGAGCTCATGGACAAGTGGCTCACCATGACCTCGATGTTCAACGGCGCGCGCGGCACGGCCTACACGGGCCCGCTCCAGGGCGGCGAGAGCTACGAGCTGGCGCTGCACTTCATCGCGAAGCACACGGCCGTCGACGGGTGGGAGAAGCGCCGTCGCAAGGGCTACGTGTTCATGACCGGCGACGAGGAGGCCTATCCCTCGGTGCCCCGCGAGACCGTGTCGCTCGTGCTCGGCTACGACCCGCAGGAAGACATCCCCCTCGAAACGGTGATGACCGCGCTGCGCGAGCGGTGGGAGCCGTTCTTCGTCATTCCCGACCACGGTCGTCGCGGCGTCGAGCCCTTCTGGCAGAAGCACTTCGGCGCGAACACGATCGTGCTCGACGGACCCGTCGACACCTGCGCGGTCTCGGCGCTCCTCGTGGCCTTCGGCGAGGGCGTGCTCCACGACCTCACGCAGGCCGAAGAGGTGCTCCGCAAGAGCGGAACGGAGCCCGCGCGGGTGAAGGCCTCGATCCAGGCGATCACGCCCTGGTTCAAGGCGCGCGCCGCGAAGTGACACGCTGTCGACGCCGCGCGACACGCTGAGGCGTCACGGCAACGTCTCGCGCACTTCGAACTCCCACGCTGCGCGTCTCCGTTTTCGGCACACGCGCTGCTCTGCGCGCGTCGCCATGTCGCCCCATCGCTTCGCCGTCGTCGCGCTCGTCACCACGCTGTTCGCACCCGCCGTCGTGCGCGCCGATCCGTGGCACCTCACGGTCTCGGCGGGCACGGACTTCCCCATCGCCGCGGGCGCGCGCGTCGACGTCGAGGGCCCGCTGCGGCTGCGTCTCTCGACCTCGGTGGGTGTGATGCCGGGCGCCTACGTCGACGCCATCAACGCCATCGGAACCTCCGCGGGCTGGTACACCGACTCCGAGGCCCAGCTCATTCGCACGGCGCTGCGGAGCTCGTTCGTGTGGCGCACGCACGTGGGGTGGCGTCCGTGGCCGCGGCTGCCGCTCACGGTGATGGCGGGCTACGGGCTCGTGACGCTCGGCGGCGGCGCGAGCGCGCAGGAGCTCATCGCGGGCGTGACGGGCGCGACCATTCCGCCGGGCACGGGCAGCGGCACGTACTCGTACGCGGTGCGGTCGACGCTGCACATGGTCGACGTCGAGGTGGGGTGGTCGTGGCGCTTCTTCTCCGACCGCCTTGAAGTGTCGGCGTGCGTGGGCTTCGCGGGCACGGCCTCGTCGCACACGACCATCACGCCGCAGTACACCCCGCGGAATCCCAACGCCGCCGCGGCCTTCACGAACTACGGCGCGCAGTACCTCGACGACACGCTCCAGTCGTACGTGTTCACGCCGGTGCTGTCGCTGTGGGCGGGCTGGCGCGTCTTCTGATCGCGGCCTGCGCGTCACACGGAAATCGCTTCCGCACAGGGTCTCCGCGACGATAGAACGTCGCGCTGCCGTGCTCTCCCGCATCCCCGACCGCAACGTCCGCGTCATCTACCTCTCGATGCTCCTCGTGAGCACCGCCTACGGAATCGCCGTGGCCGTGCTCTCGCTGCACCTCACCGCGCACGGCATCCCGAAGCTCGCGATGGGCGGCCTCGCGTCGGCCTTCGCGCTCGGGCTCATGGTGTGCTCCGGCGCCGCGGGATGGCTCGTCGCGCGCGTCGGCCCGAAGCGTGTGCTCGCGGGGGCGCTCTTCGGCTACGCGGTGTGCGTCTCGCTCTTTCCGCTCTGGTCGACGGTGCCTGCGCTCACCGTGGCGCGCTTCTTCGACGGCGCGTCGAGCGCGTTCATCTGGGTCGCCGCCGAGACCGCGCTCCTCGCCGTGGCCGACCGCACGCACAAGGGCGTGATCATGAGCGGCTACGCCGTGGCCTTCGCGCTGGGCTACGTGATCGGACCGCTCGTGGCCTCGGGCGTGGTGCACCTGCACAGCACGTCGGCGTCGTTCCTCGTGTCGGGCGCGCTGGGCCTCGCGTCGTCGATGGTGGTCGCGCGCGGCCTCGACGGACGGCTCCAGCACTCGCACGACGAGGCCCACGGCGACGCGCCGGTCACCGACCTCGCGGCCATCGCGTGGCGCATCAAGACCTCGTGCGCGGGGGCCTTCGCGTACGGGTACTTCCAGGCCTCGGTGGTGCTCTTTCTCCCGCTCTTTCTCATCGAGTCGCGGGGCGTTCCCGAGAAGCACACGATCTTCGTCACGGCCTTCTTCGCCGCGGGAATGCTCGGCCTCACCACCACCCTCGCGCGCCTCGGCGACCGCCACGGACACCTCCGCGTCATGGCCCTCCTCGGCCTCGTGGGCGCCTCGATGGTGGGCGCCTTCGTGGCCCTGCCGAACTTCGCGCTCATGTGCGCCGCGGTCTTCATCGCCGGGGCCACCCTCGCGTCGATCTCGCCGCTGAGCCTCGCGCTCCAGGGCGTCGTCTCACCCCCGCAGGATCTCGGCCGCGCCAACGCGCTCTACAACGCCGCGTACGCCGTGGGCATCCTCCTCGGGCCGCCTGTCTCGGGCGCGATCTTTCAGCACCGCGGCGGCGTCGCGATGCTCCTGCACCTCACGGCGCTGTGGCTCGGCTTCGTGGCCATCGCGTGGGTCTTCGCCGCCGACGATCCGCGGGCCCGCGCGCGCGCCGCCGCGCCCGTCGCCGACACCGAACTGCCCTGAATCTACGGCGTCTCGCGCGGCTGGAGCGCGGCGTTCACCCGGGCTTCGAGGGCGCGCGCTTCCGGTGACACGGGCTCCGTCGTGAGGAGCGGCGCGAGCGTCCTCCGCGCGGCGTCGACCATGTGCAGCGAGAGCAGCGCGTCGCACTGGGCGAGGGTGCGCGCGGGCGTGTTCGGCGGCTGCTGCATCACGGGTGCACCCGCCCGGTCGAGGGCCTGCGCGAGCGCGAGGATTCCCCCGTTCGCCGGATCGCGCGCCGCGGCCTGACGGAGCGTCGCCAGGGCCTCGGGCCAGCGTCCCGTCGTGGCCTGCACCAGCGCGAGGTTCTGCCACGCGAGCCACGCATCGGGCGTCGCGCGGAGCACCTCCACGAGCTGCCGTTCGGCCTCGGCGTACGACCCCGTGCGGGCGTGGGCGATGGCCCGCGCGATGCGGTACTGAAAGGCCGTGCGACGGGCCTCGCGCACCGCGGGCGACCAGCGCACCTCGACGCTCCCGAGGCGCGTCGTGAGGCGCACCGGCGGAGGAGCACCCGCGTCGATGGCGTCGAAGAAGTCACGCACCCGCAGGAGCGTCTCGGGGTCGCGATCGGGGGTGGCCGCGCCGAGGGCCGCCGCGAGCTTCAGCGCGAGCTCGGTGTCGTAGTACGGGTGCCGCAGCGTGCGGGCCGCGTCGACGCCGCGCGCGTAGAGCCGCACGGCCTCGTCGATGCGCCCCTCGCTCTGTCGGATGCGCGCGAGCTCGGCCCACCCGTACGCGCTCTCGGGGCTCACGCGGACGTCGTTCTGCCACAGGTCTTCGTCGGTGATGAAGTCGCCCACGTGACTCACGGTGATCGCCGCGCACGCGAGCGCCGCCGCGCCCACCGCACCCGCCGCGAGCGGAACCTTCGCAGCCCGCGTCACGCCCCGCGCCGCGAGCGCCGCCACGCCGAGCATCGGGAGGTACAGGCACCGCGGCGACGCGAGCGTCATCAGGTGCAGGTCGAACACGTTGAGCACCAGCGCGAGGGGAACGATCCACCACGCGAGGTCCGCGGCCCACACGCGCCACGCGGGCGTGCGCCAGGCCTTCACCGCCACCATCGCGCAGAGGGTCAGCGCGACGGCGCCCACGGCCACGCTCCACGGCGCATACGACGACGCCCCCGAGGCCGACCACGTGCGATAGCCCACCTGCGCCGCGGGATGCAGCGGCGCCACCGTGAGCGCGGTGTAGTACCCGAGCGTCGAGAGCACGCGCTGCACCGTGTCTCCGAGGCCCGTGAAGGCCTGCGCGAGCTGCGACGGCGGCACCACGAGCACGCGCACCACGAGGGCCCCCGCGAGCACCGCGCCCGCCTGCCACGACGCCCGACGACGCGCCGCGCTCGCGCCCCTGCACCACGCGTCGAGGGCGAGCATCGGGAGCACGGCCACCGCGGCCTCCTTCGCGAGGAGGCTCAGCGCGAGGAGGGCGCCGGCGATCCACCCGCGGTGCTTGCGCTCGCCGTCGAGCGTGCGCAGCGCGAGGAGCGCGAAGAGGGCCATCCAGAGGTCCGTGGCGCCCGAGATCCAGGTCACCGAGGTGGGCCGCGACGGATGCAGCGCGAAGAGGGCGGCGCCCGCGGCCGCGGCGAGGTCGCGCGTGTTGTCGTCGCCCGCGTCGAGGCGCCTGCGCACGAAGCCGAAGGCCAGCAGCGTGTTGGCCACGTGGAGCGCGAGGTTCACCGCGTGGTACCCGAGCGGCGACGCGCCGAACACCTGCCAGGAGAGCGCGTACACCGCGGTCACGAGCGGGCGCCAGTAGAGCAGCGCACGGGCCTCGCCGGTCTCGGTCACCGCCGACGCGTGCACGAAGTTGCCCGCGAGCAGCGAGGGCAGGCGCGCGAGCTCGTGGAGGTACGCGTTCGAGGCGATGAGCGTGTGGTCGTCCCACACGAAGTTGCCCACGAGGCCCGGCGCGAACACCACCACCGTGACCAGCGTGAGGAGCGCGACGAGCTTCGACCGCGGAGACATGGCCTTCTCGTCACCCTCACGCATCGTCACGACCTCTGCCACGCCCGCGTTTGGAGCGTCAACGGTTGCCACCCGCGGCGAGCTGCTGGCGCGCGGCGGCTTCGAGCGCGTCGGCGTCGCGCGTCCACCGCGCGCGTCGGCGCATGAGGGCGAGGCGGGCGAGGGCGTCGGCGGGACGTCCGCGCATCAGCAGCAGCCGCGCGTAGTTCGCTTCGAAGCCCGCGTTGTCGGGATCACCCTGCGCCATGCGTTGAAAGTCGCGCTCGGCGCCGTCGAGGTCGCCGATGCGGGCGCGCACCATCGCGGAGCATCCCCACGCGCGGGCGTAGTCTCCCTTGCGCTGCGTGGCCGCGGTGCACAGCGCGAGCGCCGCGCGCAGGTCGCCGTCGCGGAGCTTGAAGACCCCCAGCGCGGTGAGCCCCACGGGCGCGTCGGGGCTCGTCTCGACGGAAGCCGTCCAGAACGATTCGTCGTCGTGCCAGTCGGCGGCGCGCGCGGCGGTGAGGGCCGCGAGCGAGAGCATCCACACGGCGGCGAGGGCCGACACCGCGCGGGGCGAGACGCGCGTCGCGAGGCGCGAGAACCCGTAGGCCGTGAGGGCCGCGGTGAAGGCGCTCCCGAAGTAGAGCAGCCGCTCGGCGTACATCACCGAGTAGTTGGCCTCGACGGAGCACACCGCGCCCAGCGTGAGCAGCGTCACCACCGCGCAGAGCGAGGCCCACGGGCGCTCCCGACGGAGCCTCCACGCGACGACGCCGAGACCCGCGAGCGTGAGGGCGCCCGCGACGAGCTTCACGTCGAGCCACGGACGCGTCGCGAACACCCCGGGGCCGTACAGGTGTTGCAACTCCACCGGCGCGACGAACTGCGTGAGCGCGTGCCCCACGAGGCGCACGCCGGTGATCCGTTGCAGCCACCAGGGCTCGGCGCGCAGCGGGTTCATCACCGCGTCGTCGAGAAAGCCCTGCACCCCGCCACACGTGTACGCACGCGCCGCGAGCACCGCCGCGAACGTGGCCGCATACACCGCGTGTCGCGCGTAGAGCACGAAGGAGCGCGGTCGTCGCATCACGAGGTCGTGCGCGACGAGCGTGGGGAGCAGCAGCACGGCGGATTCCTTCGAGAGCAGCGCCGCCGCGAACGCGAGCGCGGCGCCCACGCGCGAACGGCCGTCGTCGCGCGTGTGGAGCGCGAGGGCCGCGAGCGCGAAGAGGGCCGACGTGAGCTCGGCCTGACCGACGCCCGCGTACACCGCGTCGGTGTGGAGCGTGTGCACCGCGAAGAGCGCCCCCGCGAGCGCCGCCACGCGGAGCCCCGCGCCCGCACCGAGCGTGAGCGCGAACACCATCGCCGTGACCGCGCCGTGCAGGAGCGCGTTGATCGCATGAACGACCGCGGGCGAGGGGCCGAACACCGCGCGCTCCACCGCGAAGAGGAGCGTCTGCAACGGACGCCACGCGCCCACCATGCCGGGCGTTCCGCGGGCGACTCCGAAGGCGTCGTATTCGAACACGCGCGTCCACGAGACGGCGCCGGTGACCACGGGGTGCGCCTCGATCACCGCGTGGTCGTCGATGACGTAGCCGTTGCCGAGCGCGCCGAGGTGGAGCCCCGTCGCGAGCGCCGCGAGCAGGGCCCCGACGGTGCGCGGTGCGGGAGGCGTCGGAGGCGCGGGCGTCGTGGCGTCGGGCTGCATACGCGAAGGGGCGACACAGATACCGCGACCGCGCCGCGGGTGTCATGCGCGAGACGCAGCCGCGCTCACGGCTTGAAGGGCGCCCCGTAACACGGGATGTGCTCCCGCATCTGTTCGCGCATCTGCCGCCGCGCGTCCGCCGCGTCGCGTTGTCGTCGTCGCGCCCGCGCCGCGTCGAAGGCCGGTCGTGCCGCGGTGACGTCGGCGGTGGTGGCGCCATCGCACGCCTCGCGTCCTCCGTCGGCATCGCCTGCATCGCCCGCGTCGTGCGCGGTCTCCACGTCGTCGGCGCGCGCGGCGTCGTGCAGGGCGCTCGCATCGACCGCGGCCTCGGGGGCGCGCGGCGAGACCTCACGCGCTTCGGGACGACACGCGCCGAGGGCCATCGCGAAGGCCACCCCCGCGAGGGGCGTACGCGCACAGAACGGGCACACGACACCCACACGAATGTGGCGCGCACAGCGAACACACGGAACGAGCTGGGGGATCACGGGGATGCTCCTTCGCGGTGGGGCTGAAGTGGTCACCGCGCGCGGACCGTTGGGACGTACGAGGGTGCGCGAAGGCGCCTCGAAAATCGCGCCGTGTCGAGGGCGAGGCGTTGTACTTCTCGGAGCGATTCCATGAGCGATCCCAGTTCGATCGGTCTGCCGCGCCGGGCGTGGGGCGTGGTGTTCGCCGCAGCGTTGCTTCTCACGGCGTGCGACGACGCGCCCGTCGTGAGCGGGCTCCTCGTTCCGCGCGATGCGCGCGCCGACGCGGCGATCGACCGTGCGGACGTTGCCGACGCGGCGTTCGACGGCGCCGAGACGCCCGACGTGACCGACGCGCCCGACGTGCTGGACGGGTCCGATGCGCCCGACGTGCTCGATGCACCCGCACGCTGCACCGGCGACGGCGACTGCGCGGGCGATCCCGCGGGCGCCGTGTGCGACCTCGCGTCGGGCCGCTGCGTCCAGTGTCTCGCCACGCGCGACACGTGCCCGGTGGACCAGCACTGCGACGACGCCGCGAACCGCTGCATGCCCGGCTGTCGCAGCGACGAGGGATGCGCGCCCGTCCCCTCCGACGACGGCGGCCTCGGACCCGCGCGCTATTGCGACACCGCCTCGCACACCTGCGAAGCCTGCCTCGTCGACGCCCACTGCCCGTCGGGAACGCGCTGCGCCGGACGCACCTGCGTGCCCGGCTGCACCGACGATTCGCGCTGCGCGAGCGGCGAGCGATGCTGCAACGGCGCCTGCGTCGACCCCGCACGCAACACCGACCACTGCGGCGCCTGCGGACGCGTGTGCACCATCGCACGCGGTGAGGCTGCGTGTGTCTCCGGGGCCTGCGCCGTCGCGCGATGCACGGCGCCCTGGGCCGACTGCGACGGAGACCCCGCCAACGGCTGCGAGGTCGACACCCTCGCGACCGACGCCCACTGCGGACGCTGCGGCACCGCGTGTGCGCCCCGCGCGAACGGCACCAACACCTGCGTGATGGGCGCGTGCGCCGCCACCTGCAACGCAGGACGCGCCGACTGCGACGGCGCCTCCGACGACGGCTGCGAGGTGTCGCTCGCCGACGATGTGCGCCACTGCGGCGCGTGCGGACGTGCGTGCGACCTCGCCCACGCCACCGCGGTGTGCGCCCTGGGTGCGTGCGCCATCGCGCGCTGCGACGCGGGATGGGCCGACTGCGACGGCAACCCCTCCAACGGCTGCGAGGTCGACACCACCTCCTCGCTCGCCCACTGCGGACGCTGCGGATCCGCCTGCGCCACGCCCGCGGGCGCCACCGCACGCTGCGCGATGGGGGTGTGTGCCATCGCGTCGTGCATGGGATCGCGCGCCGACTGCGACGGGCTCTTCGCGAACGGCTGCGAGACCGACCTCGCGTCGACGGTGTCGTCGTGCGGCGCCTGCGGACGCGCGTGCTCGCTCCCCCGCGCCACGGCGGCGTGCACGGCGGGCGTGTGCGCGGTGGCGGCCTGCGACGCGGGCCAGGCCGACTGCAACGGAGACCCTTCCGACGGCTGCGAGACCGACCTCACGCGCACGGTGACGGCGTGCGGCGCGTGCGGGCGCGCGTGCTCCCTCGCGGGTGCGACGGCGGCGTGCGTGGGCGGGCGTTGCGCCATCGCGCGCTGCGACGCGGGGCGCGCCGATTGCGACGGAGACCCTGCGAACGGCTGCGAGGTCGACCTCCGCGGCGACGTGCGCAACTGCGGCGCGTGCGGCTCGGTGTGCATGCTCGCGGGCGGCACGAACGTGTGCGTGGCGGGCGCGTGTCGTGTGTCGGCCTGCGCGGTCGGACGCGGCGACTGCGACGGCAACACGGCCAACGGCTGCGAGACCGACACCACGCGCACGGTCACCCACTGCGGCGCGTGCGGCGCCGTGTGCCCCGCGCTCGCCCACGCGACGACGGCGTGTGTGGCCTCGGCGTGCACGCTCTCGCGCTGCGACGCGGGATGGCTCGACTGCGACGGCAACCCCTCGAACGGCTGCGAGGTCGACCGCGCCTCCGACGTGAACCACTGCGGGGCGTGCGGGATGCGCTGCGCGCCGCGTCCGAACACGGTGGCGACCTGCGCGTCGGCGACGTGCACGTGGGCCTGCGCGGCGGGCTTCGCGGACTGCGACGGCAATCCCGCGAACGGCTGCGAGGTCGACACGCGCACGAGCACGGCGAACTGCGGCGCGTGCGGAACGGCCTGCGCCGCGCCCACCGGCGGAAGCGCCGCGTGCACCGCAGGGCGCTGCGTCTACGCGTGTCCGTCGGGGCAGACGAACTGCGCGGGCGTGTGCCGTGTGCTGGCGACCGACGTGACGAACTGCGGCGCGTGCGGACGCCTCTGCGCGTTCTCCAACGCGACGGCGACGTGCGTGGCGGGCACCTGTTCGATCGGTGCGTGTGCGACGGGCTACGCGAGCTGCGACGGCAACGCGGCCAACGGATGCGAGACCGACACGCGCACGAGCACGGCGAACTGCGGCGCGTGCGGAACGGCCTGCGCGCCCCCCACGGGCGGCACGGCGGCGTGTGTGGCCTCGCGGTGCACGTCGACGTGTCCGACGGGGCAGACGCTGTGCGGCCGCGCGTGCGTCGACACGCTCAACGACGCGCGGAACTGCGGCGCCTGCGGACGTGCGTGTGCGGGCACGCAGGCCTGCGCCAACGGCGTGTGCGTGAACAGCGGAACGTTGCGCATCACGCTCACCTGGGACCGCGCCGGCGACATGGACCTCCACGTGGTTCCGCCGTGCGGCACCGAGCTGTTCTACGGGCGCACGCGGGCGTGCGGCGGCGTGCTCGAAGCCGACAACACCACGGGCACGGGCCCCGAGAACGCCTGGTGGGCCGCAGCGCCGCCGACGGGCGCGTGGCTCGTGTGCGCGGTTCCGTTTGCGATCACCGGGAGCACCACCGCGACGGTGCGCGTGTGGCGCGGCGCGACGCTGCTCCAGACCTTCACCGGCGTGCGCGCAGCCTCCACGGGCAACGCGGCGTGCACCCGCGCGAGCCCGAGCTTTCTCGGAGCCTTCACGCTCTAGTCACGGCGGTTGCGAAGGGAGTGTCGGGCGGAGGGTGGCGCGAGGAGGCGACGCGCCCGGGGGGCTACGTGTTGCCGCCCTGAACGGGGGCCTTGCGGCGCGCGCCGGTGCGTTCGGCGGTGTAGGCCGTGTAGGCCGCGGCGCGCTTCTCATCGCGGCGGAAGCGGAACGTCCCCCGCGCGCACACCAGACGATCGAGGGCGGCGAGCGTCCAGAAGGCCACGTTGCGCGCGCGGAGCGCCTCGCGGGCCGTCGCCGTGAGCTGCTGCACCGTGGTTCCACCGTCGTCGGTCGTCGTGCGCTTGCCGACGCGCGCCGCGTGGAAGGCCGCGAGCGTCGCCTCGACCTCGTCGACGCGCTCGGCGGTGATCTCGGTGTCCGCGAGCTTGTCGGCGTGCTTGCGGGCGAGGGCGACGAGCCGCTCGACGTCGTGTTCGAGGTCGTCGTCGTCGTCGACACCGCCGATCTCGTCGAGCTCCTTCTGCGTGCGGTCGTCGGTGGCGAAGAGTCGCAGCGCGCCGAAGAGGTCTTCGCGCCCCTCGGTGAGCGTGGTTCGCACGCCCGCCACCGTGCCCGTCGACCCGGCGCCGCGCGCCTTCACCCACGCGGCTTCTGCATCGCGCAGCGCCTTCGACGCCTCGCGGAGCTGCGTCGCCGTCTCTGGACCAATCTTCACGAGCGCGAGCTCTCCGGCATCGTGCTCGACGGTGTTCGCCAGCGTCTCGGCATGGCGTGTGAGCAGCGTGACCTTCGCGTCGGGTGACGTGTCCTGCTTCGGGTGCACCGGGGTGGCGACGGGCGCCTTCTTCGCGACGGCCTTCTTCGCGACGGCCTTCTTCGCGACGGTCTTCTTCGCGACGGCCTTCTTCGCGACGGCCTTCTTCGCGACGGTCTTCTTCGCGACGGCCTTCTTCGCAGCAGTCTTCTTCGTTGCCATGACGGACCCTCCTTGCGTGACAGGATCACGCCCGCGCTCGCCCTGGTTCAAGCGCGAAGTTCAGCGGCGGTCGCAACGCTGTTGCGGCCGATGGGGTGGAAGCCGTACGGGCCTCCTCCATCGTGGCCTGCCGCGCTATCGCTTCGTGATCTTCGGGCCGACGTACACCACGAATACCGGAAGACTCGCGGTGATCGGCTCGCTGTAGTGAACGCGCATCTGGGGCGTCTTCACCTTGCCGTGCCACGGGCAGAACAGGGTCTCGCCGGGCTGCGTGGGATGCGGGAAGGTCAGCTCCCTCGCGAACTCCGATTTCTCGCCCTCCGACGAATCGGAAAACCACGCCTTCTCGCCGACAAAATGCTTCTGGCGCAGGACCTGTCCGTCTGTTGTGAGGGCCCCATCGGCGCCGAAGCTCTGTTTCAGTGTATGCAGGACTCGGAGTCGATCCAGCAGTCGGCCTGCAACTCCCGGGTGAAACGGCAGTCCGCGTAGCGGCGCGAACGCATTGTCGGCGAAGACAAGGGCAGTGCAGGTGGTACGTGCACGCTCGCTCAACGCCTCCCACGATGAGATCTCCGGCTCTTGCGCCCCGAGCCACGCGCGTACCGCTGACGCTGTCGCGTGATTGGAAAGCGCAATCTCTACGCGTCCGACGTCCTCCACACGGGTCACCGTGAGCGGGTCGGACGCCATCTTCGACGGCACCATGCTCGCTGCAGCAACGGGCGAATCGGCACTCCGATGGGCGAGTTCACCCAGCGTCCAGTCGGTCACGATTTCATCGACGCACTCAAACCACGTGTCGGGCAGGTGCTGACGGTCATCTTCGAGGAAGGGGCCCTCCGTCGTAAGCCACCGGAGCATGAGGCGTCGGCGGTTGTCTTGAGGCGGGAGCTTGTACAGCAGCGACTCCAAAGTGGACGTGTCGCACACGAGCCGATGGAGCACCTCGCTCCGACAGTGGAGGACCGTGTTGTGATCCGTGGCCGCCTTGCGGAACTCAAGCAGCCGCTGCACGACCCCCGAACCTTCGTGCTCCGCAAATTGACCATGGAGAGAAAGTTCGTTGAAGCCGAGATACATGGCTATTCCCCGAGGCCTGCAAGGTAGTTGAGGTCGCGGTCGAACTGGTCGAAGAAACCTCCGGGCCAGTGATCAATGTTGCCCTCCGCATCCACACGCGGTGACACGACCTGCGCAACGCGCTTCTGTCGCGCGAGCGCGCGCTCACGAAAGAAGTGAATGGCCACCTCGTCGGGGGCGATCACGCGGTCGCGTACGGCCCGGCGCACACCATTGAGCACATGGTCGGAGTGCGTCTCCACCACGACCGTGACACCGCATGCTGCGACGCGCGCGAGAAAGGCGCCGATTGCTGCCTGCCCGGCTGGGTGCAGGTGGACTTCGGGGTTCTCGACCACGAGCATGCGTCCGAGGGACGCCCGCACGCCGGCCACGATCAGCGGGAGCAGATGGGTGATGCCGTAGCCCACATGCTGCGGACGGTGGAAGTTCGTCTCGTTGCTGGTGCGGAAGCCCAGCGTCAGCGCACTTGCGTTGGGGACCCGGTCGATCTGAAACACGACCCCGGGGAAGAAATGGTCGAGCCACGCCTGCGTCTGTGCGCGCACGGTCGGCGGGGTGTTCTCGCGGCACATCGCAGGGGCGACGCGCTCATCGCCGAACCACCAGATGGCGCCTGGCGCCCGCTCTCCGTGTACTCCGACGGTCTGGTGCCACGCCTCGGACCCGAGCTTGTAGGTTTCCCGCGGCCCCAGTCGTTCGGCACCGACGTGGTCGAGCCTCCTGAGCACCTCGCGAAGTGCGCGCGCGGCGTCGCCGTCCAGCGTGGTTG
Organism: uncultured Myxococcaceae bacterium; assembly: GCA_945952225.1. Taxonomy (GTDB): domain Bacteria; phylum Myxococcota_A; class Polyangia; order Polyangiales; genus CAISKJ01. Next base: position 31,900 of record CAMFHP010000028.1, read on the forward strand.
GCAGAAGGCCCTGATACGCCGTGGCCGTCGCGCTGCCATGTTGGGTCAACGTCCGGCCGTCGCTCCAGGCGAGGGCGTGGACGGGAACAGACACCGCGTCCCGCGACGGCTCCTCGGGGTTACCGAAGCGCCAGCGCGCCGAGAAGTTTGCGCCAGCGACGCCGATGCCGAACGAGCGCCGACCATTCACCTTGTCGATCACGTCGGCGACGGTGCCCAGTTGCACAGATGTACCGTCGAGAAGCAGAGAACCCGACCATTCGGCCTCGCTGACAGATTGGTGCAGCAAGGCAAGCGACTGCACCACCGTCGATTTCCCCGAGGCGTTGATGCCCGAGAGGAGCGTGAGGGCGCCGAGCGGAAGGGTCAGGGCGTCGAAGCACTTGAAGTGCTCCAGAGAGAGTTCACGGATCACCGAGCACCTCCCGGACAGCCTCCGCGACGAGCGTGAACCTCGTCCGCACGCGGTCCGTCTGATTGGTCCCGTAGGCGACGGCAGCCGTGAACTCGGAGTTTCTCATGAGTTTGAAGAACGCGAGGCGAAGTTCCTCTCTCGCTGCGTCGACGCGGGTCGGTGCGTAACGCCCCAGCGCGGTGCAGAGCACATCGAACAACGCAACATTGAACCGCGATCCCTTCGTCTCCCCCTCGACGTGTCGTCGGAACGCCATTCTGTCGAACAACTGGATGTTGTTCGTCAGTCCGCGATCGAACTCGTGAGCGAGTGCAGCACGCTCCGCGTCACTCAACTCATTGAGGCGCTTCAGCGCATCGCCGAGAAACTGATCCATGTCACCGCGGTAGGTCTCCCACCCGAGGAGCCGGAACGCGGCGTACCGGTTGACCAGCTCGCGGTCGCGCATCGAGAGGCGCATGTCATGAAAACTGCCGCGCGAGAACAACCGCTCGAATTCCGGCGAAGCGACGCGATCGCGAAGCCAGCGCGTGCCAGGGCCATTGTACAGGCAATTGCGCATCTGCTGTCGCGACAAGGGTACGCCGCCGTTGACCCGCTCGAAGATGTCGAGACGTACGCGCTCCGGCACCTTCGCATCGATGATGTAGAGGATCAGGTTCGTGTCTTCGATGCGATTCTGGAGTCGCATCTCCAGATCCTTAAAGCGCTTGTTTTTGAGCTCCGGGTGCTCAAGCGCCAGTCTCAGATCGTTTCCGACGAACCTCTTGAAGGTCGTAAGACGCTGCAATCCGTCGACGACCACCAGCTTCCCATCGGGATTTTCTGCCAGGTACATCACGGGCAGCGGGATGCGCAGGAGGACTGACTCAATCAAGCGGCTCTGACGTTCCGGTTCCCAGACGAACGCTCGCTGAAAATCGGGATCGAGGATGAACTGCTCACGCTCGATGCGCCGCAGCACGTCATGCACAGTGCGCGACTCGTTGCGAATCATCAGGGAGTCGAGCGGGTAGTCGCTGAAGCCATCGGAGTGAAGCGGTTCATCACTACCTTCGAGTCCATCTGCATCCCGTTGCGTATCGTGGTCGGTCGTCATGGTGTGTCCCCGGGGGATTGATACACCGAACGGGTCACGCCGCGTAGCGTTCGCGACACGGCGGCCGTGTTCCCTTGTGGGCTTGAGGGGCGCGAGGCATTCCTCGCTGGGCTGCGGAACCCGCCGCCCGTCGTACGCACCGGCCCGCGCGTCGTACGCATCCGCCCGCCCGTCGTACGCAGCCGCCCGCGCGTCGTACGCACCCGATGCCCGTCCTACGCAACCGCCCGCGCGTCCTACGCAAGCGCCCGCGCGTCATACGCACCCGCCCGCGCGTCATACGCAACCGCCCGCGCGTCGTACGCACCCGATGCCCGTCATACGCACCGGCCCGCGCGTCGTACGCAGCCGCCCGCCCGTCGTACGCGCCCTGCGCTCTGTCTGCTCACCCCGCGCGATGGAGCGCGAGCGACCACAGGCGCACCTGCCCGCGCGACCCGCGCACGCACGCCGCGTGGAAGCCCGGCGCGCCGAAGCCGAGGTGCGCGGTCTCGATGCGCAGCACGGGCACGTCGTTGACGAGGCCCACGAAGAGCGAGTCCGCCGCGCGCAGCTCGACGCGGTTGCGCTCGCCCGGAGGACGCACCGCCGCGTGCGCACGCCACGCGACGATCGCCTCCTCGTGCAGGTGCTCGAAGGACATGAGCCGCTTGTGGAACGCGAACGCGCGCCGCGCGGGGAACACCGTGAACGCGTAGGCGAGGGTGGTCGCGCCGAAGTCCTGCGCGCGGTGCAGCGCGCCGAACGCGCCGCCCGCATCGACGGCCTCTCCCTCGACGATCGCCACCGCGTCGCGCAGCGCCGGACCGAAGATCCCGACGCATCCCTCCGTCACCTCGAAGGTCCGATCGACGCCGTGGCGCGAGGGCGCGACGCGCTCCGTCTCGATCGTGTCGTGGGTGTACGTCCGCAACGGCGTCGCGTCGCGCGTGCAGTCGATGGCCAGCACCCGCTCGCCGCGGACGATGTCGAGGCCGCGACGGTCCCAGTGCTGGGGCGCGTGGCAGTAGGCGCAGTGCGGCGCGCGTACGCCGAGGGGCGCGCCGCAGTTGTCACAACGGACGACGGCGGCGATCACGGCGCCACCTCGTGGAGCGTGAGCGCGTGACACACGACCGCGCTCGGAGACGCACCGCCCGCGAGCTGCAGCGCCACCATCGGGTATCCGTCGCCGAGGTGCGGGTCGTGCGTGTGGATCACCGTCCTGCCATCGACGAGGCCCTGAAGCGTGGCGCCGCGGGCGCGAAGTTCCACGCGCATGCGTCGGCCGACTGCGACGGCGTCGCGTGAGAGCTCGCACTCGGCGACGACCTCGGCGGCGGTTCCGTGACGGCTTCCCTGCGTGAGAAACGCGCGCAGCAGCTTCGCCACGCGCTTCTCGGGACACACCCAGAACAGGTACGTCGTGAGCGCCTCGTCGACGGCCTCGCAGCGCAGCGCGACGCCCGCGTACGCCGCACCCGATTCGACGGTGGCGTGCAGCGCGGCGCATCCGTCGCGAAAGCGCGACGAGGTCAGTGGGCTGAAGTACGTGCCGCCCGTGAGCGCGACGCGGATGCCGTCGGAGGTCGGCGACTCGCGATCGCCCGCGCGTGCATCGAGCGAAGGAAACGGCTCGCGCGAGAAGTCGAGCGCGTCGAGCGGTGCGCCCGCGTCGATGGTCGGGAGGTAGCGCGTGGCCTGACCGCGCGCATCGACGTCGACCGCGAGCGTGCAGTTGGGACAGAACGAGCGACCCGGCAGGTCGAGCTTGCAATAGGGGCAGGCGATCATCGTGCGGTCACGACCCTCCTCGCGCGCGAGGAGAGCCCCGCCGCGCCCACCGCGTCAATCTCCGCACCGCGTCGCCCTTCACACGCGCACCACTTCGCGCTCCCGCTCACGCCGCGCGCCGTTGCATCGTCGCGTCGTGCGCTCCGCCCTCGCCGTGCTCCTCGCGCTCGCTGCCTGCACCGCTGCCGCGCCGTCGTCTGCGCCGCGCGATGCGTCCGTCGACGCGCTCCCCGATGCGCCCGTCGAGGCGTCGGTGCCCGAGCGCGCCCGCACGCCGTCGACGCGCGCGCTCGCCGACCTCGCGGGCTTCTCGCTGCCCTACCGCGACATGCCCACGGCCTCGGATCCTGCGTCGAGGGCGCGGCGCGCGTGGGCCCTTCGCACGGTGCGCGCACTCGGGCTCCATCGCATCCGCCGCGAGGTCTTCTGGACCGATGTGGAACCGCGCGAGGGGGAGTTCCACTTCGAGGCCTACGACCCGATCGTGCAGGGCTGCGCCGACGCGCAGATCGAGCTCCTCGCGGTGCTCGCGTACGGCAATCCGTGGGCGACGCGGGTGATGAACGCCGATCAGTATTTTCCCCCCGACGACCCGCAGACCTTCGCGCGCTTCGCCGCCGCCGTCGCACGCCGCTACCGCGACCGCGTGCACGACTGGGAGATCTGGAACGAGCCCAACGCGGGCTTCCGCTTCTGGCGCCCCGAGCTCCGCGGCGACCCCGTGGCCTTCGGCGCGCTCGTCGACGCCGCACGCAGCGCCCTCACCGCCGAAGACCCCATGGCGCGCGTGGCCTACGGCGGAACGGTCTTTCTCCCGCAGGTGCTCACCGGCGGCGTCGAGTTCGCGCGTGCATCGTTCACCGCGCGTCCGTCGCTCGCCGCGGGGCTCGGCGCCTTCGCGATGCACGCGTACACGCTCTATCCGCCGCGCGCGTCGCCCGAGTCCGACGCGATGGGCGAGGTGGCCCACGTGCGCAAGGTCGCGCAGACCACCGCGATGCTCGACGACGTGGGCTTCGATCGCACGCGCCCGCTGTGGATCACCGAGATCGGCTGGCCCACCACGCAGGCCGTCGGTGAAGTACGGCAGGCCGCGTGGCTCGTGCGCGCGGTGCTCCTCTCGGCCCTCGCGGGCGTCGACGGCGTGTGGATCTACCAGCTCGGTGATGGTCCTTCGGCGAGCGAGCTCGTGCCCGAAGACCGCTTCGGGATCTTTCACCACGACGCCAACACCGCCGACGCGACGGACCCGGAACCCAAGCCCGCGGCCACCGCGCTGCGCGAGCTCTTCACCCGCTGGGGACGCTTCCGCGTGACGGCGCGCGAGACCCTCGCGGGCGCGCCCGACGACGTGCACGCGCTCACCCTCGACGACGGCGAAGGACACCGCGCCACGGCCCTCTGGCGGGCCCTCGACGACGCCCCCGCGTGGCGATGGAACGTTCCCTCCGACGCGACGGTCACCGCCCTCGACGGGGCCTCCGTGGTGCCGCAATCGGGAACGGTCGCCGTGGGGTCGATGCCCGTGTTCGTGACGCGTCCCTGATCGCACTGGCAGGGGCCGTGGCTCCGCCGTTACCGTGCGGCGCGTCATGCACCCGAACGCCCCCGATTCTTCAGCCTGGATGGTTCACAAGTTCGGCGGAACGAGCGTCGCGAACGCCGACCGCTACCGCAACGTGGCCCGCATCGTTCGCGCCGAGCCCGGCACGCGCAAGGGCGTGGTCGTGTCGGCGATGTCGGGTGTGACCGACGCGCTGCTCGGCCTCGTGGCCCGCGCGAAGCGAAGGGATCCCGCGTACCGCGACGCGCTCGATGCACTGCACCGCAAGCACGTCGAGGCCGCGCGCGCGCTGCTGCCCGAAGGGGAGTCGGCGCGCATCGAAGCGGTGCTCGCGGCCGATGTGCGCGACCTCGCGGATGTGCTCCGCGGCGTGTGGCTCGGGCGCAGCGCGTCGGAGTTCACCGAGGAGCTCGTGTCGGGCTACGGCGAGGTGTGGTCGGCGCAGATGCTCCACGCGCACCTCGTGAGCGAAGGGGGCGATTGCGCGTGGATCGACGCGCGCGATGTGCTGGTGGTGCATCCCGGCGAGCTCGGTCCGCGCATCGACTGGGCGGTGTCGGGCGAGCGCATGAAGGCCTGGCGCGAGGCGAACCCCGTGTCGACGGTGGTGATCACGGGCTTCGTGGCCTCGACGCCCGAGGGCGTGCCCACGACGCTCAAGCGCAACGGCAGCGACTTCTCCGCGAGCATCTTCGGCGCCCTCTTCGACGCCGCGGAGATCATCATCTGGACCGACGTCGACGGCGTGCTCTCCGCCGATCCGCGCCGCGTGCCCGAGGCCGAGCTCGTGCCCGAGATGTCGTACGACGAGGCCTGCGAGCTCGCGTACTTCGGCGCGAAGGTGCTCCACCCCCGCACCATGGAGCCCGCCGTCGCGCGGTCGATTCCCATTCGCATTCGCAACAGCTTCAACGCGACGCATCCGGGGAGCGTGATCCGCGCGGCCTCGCAGCTCGGCGACCGCGCGATGCCCGTCTCGGGCTTCTCGACCTTCGACCGCGTGGCCCTCGTGAACGTCGAGGGAACGGGCATGATCGGCGTGCCCGGCGTGGCCCAGCGCATCTTCGGCGCGCTCCGTGAAGTGGGCGTGTCGGTGATCCTCATCTCGCAGGCGAGCTCGGAGCACTCGGTGTGCTTCGCGGTGCCCGAGGCCCAGGGCGCGACGGCGCGCGCGGCCATCGAAGCGGCCTTCGCGCGCGAGCTCGCGGACCAGCAGATCCAGCGCGTGGAGCTCGTCACGGGGCTCAGCGTGCTCGCCGCGGTGGGCGACGGCATGGCGCACTCGAAGGGCGTGGCGGCGCGCTTCTTCGCAGCCCTCGCGAAGGCCGGCGTGAACGTGCGCGCCATCGCGCAGGGCAGCTCGGAGCGCAACCTCTCGGCGGTGATCGACGGCGCCGACGCGTCGCGCGCGCTGCGGGCCGTGCACGCGGGCTTCTACCTCTCGGAGCGCGTGCTCTCGCTCGGCGTCGTGGGGCCCGGACAGGTCGGTCGCGCGCTCCTCGCACAGCTCGCCGCGCAGGCGCCGGTGCTGCGCGGGCGCTTCAAGCTCGACCTGCGGCTCCGCGCCATCGCCGACTCGAAGCGCATGGTGCTCTCCGAGAAGGGAATCGCCCCCGACGAGGCCCTCGACGTGCTCGCGCGCGACGGCGTTCCTGTGGATCTCGAGGCCTTCGCTGCGCACGTGGGCGCCGCGCATCTGCCCCACGGCGCCATCGTCGACTGCTCGGCGAGCGAGCGTGTGGCCGACTGCTACGAGTCGTGGATGGCCCGCGGGCTCCACGTCGTGACGCCCAACAAGCGCGCGGGCGCGGGTCCCATCGCGCGCTACCGTGCGCTGCGCGCGGCGGGTGTGGGCGGCAACCGCCACTGGCTCTACGAGGCCACGGTGGGCGCGGGCCTTCCCGTCATCACCACGCTGCGCGACATGGTGCAGACCGGCGACCGTGTGATCCGCGTCGAAGGCGTGCTCTCGGGCACGCTGTCGTACGTGTTCAACGTGTTCGACGGCACCGTTCCCTTCAGCGAGGTGGTGCGCGACGCCCGCGCGAAGGGCTACACCGAGCCCGATCCCCGCGACGACCTCTCGGGCATGGACGTGGCGCGCAAGCTGGTGATCCTCGCGCGCGAGATGGGCGTCGAGGTCGAGCTCTCCGACGTCGAGGTCGAGAGCCTCGTGCCCGCGAGCGCCGCCGACGCCGCGACGCCCGAGGAGTTCCTCGAACGGCTCCGCGCCCACGACGACGAGATGGCCGCGCGGGTGAAGGCCGCCCGCGACGCGAACGCCTGCCTGCGCTACGTGGGCGTGGTCGACGCGACGGGAAAGGCGCGCGTCTCGCTCTCGTCGTACCCGCTGCACCACGCCTTCGCGCGCCTCGCCGCGACGGACAACATCTTCGCCTTCACCACCGACCGCTACGCCGCGACGCAGCCGCTCGTGGTGCAGGGGCCCGGGGCCGGTCCTGCGGTGACGGCGGGCGGCGTGTTCGCCGACGTGCTGCGCCTCGCGTCGTGGATCGCGGGTTCAGCGAGCTGAGTTCGACCGCGCTTCGAGGGCGTCGATGCGCCTGCGCGTGACCTCGATCACCGCCGCGTCGACGCCCTCACCCGCGAGTGCATCGAGCCGCGCGCGGAGGTAGCTCCCGAAGCCGTGCGAGTAGCGCGTGTAGTCGTCGTCGGGACGCGCCCGCAGCAACGTCGCCATCGCCTCCGTGACCCGCGCGCGGTCGTCGCCGCGTCCACGGCGCTCGACCACGCGGAGGAAGTTCGCCACGACGGGTCCGATCACGGCGGCGTAGCTCTCGGGCGAGGCGGGTGTGGCGAGCTGTGCGGCGCGCGCGGCCCACACGTCGAGGGGCTCCACGGGCGAGGGAAGGGACAGCGGTGCGAGCTCGGGCATCGGCCACGCGCGGGTCACGATCGGCGCACCGCGGGTGAGCGTCGCGAGGGCGCGCGCGTCGAGCCAGCGCGTGTCGGCGGAGGGATCGCGGCGGGCGAATCCGATGCGCGCGAGGTCGTCGTCGAGGGCGGCGCTCGCGGGCACGGCGCCCGATGCGCGACGGCTCACAAGCACGGCCTCGTTGCGCTCCGCGAGGTGGAGCTCCGCGTCGGGAAAGACCGCGAGAAAGGTCGCCACGAGCGCATCGGCCTCGCGGGCTCCGAGGTCGTGGAGCGGGAGCCATTGCGCGAGCACGCCGTCGTCGCGGAGCGCGCGCTTCGCACGTCGGTAGAACTCCAGCGTGTAGAGCGTGGAGCCTCCGGGGGCGCGGGGCGGTGGCGGTTCGAGGGTGATGACGTCGTAGGTGCCCGGCGCGGTGGCCACGAGCTGACGGTCGCCGTCTTCGATCACGAGGTGCACGCGCGCATCGTCGGGGGCGCCGTGGTGCGCGCGTTCGAACCACCGCAGCGTGTCGCGCACCGTGGGGTCGATGTCGATGGCGTCGACGCGCGCAAAGCCGTGGAGGCGCAGCGCATCGAGCGTGGTGCCCGTGCCCACGCACACGACGGCGGCGCGGTCGCGGCGCGCGGTGGCGAGCGAGGGGAGGTGCGCGAGCAGGCGCATGTAGCGCTGCGCGAAGAGCGAGTCGCCGGAGTACGACACGCCCGCGGCCACGAGCCGTCGGATCGCGGGCTCGACGGGCTGGTCGTGGAGCACCACCGCCGCAGTGTCCTGCACGCCGAAGTGGCCGTAGAGCACGCGCGATCCGTCGAAGGACGCGCCGAGGAACCACCGCGGACCCGGCGCGATCACGGTGAGGGCGGCGGTGAGCGCGAGGGCGGTGATTCCTGCGCTGCGCGCGCGGCGGGCGGTGGTGAGCGCGAGGGGCGCCGCGAGGAGCGCGAGGGTCACGCGCGGACCGACCGCGGGCACGAGCACCAGCGACGCGACGAGCGCGCCGAGCGACGAGAGCAGCGTGCCGATTCCCGAGGCGCGCGCGACGGCCTGCGCGCGCTGCGGGTGCGCGTCGAGCGCATCGAGGGACTGCGCCTGCGCCGCGCCGAGGAGCAGCGCCGTGGGGCCCGCGAGCACCGCGAGGGCCGCGATGGTTCCGAGCGCCCAGGGGAGCGCCGCGCCCTGCCGATCGCCGGACCACGACGACACCGCGGGACACAGCGCGAGGCTCGCGAGGGCCACCGCGGGCGCGAGGGCCGGCGCCCACGGCGTGCGGAGGAATGCGATGCGCTTCGTGAGCGCGAAGCCCGCGGACTGCGCGGCCACGTACACCGCCACGATCGACGCGAAGGCGAAGAGCGACACGCCCGCGTAGGGGACGAGCACGCGGTTCCACACGGACTGCGCGCCGAGGCCGAAGAGGCCCGCGGCGGCGAAGCGCGCAGTGGCATCGCGCGCATCGACGGAGGGCGCGGTGACGGGCGCATCGTCGGCGTCACCGTCGTCGAGCCACACGCGCGAGAGCCCTGCGCACACGAGGTTTGCGACGATCGCGACCGCCGCCGTGACCAGCGTGCCCACGCGCGGAACGATCGCTCCCGCGGCCCCGAGCGCGCCGACGCACGCACCCGCGAGGCCCGCTGCGTAGAGGCCCGGCGCGGCGCCCGGCTCACGGCGCGCGGCGACCATCGCGGGATACGTCACCCCCATCGCGAGCGACGCGGGAAGGAGCAGCAACGCGGCGGCGAGCACGTCGAGCGCGTGGCCTCCGCCGAGCCAGGTCGAGGGCGGTGCGAGAGAGACGATCACCGCGGTGGCGAGCGCGACGGAGAGGGCCACCACGAGCTCGGCGAGCGCGTAGGTGCGCCGCGCGCGACGGAGCATCGCGGGCCATCGCACGGGGAGCAGCGAGCCGGCGCCCATGCCGCCGAGAAAGACCGTGAGGGCGAGGCCCGTGGCCCACGCGCTGTTGCCCGTCCATCGCGCGAGGAGCGAGGGCGCGACGGACTCATGGCACGCGGCCACCGCGGCGGAGAGGGCGGCGAGGCGCCAGGCGGGACGCGCGTCGGTCACGGTCGGTGCTCCGTCCCGCGGGGGATGACGTTCAGCGGGGTTCGTAGGTGGCGACGGAGGTCTCGGTCTCGAAGAAGCGCACGGCCACCACGGGCAGCCCCTCGCGCTTGAGATGGTCGAAGATGGTCTTCGCGAGAAACTCTGCGGTGGGGTTCTGCGGCAGCGCGACGAAGGGCTCGCCCGCGCCTTCGAGCACGGGAATCACCGGGTCGTCGTGACGGAGCAGCAGCCGATGGTCGAAGGTGTCATCGATCCATCCGCGCGCCTTCGATTCGAGGTCGCCGAAGTCCATCACGAAGCCGCGGTGGTCGAGCGTCTCGGCGCCGAGCACGATCTCGACGCGCGCGTTGTGGCCATGGATGCGGGCGCAGCGGCCCACGTAGTCCATGAGCCGGTGGCCGTAGCAGAAGCGAACCTCTTCGGTGATGCGGTACAACGTCGACCTCTTTGGGGGCGCTGCACGTAGCAGAAGGGCGGGGCCGCTCGCAATCGGGCGTTTGCTTCTTTGCTGCGTGCGTTGTGGGCGCCGTGCCATCATCCCGGGCCACGTATGGCCGCACGATCGCTGCGTTTTTCTTGTGTGTTCCTTGCGTCCGCGGCCCTCGCCGCGTGCGCCTCCTCGCCGCGTGCGCCCGTCGCGCCGCCCCCGCCCGCTGCGCCGCCTCCGCCCGCCGCCGCGCTGGTGCGTGTGATCCACGCGTCGCCCGAGCAGTTCGCGCAGACCGTGGCCGCGTACACCGACAACGGCCAGACGCCCGTGGTGCCCGAGCTGCACTTCGGCGCGGCCGAGGGCTACCTCCCGGTGCCGCCCGGCGTTCACTCGGTGCAGGCGCGCGTGCCCGGCATGCCCCCGACGAGCCCGGCCCCCGTGAACTGGAACACCCCCGACCTCCAGTCGGGCCACGTGTACACGATCATCGCGCACGGGCTCGTCTCCGACCTCACGGGCCCGCAGCTCACCTTCGCGCACGAAGAAGACGAGATGGGCGCGATCACGCCGGGCCGCACGCGCCTGCGCTTCTTTCACGCGCTCATCGGCGGCGGCACCGTCGACGTGTGCCTCAACGGCGCGACGCCCGCGTTCATCGCGTCGACGTACGGCGCCTTCGCGAACGCCCACGGCGTGCCCGGTCACTACGTCGGCACGCAGCCCGGCGCGGTGACCGTGACCTTCCGTGCGGCTGCGCCCGCGAACCCCTGCGGCGGACGCATCGTGGGCTCCGTTCCGCTCCAGCTCGTCGACGGCATGTCGGTGGTGCTGGTGGCCACGGGACGCCTCGCGCGCGGCCCCGGCGCGAGCCCTCCCCAGGTGCTCGTGTGCCCCGACACGGCGCCCATCGCGGCCTCGTGCACGGCCATTCCCGTCACGCCCGGACGCTGACCCGACGACTCGATTCGCAGGACCTCACGACGCGCGGCGGCCCCTCTCGACGAGGCCCCGCGCGTCGGCGTTTCGAAGCGGGACTCAGAGGCTGTTGACGTGGAATTCCCCGCAGCTTGCGGCAGATCCGCGTCGTCGGTCGTCGTCACGCCACCTTGCGATACCGCCGGGTATCGCTGCGGTGACGTTCCTTGTCCGACTCGCGGCTCTTTGCAATCCGCGGCGTTTCCACGTCAACACCCTCTCAGTGACGGTGACGGCCGCGTCCGTGACGTCCGCGACGACCGTGTCGGCCGCCGCCCTCGTCGGGCGTGGCGGGCGCTGCGGCGGGTGCATCGACGGGGGCTGCGGCCGCGGGTGCAGCCGTCGGCGCGGCAGGCGCGGCGTCGTCGACGATGTGGAACTCCACGCGGCGGTTCTGGGCGCGTCCTTCGTCGGTGTCGTTCGAGGCGAGGGGGCGCGTCTGCCCGAAGCCCCGCGCTTCGAGGCGCGCGCCGTCGATGCCGCCGCGCGTGGTGAGCCAGCGCACGACCGCGCGGGCGCGACGCTCCGAGAGACTCTGGTTGCGCTCGGGCGTGGAGCGGTTGTCGGTGTGTCCCTCGACGACCACGTGGCGCAGGTGCGGCGCGCTGCGGAGCACGTCGGCCACGGCTTCGAGCACGGCCGTCGAGTCGCGCTTGATCTTGTCGCGGTTGGTCGCGAAGTTGATCTGCTGGCGGATGCGGATCTGTCCGTCACCCACGGTCACAAGCTGGCTCGGACACCCGTTGCGCGACGCATCGGACGAGGGCACACCCGCCGCGCGCGGGCACGCATCGGCGACATCGGGCACGAGGTCCTGGTCGCTGTCGGCGAGGGGACAGCCGTTGCGTGCGGGATCGCGCAGCACGCCGCGCGCTTCGGTGGGGCACTGGTCTTCGTGGTCGAACACACCGTCGCTGTCGCGGTCGCTCGCGGGGCAGCCGTTGCGTGTGGGGTCGGGCTGCGTGCCGCGCGCTTCGGCGGGGCACTGGTCTTCGTGGTCGAAGACGCCGTCGCCGTCGCGATCCCGGAGCGGGCATCCCGCGTTCACGGGATCGATGCGCACGCCCGCGGGCTCGGTCACGCAGCGGTCGTCGTGGTCGAAGACGCCGTCGCCGTCAGAGTCCGCCGCGGGACACCCCGCACGCTGCGGATCGGCGTGGTTGCCGCGCGGCGTGGAGGGGCACAGGTCGTCGTGGTCGAGCACGCCGTCGTCGTCGCTGTCGACGTGCGCATCGGGCAGCGCGGCGGCGCTCACGGGCGCATACGCGACGGAGGCCAGCACGCGCCCCGCGGGGATGCCGTAGCCCAGTCCGAAGCCCGCGCCGCCGCCCACGCCGAGGAGCACCGAGCGCGCCGCGAGGAGGTGCGCGCCGAGCATCACCTCGCCGCCCCAGAGGCGGTCGCTGAAGGCGCCGCCGCCGGCGTTCGAGGGGTCCGAGAGCGCGGTGTACACGTTGGCCTCGGGGCCCACGGTGAGCCGGTCGGAGAGCGCCACGAGACCGAGGCCCATCGTCGCCCGGAGCTCCGAGCTGATGGAGACCAGCGCCGCCACGTGGTCGGGGCGCACGTGGTAGCCGACCGTGAGCGACCAGCGCAGCGGCCCGCCGCGTCCCGCCGCGGTGAGGCGCGGTTCGAAGCGCACGGCCTCGTCGCCGGTGTTGGAAGCGCGCGCGCCCGACGGGAGCCACACGTTCGCGCCGACATGGAGCGAGAACCCGTCGCGATCGGCGTGTCCGACGAGGCGCACGCGGGCTCCGAGGCGGAGGTCTCCGATCGCGAAGCCCGAGGCCGCGCCGAGCGTCGCGTCGCCCAACGTGACCGGCGTGCCCGACTGCGTGAGCGCCATCGGGAACGACAGCCCGAGGCCCACGCGGTCGGCGAACGAGACCATCGCGCCGACGTGCGCCGTGAGCATTCCGCCGACGGCGTTGATCGAGCTCGTGGCGCCCTGCGCGTCGGTGCCGCGGAACACCAGCGGCTGCACCGCGTGGTCGATGGCGAGGCCCGCCGCGACCGCGCGCGTCGACGAGTACCAGGGATGCTCCGCGGCGAAGAACACGTCGCCCGCGGGCGCGGGTTCGAAGCGATCGAGGGCCCATCCCGTAGTGGGCGCCGTCTGCGCCTCCGCGGCGCCCGTGGCGAGGAGTGCGAGCACGAAGGCCAGAGAGCGCGCCCGCGGCGCCGAGGAGTACACGCTGGTCACACGAAATCACTAACGGTGCGCGTTGCGTGGCGACAAGCAGATTCGCGCGGACAGCGCACCGCAGGCGACCGCGCGCGTTCCGCACCGCCGTGGGGCTCTGGTAGGGTCGCGCCCCACGATGTCCACGCACGCTGCGATCAAGCTTGAACAACGGGAACAGGTCACGGTCGTCTCGGTCGACGACGGCAAGGCGAACGCGCTGAACTCTGCGCTGATGCGCGCGCTGCGCGACACGCTGCGCGAGGTGGCGAAGACCGCGGGCGCGGTGGTGCTCACGGGCCGCGCGGGGTTCTTCTCGGGCGGGCTCGACGTGAAGCTCCTGCCCACGCTCTCGCACGGAGACCGCGTCGAGATGGTGAAGGACCTCGGCCACCTGCTCCACGCGATCTTCCTGTTGGAGCGCCCCGTGGTGGCGGCGCTCTCGGGGCACGCGCTCGGCGGCGGCGCGCTCATGGCGCTCGCGGCCGACACGCGCCTCGCGGCCGATGCGAAGCTGCGCTTCGGGCTCAACGAGATCGCGATCGGCGTGCCCGTTCCCTCGTTCGGCGTCGAGATCGCGCGCGCCGCCGTGCCCGCGCACTGGCAGGCCGAGGCGGTGCTTCACGGTCGCACCTACAGCCCCGCGGAGGCCCTCGCGCGCGGCCTCGTGGAAGCGGTCGTCGCCCCCGAGGCGTTGCTCGACGCGGCGGTCGCCCGTGCGGCTCCGCTCGCGGCGCTCCCGACGGGCGCCTACCTCACGACGAAGCAGCGCCTCCGCGGCGCCGGCGCGCACGTGATGACGGCCACGCTCGACGAAGAGATCGAGAACTTTCTGAAGAGCTTCTCCGCATGACCCGCGCGTCGTCGGCGCTGCGCGGAGTGCTCCTCGCGGTGACGCTGCTCACCGCGTGCGGTGTGTCGCCCGACGACACGGGCGATCCCCCGACGCCCGACGCCGACGACGTGCTCGATGTCGCCTCCGACCGCGCCGACGACACCGCAAACGACACCGCGGATGGGACGCGCGACACGTCTGCCAACGACACGTCCGAAGACGCCGACGATGCCGTCCACGATGCGTCGGAGGAGGCGCCGCGCGATGCCACGACCGATCGTGCAGACGTGACCGCCGATGGCGCGGATGCCACCGTCGATCGCGCCGACGCTGCCGCGGATCGCACGGACGCCACGGTCGATCGCGCGGACGCGGTCACCGATCGCGCGGATGCCACCGTCGATCGCACGGACGCCACCGTCGATCGCACGGACGCCACCGTCGATCGCGCCGATGCCACCGTCGATCGCACCGACGCCTCGATGGACGCGCCGATGGACCGCCCCGACAGCGCGATGGACGCGGGCACGTGTCCGCCCGAGATGGTGCTCGTCGCGGGGCGCGTGTGCGTCGACCGCTGGGAGGCGACGCTCGAAGAGATCGACATGGACGGCGGCGTTCGCCCCTGGTCGCCCTACTACAACCCCGGCACGCGGCGGGTGCGTGCGGTGTCCGTGGGCGGCGTGGTTCCACAGGGCTACATCGCGGGCTCGCAGGCGCAGACGGCGTGCACGAACGCGGGCAAGCGGCTCTGCGCGCTCGACGAGTGGCTCGCGGCCTGTCGCGGGCCGATGAACCGCACCTATCCGTACGGAAACACCTACGTTCCGCGGCGCTGCAACGAAGGCCGCACGCCGCACCCGGTGGTGGAGTACTTCGGCACGTCGGTGGGTGTGTTCACCTCGGAGAACATGAACAACCCGGGGATCAACATGCTCCCCAACTCCCTCGCGCCCACGGGGATGTTCTGGGACTGCGTCTCCCCGTGGGGGATCTACGACATGGTCGGCAACCTCCACGAGTGGATCAACGACCCCGCAGGCACCTTCAAGGGTGGCTTCTACGTCGACGCCGAGATCAACGGCCACGGCTGCCTCTACACCACCACCGCGCACTCGTTCACGTACCGCGACTACAGCACGGGCTTCCGCTGCTGCGCGTCGCCGCGCTGAGGTCCTCACGCAGCGATCGGTTGCAGCGCCGCGCGCGTCGTGATGTACGACTGCGGCCGTGCGGCGCGCCCTCGTCGTTGCAGCGTTGATCTCCGCGTGTGAGCGCTCGCCTGCGCCCGCGGCCTCACGCGCCGTGAGCCCTGCGTCGCCCGTCGATGCGGGCCCTGTTGCGGAGCGCGTGTGTCCGCCGCACGCGCCCGACGAGCCCGCCGCCGACGACGCCACACGACGCGCGTTTGCCACCTCACTCGACGCCTTCGTTGCGCAGCTCTGGCCCGCGATCGAGCGGCGTGGAGAGCCCGTGGCGTGGTCTCCCGCGGGCACGGCGCTCGCGCTCGCGCAGATGGAGACGGTCTCTGCCGACGAGGGCGCCACGCTGCTCGGAGACCGCCTCGCGCCGAGCCTTCCGCGGCCCGCATTCGAGCGCGCGCTGGCGACGTTGCTTCGCGCGTACGAGACGCCCATCACCAACGGCGGCGTGCAGCTCACGCAGCGCCTCTTCACCGACCACCACGTGCGCCTCGTCCCCGATGCGCTCACCGCGCTTCTCGCGCGGTGGGGAAGCACGCCGGGCCCGGTCGACACGGGCGCACCGGAGGGCGCGCGGCGTCGCATCGACGGCTTCGTGCAATCGCGTACGGCGGATGCGGTGCGCGCGATCGTGGCGCCCCATGCGATCGTGGCCGACGCGCCGCTGGTGCTGGTCTCCGCGGTGGTCGCGCGCTTCGTGTGCGCGGGTGCGGTGGCGACGGGAGGCTTTCGGGTCGGCGGCGTCGCGCCCGTCGAGGTGCGTGTGGCGCGCTGCGCAGGGGACGTGCGACGCGCCGCGGGCGAGGGGTTCGCGCTGCTGCGCATTCCCGCCGCGGAGGGAGCGCTGACGCTCGACGTGGTGCTCCCCGAGGAGGGACGCAGGCTCGACGCGGTGGAGCCCGCGCTCTCGAACGGCGCGCTCGCGCGAGCCACGGCCTCGCTCACTCCGTGGCAGGGCGCGGTGGAAGTTCCGACCGTTCGGGGGGCGTACGATCGCTCCCTCGAACTGCGAAATGCGCTGTGGAATGCGGGCTTCGCGCGATGGTTCGACCCCGAGCGATCGACGCTGCGCCGCGAGGGAATCCGCAGCGGATGGCTCTCGGAGCTGCACCATCGCGCCGTGTGGTCCGTCGACGTGGCGGTGCGCGGTGACGTGGGCGCGACCCCCGTGGTGCGCGTTGATCGCCCCTTCGTCTTGGTGTTGCGGGACGGCGACGGCGCGCCGCTCCTGGTGGCCCGCGTGACCACCGTGGGGGAGTGAGCGATGCGCCTCGCGCACATGCTCGCCGCGGTCTCGTTCCTCGCATGCACGCCCTCGCGCGATCCGCGGCCGACGCCGCAGCGCGCGGTGGCGCGAGCGGTCGTGGCGAACGATGCGGGGGTGCGGGCGTGCGATCCGTCGCCGCGGTGTCCGTCGCCGTCGGTGCAGTCGGGGGCCCTCGACGACGATCCCGCGTGGCGCGCGCTGCGCTCCGTGCTCGCGCGGCCCGCGTCGGAGATCGACCTCGCCGAGGTGAGCCTGATCGTCTCGTCGGCGCGCACGCCCTCCCTCGACCGCGCCGCGGTGCTTCGAAGGCTCGACGCGATGGCCGACGAGGTGCGCCGCGCGACGGCCCCCGCGTGCACCGGGCGTTGCCGTCTTCGCGCGCTCACGCAGCACATCTTCCGCGTGTGGGGGTTCCGCGCGGTGAGTGATCCCAACGAGCTCTACAACGACCCCGAGCTCGACCTGCTCGACCGCGTCATCGCGCGCCGCCAGGGCTACTGCGAGGGACTCTCGCTGCTGTACCTCGCGCTCGCGCGGCGCCTCGACATCCCGCTCGCGCCGGTGCTCACGCGCCTTCACATCTACGTGCGCTACACGGGCGCCGACGGTGTGCTCGACGTCGACGCCACGCACGAGGGAGCGCCGCCGCGCCTCGATCCCGACAGCGCGCGCTGCGCCGGTCCGAGGCTCTACAACCGCACGCTCGACGCGCGCGAGATGGCCGCGCAGGTGGTGTCGGTGGTGGGCATCATCGACGAGCTTCCGCAGCGGCGCGCGTGGCTCGACGCGGCCGTGTCGCTCGCGCCCGACGACCCCGACCTGCGCAACAACCGCGGCGTGGAGCGCGAGCGCGGCTACGACCTCGCGGGCGCCCTCGACGACTACCGCGCGGCGGCGGCGCTCGACCCGTGCGCGAGCTTCTACCGCGCGAACGTGGCGGCGGTGCTCCGTCGCATGGGGCGCTTCGAAGAGGCCCGCGCCGCGCTCGATGCGCTCGACGCCGAGGCCGCGCGGGGCGAGGCCGACGACGACGCGGTGTCGCGCATCCTCGCGCGCGCCGACCTCGCGCTCGACACGCGCCGTGACGATGAGGCCCTGCGGCTGTACTCCCAGGCCCTCGCGCGCTCGCACCATGCGCCCATCGCGTGGGAGTCGCGCGGACTCGCGAAGCTCCTCGTGGGCGATGCGCGCGGTGCTGCCGACGACCTCGCTGCGGCCCTCGATGCCGACCCCCGCGCGGAGACGCGGCTGTGGCGTGTGGAGGCCCTGCTCGATCTCGGCGACCCTGGCGCCTCCGACGAGCTCGAACGCGCGGCGCGCGACGGCGCACCGTCCGAAGATGTGGCCTTTCTCCGCGCCCGCATGGCGCTCGCACGAGGGCGCGTCGACGAGGCGACGGCGCAGGCGGAACGGTGCGTGCGCGAGGGCGGCGTGCGCGGTGCGAAGGGGCTCTCGCTGCTCGCCGAGGCCGCCGCGCGACGGGGCGATGGAGCGTGTGCCAGGGCCTACGCCGAGGCCTTCGGCGCGTGTGTGTTTCCGCCGCGAGACCGCTACCGCGCGCGGCTCGATGCGAGGGTGCGCGCAGCCCTCGCGCAGGGCGTCGACGCGGGTCGTTGAGGCGCTTCCCTCGACGGGCGCTGGTCGTCTACCTTCGCGCGCCATGACGACGCTCAAGAGCTATGTGTACGACCGCTGGGTGGCCGGGCAGGGGCGCCCCGCGACGCTCGTGAACCCTTCGACTGAAGAGGCGCTCGCCGAGGCGAGCTCCGAGGGCGTCGACTTCGGAGCCGCGCTCGCCCACGCTCGCGACGTCGGCGGCGCGAACCTCCGTCAGCGCTCGTTCGCGCAGCGCGCGGAGATGCTTCGCGCGATGGCCCAGGCGATCCACGCGAAGCGCGACGAGCTCATCGACCTCGCGATGGCCAACGGCGGAAACACCCGCTCCGACGCGAAGTTCGACATCGACGGCGCGACGGGCACGCTCACGGCCTACGCCGAGCTCGGTCAGTCGCTCGGCGACGCGCGCTGGCTCACGGACGGAGACACCATCTCGCTCGGGCGCTCGTCGCGCGTCGCGGGGCAGCACGTGCTCGTGCCGCGCGCGGGCGTGGCGGTGCACATCAACGCGTTCAACTTTCCGGCGTGGGGCCTCGCGGAGAAGGCCGCGGTGGCGCTCCTCGCGGGCATGCCCGTGATCTCGAAGCCCGCGACGGCGACGGCGCTCGTGGCGTGGCGCGTGACGGAGCTCCTGGTCGAGTCGGGGGCGATGCCGTCGGGCGTGTTCTCGTTCATCGCAGGCGCGACGGGCGACCTGGTCGATCGCCTCGGCGCGCAGGACGTCCTCGCGTTCACGGGCGGTGGCTCGACGGGCACGATGCTGCGTTCGAAGCCCAATCTCCTCGCGAGCTCGGCGCACGTGAACGTCGAGGCCGACAGCTTGAACTCCGCGGTGCTCGGGCCCGACCTCGAGCGCGGCGGCGACTCGTGGAACCTCTTTCTCTCCGACGTCGCGCGCGACATCACGCAGAAGACCGGGCAGAAGTGCACCGCGATCCGTCGCGTGTTCGTGCCCCGCGATCAGGTCGAGGCCGTGCGCGAAGACCTGCTCGATCGCCTCGCGACGGTGAAGGTCGGCAACCCCGTGACCGATGGCGTCACGATGGGCCCGGTGGCCACGGCCTCGCAGCTCCGCGACGTGCGCGCGGGCATCGAGAAGCTCGTCGCGAGCGGCGCGTCGGTGCTCCTCGGCGGAACCCACGCGGTGCACGGACTCGGCGCGCCCGAGGGACGCGGCTACTTCGTGGCGCCCACGCTCCTCGCGGTGGAGCACGGCGCAACGGCGGATGCGGTGCACGACCACGAGGTCTTCGGGCCCGTGGCGACGATCGTTCCGTACGACGGTGCGGCGGAGGTGGTGGCGCTCGTACGGCGCGGCGGCGGCGGGCTCGTGTCGAGCGTGTACTCCGAGGACCGCGCGTTCGCGTCGGAGGTGGTGCTGGGCATCGCGCCCTTCCACGGCCGCGTGACGATCGTGAACGCGAAGGTCGCGGGCGCGTGGCTCGGGCCGGGCACGGTGCTCCCGCAGCTCCTCCACGGCGGCCCCGGTCGCGCGGGTGGCGGCGAGGAGCTCGGTGGTCTGCGCGGCATGGCGCTGTACCTCCAGCGCGCGGCGATCCAGGGCTACGGGCCCCTCGTCGACCACATCGCGGGCGTCAAGCGCGCGTAGTCCGAGCGCCGCGCGCGGCGGTGTGTTCCGCTTGCCTCCGCGCGTGGAATGACCTTATAGACCGCTCCCCGGAGACGACGACCCCATGGCAGACCACCACGCCGAAGAACTCCCCGAAGACTTCAAGCTCATGCGCAAGTACGACGCGGAGTGGTCGGGCCCGCGCCTCATCTCGTACGGCGCCGTCGCCCTCGCGATTGCCCTCGCGGTGATCTACACGCTCGCGAGCCTCGGCGAAGGCTGATCGCCCGCTCCGACTGCGGCGCCTCCACAAAGGCCGCGTCGATGGAGCGCTCCCGCGAAGGAGCGCCTCCGTTACGCGGCCTTCTTCACGTCTCCACGACGCCGCGCCATCGCTGCGCAGAGCGCCACCGCACCGACCACCGCCCACGATGACGACGACGCCCCGCCGAGGCCCGGCGAAGCGCTGCATCCTGCCGACGCGCGGGTGTGATGCGTCGAGAGAACGGCGGGCGGAATCACCGCAGCCGCAGGCGCCGATGCGGTCTCTGCGGGCTTCGCGGGCGCGTCGGGCACGCGCACCATCGCGAGGTTGCCGCGGTCGTTGCAGCGCGAGGAGACGTAGGTGCCTTCGAGGCGGTCGGGCGACACGCGGCGCAGCGCGTAGGAGTCGGCGGTGCAGAGCGTCCAGCCGTGGCGCGGGGTGGCTTCGAGCATCGCGGTGTCACGCGCGGTGAGCACGGCGCCGTCGGCGCTCCACGCGCCTTCGAGGGAGCGTCGGTCGGAGCCGCTCTCGTCGCTCGACCACGCGAAGGTGCCGGTTACGCGCGCGCCTTCGGTGCAGAGGCGCACGGTGATCGAGGCCGTCGGGTCGTTGCCGTGAATGTCACCGCGCCAGAGTTCGCAGCGCGGCGTCGGCACATCGAGCGAGAGCGCGCGCCGTGGACCGGCCTCTCGCACGAAGCCCTGCGCGCACGGCGCAGCCGCGTGGAGGAGGGAACCGACGGAGAGCGCAGCGATCCACACGCGTCGTGACATGGGTGTGCGGATCATGACGTGTAGGTGTGTGAACGTCCATGAGCGCGCGCGCTTTTCTCCTACGGTCGGGCTTCAGCTCGGCCTTGTTTTTCAGGCGTTTTGTGACGCCGCGAGGATCGCGATGTACGCCGAGAGCGCGTGTCGAAGCGCGGGCGGCGCGTCGACGAATTCGAAGCCCACGGCGGCCGCGGCGCGCATCGAGCTGCCCTCTCTCGCGCGCACCCACCGCACGATCGCGGGTGCGTTCACCACGTCGCCGGTCGTGGGCAATGCGAAGCGGAGCACCACACGCTCGCCCGCGACGAAGCCCGCAGGACCGACGGCGAGCATGCCCTGCTCGGCGATGTCTTCGCCGCGGAGGTCGGCGGTCTCGTGCTCGCAGATCGCGCGCACGGGGCCCGTGAAGGGCGCGCGCTGGGCGCTGCGGATGCGCTTCCACGCGAGGTCGTTCGCGGTGAGCTGCGGGCGCTGTCCGACGGCGCGCGCGGCGTCGGTCTGCGCGGCGGTGATGGCGGGCATCTCCTGCGTCATCGACATGCCGTAGTCGACGAGGTGCATGTTCCCGCGGCAGAGCCCCGTGGCGTCGATGGCGTGCACGAGCGACTGCGCGTCGGCGAAGCGGTCGCGCGGATCCTTCGCGAGGCATCGGTCGACGAGTTCGAGCACGGCGGGCGCGAGGTCGGGCCGCACACGTCGCAGCGAGGGCGCGTCGTGCGTCGCGTGCCACGCCATCACCGCGCCGAGCTCGCCGGGCACGGGCACGGTCTCGGTGAAGCACTCCCAGAGCACCACGCCGAGCGCGTAGAGGTCCGCGCGTCCGTCGACGTCGGTCGCGCCGCGAAGCTGCTCCGGGGCCATGTACTCGGGCGTTCCCACGGCGCCGCCGGAGTCACCGAAGCGCTTCGAAATCTTGTCGGCCCCGCGCGGGAGCTTCGCCACGCCGAAGTCGATGAGCGTGGCCTTCTCGCGTCCGTCGCCGCCCCGCACGATCACCACGTTCGCGGGCTTCACATCGCGGTGAACGACCCCCACGCGATGCGCCGCCGCGAGCCCAAGCGCCACCTGCCGCACCACCTGGAGCGCGTCCGTCGGATGGATGCGTCCCCGCGTGGTGAGCAGCCCTTCGAGGTTGCGCCCTTCGAGCAGCTCGGTGATGAGGTACGGCGCGTTCTCCCACGTGCCCGCGTCGTGGATCTCGACCACGTTCGGGTGCCGCACCATGCCCAGCGCGCGCGCCTCGTCGAGCAGTCGAAGCCGCGCCTCTTCGTGGTTGGCGTACTCCGGGTTCAGCACCTTCACGGCCACGCGCCGCGACGTGTAGAGGTGCACGCCCTCGTACACGGTGCAGATGCCTCCCTGCCCGAGCGCGCGTCGCAACATGTACCGGCTGCCGACGCGCCGTCCTGTGGTGTGGGCCGTCACATCTCGCACTATCGGCATCGCGAGGCCAGACGATGAGCCGCGCGGAACGTGTGTCTCGCGCCCGGTCGGTCAGCGTGCCGCGCGCGTCTCTCGAAAGCGGATGCCGAGCGCCGCAAGCTCGTCGAGGATCGCCTCGCACACCGCGGGCGACACGGGCACCACGACGCCAGGCGTGGCGATGGTTCCGTCGAGCACGCGCAGCGCGCCGATGGCCGCGGGGAGGCCCACGGTGCGCGACATCGACGTGTCGCCGTGGGGCGCGCCGAAGTCGACGAGCGTCGAGGTGATGTGCTCGCGCCGGTCGCCGTAGTCGGCCTCGAACTCGTGCTGGAGCACCACCATGTCGCGCTCGCCCGGCGCGTACTGGAGCCGCTCGACCATGCGCGCCACGAGCGCGTCGAGGGGCGAGATCGTGGGCGAGGGGAGCGCGTCGCGCGAGAACATCCCGAGCCACGTGAGCTTCTCGATGGGCGCCGCGTCGCGTGCGATGCGGGCCCGCGCAGCGACCGCGCCCTCGACGTCTCCGTCGACCGACACGCCGCCGAGCCAGGCCATCACGTCGCGGAAGGTGCCTCCCACGAAGCTACGCGCGGCGTCGTCGTAGAGGCCCATCGCGCCCATCGCGTACCAGGTCTCGCAGTGGCCCACATTGCGCAGCGTGCCGCGGAACATCGTCGAGACGCCTTCGAGGTCGTAGACCTGCACGTACGAGACGCTGTCGCGGTTGGGGTAGCCCTCGAAGGTTCCTGCGCCCTCGACGGTGACGGTCTCGGGGCGCGCGAAGAGCTCGGGCCCGGGGATCTCGACGAGCGCACCCTCGCGGAGGTAGCGGGCCGCGTTGCGCGCCGCGAGCACGACCCCGCGCGGCGACCACGAGAACTTGTACCCGAAGGGGTTGGTGTTCGCCTCGGGCGCCGGGAGTCCGCCGCAGTACGAGCGGAACGAGGTCACGCGTCCGCCCGCGCGGCGCACCTCGTGGATCACGCGCATCGCGCTCATGTGGTCGATGCCCGGGTCGAGTCCGAGCTCGTTGAGGAGCACCACACCGCGGGCCTTCGCGGCGCCGTCGAGGGCGCGCATCGCGGGCTGCACGTACGACGACGTGACGAGGTGCGCGCCGTGGGCGATGCAGCGCTCGGCCACGGTCACGTGGTGCACGTACGGCAGCATGCTCACGACGACCTGACTCTTCGCCACGAGCGCATCGAGCGCCGCGCTGTCGTCGATGGAGAAGCGCACCGCCTCGCCGCGCGGATGTCCCGCGACCATCGCCGTTGCGCGTTCGAACTCGGGCGCCGCGACGGTGACCGTGTGCGGCGAGCGGTCGAGGAGGTGACGAACCACGGGGCCTGCGACCAGACCCGCGCCCAGAACGGTCACGTGTGCCATGGGCGAGGGCACGTACTACAGCTCCGCGGCGAAACCAACGGACACGATCACGTGCGGTCGCGCGCGAAGAGCGACGTCCACTCGGCGTCGGTCCAGAGCTTCTCGCGGCAGTAGACGTGGGCGTAGGAGCCGGGGATCAGCAGGCGATCCCAGCGCGCACCGTCGCGGTCGACGTAGCGCATCTCGCCCTCCGCCGCGTGGAACGTGAGGTTGAAGAGGAACTCGTGCCACACGCCCTCGACGCCGGGCACGGGCACCCGCACGGTCTGCGGCGCCTCGTCGAAGTTGAGCGCGACCACACACTGGAGCTCGGGCTCGCCGCGTCCGTACACGAGCACGTGCTCGGACTCGTGACGCCACAGGGGCGTGAACGCGGGGCCGCGCAACGCTGCGAGACGTCGGCGCAGAAAGGCCATCGCGCGGTGAAGGCGGAGCAGCGGTCCCGCGGCTTCGGTGAGCTCCCAGTCGAGGGGGTTGAGCTCGCGCGGGAGGCCGTTCTCGAAGCGCGTGTGGTCGTCTTCGGCGTACTCCGCGCCCATGTAGATCATCGGCACGCCGGGGTGCGTGAAGAGCGCGATGGTCGGCGGCTGGAGGCGCCACCACGGGCGTCCGCCGCGGTTCGCGAGGCGTTCGTCGTCGTGGTTGTCGAGAAACACCACGGGCACGCGTTCGTCCGAGAAGCCCTGCGCGCGCGGGTTCATTCGCAGTTCGAGGTGCGAGAGCCCCTGGTGGTGCAGCGCTTCGATCGCCGCATCGTGAAAGCGCGGGAGCCACTGGGCGTTGAAGTCCGTTCCATCGAGCGGACCGTCGTCGCGCGCGGGTTCGGCGATGCGATAGGCCGTGTCGCCACCGTGAGACTTCGCCTCCGTCGCGAGCGTCGAAGCGGTCGCGCGCCGCTCGCGCCAACGGAGCTCGCCGGGCACGCGGTCGAACCGCATTCCGTCGATGCCGAGCTCGTCGAACCACACGTCGATCACGTCGCGCACGAAGCCCAGCGCTGCGGGCTTGTCGCAGTCGAGGTCGCATCCTCCGGCGTCGCGCTCGCGCGGGTGCGCGCCGAGCACGGGGTTGTTCGTCACGTCGGGCGAGCGCCGCGGATCGTGGTCGGGATCATAGAGGCGCGCGTACGAGAAGCGCCGCGACACCTGCTGAAACACCGCGTCGACGATCACCGCGACGCCCGCGTCGTGGCAGGCCTCGACGAGCTCGATGAACTCCTGGCGCGCGTGCTCGGTGCGCGCGGCGTAGGCGCGGTGCGGCGCGCAGAGGTGGCACGCGGTGTTGTAGTTCCAGCGAACGCCGACCTGCCACGGGTCGGAGTAGTCGAACACGGGCATGAGCTCGATCGCGTTGACGCCGAGGTCGAGCAGGTGCGGGAGCTTCTCCTTCACGCCCGCGTAGGTGCCGCGCACGAGGCCGCGCACGCGGGGATCCTCCGCCGTGAAGTTGTAGACGTGGAGCTCGTACACGATGAGGTCGCGCAGCGCAGGACGCGCGAAGGGCGCGAAGCGATGGGGCGTCGCGTCGGCCCGGAGCACCGACCGAAAATCGCGGTACACCTCGCGCGCGTAGGGGTCGGAGACGCGCGTTCGCCAGGTGCGTCCCGTCGAGCGGAGACGCGCCTCGACGGCGTACTCGTACCAGGCCACCGGGCCGTCGAGCGACCCCTCGGCCACCCAGTGTTCGCCGTCGTCGTGGCGTCGCATCGCGAGCGACGCGCCGTGGTTCACGTGCTCGCCGAGCACCTTCGCGTCGAGGATCTCGACATCACCCCACGAGGGCGCCCACAGCGTGAAGCGCGCGCCGCCATCGCCCGTGCTCACCGCGCCGCGCCGCGGTCGTTCGTCGATCATAGGGCCGCGATCAGAGCATCACTCGAAGCCGAGCACGAGCGCAGGATCACGCGCGGCGACCACCGCGTGTCCGCCCCACACGATCACCGACTCGGCGGCGTCGGCGCCCGTCGTGAGCGTGACCGAAGCGCGTCCGTCGGTGACGTCGAGGCCCACCACGCGCCCGCGGAGGCCCGCGTAGAACACCCCGTCGACGAGGGCCGCCGCATCGGAGGTGGGCGCGTCGGGGAGCGCGTGCTGCGCGCGTCGTCGTCCGTCGATCACGTGGTGACCGACCAGCGCGCCATCGATCACCTGGTACACGTTGCCGCCCTCCATCATCGCGCACGACGACACGCGGTGCGGCGCGTCGGTGGTCCACACGTCGACGGCGTCGCCGGTGAGCACGGCGCGAAGTCCCCCTGCGCCCGCGGTGTTCGCGAAGGCCGGGAGCACCAGCAGCGGGCCCGCCGTGAGCAGCGGACAGTGCGTGTGGAGCGGCAGCGGACGCTCCCATCGCGGGCGCGCGACACCGGGCGTGCGTCGCACGAGGCGCGTCGTTCCGAGGGCGCCGCGGAGGGTGAACAGCAGGTCGCCGCCCAGCGTGGCGAGGTTGAGCGTGGTGGCGTTCGTCGCGAGGCGCGCGCCGGGCGTCAGCGTCGGGAGCGTGATGGCGCGGAGGGCGTTGGATCCGTCGTGCATCCAGAGGGCGCCGCCCACCGCGAGGCCCGTCCACTGTGCGCGGATCGCGTCGGAGCTCACGGTGGTGTGCGCGCGCACGTGGCCCGTGGAGGCATCGAGCGCGACGAGTCCGCCGGGGCGCGTGTCGAGGCACGGACGCAGCGGAACGCCGGGCGTCTCCGGGCCCCGCGCGATGCAGTGCGTGAGCGTGTCGACGAGCACCAGTCCGTCGAGCACCTCGATGGGCTCTCCGTGCAAACCGCCGACGGGCGTGTGCCAGCGCAGCGTGCCGTCGAGGAGGTCGAACGCGAACACCTCGCCGTCCGTCGGTCCCTCGGGCTCGTCGCGCACCGCGCTCACAAACACCGTGCGTCCATCGGTGGCGGCCTCGCCCGAGGGCACGCGCGGCGTGAGGTCGTAGCGCCATCGCTCCACACCCCGCAGCGGGGCGCCGCGTGCGAGGTAGCGCCATCGCGGTTGGGATCCGTCGCCCGCGCGCACGGGCACCACGTCGGTGTTCGTGGTGGGCATCGTGGCCGTGTTGCGCGCGTCGCCGTCGTCGCCCGCATCGCTCGCGCGGTGTCGCGGTCGGCACGCAGCGAGCGTCGCGGCGAGGCAGAGGGCGTGCGTGACGCGCATGCGGAGGTCGTCGAGGACGGAGGGCGGTCAGGTGCCGCTGCGCGCGGTCGACGCGTCGGCAGCGGGCGCGGTGGCGGCGCGGAGGGCGCGGTCGATGCTCGCGCGGAGGGCGTCGGCGTCGGTGAGGCCTTCGAACTTCTCGCGGCCGATCCAGAGCGTGGGGAGACCGCCCACACCCGCGGCGCGCGCGTCGTTGGCGTCGCGTTCGAGCGAGGCCTCGGGGCGCTGCGAGGCGAGGCACGAGCGGAAGGTCGCCATGTCGAGGTGCAGTCGCTCGGCGATGCGCGCGCAGCCTTCGGGCGTGAGGTCGTCGGCGGTGAAGAGGGCTTCGGCCATGCGGTCTCCGCGGCCCTGCTCGTCGGCGCAGCACTGGGCGCGCGCGGCCCCCGCGGCGTGGGGATGGAACGACAGCGGAACGTTCTTTCGCACGAGGCGCACGCGGTTGCCGTAGGAGGCCAGCACGGGCGCGATGGCCTCCTGCTGACGGCGGCAGTAGGGGCACTCGAAGTCGACGAACTCGACCACCGTCGCGACGCCCGCGGACTGCTCGCGCGCGATCACGTCGGGCATCGCGATCCCGTCGGGCAGCCCGGCCACCACGGGTTCGACGCGACGGCGCGGCGTCGCGGGCTGCGAGAGTCCCCAGGCGAGCGGGAGGATCAACGCAGAGCCCATGAACGCGAGCGTCGGCACGCGGAGGCGCTCGGTGAGCGTCGCGGCCTCGTCGCGCGCGAGGAGCAGCGCGGACACACCCACGCCGAGGGCCGACGCGTCGACCACGAGGCAGAGCTTGCAGAAGTGGTGGATCACCAGCGCCTGAAGCCCGATGAACGAGAGCCCCGCGACGACGGCGATGCCGCCCACCATCGCGAGGGCGCGGCGCGCGAGGGGGGTGGCCGCGGCGGCGAGGGCGAGCACGGCGCTGAAGAACACGACGCCGGGCACGGGCAGCGGCACGCCGAAGGGGTGCGCCCACACCGAGTTGCGCACGTGGTCGCAGCCCGAGTTGTGGCCGCCGCAGAAGACCGGCGTGTGGAGGTAGTCGACGAGGAGCGCCGCGGAGAACGCGAGGCCCACGACGGCGAAGGCGCGGAGCGCGAGGTCGCGGCGGTCGAGGGGCGTGGCGGTCGGCGCGGCGGGCGTGGGGGCGTGGTCGGCCATGGGTGCGTTGCGGGCTCCAGCGGTGCGAACCACCGGACGTGGCGGGTGCTTCCGCGCGGTCGACGGTGCGCGGCGCACTCTAGGGGAGCCGCGCGCGCTTGCACAGGGCGTTGCGCGGCTCCGGGGAGGGCGTCGACGGGGCTACGCGGTGGCGAGCACGGGGCGGTCGATGGAGACGCCCGCGCGGCGCATGCGCTCGTTGCCCGCGAGCACGTCGGCGGTGACCATCTTGAACCACTCCATCGCGGGGAGCTTCGCGATGGTGCTGTCGATCTCGGCGAGGCGCGCGTGGCCGTCTTCGTCGTTGAAGAGGTAGGCGCCCACGAAGTCGCGCTCCTCGCGCGGCGCCATGCTGCCGCCCACGGGCTCCCAGAGCGCGCGGATCGCGGTCTTCGTCATGCGGCGTGCGAGGGCGTTGTCGAGGCGGCGCTTCGCCTGCGCGTAGTAGAACGCGAAGTGACGGCGCTCGTCCTTCACGATGCGCTTGCAGACCTGGGCGAGCACGGGGTTGGCCGAGAGGTTCGCGAGGCGCGTGTACGCGTGCACCGCGGTGAGCTCGTTGATGGCGCCCCACGTGTTGTGCACGGCGATGAAGTCCGACGAGATGGCCGACAGCAGGCGTCCGCCGGCATCTTGCAGCACCTCGGCGAACTTGCGCGGGCGCGCGAACTCGTCGAGCGAGCGCTTCGACGGCTCGTGGCCGCACACTTCGAGAATCCGCGCGAGGGCGCGGCCGTGGAAGCACTCCTCGTAGCCCCAGCACACGAGGAACGCGCGGCACTCGGCATCGGCGAGCGCGCTCGTCTCCATGAGGGCCTTCATGTAGTGCACCGTGTAGAACTCGGTGTCCTGCATGTAGCGCAGCACCTTCACCTCGCTCATCGAGAGCGGGTACTTGCCCGCGTCGTCGAGGTTGATGCCCGTCAGGTCGAGGGGCTTCGACGCGGTGAGGAACTTGTCGAGGTTGAACGGGGCGATCTCTTCGAACACGGGTTTCGTCATGGCTCTCGTTGTCCTGTCACTACGTCGCGGGCGACGGATGGGATTGCGGGTGGATGCGCGCTACGCGGGGGGCGTGGAGTCGAGCGCGGCCTCGGCCGCCTCGGCCTCCTTCACGCGGCGTTCGAGCACGTCGGTGCCCAGGTAGCGGAAGATGTACGTGCCCCCCACGAACATGCAGAGAAAGAGCGCGAGGAGCCGCCAGAGCACCAGGTACGGGAGCTCATACACGCCCGTGACCCACGGCGACATGATGCGGTTCGAGCCCGTCTCGGCGATGCCCGACGCGCCGGGCGTGGGCGAGAGGTAGAGCGCGAAGTTCAAGAGCGCCTGCACGAGGATCACCTGCACCACGGGCGGCCCGACGGTGACGTACTGCGAGGGCGTCGTCGGGATGCCGAGGCCGCGGAGGATGAAGTACGACACCGCGAAGCGCGCGCAGAAGAACCCGAAGGTGAGCAGCAGCGCCGCCGCCACCGCGTGCTTGCCCGAGCGCACGTAGACCATGAAGCCCTCGTGCACGCGGTCGACGCTCGCCACGAGCCGCGCCGTCGTCGCACCCGGCTTCGCCCACGGCGCATCGCGCAGCGACGCGAAGCGCTCGATGCGGGTCACCGCGCGGAGGAGCGACTGCGCGACGGGACCGAGCGCGCGTCCCGCGATGCCGAAGAGGCGCTTGAGCAGCGGCGGGTGCAGCACGCAGAGCATCAGCGCGACGAAGGCGCTGCCGAACACCGCCGCGCTGAACCCGAGGAGGTACTCGAACTGCTCGGCGCCGGGGAGCTGGAGGTGCCCCGTCATGCGCAGCGCGAGCATGGTCGAGGCCGTCACGAGAAAGAACGTGATGGTGCAGAAGGCCGTGAGGAGTTCCGCGGTCGCGATGGCGGCGAAGGGCATGCCGCCTTCGACGAGCACGGCGACCTGCGAGATGGGCGCGCCGAGCTGACCGGGGGTGATGCCGCCGACGAACATCAGCACGAACTCCGACGCGATGGCCGTGCGCGGCGTGAGCTGCGGGCAGAGCACGCGACCGAGCACCCACATGCGAAGGCCGCCGCAGACGCCCTCCTGCAACGCGAGGAGCGCCGCCGCCGCGAGCCACCCCCAGTGCACGTGCTGGAGGCCCGCCGCGAGGTTGCCCTGCTGCTTCGAGATGGCGCGGTAGAGGATCGTCGCGAAGGTCACCAGCGTGATCGCGACCACGAGCTGGATGCCGCGGATGAGGGAGGCGCGGTTCACGGTGGAATGGGCGTGTCGCCTACGCGGCCTGACGGGCGGCGCCTTCGCGCTCCTCGATGCTCGCGATGCCCCTGCGCGCGGCCTGCACCGAGCACACGGCGTAGCCCGCGCACACGAGGCCCGCGAGGCCCACGCCCTGCTCGGCGGTGAGCGTCACGCCCGCGTGGCGCAGCACGATGTAGCCCACCATCGAGGCGAGGCCCACGAGGAGCGCGGGCTCCACCTGCGCGGGCTCTCCCGCGAGGCGGCGCGAGAGCATGCGCGCGCCCCAGAACACGTTGACGGCCATCGCGATCGAGACCGCCGCGAGCGTCGAGAGCAGGTGCATGCAGCCCGCCGCGAGGATCGCGCCGTGCGTCGCGAGAAAGGCCAGCGCGGGCGTCACCGGACGCTTCGCAGCGGCCACACGTTGGATGCCGCGCACCATGCCGAAGACGATCGTCGCGAGGGGCCACACGTGGAGAAAATGCCAGAAGGTCACGGGCCCCACGTGGATGCGGTGGAGCACGTCGACGCCCATCACCGCGTCGAGCACCATGATGCCCGAGAGCACCATCACCGACTCGACCTGGTTGAGGAGTCCGAGGCGAAAGATGCCGGTCTCGGTCTGCTCCCAGCAGGTGAGCGAGGCCGCGCCGGGGATGATGATGCTCAGCACGATGGCCCACTCGTGCGACGAGTCGATCGCGAGCACCGTCATCAGCGCGATGTAGACCGTGTTGAGCACGTCGAGGCCGTGGTCGAGAAACTCGCCGAACGCGCTCGACTGCTTCGTGCGACGCGCGTGCGCGCCGTCGGCGTTGTCGGCCCAGTTGTAGAGCTGGAGCAGCAGCATCGACGCGATGAACACCCAGCCCTGGCGCGGTCGCAGGAACACCAGCAGCGCCACCGCCGCGAGGTTCACCACGTGGCCAAAGTGCGTGATCGTGTTCGGGTGCACGCGGGCCGGAATGAACGGCAGCGTGGGCTCGACCGCGAAGCGCTTGTAGTACGGCAGAAGGATCGATCGATCGTCTGCCTGATAGACCAGTGGCTTCTCCATCGCGCGCGGAGAATGCCCGTGCGCTCCGTGGGGCGCAACGTTGCGACGGGTGCGCATCGCGCGTGGCAACCGCTGCGAAACGGGCTTCGCGCCGCGGGGCGCTACTCGGTCGCGAGGAGCGTGAAGCAGAACTGGCGGGCGCCCGCGTTGGCCGTCGTCACGCGCATCGTCGCGCGCGCAGGCCGCGCGGGAAGGTCGATGCGAAAGGGCGTGAGTCCCTTGCGGTTCGTCGCGGCCATCGTGCGAACGAGGGGCGGCGCGCCTTCGAGGAGCACTTCGAAGCGCAGGTCGACGGGCGATCCCTCGGGGTGGTAGCCGCCGTCGTCGATGCCGTAGGTGCCCACGAGCGCGCGCGCCGGCGGAAGGTTCGCGAAGTCGACGAGGAGGGCGCCGTCGGCCTGCGGGTGCGCGAAGATGCAGCGCTGCTCGACGCCGTCGAAGTGGTGGGGTTCGGCGACGAGGGAGTTCCATGGTGGTCCGTGGCACACGAGGCGTCCCGCATCGGGGGGACACGGCCCGTTGTCGACGCCGCCCTCGCGACGTGCGGAGACCCCATCGCCGAGCGCGTCGAGCGCGTTCCACGTGACGCGCGAGAGGTGGCCCGCGGCGATCTCCCAGCGGCGCACGCGCACGTCGCCGTGAAAGGGCTCCGCGGCCCCGAGGCGCGCATAGAACGGCCCCAGCGCCGACTCGCGTGGCGCGAGCACATAGAGCCGCTGCACGCCCGTCAGGTCGTCGAGCGGAGGCACACCCCACAGCGCCGGCGTGGGCCGCACCATCGACACGAGCTCGGGCGCCTCGTCGACCACCACCACCAGGTCGCGCGCGGTGCTCTCGCGACGGATCACCCGCGCGAGCGCGCGCCGCGTGTCGCCCTTCGCGCGCGCCGCTTCGAGCACGCCGAACGAGGCCGCGAGCGCGAGCACCGAGGCCCCGAGCCACGCGAGGTCGCGCATCGTGGTCGAGCGGTCGCTCACGGCGCCTCCAGCCAGCGCGTGCGCCAGTGTTCGAGCACGAGGAGGGTGTAGAGCGCCTTGCGGTGGTCGGCCGTGCCCGCGAGGTGCTCGTCGAGCCAGCGGGCGACCGGCGCGGGGGCGAACCAGCCGTGCGACGCGAGGCGCGCGGGCGAGAGCGTGTCGGTGAGCATCGCGCGCAGCGGTCCGCGGAGCCACTGACCGACGGGCGCGCCGAAGCCCTTCTTGGGGCGCTCGATGATCGAGGCGGGCACGAGCGGGCGCAGCGCCTCGCGGAGGATGCGCTTGGTCACCCCCGCGCGGATGCGGAACTCCGGTGCGAGCGCGAGGCAGAACTCCACCACCTCGGTGTCGAGCAGCGGCGCGCGCGCTTCGAGCGACACGCGCATCGTCGCGCGGTCGACCTTCTGGAGCACGCCCTCGCCGAGGTACACGCCGAGGTAG
Source organism: uncultured Myxococcaceae bacterium (assembly GCA_945952225.1). GTDB lineage: Bacteria > Myxococcota_A > Polyangia > Polyangiales > CAISKJ01. The sequence goes on from CAMFHP010000028.1 coordinate 64,652, forward strand.
AACGCCGTCGCCGCGTCGAAGTCCGAGACCGTTCCTTCGGCCGACGCATGGGCCGCGTCGAGCGCGTGCGAGACACCCTCACGGAGCGCAGGGCCGAGGAGCGACGGCAGCGCGTCGGGGTCCACCGCGGAGAGCCATCGCGCGTGACGTTCGGCGCCGCGCGCGCCCACGCCCAGCGACATCTGCCGGAGCTTGAAGCCCAGCGAGAAGTTGGCATCGGAGCGCGGCGCCATCGAGGCCGCGAAGCCCAGCGCGCGTGCGGCGAGCGCCGAGGGAGGCAGCGCGCCGAGCACCTCGTCGGCCACGAAGGTGGGGTAGCCCGCGAGCGTCTCGTCGCCGCCGTCACCGCCGAGGGCCACGGTCACGTGCCGTCGCGCGAGGCGTGCGAGCAGCGACGTCGGCAGGATCGACGAGTCGGCGTGGGGCTCGTCGAGCATGTCGAGCGTGGGCACCACGAGGTCGAGAAGCGCCGATGGCGCGAGCACCTCGGTGTGGTGGTCGGTGCCGAGGTGACGCGCGACGAGGGCCGCGTGCTCGCTCTCGTCGAAGCTCGGGTCTTCGAAGCCGATGGCGAAGGTCTTCACCCGCGCGTGACGCCGCGCCGCGAGGGCCGCGATGAAGCTCGAATCGAGGCCGCCGGAGAGAAAGACCCCCACGGGCACATCGGCGACGAGGCGTCGCTCCACCGCGCGTGCGACGCGGGCGGTGAGCTCCTGCGTGAGCTCGCGGAGGTCGCCGCGCATCTGCATGCCGAAGCGCGGGCGGTACCAGCGCTCGATGCGGAGCCCTTCGCGCTCGCTCCACGTGGCGCGCTCGCCGGGCCCGAGCTTGCGCACGTTGGCGAGGATCGATCGCGGCGCGGGCACGGCCTCGTGCACGAGGTACTGGGCCACCGCCGCGGGATCGATCGCGCGCTCGGCGCGCACGCGGGGGTGACGGAGAAGCGCGCGAAGCTCGCTCGCGAAGACGACGCCGTCGGGCGCGTCGGGGCCGCCGAGGGGCGCGTAGTAGAGCGGCTTCTTGCCGAAGCGGTCGCGCGCGAGGAGGAGGCTTCGATCGCGCACGTTCCAGTACGCGAAGGCCATCATGCCGTGGAGGCGCTGGAGCGCGTCGGGGCCCCATCGGCGCAGCGCGAGGAGCAGCACCTCGGTGTCGCTGCGCGAGGTGAAGCGCTCACCCTGCGCTTCGAGCGCGGCGCGCGCGTCGGCGAAGTCGTAGATCTCGCCGTTGAACGCGAGGGCCGCGTCGCCCTCGACGGTGACCATGGGCTGCGCGCCCGCGGGCGAGAGGTCGACGATCGCGAGACGACGGTGACCGAGGCCGCAGCCGTCGGTGATCCACACGCCGTCGCCGTCGGGCCCGCGGTGCGCGAGCGTGTCGGTCATCGACCGGAGCGTCGCGTCGTCGGGGCGCTCGCCGCGAGGGAGCGCGATGCCGGTGATGCCGCACATGAGACGCGCCCGACGCCTACGCCTGCGGGGCTCCGGTGAAGTTCACCTTGTCGCCCACGAGGTACGTCTTCTTGCCCTGCGACTCGTGGTACGTGCGAATGAGAATCTCGCCGAGAAGACCCATCAGCAGCAGCTGCACGCCGATGGAGAAGAGGAACACCGCGAGCAGCAGCAGCGTCACGGGCTGCACCCACTCGCCCGGTCGATCGAGCACGTGGCCCTTCACGAACTGCGCGAGCCACACGAAGGCCGAGAGCAGTCCGCCCGTGCAGAGCGCGAGCGCGGGCTTGCCGAAGAAGTAGATGGGCTTGGTGCTGTAGCCGCCGAGAAAGGTCACCGTGAGCAGGTCGAGGAGCACCTTGAACACGCGGCCCAGGCCGTACTTGCTCACGCCCGCGCGACGGGGATGGTGCGTGACCTCCATCTCGGTCACGCGCGCGCCGGCCCAGCTCGCGTACACCGGAATGAACCGGTGCATCTCACCGTAGAGCCCGTACGGTTCGAGCACCCAGCGGCGGTAGGCCTTGAGGGTGCAGCCGTAGTCGTGGATGCGAACGCCCGACACGCGGCCGATGAGCCAGTTGGCGATCACGCTCGGGAGCCTGCGCGTGACGGCCTTGTCCTTGCGGTCGCGACGCCAGCCCGACACCACGTCGAAGCCCTCGTCGAGGCGCTTGAGGAGCAGCGGAATGTCCTTCGGGTCGTTCTGCAGGTCGGCGTCGAGGGCGACGATGATCGGCGCGCGCGAGTGGTCGATGCCCGCGGCGATCGCAGCGGTCTGACCGAAGTTCCTGCGGAAGCGCACCACGCGGAGCCACGGGCGCACGGCGGCGGCCTCACGGAGCTGCGCGAAGGAGCGGTCGCGGGAGCCGTCGTCGACGAGCACCGCTTCGACGGGCTGCGGCAGCGCGGTGATCGCGTGGTCGAGCGCGTCGAAGAGCGCCGGGAGCGACTCCTCTTCGTTGTAGACGGGGATCACCAGGCTGACCGCGGGGATCGCGTCGGCCGAGGCGCTGCGTGCGGGAAGGGAAGGATCCGAAGGCACGCGCGCCATGTATCACAGCGCGCGCAGGGAGTGGAAAGGGACAGCGATCAGTTGCTGCCGCACATGCCCATCTGGGCGCCGGCCACGGGCGCCGCGGCGATGACCGCGCGCACCGTCTGGAAGCCGAGACCGAGCGAGATGCCGCCGTTGGGCGCCGTGCAGCCCATCGCGTTGCCGGCCGGGTCCTGGATGTCGACGAGGCTCTGGAGCACCGTCTGCACCGTGCTCGCGGGGATGCCCGCGGGGAGCAGCGCGCCGAGCATCGACGACAGCGGGCCGAGCTGCGCGTAGCCGCCGAGGTTGCCGTTCGAACCGCGGTCCGCCGTCATGTCGACGCGGAGCTGGGTCTTGAAGAGACCGAGCGGGATGTTCATGCCCTGCACCGGCAGCGTGAACGTGAAGTTCGCCGTGCCAGTCGCCGCGGGGGGCGACACGCGCAGGCGGCCGTTCACGATCGAGCCCGGCGAGCTGAAGATCGCCGTCGAGAGATCGCCCGCGGTGCGGAGCGACGCGTTGTCGACCGCGTACATCTGGCCAGGCATGCCGATGTTCGAGCAGCTCGAGAACATCGGGCGGCCCACGGGGTACACGAGCACGTTCACGCTGCTGTCGTTGAGCGTCGGACCCGGCGTGCCGTTGACGCCCGTCACGCGCACGAGGATGGCGACCTTGCCCTGCGCCACGGCGTCGTTGAGCGACGCGCGCACGTCGGTGCCGAAGCCCATGACGGTCGCCGCGATCTCGGGGAGCTGGTTGTCGACGCCGCCCTGGCACGACGCGCCGCCGCGGGCCGTACCCGCCGCGCAGGTGCCGGTGTTCTGATCGGTGTCGAGGGTCGAGAAGAAGTCCGCGTGGCTGCACGCCGCGTTGCCGCGGGTCATCGCGTCGGCCGGGGTCGACTTGAGGCCGTCGAGGTCGAAGCCCGCCACGCCCTGCGCGTGCGTCGCCGGGGCCGGGGCCGCGCCGCCGGTGCCCTGGTCGATCGTGATGCCGCTGATCACGTAGTCGAAGGTCTGCGCGGGCGCCGGAGTGGTGCCGCCACCGCTCGCGTCGTCGCCGCCACAGCCCGTGAGGAGGCCCATCGAAACCGTAAGAATGCCCGCAGTAAGAATCGTGCTCGTGCGCTTCATCGTGGCGTGTCTCCTTCGTCGACCGTCGTGGGTGCGAGAACGGTGTGGAATCGGTGTCGGGACCCTCAACGGCGCCGCGTGCCAGTGCCCGCCGCAGCGCCCGTCTCGTCCTGCGAGGGGAGGGGTTAACATTGCTCGCGCAGCGCTTTCAACACTTCGTGGGGTGACATCGCCTCTCGCACCGCGATGACGCGATGTGCCATTCCCCGCGGCCGAGAAGGTGCGGCGCGAAGGTGCGGTGTGCTACGCGCCGCGGGCGATGCCCGACTTCGTTCACCTGCACGTTCACTCGCAGTACTCGATGCTCGAAGGCGCGATCCGCGTGAAGGATCTCTGCGCCCGCGTGAAGGACATGGGCATGCCCGCCGTGGCCCTCACCGACCACGGCAACATGCACGGCGCCATCGACTTCTACAAGAAGGCGAAGGACTACGGCGTGCAGGCCATTCTCGGCTGCGAGCTGGGCTTCGGCCACGCCTTTCCCGGCGATCGTCCCGACAAGAACGGGCGCTTTCGGAGCTATCACCTCCCGCTCCTCGCGGCCTCGGAGCAGGGCTATCGCAACCTCATCGCGCTCGTGTCGCACGCGTGGCTCGACGCGCCCGAGGGAGCCTCGCCGCAGTCGACGCTTGAACGCCTCGCGGCGCACTCGAAGGGCGTCGTGGTGCTCACGGGATGCCTCGGCGGGCTCGTGCCGCAGGCCCTTCTGCAGCAGTCTCCCGAGCTCGCGCGGCAGACCCTCGGGATGCTCAAGGAGATGCTCGACCCCGGGCACCTCTTCGTCGAGCTGCAAGACCACGGGCTCGTCGAGCAGCCCATCGTGAACCGACTGCTCGTCGAGATCGCGCGCGAGCTCGAGCTCCCGGTGGTGGCCACCAACGACTCGCACTACCTCCGTCGCGACGACGCGCAGGGGCAGCGCGCGCTCATGTGCATCGCGTCGGGGCAGACGCTCGAAGACGCCGAGGCCACCTCGCACAACTCCGAGGAGATGTTTCTCAAGAGCCCCGAGGAGATGGCCGAGACCTTCGCGGACCTGCCCGAGGCGCTCTCGAACACCATGCGCGTCGCGGAGATGTGCAAGGTCAAGCTGAAGCTCGGCGAGCCCACGCTGCCGAAGTTTCGCGACGACGTCGGCGCCGTGGTCGACAACATCGACGACTACTTCGGCGAGCTCTGCGTGAAGGGCCTCGAAGGGCGCTTCGCGGCGTTCAAGCGGCAGAGCAAGACCGTCGACGAGGTGAAGTACCGGGAGCGCCTCGACATCGAGGTGAAGGTCATCCAGCAGATGAAGTTCCCCGGGTACTTCCTCATCGTGCAGGACTTCATCAACTGGGGAAAAGCCAACGGAGTGCCCGTAGGGCCGGGCCGCGGATCGGGCGCCGGCTCGCTCGTCGCGTACGCCCTCGGCATCACCGACATCGACCCCATTCCGTACGACCTGCTGTTCGAGCGCTTTCTCAACCCCGAGCGCGTCTCGATGCCCGACTTCGACGTCGACTTCTGCATGTTGAAGCGCGAGCAGGTGATCTCGTACGTGCGCCGCAAGTACGGCAAGGACTCCGTCGGTCAGATCGCCACGTTCCAGATTCTCAAGGCGAAGTCGTGCGTGCGCGACGTGGGGCGCGTGCTGGGCATGCCCTTCGCCGACGTCGATGCCATCGCGAAGCTCGTGCCCGACCCCGTGCAGGGCAAGACCGTTCCCTTGAAGGAAGCGCTCGAAAAAGAGCCGCGCCTCAAGGCGATGTACGACGAGCAGGAGTCGACGCGCTCGGTCATCGACCTCGCGATGAAGGTCGAAGGGCTCAACCGACACGCGGGCATGCACGCCGCCGGCATCGTGATCTCCGAAGGTCCGCTCTGGGACTCGGTGCCGGTGTTCAAGGGCGGCGGCGGCGAGATCGTCACGCAGTACGCGAAGGACGAAGTCGAAGCCGCGGGCCTCGTGAAGTTCGACTTCCTCGGGCTCACCACGCTCACCGTTCTCGATTTCGCCGTGGGCATGATCCGTCGGCGCCCCGACGAGATCGCGCGCGTCGCGAAGGGCGGCAGCGAGTTCCTGCTCGAAGACATTCCCCTCGACGGCAAGGACCCCGACCCCGCGAAGGCGAAGCTCGCGCGCGAGACCTACGAGCTCCTCCAGTCGGGCGAGACCACGGGGGTGTTCCAGCTCGAATCGTCGGGCATGCAGAAGCTCTTCAAAGACCTGCGCCCCGACTGCTTCGAAGACATCGTCGCCGCCGTGGCGCTCTACCGCCCCGGGCCGCTCGGCACGGGCATGGTCGAAGACTTCGTCAACCGCAAGATCGGCAAGGCCAAGGTCGCGTATCCCCACGACAGCCTGAAGGACATCCTCAAGGACACCTACGGCGTCATCGTCTACCAGGAGCAGGTGATGATGATCGCCCGCAAGATGGGCGGGTATTCGCTCGGCGGCGCAGACCTTCTTCGACGCGCGATGGGCAAGAAGAAGGCGGAGGAGATGGCGAAGCACAAGAAGATCTTCGTCGAGGGCGCCGTGAAGCTCGGCTACGAGGAGGCCAAGGCGGGCGAGATCTTCGACCTGTTGGAGTACTTCGCGGGCTACGGCTTCAACAAATCGCACTCCGCCGCGTACGCGCTCATCACGTACCAGACGGCGTACCTGAAGCGGCACTTCCCCGTGGAGTTCATGGCCGCCACGCTGTGCTCGGACCTCGGCAAGATCGACAAGCTGGTGGGCACCATCAACGAGGCCCGCACCATGGGCATCGAGGTGATGGTGCCCGACGTGAACGAGAGCGACCGACTCTTCACGGTGATCTACAACCCGAAGCCCGTTCCGCCGCCGCGCAAGCCCGCGAACCGCATCGAGATGGACGTGTGGCGACCGCGCATCCGCGTGGGCCTCGGCGGCATCAAGGGCGTGGGCGACGCGGCCATCGAGAGCATCCTCGAAGCGCGCGGCGCGGGGCCCTTTCAAGACCTCTTCGATTTCTCCACGCGCATCGATCCGCGTCGCGTGAACAAGAGCGTGGTCGAGGCGCTCGTGAACTCCGGGGCCTTCGACAAGACACTCGAACGCACGGGCGCCACGCGCTCGCAGGCCTTCGCCGCCATCGAGAAGGCCCTCGAACGCGGCAAGGGCGCCGCGAAGGAGCGCTCGTCGGGGCAGATGGGGTTGTTCTCCATCGCCGAGACGCTGCAACCCTCGTCGGGCTACCCCGAGGTGCCGCCGTGGGACCTGCTCCAGCGCCTCAAGTTCGAGCGCGACGCGCTGGGGCTCTACCTCACGGGCCATCCCCTCGACCGCTACGCCGTCGAGGCCGCGCGCTTCGCCACGGTGCTCGCGACGGGCGTGCAGGAGCGCGACAACGGCGACGAGGTGACCCTCGCGGGCGTCATCGAGGGCTACCGCGAGAAGGTGCCCAAGTCGGGCGGGCGCATGGCCTTCTTCTTCGTCGAAGACCGCAGCGGACGCGTCGAGGCCATCGTGCGTCCGAAGATGTACGACGCGCTCGCGGGGCAGATGAAAGAGGGCGAGGCCGTGCTCGTCGCGGGCAAGGTGAAGGTCGAGTTCAAGCGCGACGAAGAGGGCAACGTCGACGAAGAGGTGAACGAGGCGCAGCTCACGCGCTCGCTCACCGTCGAGAGCGTCACGCCCCTCGGCGACGCGCTGCGGGCCCGCACGCGCGGGGTCACGCTGCGACTGAGCCCCACGACGTTGCTCCAACTCGAAGTGGCGAAGCGACGGCTCGCAGACCTCAAGCGCGCCATGGGCGAACACCCCGGCAAGTGCCCCGTGAACGCCGTGGTGAAGATCCCCGAGGGCGGCGAGGTGGTGGTGTCACTCCCGCGCTTCCGCATCGATCCGAGCGAGGAGTTTCTCGCGAAGGTCGAGCGCATCTTCGGCGAGAAGGTCGCCGAGCTCCGCAGCTGATCGCCGCGCGTTCTTCACGCGCGCCTTCGTCTCGCTCCCCACGCAACACACCGCATCGCGCGGGGCCTTCACGGGCCCTGCGAGTGCGTCGTCGTGCGTGCGAAAAATCGCTGCACGAAATTTTGTCCACAGGTCGCGCTCACGTAGAGGAGTTCACCGAATCGACCACTTCACGAAGGACTTCGCGATGACGGCAGCCCGATCCTGCACCGTGTGCAACAAGAGCTTCGAGGTGCGGTTCCGCTTTCAGATCGACGAGAGCGCGACCGGCACGAACTTCTTCTGCTCGCAGCGATGCCAGCAGACGCACGTGCGCGGCACGGGCGCCGACAAGCACGCGTGCTCCATCTGCAAGAAGGAGTTCTCGCTGGAGTACACCTGGCAGGTGTCGGTGAGCGACGCGGGCACCCGCTACGCGTGCAGCGAGGCCTGCCGCGGACGCATCACCCGCGCGACCACGCAGCGCGCGCCGCGTCGCATCGCGGTGTTCAACCACAAGGGCGGCACGGGCAAGACCACCACGTCGATCAACGTGGCCGCGGGGCTCGCCGAGGCGGGCATGAAGGTGCTGCTCGTCGACGTCGATCCGCAGGGCAACGTGGGCGTCTCGCTCGGCGTGCGCGGCGACGCCTCGCTCTACCACGTGCTGGTGCTCGGAACCGATCCGCGCGAGGTGGCCATCCCCGTGCGCTCGAACCTCGACATCATCACGTCGAACGAGTCGCTCGCGGCGGCGGAGCTGTACCTCGCGGCGCGTCCGAACCGTGACCGCGTGCTGCGCGAGCGCATGGCCGGCGCCGACGGCTACGACGCCATCGTGCTCGACTGCTCGCCGTCGCTCTCGCTGCTGAACCAGAACGCGCTCTGCTACGCCGACAGCGTGCTGATCCCCGTGTCGTGCGACTACCTCGCGCTCGTGGGCGTGAAGCAGTGCGTGCGAACGCTCAAGGGCGTGCACGAGCACCTGAAGCATCCGGTGCACATTCTCGGCGTGGTGCCGACCTTCTACGACGCGCGCCACAAGCTCGCGAAGGAGGTCACCGACACGCTGAAGCAGAAGTTCGGCGACCTCTGCATGGCGCCCATTCGCGCCAACATGAAGCTCCGCGAGGCCCCCGCGGCCAAGCAGACGATCTTCGAGTACGCGCCCGACTCGAACGGCGCCGAGGACTACCGCGAGGTGGTCAAGACGGTGCTGGCCGCCACGCGGCAGGGCGTACGTGCGAAGCCCGCCGCCGAAGCTGCGGCGCAGATGGAGGCGGTGTGATGGCAGTGAACACGCGAAGCAGCGTCGAGCGCGTGCTCGACGACGATGTGGCCGATGTGCTGCGAGAGACCTTCTTCGCGGCCGACGTTCCGATCGCAGAGTCGGTGGGCGACGGGCGCAAGCGTCCGGGGCCCGTGCGCGCGACGGACGCGAAGCCGCGGCCCGACCACTACAAGGTCATCTGCATCTCGCTCTACAACGAAGACCTCGAGCGCCTCGACGACACCGTGAAGGAGCTCAAGCGTCGCGGGTTCACGAAGGCGAGCCGCTCGTCGGTGCTCCGCGCGGCGATGATGCAGCTCGACCTGACGAAGATTCCCCGCGGGATCTGACCGTCACCGCGGCGCGCGCGGGAAGGCCATCACGTCGGCGATCTCGCGCGTGCCCATCACCAGCCCGAGGAGCCGGTCGACGCCGAGCGCGTTGCCCGCACTCGGCGGCATGCGCTCGTCGAGGGCGGCCATGAAGTCTTCGTCGATGGGGTACACGGGAAGGTCCCGCGCGGCCCTCGCGCGCTGGTCGGCTTCGAAGCGCGCGCGCTGCTCGTCGGGGTCGGTGAGCTCCAGGAACGCGTTGCAGAGCTCGGTGCCTGCGACGTAGAGCTCCGTGCGCTCGCACACCGTCGTGTCGTCGTCGCACACGCGCGCCAGCGAGGCGTGACACGCGGGAAAGCGCGTGAGGAACGTCGGCCGCTCGCACCCGAGGCGCGGCTCGATCTCCGTCGAGAGCGTGGTGTAGTAGGCCTCCTCATCGGTCGCCGCGAGCGCGATGGGATCTCGCACCGCGGGCGCCCAGCGCGCGAAGGCCTCGCGCACGGTCAACCGTTCGAAGCCCGCGTCGAGGGGCACGCGCACGCCATCGACGGTGATCGCGTGCGGAGATTCGGTGACGCTCGCGGCGGCGCGCACGAGGGCCTCGGTGTCGGCCATGATGGCGTCGAGTCCCTCCCACGCGCGGTACCACTCGAGCATCGTGAACTCGGGCTGATGGCGCAGGCCGAGCTCGCCCGCGCGCCAGCACTTCGCGAACTGAAAGCACCGCGCCACGCCGCCCGTGAGCAGGCGCTTCATGTGGTACTCGGGCGAGGTGATGAGCCGCCCCGCGAGCGCGCCGTGGCGGTCGGTCACGTCGAGCGCGTCGAGGTGCAGGTCGAGGCCGGGGCAGGGGGCCACCGCGGGCGTGTCGACTTCGAGAAAGCCCTCGCTGCGAAGGTGCGCGCGCATCGCGTCGAGGGCGCGCATCCGCGTGTGGAGCCGCGCCGCGAGGCCGCCCTGGAGCAGCCGTGCGGACTCGCGTCCGGCGGCGAAGGGCGACGTGCGCGGGCGGGCCACGCACGCGACGGAGAGGGCGCGGTGGTCGTCGGTGACGGTGACCCGCACGAGGTCGCCCGCGGAGGCGTCGGTGTCGCCCGCGAGCGTGAGCGAACGGACGGTGCCGTCGACGGCGACGAGCAGGCGTGATCCGTCGAGGGCGACGAGGCGCCCGGAGAGGATGCGCATGGGAATGTCAGCGGGAGGCGAAGGGGAGCGCGGCGGAGGCCGCAGAGACAGCGGGGAGGGGAGGCGGTGCGCTCAGCGCGCGCGGCCCACGCGGTCGGCGTACTCGCCGGTGCGCGTGTCGATGCGGATGCGGTCGCCGACGGCGATGAAGATCGGCACCTGCACGATGGCGCCCGTGGTCACGGTCGCGGGCTTGAGCACGTTGTTGGCGGTATCGCCCTTGAAGCCCGGCTCGGTCTCCATGACTTCCATCTCGACGAAGGTCGGGAGGGTCACGCCGATGGGCGAGCCGTTGTAGAGCAGAACCTGGCAGGTCGAGTTGTCGAGGAGGAAGCCGCGCGTCTCTTCGAGCGCCTTGGCGTCGACGTGCACCTGCTCGTAGGTGGCGTTGTCCATGAACACGAGCTGCTCGCCCTCGGGGTAGAGGTACTGCATCTCGCGCTCTTCAATGTCGGCGCCGTCGAGCTTCTCACCGGCCTTGTACGTGCGCTCGAGCACGGAGCCGGTGATCATGTTCTTCATCTTCACGACGGTCGAGGGCGTGCCCTTGCCCGGCTTGCGGAAGTCGACGCTGACGACGATGAACGGCGCCCCATCGACGTTGAGCTTGTTGCCCTTACGAACCTCGTTGATGTCGTAGATCTGACCCATGTGTCTCCTCGGCGGGCGGTCGTGTAACAGACCGTGCGGGCCGACGGCAAGTGCGCGTGCCGCGAATCGTCGCGGTGTGCGCGCGGTGCCATTCCGCAGAGCGCTTGCGCTCGCTCACGGCGCGGGATAGTCGGTGCGCCGAGGAGCACCGATGGCCATTCGCGACCCCGACGACGAGTTCCGCGAGATCAAGCGCGAGATCATCGAGGCCCGCGGGCTGATCATCAAAACCAACAACATCACGGCGGCGCTCTCGGCCGACGTGAAGAGCATCGCGCGGCGCCAGGCGAGCTACGAGCGGCGCATCACGGTCAACTCGGCGACCGCGTACGTGCTCTTCGTCGTGGTGATCTTCGGCGGCATCAAGCTCTGGCTCGACGCCTCGATGCGCGAGAACCGCGCGGAGCTTCGCACGCTGCAACGGAGCGAAGAGACCGCGCGCCGCGAGCTCGCCGCCGTCCAGCGCGAGAAGGAGGAGCGCGCCCAGCTCGATGCCCGCGCGCAGTCGTTCTACGAGCTCCTCCGCGACGGACGAAAGCAGGAGGCCGTCGAGGCCTGGGAGCAGCTCCGCCGCGAGCGCCTCGCCCCCGCCGAGGTGGCGATGTTTCAAGACGCCGTCGATCGCTTTCGCACCGACCTCTCGATGGCGCTCTACCAGCGCGGCCTCGAACACGCGCGCATGGCCCGCTACGCCGAGGCCCACGAGAGCTTCGAAGAGTCCGTGCGCATGAAAGAAGACGCGGGGCACATCCCCTTCGTGCGCATCGCGCAGGCCGACGCGCTCCGTCACCTCGGTCGTCAGCGTGAGGCGCTCGTGATTCTTCAGGGCGTCGCAGACGGTGCCGACCGCGAGGCCGCCGACGACGCGCTCTTCAAGATGACCCAGTGCCTCGTCGACCTTCAGCAGTACGGCGACGCGCGCAACACCCTGCGGCAACTCCTCCGGCGCTTCCCCTACGGCTCGGTCTCGAACGAGGCGCGGCTCTACCTCGCGCAGCTCTCGTCGCCCAACTTCGCTCCGCGCCGCTGACCCCGGCGCCGCATCGCGCTCACTGCTGGCAGGTGATGCCCGTCGCGGTGGTGACACATCCGCCCGAGCACGCGCCCGTCCACGTGGTGCGGCGGTACATGCAACGGTACGCGTCGTCGACGCGCGTGCGGGCGCCGATGGTGCGGCCGCAGTAGAGCCCGTCGCGCTCGTCGAAGCAGGGGTCGATGCCGTCGTCGAGGCACACGTCGGTGGCGCCCGCGCGGTCGAAGCAGCCGCCCGCGCAGGGCGTCACGCCCGCGTCGGCGCCGCCCGCACATCGCAGGAGCCCGGTGCTCGGCAGGCCCACGAGGGCGGCGCAGTAGGTGCCGTCGGCGCGCGTGGCGCAGGGGTCGATGGGGCTTCCGCGGTCGGTGCTCGGGCGCGCGCCGTCGTACTGCGCGGCGCTGTCGGTCACGTCGTCGAGGGCGGCGTCCCAGGTGCCCTTCGGCGTTCCGTCGGGGAGCTCCTGATCGACGTCGTCGTACGTGGCCGCGTCGGTGGTGGTGGGCGGACGCCACAGGCTCGCGTCGTCGGGGGCGGTCTCGCCGTCGACGTTCCCTTCGCTGCACGCCGCGAGGAGCCTCGCAGCGAACACGCAGGCGCAGAGGGCCGTCATGCTCCGTCGCACGGCGCCGACGATGACACACCCGCGCGCGGTCGGGAACCTCGCCCCGTTGCCGCGCCGCATCACGTCGCACGGCCGGACGCCGCGTCGTGGCTCAGTTGATCTGGTAGTGCAGTCGGTACGAGAGACCGCTCGTGTTGTTGCGCTCGTCGACCACCACGGCGTTGAGCCCGCGGGGCATCGGCGCGCTGATGCGGCTGCCGAAGTTCGACGTGTCGCCGCCGGTGCCCGCACACATGAAGCCCGTGCCGTCGTCGTTGCACTGCACCTGCGTGCCCGTCTGGCCGCTGTACACGTACATCACCGGGTCGTACTGGGTCGACCCGCTCTGGCGCACCCACGTGCCGCCGTCACCGGGACACACGCTGAAGAGCGAGGCCGTGGTGCCGCCGCAGGTCATGAACCAGCGCATGTCTTCGCCCGAGGGGCCGAGGCCGCCGCCGCACGTCGGCGTGCGCGCGCTGGTGCCCACGAGCCTCGTCGTCGTCGAAGCCCCAGGAGCATCGCCACTGCCCGTCAGCGCGGTGCTGTAGAAGAAGCTCCCGTACCCAACAGGGATGTGCTGCAGGTGCAGGGTGAACGCACCACGGGACGACGGTCCGAAGCCCGACACGACGACGTAGTAGGTGCCAGGCCAAAGGTCCGTCGCGATGCGCGACTGCGTGGTGCTCGTGAAGCCGCCGGTGGAGCACGCCGCGTCGTCGTTGCACGTCGCCGACATCACCGTGCCGGTGTCGTAGGCGAAGTAGAGCCGCGTGTCGTACGACGAGCCCGCGGTGTCGGCGTACACGATCTCGCGCTGCGTGAGCGTGAAGCGGTACCAGACGTTGGGCGAGGTCGACGACGTGGGGAAGCACACCGTCGAGCCGTCGAAGGTCGCGCCCGCGGTGGTTCCGTTCACCGTGAGCTCGCCCGCGGTGAGGGTGAGCGCCGTGGCCGACGTGCGGTCGTCGTTGAGGGGCACACACGCGCCCGCGCGACAGGTCGTGCCCGTTGCGCAGGCCGTTCCACACGCGCCGCAGTTGGTCGCCGAGGTCTGGAGGTTCACACACGTCGCGCCGCACGAGGTGAGCCCGGCCGAGCACGCGGTGGAGCAGCGCCCCGATGCGCAGGTCGAGCCCGACGGACAGGTGGTTCCGCAGGCGCCGCAGTTGGCGTTGTCGGTCTGGAGGTTCGCGCACGATCCGCCGCAGAGGGTCTGCCCCGTGAGACAGGTGCAACGCCCCGAGGTGCACGTCTGCGGCGACGGACAGGTCACGCCGCACGCGCCGCAGTTGGCCTCGTCGGTCGCCGTGGTCACGCAGCGTCCGCCGCAGAGGGTCTGGCCCGTGGGGCACTGGCAGAGGCCCGAGACGCAGCTCTGACCGGGCACACACGCGTTGCCGCAGCGTCCGCAGTTCGAGGTGCTCGTCGCGGTGTTGATGCACGTTCCGCTGCAGAGCGACTGGCCCGTGGGGCAGGTGCAGGTGCTCGCGACGCAGGTCTGTCCGAGTCCGCACGCGCGCCCGCAGGCGCCGCAGTTGCCGTTGTCGCTCGACGTGGTGACGCACGTTCCGTTGCAGAGCGTCTGGCCCGCGGGGCACGCGCACGCGCCCGACGAGCACCGCTGGCCCATCGCACACACGCGCCCGCACGCGCCGCAGTTCGCGCTGTCGCTCGTGAGGCTCGCGCAGCTCCCACCCGCACAGAGGGTCTGACCCGTCGGACACGTCGTCGCGCAGCGCCCGGCGGAGCACGTCTGGCCCGCAGGACACGCCGTCGCGCACGCGCCGCAGTTCGCGCCGTCGCTCTGGAGGTTCACGCAGCGCACGGTGCCGCCCGCGGCGGGGCACGCGGTCTGTCCGTCGGCGCACACCGACACGCAGCTCCCGCGCGTACAGAGCGTGCCGAGCGCACACGCGTTGCCGCAGCGCCCGCAGTGGTTGCTGTCGCTCGCGGTGGTGACACACGTTCCGCCGCACACGATCTGGTCGGGTCCGCAGGTGGGGCCGAGGTCTTCGGGCGGCGCGACGTCGGGGCTCACGGGCACGTCGGGCGACGTGGGCACATCGGGGGTGATGGGCACGTCGGGCGACGCGGGCACATCGGGGGTGACGGGCACGTCGGGCGACGTGGGCACATCGTCGGCGATGGGGGCGTCGGGGGAGACGGGCACGTCGTCGGAGGCGGGCGTGTCGTCGGTCGTGGGGGTGTCGTTGGAGGCCGTGTCGACGGGCGTCACGTCGCGGCCGGTGCCTGCGTCGTCGACGCCGATCATGGGGCCGTCACCGCGGGCGCAGCCGAGGGCGGCGAGCGTCGCGACCATCGCGAGACACACTGAACGAGCGGGCTTCATGGGAACGCCTCCACGGGGCGACGGGATGCGAAGCGAGACGGGGGCGCGCGGCCTTGTCATCGAGACGAAGGCCGCGCGGAGGGCGCGATCACTCGTTGCCGGGCGAGGGCTCGCGCGCACCTTCGGTGCCGCGGGTGCGGATCTCGTCGCGGGCGCGACGGGCCATCTCATCCCAGTCGGTCTGGTGGTGGCGCGCGAGGCCGTAGACGTGGCCGGGGCGGTGCTCCGACACGATGGCGGTCAGCGCGCGCATGATGCGGGCGGCGATCTCCTGGTCGGTGGGATCGTTGGCGCGGCCCTGGAGCTGGCGCGTCTCGGCGGTGATGGCTTCGATGTGCAGGCGCAGGAGCGAGGGGTCCATCTGCGGCGCGTCGTTCGAGATCGTGCGGACCTCTTCGCGGAGGCGCTCCAGGGGCTCGTGGATCGCGCTGTTCGAGCCCTCGCCGCGGGGCGCGTCGTCGTGGTCGCCCCACGAGGCGTTGTGGGCGCCGTGGTCACCGCGGTCGTTGCCGCGGGCGTTGTCGTGCGGACGGTCGTTGCGGCGCCACTCGTCGCGGGCGGCGTCGCGGGGGCCCCAGTTGGTGTTGCGGTCGCCGCGGTTGTCGCCGCGGTTGTCACGGCCATCGCGGGTGTCACGGCCGCGGGGCGCGGGCTCGTTGCGGATCAGGTAGTCGTCGATGCGAGACGCCGCGTCGCGGAAGGTATCGCGGAGGTAGGTCAGAAGTTCGCGCAGGTCGCGGTCGATGCGGGGGCGTTCACGGTCCATGGGCATGGTGCAGGTACTCGCAACAGGAAGGGGGTTGAACGCGTGGCCGGGGCGCCGCCGGTCGGAGGTGCCCTCCACGCGGCGCCGTCTTTCCCACGGGCGAGGGTTGCGGCGCAAGGGGCCCTGCGCAGCCTTCGACGCGCCACGCGCCGTGCGTGACGCGCGCATGACATCGCCGCGCGATTGCCTCTATGCTCCGCCGCGCTCGCACGTTTCCTTCGCCCGCGCCGCGGGCTCATGGAGAACCTCACGATGACGTCTCGCTCCGGTCGCACTGCTGCGATCCCGCTGCTCCTCACGCTCCTCGCCGCCTGCTCGTCGGAGAGCACCCCGACCCCGACGCCCACCGACGCTTCGACGGGCACCGACGCCGCCGCCGACAGCCCCGCGACCGACACCGGCACCGACACCGGCACCCCCGACGCGGGCCCCGCGGGCTCGTCGGCGCGCGTGCTGACGTATCTCGGCGACTTTGCGCGCACGGGCGCCTACCGCAGCGAGACGCGCCTCTCGCCCGCGTCGATCCGCAGCGGCAACTTCGGCGTCGACACGGGCTTCGCGCCCTCGTTCGATGGCGCGCTCTACGCGCAGCCGCTCTACGTGTCGGGTCTCACCATCGGCGGCGCGCGCCACGACGTGCTCTTCGTCGCCACCGAGGCGAACATCGCGTACGCCGTCGACGCCCTCACCGGCGCCGAGTACTGGCGCACGGAGCTCGGTCCCACGGTGGCGCGCTCGCAGCAGTCGTGCGGCAACATCCCGACGATCGGTGTGACGAGCACGCCGGTGATCGACGCCGCTTCGAACACCCTCTACGCGGTGTCGTTCAACAGCGATGGTGGGCTGAAGTTCCGCCTCCACGCGCTCGACCTCGCGACGGGTGCGGAGCGCTCGGGCTACCCCGCCGACATCGCGCCGCCGGCGACGAACGGCTCGACCTTCGACCCGCGCGTGACGGGCCAGCGCGGCGCGCTGAGCTTCCGCGACGGCAAGGTGTACGTGCCCTTCGGCGGCCTCTACGGCGACTGCGGCGTGTACCACGGCTGGGTCGTGCAGATCGACGCAGCGACCCCCGCCATGCAGAACGCCTTCGCCACGCCGGGACGCGGCTCGGGCATCTGGGCGCCCGGCGGCGTCGCGATGGACTCCATGGGTCGCATCTTCGCGGCGACGGGCAACAGCACGCCGCTCGGCGGCCACACGCCGGGTTCGCTCGGGGAGTTCGTGCTGCGCATCGGAGCCAGCGCGTCGGGCCTCTCGTTCGCGATGGACAGCGCCCCCGACTCGTTCAGCCCCTCGGACGCGCGCACGCTCGACCTCCAGGACCTCGACATCGGGTCCGTGTCGCCGATGCTCGTCGGCACCTCGTCGCCCCGGGTGCTTCAGGCAGGCAAGGCGGGCACGCTGTACCTCCTCGATCCGTCGAACCTCGGAGGCTCCACGGCCGTGAGCTCCGCGCGCATCTGCACGGGCGGTGTGTTCGGCGCGATGGCCTCGTGGTCGAACGGAACCGACACCTACGCGTTCGTGCCCGTGCGCGGCACGCGCCAGGGATGCAGCGGCTCCAACGGCGTGTCGGTGCAGCGCCTCGCGGCCGACGGGTCGGGCTTCCAGACGGCGTGGTGCACGGCGTCGATTTCCGCGGCCAACCCCCCGGTGGTCTCGTCGAACGGAAACAACGACGCGGTGCTCTGGGTCGTCGGCGCGAACACCGGCGCGGGCACCACGCCCGTGCTCCGCGCGTACGAGGTCTCCACGGGCATGGAGCTCTACGGCAACACCGAAGCGCCCCCCGCGGGCGTGCGTCAGTGGGTTCCTCCGGTCGTGGCCGACGGCCGCGTGTACGTGACCGGCGCCGAGGGCATCACGCTCTACCGCCTGCGCTGATCGCCTTCCGTCTGCGGGCCGCGACGCCTGCACCTCCGCTCCCCAACCTCCCATCCTGCGACGGCGCCTACGGCGACGGCCGGTGCCGTCTGCGCGCGTGGAAGCCCGTGCATTTCATCGTCGGGGGCCGACCACCACGGTGGCGATCGGGTCCCGCGCGCGTCGGGAGGCGCCCGCTACGGTGGCGATCGGGTCCCGCGCGCGTCGGGAGGCGCCCGCCACGGTGGCGATCGGGTCCCGTGCGCGTCGGGAGGTGCCCGCCACGGTGGCGATCGGGTCCCGTGCGTGTCGGGAGGCGTGCGGGCCCGGGGTTCCCGTCGGTCACCGACGGGCTGGTGTGTGCGGTCGCGTCGGATCGGCCTCCGACGCTGCATCATCCGCTTCGCGCGCTTCTGGGAGCGCCGGGCGGCGCCCGGTGCGATTCGCGCGTGA